>NZ_JBDNYY010000001.1:0-439916 GCF_047722525.1 Gluconobacter sp.
TGCCCGAGGCGATCAGATGCTTTGCGATACTGTATCCGATGCCACGATTGGCCCCTGTGACGAGGGCAATGTCCTGTCTGCTCATAACCGGATCCCCTGGCCGAGTGCGGCGATATGTTCCGGAACCTAATTCCGTATCGTTCAATCCATAATATGCGCACAAGATAGCGTCAATAAATTACGGATTGACCGATACGGAAAATGATTGCGGAATTCCGGCGTCTGCCATTTCCGCAGTCCATCAAAGACTTTTGGGGTGTTTCCCTGTTTCCGAAACCATGGCACTGGCATCCCGCAGCGTCAGGAGAGAGGGGATGGCCACATCCATATTTTTCGAGGTCGTCCCATCACGGGCTTCGCAGGTCATGCCATGCAAGAAGGTCGTGAAAATATCGGGCAGCACCTCTATTGCCGCGCAATCCCGCAAGTTCCCCGCTGGCAATGGCGCGTTTCACGCAGGCCCTGAAGCCGGCCCGCATCCGCTACCACTCTTCGGCGAGTTGTTGCTGGTGCCTGCTACGATCACACATTCGCAGGGATGCGTCCGGGCCGACTGCATGCGCACCGACCGCGCAGCGTCTGTTCGATCGCATCGCGCGTCGTCAGACATCCCTTTCCCAGAGGGGCCATGACCTGCCCATAAGCCGCCAGATGCTGCTGCGCGCCTTCACTGAGCAGGGCTTCCCTGAAGCCGAACGCGGCATGGAAACTCGCAGGCGAAATGTTGCCCACGCAGGACTTGAACTGCACCAGGGAAGTCGGTTCATAGCCCTTCGACCAGAAAAGTGCCGTGACAGCGTTGATCACCTGATCCCTGTCAAACACACGAGGATGCCCTGCCTGCGCCATGTTGTCGCTCCTTCCGAAAGACTTCCATATTAATTGATCCAGAACTTATTGCTAAGATTCTAGGGCTCTCATATATATCGGTCGATCCATATATGAGAGCCGCATGACCCTTAATACGACATCAATCGGGCCGAACGACGGGGACGGTCTGCCTGTCGCCGGCCTGCTCGCACTGGCAATGACCGGCTTCATCTGCATCATGACCGAAACCCTCCCGGCCGGTCTGCTACCCCAGATCGGGACCGACTTGCATATTTCCCCTGGATTGGCAGGACAGATGGTCACGGCTTACGCTCTCGGTTCCCTGAGCGCCGCGATCCCGCTGACACTCGCCACGCAGCGATGGCGGCGGAGGCGGGTTCTCCTGCTGGCGATCATCGGCTTTGTGGTCTTCAATTCCGTCACGGCATTTTCGGCGCATTACAGTCTGACCCTTGTGGCCCGTTATGGTGCTGGTGCGGCGGCCGGGCTCGCCTGGGCCTTGCTGGCGGGTTATGCGCGCAGGATGGTGACGCGTTCCCAGCAGGGACGCGCCTTGGCCATCGCCATGGTCGGCACACCGATCGCGCTCTCGCTGGGCGTCCCGGCAGGAACATGGCTCGGCGCTGTTGTGGGATGGAGACTGGCCTTCGGGATCATGTCGGCTGCCACCCTGCTGCTGATCGTCTGGGTTCTGGCGAAAGTGCCCGATTTCCCGGGTCTGGCGCATCATGAGCGTTTGCCGTTCGGGCATGTCCTGCGAACGCCGGGTGTGCGGTCTGTCCTGGCCGTCGTGATGACATGGATGCTCGCGCACAATGTGCTCTACACCTATATCGTGCCGTTCATCACGCCTGCCGGGCTGGCAGGACAGGCCGATCGCATCCTGCTGCTTTTTGGTCTCGCTGCCCTTGCTGGTATCTGGCTGACCAGCCGTATGGTCGATCACGCCCTGCGTCTGTCCGTTCTGGCCAGTCTCGCAATGTTCGCTGCTGTTGCGGGTGTTTTCGCCGTCGGATCTGCGTCGCCTGTCGTGATCATAATCGGTGTTGCGATATGGGGCCTGACCTTCGGCGGAGCTGCGACGTTACTTCAGACAGCACTCGCCGATGCGGCTGGCGACGGCGTGGATGTCGCCTTGTCGATAAATGTCGTCGCCTGGAATAGTGCCATAGCCGGCGGAGGAGTTCTGGGCGGTATGTTGCTTGAGACTTGGGGGGCTGCGTCATTCCCTTGGGCCGTGCTGGGGCTGGCTGCTACCGGCTTTCTGATCGCATGCCACGCCCGGGCCCATGGATTCCGACCTGGTCACCGGCTTGGAGAGGGGCACGGGAGAACTAAGAATTCGTTGTAGATGAGTTGCAGATTTACTGTGCGATGTCGCTAAAAACAAACGCATTTGCCAGAATATTTACCCTTGTCTCCAGAATATTTGGTGGGACCCTATCTGATGTTGAATTATGTTCACCCATAAATGTCCATTCTCAAGAATATGGGGATAGGCACTTTATATCTGACGCAAAAACACAAACAGCAGGCCCGCTTCTGTCCATAACGGACAAACAGAGAGCTTATTTTTATGTTTTATCCAAGTATAAACGGCTTTCCCCGCGTGTGCGCGTCTTCGTGGACTGGCTGGTGGAAATTATCGGCCACAGGCTTCATCCTGGCAAATGAAGCCTGCCATACCTGATAGCGATGAGTTTCAGGCCGGTGTTTCGAAGCTGCCAGGACTGTTCTCCGTTGCTGTCCATTGTGCAGTGCGCTCACGACTGGCCGCGGCTAGCGCCCTGGTTACGCCCGCCGCATCCAGATCCGCGCAATAGACCGGCGTTCCCGGCTGCTGGCGCCAGGATTCCGCCAGCGAACCGGCATCGACAGGATCAAACCCGATCTCGTCCACCAGTCCCATGACGGTTTTCTTCGCGGATACATCATTCCCCGCGACCGGCAATGCGATCCGGTTCGCCGTCCCCTTGGGGGTCCCATCTTCAAGCAGATGCTTTGCGTAGATATTATTGAAGACCTTGATAACCGGACGATCGATCTCTTCCGAGACCCAGACGCTTTCTACTTTACCCGCTTCGATGGCAGCGATACGGCCGTCCCGCTCGCGGGGGTAATAGTTCCCGGTATCGATCACAACCACATCAGCCGGAACATGTTCGAACAGCTTGTGGCCAAGAGTAGGAATGTTCTTCTCGGGAATGGTGACGACGATGAGGTTCACGTCACTGACCGCTTCCGCGACGGTAACGGGCTTTGCGCCGGTTTCCCGCGCCAGTTCGGTCAGAGTCTGCGGGCCGCGTGAATTGGCGACTTTTACCTCATGACCACAGGCCACAAACCTGCGTACCAACGTGCTACCAATCTGGCCTGCTCCGATAATGCCGATCTTCATGCCGTCGCCTCCTGGTTTTTAATGACTCCTTTTGATATGGGACGCCGTCGGACCGGGACCAGTCCGGCAGGGTTATTTTTGAACGTTACCTCCTCCGAGCCGGGAGGAATTCAGAGGGGCAGGCGGCTTCAGCCACGTTCGAAAAAACGCCGACATTGTGACACGGTATCGACCAATAAAGCACGATCAGCGCTTCTGCCGAACAATGGCTCATACATTGGGGGATTAGAGGCTGTTGTTCCGTGCACCAGGCCTACGCATTTTATTCCAAGTAAGCACCAGGCTCAGGCCTCATAGCCAGAACATGACGGTTGCTGCGAGGCAGATGACCGAGAAGAAGACGGTCGGTGAAGGAGGACAGGTGTCAGTATGGAAGAACTGGGAAGTAGGATTGTCCAGGACGTTATGGGATCTCTCGGGACATAAAACGGTAGTTTTCTCTGCGCGAGGTACCGTTCCTCTTTTTCAGTGTCCTCGGAAGTGGGTCTGTCTCCGCTACTCTCATCCTGGCAGCAGAGACAATATCCATCAGGCCGATCAAGTCAGACGGGAAGCACGTCACGCAAAAGTTACGATTAAGAACACTGAACATAATGGGATGATTTACCATGTTTTCACCGTCGAACTCTTCACACGCTGAGATTCGAGATGCATTTCCCCCGTTGTCCAGTGTGGGAACCAGTTCATTGGATGAAGATGCTGACATGTGTGGTGACACGCTGGACGAGGCAATTCAGGACGGACCAAGAGAGCGTAGCCTACAGTTTAAACTTGAGACGATCCATAAGCTACAACGCCTTTTGAATTCTTCCGACAAAGAGATTGATCGGATCACGCAGACATGGGTTCTGCTTTCAATTGATCCGATGGCGGATGTCGAGGAGCCACCAAATTGGGGCAGATATTCGACTGATAGAGCTTTCTGGGAGGCGGTTCTGCGCGCCTTCGAGACCGACTCAGAAGTGCAAAAGCACGTGCATGTCTGACGTTGGCCGCCATGATGAATGGCGGTTATCAGGCCCCCTGAATTCCTAATCCGGACAGACCGCTGTTGGGGGTAGGTGGTCGGTCTACTATGGAGGTACTTGAGAATGAAAGCAGATATTGGAGATCATATAGAATTCATTTCGAATGAAAATGGAGGAATGAAGGTTTCGAAAAAGCCTCTGGTTTTTGGTCCTTCTATGTGATTCCATTCCTCATGTAGTGAGTAGCAGGATGGCTCATGAAGCAGTCCGGTTTCTTTGATGTTGACGAGCGGCTTGCCTTCCGCATCGTGAGGATGGGGGCAAGGCGTCTTTCATAAGTCCATGTCTTTCCCATCACGGAAAGTTTGCCCGAAATGGTTTTGTTCAGCGTGCCGGTCACAAGCGATGAGCTTTCGGCGGCATGTGACGTGAGAGGAAACAGGGTTGTTGCAATGAGGTATAGCCTCAGCAGGGAATTCTATCTTCCAGGTTCAGAACGACGCAGCATGAGATCTGGCTCCGTTGGGGACGATGGTGCTGAAATATTCCGTATAGGCTTTCGGGCTTTCGGGCTTTGGGGGGCAGAGCAACTGACACCCCAGCGGAATAACAGATGATCGTTATGCCTGCGCCAGATTTCCGCAATGACTATTGCGCCATCCTGGAGTTTCAAGATTTCCAGTGCGCCATCCGGCAACAGGCGCCCCCGGAGATGATCAAAGCGCTGACTCCCCGTGAAGGGATACGAGCAGTTATCGAGGGGAATATCGAACCGGAAATGGGAGGGGGGAGCATCTGGGTTGCTTCGGTTCACGGAGTGATAAAACAGATTTCCGTTCTCGATACGGAGTGAGACGCACAGGTCCATGCTTTCATGAGGGAATAGACCGTTGCTCCAACTAGAAAGCTGCCTTTCGATGATCCAGGTACCGTTGATGGTCGGCTTCGTGGAGAGAGTCATGCAGTTTGGGCCTGTCTTTTGACGGGAGGGAGAGGGCAGGTCTGGCCTTTTTGGAGGGCCTGGGCTGTGATCCCGGCCCATCGATTAAGATCGGGAGTGGTGGCCAGGAGATCATTGCGAATTTCGACGATGATGGCGGCGAGGCCACGTCTGTTTCCGTGGAAAGGGATCGTATGGTTCGAGTGCTGCCACAGGTCATAGGGCTGGTTGCGGCCGACGAGCGCGCCGCTCTGTTTTTCCATGGCTTGTGCTACGGTTTTGCCGTGCAAATGGGAGGCTCGATACAGGATGCCCGCCGGCCCATGGACGAGAAACACCAGCATAGACCGGGGTGAAGGAATGAATACCCACCAGAAAGGTTTCACTCCCGCGCGAGGTACGTTCTTCCAGAAGGGTCCTCAGGCCCTGATGAAAAGGGCGATGCCATCGTGAGAGTCGGTTTTCGCGTTCCTGCAATGTGAGGGAGAGGTTCCCCGGTACGAATGTTGTTTCGCTTCTGGCTGGAATTCTTTCACGACAGGTTTCAGGGCGGTTCAGCTCCGCTACGAGGCGGGAAACGGGAACGCTTACGAGCGGAGAAACAAGCATTCCGGCCACTATGGTCGCCATGTCCATGGCATGGATATCCCAACCGATATGCTCTTTGACCGTCTGGGGAGGCAGTCCGAGGCCTTTATATTCGTCGGGTATAAGGGATGAGGCATGGTCGCAGACGATCACATATAGACTGCGGGACCCGATGTTGTGAAAGGTGATGGCCTCAGAGTAAGCGGGAGATGTATGCTCAGAGCTCACTGTGATGCTCCGGTGTTTCAAGAAGGGGTCTGTCAGGCCGAAGCCAGAAAAAGCCGACCGCTCCGGCGCAGGCTGCCACCGAAGGCAAAAACAGTACATCTTCCCATGAACCGGTTCGTGTCACGATCCACCCCACTGCAAGCGGAATGAGGCTGGCGGACAGGCTGCCCCAGAACGCTGTGCAACCAGTGACAAATCCGGTGTAGGCGCCACTGATATCCTGAACACTGGACCACAGTGAAACCTGCACGAAGCCGATCGCGCCAAGGCAGCCTGTCATGAGACTCAGTGCTAGAATGGTGCCCTGAGCATGGCTTGCGATGGCCAGTAGAACTGCGCTCAGAACAAGCCCGAATATCGGGGGAACTGTTCTGATATGACGCAGGCTGAAACTCCGTGAAGCCAGATGATCGGCTATGATACCTGCAAGCAGTACTGAGACATAAAGGGCCACCCATGGCGCTGACGAGATCCATCCCAGATCCTTGAGGCGGACATGATGAACCTCATGTAGCCAGGTTGGAAACCAGCTTGCGTAAAATCCCTGTACACAGATGGTGCAGAAATAGAGAAACCCGATGAGCCAGAAGCGGGGGGTCCGTAAGAGTCTACTGCGATCGAGATCAGGCGACGGGACTGATAGGGACAAATCGGGTTTCAACGAAATGCTGTCGGGCTGATCCCTGTAGAACGCCAGCCAATACAGGCTTATGGCGATTCCAAATGCGCCAAAAATTGCGAAAGCCAGCTTCCAGGAATAGGTCAGCATCAACCAGGACGTCAGCGGTCCACTGAGAATGGACCCGAGATAGATGAATCCCAGCAGCAGCGCGTTGGCGCGACTTCGGGTGACGGTGGAAAAATGTCTCCTGAGAACAAGCATGCTGCTGGCCCAGTCTGGCGCCTGCGCCGCTCCCATACCAAAGCGTGCCATAAGGAAAGGTGCAAATCCGAGGCAGAGTGGACTGACAAGTGTTGCAAGCGACCACAGAAAAGCAGCTCCGAACAGCACGCGTCGCGGGCCAAGCTTCTCTGCAAGCCAACCGGAAAGCGGTTGCAGGAGCGCATATCCCCATGTTGCGCAGGAGAGAATGAACGAAGCCTCCGATATGCTGAACCCCAGATCCTTGCGGATGACGGGCATGGCTATGGAAATGGCGTGCCTGTCCAGCGACATGAGGAAATTGATCGGTGCCAGCAAAAAAATCAGGACGATCCAGCTTTTCTCCCGCATGACGCTCCCTCAGCCTACCAGAGGCAGGGGAAGGCGCCGGTGATTACCCAGCGGGATGGACTGGCGGATACGTTGTGTCAGTGCGTGATCCAGATATCCCGTTACGGAGGTTTCTCCGTCAGATGCCATAGCTACGATATGGCCCCAAGGGTCACAGATCAGGGAATGACCGAATGTTGTGCGGATCTCTCCTTTGTCGTTGCGATGTGAGCCGTACATGCCGGTTGCCACGATCCAGACCTGATTTTCGATGGCACGGGCCCGAAGCAGAACTTCCCAGTGATCTTTGCCCGTCTGAAGGGTAAAGGCAGCAGGGAGGAAAATGACTTCTGCCCCCTCGTCGCGCAAGGCGCGGAAAAGCTCGGGGAAACGCAGGTCGTAGCAGATCGTGAATCCCGCCTTGATGCCATCTATATCGCAGATGCTCAGGGCTTTCCCATGATTGAAGTCCCGACTTTCATTATACACCGTTCCATCTGGTCCCGTAACGTCGAACAGATGTAATTTACGGTAGCGCGCGATTTCCTGTCCTTCCGGATTGAACACCAGGGTCGTGTTGCATAGACGCTCACCATCAAGTTCAGCAATCGATCCACCGTGGACATAGGCACCATATTCGCGCGCGAGGTTTGCCATGGTCTGGTAGACCTCGCCTCCGGTTGCGCCGCTGTCTGGCGCCGGGAGTATTTCAGCAACCTGGAAACGCGTAGGACGGTCTGCATTACGGCAAGGCCACATTTCCGGCAGACTGATCACACGGGATTTTTGGCGGGAAAATGCGTCAGCAACCAGCCGGCGAACTGTTGCAATATTTTCGTCCTTTTTATTGCCGGCGTTGAACTGGATCAGGGTAACAAGCATGACTGAACATCCTCGGACGTTTTTTAGAAACCTGTTGATATCGAAACGAGAGCGGCGAATCCGGCGCCGACATCGTAGGTAGGTGTAGAAGCTGCAATGGTCTTTCCATTGGCTCCTTTCTGAGCCTTGGCGTTGGCAACAGGAGCGACGACACCCGACAGATATTTGGTGTTGGCAGCGTTGATGATGTTGAGCTGGATCTGGGGTTTCCGGAAGAAGCCGACGTCGCTCATCCGGTACCCTGCGTTGATGTCCAGTGTTTTGCGTTCCGGGATCCCCTGATCGTTCATGAAGGAGGAATACATTGCATCCACCCAGTTGAACTGCAGGCCGCCAAAGAAATGGGAGTCATCATAATTGATGCCGACCGCTGCAGTGGCTTTCGGGCTCATGGGAGCCGTTCGACCCTTCGTGGGAAGGTAGGTCCCGCCAGTATGGAAATTATCGTCGATGGTCGCATGCAGATACGAAATTGACGCATAGGGGGAAATATGATGCCAACGCTTCAGCCCGATCTCGGCTTCCGCGCCGCGTGTCGTCTGTCCACCGACATTCAGATACTGCGTGGTCAGGACACCATTTAGCGGAGCGCTCGCGGAAAGCTGGCGGTTTTTGAAGTTATAATTGAATACCCCAATAGAAGCGTTGAAGAGCCCGGTGTAGCGATACCCCAGTTCCTCGGAGATGGAGTATTCAGGCTTGACCGAAGAACTACCATGAGATGTGATCTTGCCGGTTGAGACACTGATCGAATCATAGAATGGCGTATCGCCGACCGGTGTCCGGAACGCTGTATTGACGTTGAAGAAGACCTGATGCTCGGCATTGAACCTGTAATGAATGCTCATGCGGGGCAGGGGAATGGCATAGCTGGCCCCAGCATAATATCGCGCACCAGGAAGCATGTTGGTTCCACGCAAATCCACCATGGCTTCCTTGAAACCCGCGGAGATTTTCAGCCTGTCATGGAGCAGAGACACTGTGTCCTGAACGTAAAGCGCCGTCGTCTGCTGAATCTCGTGCAAATTGGTGCTATACAGGATTGATCCATTGGCCATCGTGATGGCGTGGCCGCCATAAAGATTGGCGGCCTGTCCATTTGCGCCAACGGCGGCATAGGACGTTATGGCCCTGCGATCGACGTTATTATACCACGCCCCCACTTCAAGAAGGTTGATCCCCTTGCGATAGGCCAGTCCTGTCGTAATGCCGCTGGAGAATGTATAACCGGCAGCCATCGCCGCGACGACACCACGCCCACTGCTCAGGTCTTCCAGCCCGAGATCGCCTGCTGGCTGCGTGCCGGAATAGCTCCCGGTATTGCTGAGCGTCGTACCATTGGGAACGCTGCCGCTCATCCAGAAATAATAAGGTGTGGCTGTCAGGGAGAGGCCGTGGCCGAGATTGAAATGTGATGGCAAAGAAATCATCACGCGCGATCGGCGATTGATCCAGAGTTTATAGTAATTCGCCTGTCCGTTCTTGAAAGATGTGGCCAGATTATAGTGCGTTCCGTATTGCTGCCACTGACTTAATGTCAGGTAGTTCTGCCAGGCGTTCTGCAGGCGATTATAGGTTACAACCGCAGCGAGACGGTTACCGTTCCCCCATTCTTTCACGAACTTGCTGTCTATATGATAGCGCGTGTTGTTGCCCGGACCACGCCAGTTGTCGTTAGTTGTGTAAGAGAAGGACGTGAAATTACGGATGCCGGTATGGCCGATTTCTCCAGAGTCGAGCCGAAGAAATTCCCGGAACGCATTGTTGGTACCAAAACTGGTGCCCAGGTACCCACTGCGATGAAGGGATGGATCACGCAGTGAGGAACTGACGAGGGCGCCTACGGCATTCAGTACGGGGGCCGTTATATTGGGGGAGCCCTGACGGATCTCGAAACGACCGATATTTTCTGAATCGGACCATTCTGAGGAATCTGCGACATGATTGATCTGGTCATCAGCGGGCATCCCCTCGAATTCCCAGCCAATTTCGTTCTGTTGCATTCCACGGATCATCACATTGGAACGGTCGCTGACACCAAGAGGATCAGTCTTGGCCACTGTTACTCCGGGGGCCATCTGCATCAGGCTGAACAGGTTACTCGTCGGCGCTTGTTTGGCGATGAAATCACGGTTGGCGCCACTGACCATTGCCGCGTCATCACGGAGTGGTAGTAGGCCGCCGCCAGGTGTCTGGTTCGTGACACCTGTCGGGCTACGAAGACCCGTAGCAAACACGCGTAACTCTTCTGCGTTACCATGCACCTGAATTCCATCAGCAATAGGCTTCTGGGATGTCACAGGAGCATGACGTTCGCGGCCATTTGCTGCTGATGGGCTTTTCGCCCGAGCATCACTTATGCTGCTGGATAGTGCAGTCATGGACATCAGCACGTATAGACTCTTGTTCCGCACGCCCTTTTCCCTTTTCGCAGAAGGCGGACCCCGGGGAGCTTCAGGATCACATGTTTCATATCCATACCGGAACAGTATTGATGATTCTGGTTGGAGCTCACAAATGTTATGTTGTTATTGAACATTTAATTCTGGTCTGTAATTATTAACCAGCAGAACAGGGCAGTCTCCGGACATCTGCTGCGGAAGTGGTGCTCTCTTCTGATGACAATTTTCCATTCCATAACGTGCATATCAAGTGGTATGTTGTTATTGAACATTTAAAATGTGAAATTATCCGTGGATAATATAAATAACGTATCTTCAGAGTGGTTATCTGGCCATCTGTCCGACCGGACATCTGCTGGCATCAGTCGCCGGACGCGCTTTCTCATTCAGTCCGGTCTGCTGCCTCTTGGCAGTCGTCTGCCCTCTCTTCGAGATCTGGCTTTCTGCATGCAGATCAGTCCAGCAACCCTATGTCTTGCCTGGGCAGAGCTTCGGGAAGACGGCCTCATTGAGGGGAGAGGGCGGCTGGGCAGTTGGGTCTGTCGATCGTCTTCGTCTCCGCGGCCCAAGCGGCGAGGTGTTCAGAAACATGCAGGGCAAGACATCATCAACCTCTCTGCCGCCATCCCTGACCGATCCCTGCTGCCACCTCTGAACGAGGCTCTGGCGCACGTGGCTCAGGCTCCAGACATTAATTCCTACGCAAAGATCCGTATTACGGCCGCTCTTGAGAGAGTGTGCAGGAGAACTTGGCCTTATGAGAGCGAAGGTTTCCTTGCGACTAACGGCGGCTTCTGCGCTCTTAATGAAACTTTTTCGGTGCTCCTGTCCCGCGGGAGTGTTGTCGCGGTCGAGACACCAACAGCAACTGCGACTCTCGATATACTTGAGCGTCTGGGCGTAAAAATCATTCCAGTCGTCTGTGACGCTGACGGACCGTGTCTTCATTCTCTGAGGGCAGCTTTAACACATGAACCAGCTGCGTTTGTCTTTCAGCCACGCGTCAATGGTATCACGGGGCAAAGCGTCCACCCGGATCGGTTAAGGGCCATAGCAGAAACTTTCAGTGTAAAGCCGCTCTGGATCATCGAGTGGGACGCTCTGGACGCCCTCTCCCTCGTTCCCCCTTGTAGCTTGGGCAAGTGGCATCCGTATTACACGGTTCATATTCGTTCCTATTCCAAAAGCATGTCTCCCGATCTGAGGCTTGCCGTTGTGTCCGCATCTTCTGAAGTCATAGGAAAAATTCAGGAATTTCGGGCTTTCGGGGCCGGTTGGACAAGCCGCATTCTTCAGGAAGCTACGGCTTATCTGCTTGCAGACAAAACTGCTCAAGAATGCATACAGAATGCACGTTCTGTATATCTAAATAGAAGGAGATGCCTTTCTGAGGTATTAAATGGATATAATTTATTAGTTGATAGAAAAGGGAGTGGATTTTCCCTTTGGATTGGAGTGGATGATGAAAAAAAGGCTATAGATTTTCTAAAGGAAAACAGAGTTCTTGTTTCATCTGGTTCGAAGCACTCTCTGACAAAATCATCCTATATCCGTATTTCTTATTCGAACCTCGAGAAAGATTACGAATTAATTGGAAATCTTATCGTGAAATCTGCGCGTTGCGCATAAGGCAATAGCGCTAAACCTTCCGCACGCCATAGACACCGAAATGCTCCGAGAAAACCCGCAGAATTTTCGGTTTCGACTTCGGCTTTCTTGATCAATTCGTTCAACGTATGCGCCGAACACCCATTCTTGCCAGCAATCGATACCATATCCGCAGGCGAGGGCACCTCTTAAACGATACCCCCATTGATACCCCTATTCGCATTTCTGTTCATGGTTTGTCCTCTCCATTAATGGACACAAACCAGATGGAGGAAAAGGGCAGATATGGCTGCCCTTGGTCAATAACGGTCACTAATGGTGGGGGATCGCTGGCGGAGAGAGTGGGATTCGAACCCACGGTACGCTATTAACGTACACACGCTTTCCAAGCGTGCGCCTTAAGCCGCTCGGCCATCTCTCCTGTCGAGCGAGGCGGTACTTACGGGAGCTTGAGCGTCAGATCAAGTCCCTTTCGGGCATTACGGACAAATTTTTCAATAAGTTCAGCAGATTTGCCGCCAGGAACTGACTCTACCCCGGAAGAAACGTCGACTGCGGATGCCTGACTTTCCTGAATTGCCCGTTGGACATTGAGCGGGTTCAGGCCACCTGCGAGCATCCAGAACGACGGAGCAGTCCAGTTCCGGGTCAGGGACCAGTCAAAAGTCCGACCGAGGCCGCCTGGGCGGCGATCCTGATCCTGTTTTGGGGCCTCGATGACATATCCTGCCATATGGGGATCTGTCGGCAGATCTGAAGGGCAGGCAATGCCTCTTGCCTGCCAGACGGGGCGACCGAACCGGGACTGGATTTCGGTGGCCCGCTCCGACGTGTCGTAAATCTGAAGAATATCCAGCGGGACTGTCTGAAGAACCTGTTCAATGAACCGGTTCTCGGATTTCACGAAAAGACCGACCCGGAGGGGGCCCCCTGCCTGAGGGGGCGGCGCGCTCTCATGCAGGCGCAAGGCGTCAGAAGCGGTCACGAAACGGGGGGAAGCTTCACAAAATACGAACCCGACCCACTCAACCTTCAGCCGAGCACATAGTGCCATCGTCTGAACGTTACGGATCCCGCAGATCTTGACGCCCGTCATGCGCTGGCCAGTTCTTCCATGATTGCCCTGGCTGCCTGAACCGGATCCGCAGCTTTCGTGATGGGTCTTCCCACGACGATCCAGTCTGCTCCCGAACGGGCTGCCTGTGCGGGTGTCATGATGCGCTTTTGGTCATCGGCTGCACTGCCAGCGGGGCGGATGCCTGGAACGACCAGAACAGGCGCGTCACCCAGAATGTTTCGCAGGGGTTCAAGCTCATGGGCGGAACAGATGAGACCATCAGCGCCGGCCTTGATTGCCAGCTTCCCAAGTCTGAGCACCTGTTCCTCAGGTGTGACATTGACGCCAATCTCCAGAAGCCCAGCAGCGTTCATACTGGTCAGAACTGTGACCGCCAGCAGTTTCGGGCGTTCCGATCCGTTGGGAAAGGCGCGTTCGAGAGCTTCCCGGGAGCGGGCAATCATTTCTGTGCCGCCACTGGCATGAATTGTGGTGAGGGCCGGTCTGAGGGGAGCGAGGGCAGACAGGCCCGAAGCGACGGTATGGGGAATGTCGTGGAGTTTCAGGTCCAGAAACAGGTTGTGCCCTTTGGATACCGTCTTTACCGCATCCAGCCCGCAGGCATAGGTGAACTCGAGCCCCAGTTTGATGGCATCGACATCATTTTTCAGACTATCCGCCCAATGCTGTGCTTGGGAGAGGGATGCGGTATCGAGCGCGGCGATCAGTCGCGTGCGGTGGGACATGCTGATGTTCAGACTTTCTGTTCAGGCGAAACAGGCGCCGTGCCGGGAAGGGGAGTACCGACAGGGTTCTGGAGACGGTCAAGGCGCTGGTGAAGCTCGACGAGCTGGCTTTCCAGTGTTCGAACATGCTGTTCCGCCCGGCGGGCACGCGATCGCTGCTGCATGTCCCCGATCAGGCCAATCAGGAAACCGAACAGGAGAGCGATCACGCCGACCCCCAGGACGAGTGTGCCAATGGACAGATGCCAGCCGAAGGAAACCAGCCAGATAGGTTCCAGATCAGTATTGCTCAGGGCAAAAACGATCAGGACCGCAAGAAGAATGACGAGGATGAGCAGTCTGAGCATGAACATGGTCCTATCGTGCTACCTGCGGCGCAACAAGACGTGCGGGCAGGAAGATTGATTCCCTGTCAGCAATCATGATGTCCTGTACGGGCGGCATCATGCGCCGGTGCTGACATTGCGCAGGATGGCGATATCATTCCCAACGTATCACCGAAAGGGATTGCAGTGTCTGAAATCATTCCGTTACGGCCGGCTCTTCCAAAAAGTGATACATTCTGGGCCATTCTCGCGTCGCAGGGTAAACGTACGATCATCGCGAACATCTACGCGACCCGGCAGGAAGCGGAAGCCGACAGGCAGTGGCGGATCGGTCAGGTCCGCGCTTACATCCTGTTTCTTCAGTCCGAAAAGCAGAATATTCCCGTCTACAGGGTCGAGAAAATAAGACGATCCGATCTTCCCCGGAACTGGACGCCGCTTCCGGCGCTGGGGATGCTGCGGGGCAGGAGCATCTGAAATCGTCCCGCTGGTCAAAACGGAAACATCGTGACAGAGTGCGCGGCACCACATTTCCTTGCATTTCAGTGCAATACGAAATGTATGATTTGATGATCGCATGAGGATGCAAGCCAATGGATCAAACATATACCGATACACTGCCAGGTGCTTCTGCCAGCCTGGATGTGTCGGATTCCCTGCCTTCTTCCTCGTCTCTTATTGTTGGATCGCAGTACCTGCGGACGTTGTCCATTGATGTGCAGAATACGCCGGACGTTTACAGGGAGTTGCCGCCGCAGCCCCATATCGGAATGATGGTCGATGTCACGGGGCGCCAGCTTGGAGATCAGCCGACATTCGAGGTCAGTCTGGTTATCCGGGCACAGGGACTGGAGAGCGCTCCTACACAGGAAGCCCCCAATCCGAAAGTGCTGTATGAAATCAGTCTGGCCTATGCAGGTCTGTTCGGTCTGACGGGACGTATCCCGCAGGACGCGGTTGAGCCTCTTCTGCTGGTTGAAGCCCCTCGTTTCCTGTTTCCTCCGGCACGCAGCGCAATGCTCAATACGGTCCGTGAGGCAGGATTTCCGTCGCCCAATATCCAGCCCATAGATTTTCATGCACTCTGGCAGAGCCGACGCTCCCAGCAGCGGTAAACATGTGACGACGGCATTCCCGTTCAGCAGGCGGCTCCAGAGGATGCGGCATCGATGAAAGATCATATTCTTGCATCTCCGGCTTTTGCGGGGGATCGCCCCCCTCTGTGGGCGGCGTTTGACGCGGAATGGTATCGCACCCGCTATGGACTGCGACTGCGGGAGGAAGCCAAAGAGAGCGGAGAGGCGGCAGAGCTTGACCTGAGCGACGAGGGGCTGGAGAACCACTGGAAACAGAAGGGGGCCAAAGCCGGACTGTCTCCCAATCGCTTTTTTGATGAAGAATGGTATCTCCGCCAGAACCCGGATGTCCGCGAAGGCATCAGTCTGGGGATCTTCGACTGTGGTTTTCTGCATTACTGCGAAAGCGGCTTTCGGAGCCGGTCCCCTCACTGGCTTTTTTCTGAAGAAAACTATTTCAGTTGTAATCCTGATCTGAGTCCTCATGTTCTGGCGTCACAGGGTTTCTGTAACGGCTATGATCATTATCTTGCGATAGGCGATCAGGAACATCGCAAGTCTCATGCCTTCTTTGATCCGGCAGTTTTCCGTTCCGCCAGCATGGCCGAGCGGCAGCATTACGATTTCGGAATTGGCGACTTCGTTCAGTTCATCCGCTTTTCGGCTGCCGGGCGTCGTCGCAGTTCCTGGTATTTCGATCCGGAATGGTATCTTGAACGTTATCCGGACGTGGCTCAGGCCTTGGAGAACAACAGATATCAGAGCCCGCTTCACCATTACCTGACCAACGGCAATCCAACGGCTTACGACCCCAACCCCTGGTTCAGCGAAGCCTTTTATGCCGAGCGATATCCTGATGTTGCCAATATCGTGGCTCATGGCGGTTTTCGGAACGGATATGAACATTTCGTCCGTTTCGGTGTGGCAGAAAAACGTATGCCTCAGGCAGGCGTCGATCTGGCGGATTTCCTGAAACAGAGCGGTGTACAGCGCCGGTTGCGTCGACCGAATATTCCGGACATTTTTACCCTCTGGGTCCAGTCCCAGGCGAACCCCGTGGAAGATGTCGTTGCGGAACCATCCGAACAGCAGTGCCAGTTGCTGGATCTCCAGCGGGCACAGACGCTTATTCCCTCACTGGTTCGCGCGCCACTGGATTTTCGCCCAGTCACGGTGCCGGATATAACGGTCATCCTGCCTATCTCGAACCAGTTTCAGGAAACCCTTTCCACGCTGGCCGCGCTTCATGCGAACTGCGATCGCAGCCTTCAGATCGTTCTGGTCGATGCGGGATCCACGGATGAAACGGCTCAGATCGAAAGGTTTGTCCGTGGGATCCATATTGTCCGTCCTCCTTACCGCACGAGCCACACGGAGCAGGTCGGACTGGGCCTTGAACTTGCAAAGGCAGAGATTGTTCTTCTGCTTTCTGCCGGAATCCAGCCTTTTCCCGGAAGTCTGAATACCGCGCTTGAAGCGTTCACAAACCCGGAAGTCTGGGCGGTAGGAGGACAGTCCCTGGGTGTGGACGGCAGAGTCCGAGAAGCCGGGAGTGTGGTCTGGAGAAATGCGGCTTTCACACCGTTTGGAAAGGGATTGCGGGCAAATGAACCTGAAATCGCCTTCCGGCGATGGGTGGATGCCATTACCGGAGGACTGCTGTTCTGTCGCCGGCTTCCACTCCACGAGCACAACCGTCTGAATCCGGGCTGTATCGGTTCGGAAGCCGAAATGCTGGCGATCTGCTTTTCCCTGCGGCAGGCCGGGGGAAAAGTCCTCTATGATCCGGATGTGATCGACAGATCGGCTTCGCAGCCGGATGTGCCTGCGGAACTGCGCGTTCGTAATGCAGGCTGGCTGAAACGTCGTTTCGCGGGACTGCTGTCAAGGCAGCCGCTTCCGGGAACCAATATCATGCGGGCACGCTCCGCTTGTGGTGCGCCTGGTATTCTGTTCCTGTGTGAACGGCTGCCCCATCCCGTACTGGGAACCTCCCATCTGCGTCATCGCGACATGATGATCGGTCTCAGCCAGTTGGGATATCAGGTGACTGTCTTTCCTCTCGACGGCAGCCTCCATGACTGTGTCGCCACGGCGCTGGATTTCCCGGCAGAGATCGAGTTGATGGATGACAGTGATCTGTCAGAGCTTCCGGATTTCCTGCAGGAGCGGGCAGGATGCTTTGACTATGTCTGGGTTGGCGGAACGAAAACGCTCCAGCGTGCGGCTCCGGTCCTGCAGCAGTATCCGCAGTCCTTGCCCAGACTTGGAATAGTTGTGGATGTGCATGGGAGTCATTCCCTGGAGTCCCATCTCCGCAGGCAGGTAGGGGCCGTTAATGACCGTGAACTGCTTCTGGACGATCTGGAACTGGATCTGGATCAGGTCTGGATGACACAGTCGGTAGTTGCGGGAACAGCCGCAGAGAAAGCGGATCTGGAAGTTCTTGGTCTGACGAACGTGCGTGTTCTTGGAGCCCCGCCGATTTCGCTCGCCCTGTCCCCGCCCTTTGGCGAGCGCAGGGGTATTCTTCTGGTTCTTCCTGTCCATACCAATGGCGATGCCGTTCATGATGGCCTTCACTGGTTTGTTCATGAAGTCCTCTCGAAACTGGATCATGGACTGCCGCCGGAAGCAACCGTTCTTCTGGCGGGCTACAGGGCCGAACAGGTCGATCTTTCCGCCTTTACAAGATATCGGCGCCTGGAAGCCTTCCCGGAAGAAATCGATCTGCCAGCCCTCTACAGATCCCGCCGAATTCTTGTGGAGCCGGCTCGCGTGCTGGCGGCAGCGCCGCGTGAAGTCCTGGATGCGGCGGCCGCCGGGTTGCCTGCCGTTCTTTCCGAAACCGTCTGTCAGACGCTGGGCGCGGAGGATGGAAAAACCTGTCTGTCGGGAGGATTCAATGATCCGGAGCGCTTCGCACAGGCCGTGATACGGCTGTATACGGACATGGATCTCTGGAATACGATAAGCCGTGGCGCACAGGACCGGATACGCGAAGATGCCGCTCATTCGGATTTCCACAATGGTCTCAGGGAGGTTCTCTCCGTTGCGGCGGGAACGACGCCTCTCGTGGCCTCGACCGCGGAACTCCGTGCGCACAAACCGTCCGAAACGGGCTCACATTTCGCCCCGGCTCCTATCCGGCTCCAGCCACGTCGGTTCGCTGCTGGCGGCGACTGAAAAACAGACGAAGGCCATCAGGCAGGACGCGGGCAGGACAGCCAGTCTATCAGCACCCGCATTCTGTTTTTTTTGGCATCAGGTAACCTGAATATGGAAAACAAGATGACTGCCACTTCCGAGAAACTTGATGCCGTTCTCCAGAATGTCGATACCCATCTGGACGAGTCAGTCTCACGTCTTTTCGAGATTCTCCGTATCCCGAGCATTTCCACTCAGCCTGCACATGCTGCCGATTGCCGGAAGGCTGCCACATGGATGCAGCAGGAACTCGAGCAACTGGGAATGAAGGCAGATATCCGTGACGTGCATTGGGCGGCCCCCGGTCATCCCATGGTCGTTGCTCATGAGGATGAGGGCTCAAATGACGACGGCCGTCCGCATGTGCTGTTCTATGGTCATTACGATGTCCAGCCGACAGATCCGGAAACGCTGTGGAATGCGCCTCCTTTTGAGCCGCGCCTGGTCGAAGAGGCTTCGGGTCGCAAGGTGATCGTTGCCCGGGGGGCAAGCGATGACAAGGGACAGGTAATGACCTTCCTTGAGGCCTGCCGGGCATGGAGGCAGGTAACAGGATCACTGCCCGTCAGGGTCAGTGTTCTTCTGGAAGGTGAAGAGGAATGCGGTGGCGCGAACCTGCTCCCGTTCCTCAAGGAAAACGCGGCTGAACTCAAGGCAGATGTGGCGCTGGTCTGTGACACGTCCATGGCGGATCGCGAGACGCCGGGTATCACGACATCCCTGCGTGGCATGATGGCCGAGGAAGTGGTCATCCAGTGCGCCAGTCATGATCTGCATTCCGGTCTGTATGGCAACGCGGCAGCCAATCCGATTGCCGTTCTCTGTCAGGCTCTGGCCTCGCTCCGGAATGAAGAGGGTGGCGTCACGCTGCCGGGTTTTTACGACGGCATCAAGGACCCGTCCCCCGCAACTCGGGCACAGTGGAGCAGGCTTTTCCCGGATGACCGCTCCCTCCTGGAAGAAGCGGGGCTTTCGGTCGCGGCGGGTGAAAAGACCTATAGCGCGATCGAGCAGACATGGTGTCGCCCGAGCTGTGAAATCAACGGGATTTCCGGTGGTTATGAAGGCGAGGGCTTCAAGACCGTCCTTCCCGCCCGAGCCATGGCCAAAGTCTCGTTCCGTCTGGTTCCCGGGCAGGATCCGGACCGCATCCGTGAAACGTTTCGGGCCCATATCCGCGCGGCACTCCCTTCCGACGCCCATGTGACCTTTACTGCTCATGGCGGATCTCCGGGCTTCGAGGTCTCCCGTGACAGCCGTTTTCTGGCACCGGCCCTGAAAGCCCTGACAGATGAGTGGGGCGTGCCTGCCGCTACGGTCGGTTCCGGTGGCTCCATTCCCGTGGCGGGAGAAGTGCGGGATGCGCTGGGGCTGGACGCTCTTATGATCGGTTTTGCCCAGAATGATGACCGGATTCATTCTCCCAACGAGCAGTATGGACTGGACTCCTTTCACAAGGGCATCCGCTCATGGGTACGGGTGATTGCAGCCCTGGCCGACGCGGGCTGACGATGGGAGCTGCGCTACCGCTTGCACTGACGCTGGGGGATCCGGCGGGGATCGGGCCCCAGCTTGCCGTAGAGGCGTGGCGGAGGCTTCGACAGCCTGGGGAAGGCACATTCTTCTGGGTGGGCGATCCGCGTCTGGTGGAAGATGCCGTGCCGGTAACCCGTATCCGAGAGCCGGAGGAGGCTGGTGGTGTTTTCGCCAGCAGCCTTCCCGTTCTGCCGGTGTTCTGCGAGGCGGAGGTCATCCCGGGGCAGCCGGATTCCCGAAATGCCGCAGCGACCATCACCAGCATCCGTCTGGCTGTCGGCTACGCCCTTGCCGGTCGGGTCGGTGGGGTCGTGACGAACCCGATTGCCAAGCACATTCTGGCCGCGGCGGGCTTCCCGTATCCGGGGCATACGGAGTTTCTGGCAGCCCTGTGCGACAGGCCGGGGGAAGAGATCATGATGCTCGTCTCACCGCAGCTCAGAGTCGTGCCGGTCACGGTTCACGTTGCGCTTCGACGGGCCCTGGACACGCTGACGACTGATCGCATCGTGAGCGTGGCGGAGACTGCCAATGCAGCGCTGAAGCGGGATTTCGGAATTGCGGCTCCGCGTCTGGCGATTGCGGGGCTGAACCCCCATGCGGGCGAGCATGGCATGATGGGCAGGGAAGAAGGCACGATCATCCAGCCTGCGATCGACAGACTTCGGGCGCAGGGGATCGACTGTCAGGGCCCGCTGCCACCGGATACGATGTTCAGTGTCAACGCCCGGCCAAATTACGACGTTGCGATCTGCATGTATCATGATCAGGCCCTCATTCCACTCAAGACGCTCGATATGGCGGAAGGCGTGAATGTGACGCTGGGTCTGCCGATCATCCGCACGTCCCCCGATCATGGGACGGCCTTTGATATCGCGGGGCCTGTGACCGACACCTGCCGGGCGGATGTTTCCAGTCTTCTGGCCGCGATCCGTCTGGCCAGCGAAATGAGCGCTTATCGGGAAGGAAAAGGATGATGATCCGTCTTGGAGTGAACATCGATCACGTCGCCACGCTGCGCAACGCAAGAGGGGGCATCTTTCCCGACCCTGTTGCGGCAGCCGAGGTGGCCCTTGCTTCGGGGGCTGACGGGATTACGGCACATCTGCGGGAAGATCGTCGTCATATCCGCGATGCCGACATGCCGCGTCTCAGGGCGCTTTCCGCCCCCCTGAACTTCGAGATGGCCGCAACGGACGAGATGGTCCGGATTGCCTGTGACCTCCGTCCGCATGCCTGTTGTCTGGTTCCGGAAAAACGGCAGGAGGTCACGACGGAAGGTGGACTGGATGTAACAGGACAGCGCGACGCCCTTGCGCCCCGGATTGCCCGGCTGAGAGAGGCTGGGATCCGGGTCTCGCTTTTCATTGATCCCGATGCCAAACAGATTGAGACGGCAGCGGCTCTGGGCGCGCCCGTTGTGGAACTCCATACCGGCGCCTATGCGCTGGGTGGCGCACATGAACTGGAGCGTCTGCAGACGGCTGCGCAGACCGTTGCGGAATGTGGGCTGGAACTCCATGCCGGGCATGGGCTGACTTATGACAATGTCGGAGCCGTTGCGGCCCTGCCTGGTCTGGCCGAATTGAATATCGGACATTTCCTGATTGGGCAGGCCATTTTTGACGGGCTGGGACCAGCCGTCCGGAAGATGAAAAGCCTCATCAATTCCTAACAGAAAAAGGCCGGAACGGTGTCCGTCCCGGCCTTTTTGGCGGCTTACTTGACCGGCTGGATGACCGGCTGCGTGTCGTCCCCGGTGAACTTGGGAACATATTTTCCGGACATGTCGGAATAGGTGGCCGTGCCACTCTGCGCCGGTGTGCGGGGGGGATGGAAGGCGGAGACGGGACCGAAGGGGCCACCATTCACACGGCGCATCGTGGATTCACGCTGACGGGCACAGCCGCGGGTGATGATTGAGCAGATACCGTCCGTTCCGATATATTCGTCGTCATTGCCGGTATAATGGACTTCCGAAACGCGGTCGTGATCCAGACGGACCAGCATCCGGCAGGCTGTCCCGCCGCCGCCAAAGGCGGACTGATAGATGCTGATGGCGGACTGCACGGGGATGAAGCCGGAGTCAGCGGGCATGGTCGGGAGCGACTTGCTTCCGTCATACTGCCACAGCTCGGTCGTATCGTTCAGCTTCTTCGTGCCGGCCGGGATGCCGGCGCAGGACTGAAGGTCGTAGCTGGTCATGCCGATCATTTCGTACTGTGCCTTGTGGGCACTGCGGGAATCAAAATAACCACATCCTGACAGGGCCGCAGTAGCCGTCAGGGCAACAATCATGCGTGTAAAAACCGGGCGCATCATGTCTCCTGTGCGCAAAAGGGGGAGCAGACTGCAGACCCGGAACGATTCAGGACGAACAGGTCACAATCACATGTGAAGTGCCCCGTTTCTACAACACCATCCCTGATGGGGATAGAGGATGCGGGTTCCTTTGTTTGGGATGATGGGTTACAGGGCAGTTCCCTTGCAGCACAGGAATGCCACCAATGGCCGATATGACCCCATCCGAGGTGACACGCCTCCAGACCACGCTCCAGCGCCTGCTGGGCTCTCCGAAACTCACCGTCAACAAGCCCAGCCGCAAGGGCATGAGCGTTGAACTGGCCGTGGCAGGAGAAGTCATCGGGACGGTTCACCGTGATGAGGATGAAGGCGAGGTCTCCTACGCCATCCACATCACGATACTGGAAGAAGACCTGCCGGCCGCCTGAGACTTCAGGCGGCGTGTGCCGGGACGGGCATTTCGAATCGCGTGATCTTCCAGCCCCAGTGCTCGAACTTCATGTGCAGGACGAAGGGAGTCTGTCCCGGCTGATCCAGGCTGGCTTCGAATTTCCCGGCGCTCACGAAATGGGCGTGTAAGGAATGCCACGTCCCGAACCAGCCTGAGGTCGATGCCGTATGCGGCATGACCTGCTGGGCCGTCGTCATCAGGGTGGCGGGTGTGAGATGCGTGTCGATGGCATTCGAGACGACCTGTCCGGCAAATGAGCTGCCGAATCCCGGAAGATCGTCATCAGCCGGGGCAGCAGGTGAGAACTGTTCCTTGAGACAGTGGCTCAGCGCCGCCCAGTCCACGTGCGGCGCAAGACGCGAGGGATTGTTCCCGCTCATGGCCCGGTCGATATCCCACAGGGCGAGATAGGGCGAGACGGCATAGGCTGCGAGAACAGCGCCGGCACTGACGCCAAGTCCCTGCCATGCACGGGGCATGACTCTGCGAAAACCGTTTTTCATGATGACTTCTCTGACTCGGGTCCTGCGAGGCACCAGGACAGTGATGGACGATAATGACGCTAACGTCTTTCAAGAGTGAAAGTCAGCAATTATCATCATTTCATGGACATGAATTTTTCCGACCGTGAGCTGGAGCGCTATTCCCGCCACATTCTTCTGCCGCAGGTTGGAGCGACGGGGCAGGCGCGGCTGCGAGAGGCTGCCGTTCTTGTCATCGGTGCGGGTGGGCTGGGCGCACCTCTGCTCCAGCAGCTTGCTGCATCGGGAGTCGGGCATATCGGGCTTGTGGACCATGACCGCGTCGATCTGAGCAATCTTCAGCGGCAGGTTCTCTACGGCATGGACGATATCGGGTGTCTCAAGGTCGAGGCAGCAGCCGCGCGGCTCAGGGCGATCAATCCGCTGGTGGACATCCGTCCGTATGCGTTGCGCGCGACGGATATGACTTTGGATGAGATCGTGCCTCAGTATGATCTGGTCTGTGACGGAACCGACAATTTTGCGACACGGCTGGCGGTCTCCGATGCCTGTGTGCGTCATGGCCGGTCTCTGGTTTCAGGAGCAGTACAGGGCTTTTCCGGGCAGCTCGCAGTTTTCCGTCCACAGAATGGCGGTCCCTGCTATCGCTGCCTGTTTCCTGAAGCCGCACGGACGGCGGCTCCGAACTGTGGGGACGCGGGTGTGCTGGGAGCAGCAACCGGCGTCATGGGGAGCCTGATGGCTGTCGAGGTCATGCGGGAGATTATCGGACTGGAGGGCAGGGACGAGACCCGTGTGTGCATGTGGGACGCTCTTGCAGGAACACTGCAAAGCTTTGTGCTGCACCGGGATCCCGCCTGTACCATTCATCATGAAAAGGGAGTGCTGGCATGAGCCGTCCCATGTTCCTGACCCTGGCTGACGATTCATGGCAGCGGGCCCATTATGCCCTTGTCATCGCAGCCGGGGGACTGTCGCTCGGGCGTGATGTGACGATTTTTGCGGGCGGACGCAGTGTGCTGGCTCTGACGGCAGACTGGTCCGGGCTTGCGGGCTTCATTCCTGATGACACGCTTGCTGACAGGGGGATTGCGGGTTTCGGAGAACTCCGGGAGGCTGTGATGGAGTTGGGGGCGACGGTCATGGCGTGTGAAACCGGACTGAAACTGGCCTCACTGTCCCCACATGATCTCGTGGACGGGGTTTCGGTCCGGGGAATTGTCACCTTTCTCGAACTGGCGGGAGACAATCCTGTCCTTGCGCTGTAAGTTTTCCCCAAACATACGATTTTAAGATGTCTTTCCCGTTTTGATGACTTGCCGAAACCCTCGGCCCTTGGCAGGGATGCGCTCATGAGAATGTCTGTCTTCCCTCTGCGTCCTGTCAAAGGCCATTCCGCTCTTCTTCGCGTGCTTATGGCTGGCACGGTCTTGTTCGCCGCTCCCGGCGCCTGGGCTGCCCATCATCATAAGAAGCATGGGGAAACGACCGCAAAGACTGCGGAAAAGCATCCGCCTGTCAGGAAACACCACAAGGCGGACGCAGCGAAACCTGCGTCATCGACAGCAAAGCACAAGGCTGCGCATCATGCCGCCCTGAAGCATGCGGCCCCGGCCGTCGCAGCGGGAGCGGCCGCTGGAGCGGCGGGCGCAGCAGCAGGGGCCGGGGACCAGCCCGCAACCCCGGCCGTTCCGCCTGCGCCCGAAAATACGGACAAGGGCAGCAATACGGGCCTTCCGCTGCCGCGTTATGCCGCGCTCCGGGCGGATAAAGTCTATATGCGTCGCGGTCCCGGAGACCGATATCCTATCGACTGGGTCTATCATCGCCGGGGCCTGCCCGTGGAGATCGAGCGTGAGTTCGACGTGTGGCGGCTGGTCGAGGATTCCGACGGCCAGAAGGGCTGGGTCCATCAGGCGACGCTGTATGGCAGCCGGACTTTTGTCATTCCGGGCCTTCCGCCCGAAGGTGTGAAAGCCCAGGCCGGTGAGGCAAGCGCTCAGGCAGGCGACCATATCGGCAAGGCCGATGCCCGTATTCTCGCCCGTGTCGCGACACAGGAAGAGGCGCGGGCACATAAAAATGATGTGCTTCTCATGAGCCATCCGGAAGAAGATAGCAGCGTCATCGCGGTGCTGGAGCAGGGAACCGTCGGCAATATCAAGCTGTGTCCCCAGAACTCTCAATGGTGCCGCGTCAGCGTGAAGGGCTACGAAGGCTGGCTGCCACGCCGTCTTTTCTGGGGACTGCTCCCCGGCGAGACGATTCAACCCAACTGATTTTCCCGATCGAGGACGCCGTTTATGACATCGAGTTCCCATCACCGCCGCACGCGGATCGTCGCGACTCTGGGTCCGGCCTCATCCTCGCCCGAGATGATCCTTTCCCTTGCGCAGGCCGGCGTGAACGTTTTCCGGCTCAATTTCTCCCATGGCGCGCATGAGGATCACGGCGAGCGTCATGCTGCCATCCGGGCAGCAGAAGAAAAAGTCGGACATCCGCTGGCGATCCTCGCGGATCTGCAGGGACCGAAGCTGCGCGTCGGTGTGTTTGAAAACGGTCCGGTAATTCTTGAAGAAGGCAAGCCGTTCCGTCTGGATCTGGACCGCACGCCCGGCACAATTGAGCGTGTCTGCCTGCCGCATCCGGAAATCATCTCCGCCGCAAAGCCGGGAAGCCATCTCCTGCTGGATGACGGCAAGCTCAAGCTGCGCGTTACGAATGTCGGCGAAGGTTTCCTTGAAACGGTCGTCGTGGTCGGCGGCAAGCTTTCCGAGCGCAAGGGTGTGAACGTTCCGGATGTCACCCTGCCCATTCCGGCGCTGACCGAGAAAGACCGTCGCGATTTTGACTTCGCGCTGTCGCTCGGCGTGGATTTCGTGGCGCTTTCCTTTGTGCAGCGTCCGGAAGATGTTCAGGAAGCCCGTGAGATCGCGGCAGGTCGCGCGGCGATCGTGACCAAGCTCGAAAAGCCGCAGGCCATGGACGATCTGGCAGCCATCGTGCATCTCTCCGATGCGATCATGGTGGCCCGCGGGGATCTCGGTGTGGAACTGCCGCCCGAGGAAGTTCCGGTGGCACAGAAACGCGCCATTGCCGAAGCCCGCAAGCAGTGCCGCCCCGTCATCGTGGCGACGCAGATGCTGGAGAGCATGATCGAAAGCCCGACACCGACCCGGGCGGAAGTTTCTGACGTGTCGAATGCCGTTTATGATGGTGCTGACGCGGTCATGCTGTCGGCGGAAAGTGCGGCTGGCAAGTACCCGCTTGAGGCCGTCTCAATGATGGCGCGGATTGCTGCCCGGGTCGAGCAGGATACCGAATGGCGCATCCGCATGGACCGTCTGCGTCCGGCGCCTGATGAAACCGTCCAGAGCGCGATCGTTCAGGCCGCATGGCAGGTCAGCCGCGCGCTTCATGCCGGTGCCATCGCATGTAGGACCCGGAGCGGGGCGGGAGCCATGCGTCTGTCCCGTGAGCGGCCGCATTGTCCGGTCATCGCCCTGACTCCCGAACTATGGGTCGCACGTCGGATGTGCGTTGTATGGGGCGTCTTCCCGCATCTGATCAACAGCGAGCAGAGTTCTCAGGGTATCGAACCTCTGGCCGGTCCCGTGACCGAACTCGCACGCGATATGGGTTTCTGCAAAACCGGGGACCGGATTCTGATTCTGGCCGGTCTGCCTTCCGGCCATTCCGGCAGCACGAATACCCTGCGGGTCATCACGGCCTGAAGATGAAGCCTGCTGCCGGGATCTGGTCCGGCAGCAGGTCACGTCTGGCTGGACCCGGTTAACTCAGGTAAGGGGGTCAGGCCTGACGGTTTTCGATCAGGGTGCGACGGATGGCGCGTCCACGCTCGATTTTGCTTGTGATGGCTGTTTCGTCACCATTGCGGATCGCGTCGGCCATCGCCTGTGTGTCAGCCACGAACCTGTCGAGCGTTCCCAGCAGAGCTTCCCTGTTGGCCAGGAAAATATCCCGCCACATGACCGGGTCTGACGCTGCGATACGCGTGAAATCACGAAAACCTGACGCCGCGTAATCCAGGACGGCGGCCCGGATTTCATCTGACAGGTTGTCGGCGGTGTCGCAGATCGTGAACGCCAGAAGATGCGGGAGGTGACTGACCATGGCGCAGATCCGGTCATGCTTTTCGTCACACAGGATTTTCGTGCGAGCCCCGCACAGGCTCCAGAGCTGCTCGATCTTGGCAACAGCCTTCGGGTCAGCACCTTCAGGAGGGACCAGCAGCGCCCATCGGTCTTCGAACAGCGTCGCGAAACCCGCATCCGGTCCTGAATGTTCAGTTCCGGCCATGGGGTGGCCAGGGACATATGCGACGCCTGGGGGCAGGATCGCCTGAAGAGTCGGACCGAGCTGTCCCCGTACGGAGGCAACATCCGTCAGAATACTCCCGGGCTTCATATGTGGGAGAACCTGCCGAGCCACCTGTTCCACCGCTCCGACAGGGACACAGATCATGACACAGTCCGCCTGCGCCGCCTCGACCAGATCGGTGGTCGTGAGATCAGCGATGCCCAGTTCGCGGACACGCTCGAGAACGCTGGAACTTGAATCGGCAGCAATCAGGGTTTCGGCAATCGTGCCTGTCTCCCTGGCGCGGCGAAGAACGGACGATCCGATGAGGCCCGGACCGATGACCGAGAGAGACCTGAAAAGGGGTGTCATAGAACTCTTGGAGCCGCTGCGAAGGAACTGTCCTCGGATTTCTTGCCGTCGCGGGACGTGGCTTCTTTCTTGATGTTGCCCGCGAGAGCGGTCACGGCTGGCGCAATAACCTTCTTGCGAACAGGCGCAGGACTCGGCTCGCTCTTCTTTGGAGGGCCGTTGCGTTCGTGACGAAGGCGGCGCATTTCGATAACCTGCCAGATCAGAAGGACCGGAATACCGATCAGGATGTCGCGTCCGCGACGCAGCAGGGAAAGACTCAGGGAAATCTCGGCATCAATGCCAAAGATCATGCCCAATGCGACATAGGCGGCTTCCTGCACGCCCAGGGCACCCGGTACGAGAAATCCCGCCGACATGATGCCGCAGACTACGCCTTCGATGGCGACGGATGAGAAAAACCCGACATGGGCGCCGAGAAGCTGGAGCGCCAGCCACGTCATGGCTGCACTGCCCATCCAGCATACCAGATGACACAGTGCACCTAGGGAAATCCTGTCCGGACGGCTCCAGAGACTTTCGAGTCGTGACTGGAAGACCTCCGTATTGCCGATAAGGGCATCACGCCATTCCGAGGCGATGTGACGGCCAAGAAAGGCTGCGGCCCTGCGCACCATCGCGCCGCCACGGTGCTGGGTCCAGATGAAGCCCGCAATTCCCAGGCTCAGCAGCAGCATCCCGCCGATCAGCGGCCAGATGAATTTTGCTGCACCCTGATGACCAACCAGGCAGAGGAGGGCGATCAGGACGAAGGCAATCTGACCCAGCACCTCTGTCGTGATGTCCACCAGATTGGCGGCGACACCTTCCGGCCAGTGCAGTTCTTCCCCTTTTGTGGTGCGCGGATCGACACCGGCAAGCGTGGCGCGGACGCCAATGACCATGCCGCCGAGCTGGGAGAAGGGGAGGCACGCCCCAGCACTGTCACGAACCAGTCGTGCGCCGATCAGCCGTCGCACGCCCAGCATCGGTACGGCCACGTGCCACGCAATTCCAAGCCCCATGTCGATCAGGAGCTGGCAGGCCGCGAGAAGCAGGAAGCCGCCGACCCCGACTTTTGAAAGTGCTTCCATGACGGGATGGATACCCGCCTTGGCCGCAATGAAGGTGAACAGGGCCACCCCAAGGAGGGAAAGGAGAACTGGGAGAGTTTTTTTCAACGTCTTCGTCACATGCCGTTTGCACACGCTCTATCGCACACAGGGTGAATATTCCACCCTTGCAGACGCTTTCCCCGAAAAGCCGGGGGGATTATGCTGTCATAAATTGCAACCATCTGCTGATGCCCAAGGAGACACTGCCACCATGAACGATGTCACACTCGTTACGGGGGCTACCGGGTTTGTCGGCTCTGCCGTCGCCCGCGTCCTTGAAGAACGCGGACACCGTCTGAGGCTTCTCGTCCGACCGACATCCGACCGTTCAAATATAGCGGAGCTTGGCGCAGAGATTGTCGTTGGAGACCTCTCGGAACCGGACACGCTTGCTCCCGCCCTGAAGAACGTCAAAATCCTCTTTCATGTCGCGGCCGACTACCGACTCTGGGTTCCCGATCCGGAAACCATGATGAAGGCCAATGTGGAAGGCACACGCAACCTGATGCTGGCCGCTCTTGAAGCTGGCGTGGAAAAAATCATTTACTGTTCGTCGGTTGCGGCGCTGGGGCTGCGAAGTGACGGCGTACCGGCGGATGAAACCACGCCGGTTTCCGAAAGCCAGGTCATCGGGATCTACAAGCTTTCGAAATATCGGGCGGAACAGGAAGTGCTCCGTCTTGTCCGTGAGAAGAACCTTCCGGCCATCATTGTGAATCCCTCCACGCCGGTGGGGCCGCGGGATATCAAGCCGACACCAACAGGCCAGATGATCCTCGACTGCGCCAGCGGAAATATGCCGGCCTATGTCGAGACCGGGCTGAACATCGTTCACGTCGATGATGTGGCGGAAGGTCATGCCCTGGCGCTTGAGAGGGGAAAGATCGGCGAGAAATACATTCTCGGCGGTGAGAACATCATGCTGGGAGACCTCTTCCGGATGGTCAGCCAGATTGCGGGCGTGAAGCCGCCCGGGGTGAAGCTCAAGCAGTCTTGGCTCTATCCCGTGGCCCTCGTCTCCGAATGGCTGGCGCGTGGTTTCGGAATTGAGCCGCGGGTGACGCGGGAGACACTGGCCATGTCCAAGAAGCTCATGTTCTTCTCCTCCGACAAGGCGAAAAAAGAACTCGGTTATTCCCCACGCCCGGCCCGCGATGCCGTGACAGACGCCATTGTCTGGTTCCGTCAGAATGGACGGATGAAATAATGTTGTTCGGAACCGCACTGACCAGCCTGGGAGCCTGGATCTATCTTTCGCTGTTTCATGGGAAGTTCTGGCAGAAAGGTCCCATTCTCGCCCAGAAACCCACACCGAGTTCCGCTCCGGATGTTGCAGTCGTCATTCCTGCGAGAGACGAGGCGGAGTCTATCCGGGCCTGCCTGACGTCACTGCTGGAACAGGATTATGACGGCCGGCTGTCCGTCATTCTGGTTGATGACGAGAGTGCGGACGGGACAGGGGATATCGCCCGTTCTCTGCCCGATCCGCATCAGCGTCTGACCGTGATCACCGGCAGGAAACGTCCTGCGGGATGGAGTGGCAAGCTGTGGGCCGTCCATCAGGGCGAACAGGAGGCGCTGAAACGGATTGGCCCGTATGGTTACATCCTGCTGACGGATGCCGATATCATGCATGCCCCGGGTCATCTTGCCTCTCTGGTCGCCAAGGCGCGGGAGGATGATCTGGATCTTGTCTCGGAAATGGTGGCGCTGAACTGTGAGAGCGGCGCGGAGCGTTTTCTGGTTCCGGCATTCGTCTATTTCTTCGCGATGCTCTACCCGTTTTCGCGGATCGCAAATGAGCGTTCCCGGATTGCCGGCGCGGCAGGGGGCACTATTCTGCTGCGACGTCGCGCTCTGGAGCGGATTGGCGGAATCAGTGCTGTGCGGGGCGCGCTGATCGATGACTGTACGCTGGCTGCTCATGTGAAGCGGTCGGGCGGACGGCTCTATCTGGGCCATAGCGCGCTTGCATGGTCCGTGAGGCCCTATCGCGGCATGAAAGACGTGTGGCACATGATCGCCCGGACGGCTTATGTGCAGCTCCGCTATTCACCCCTCCTTCTTGTCGCGACGATCCTCGGCATGGCCATGATCTGGCTTCTGCCGGTCGGGCTGGCCCTGTTTGGCAAGGGGCGGGAACGTCGGGTCGGGCTTCTGACCTATCTGCTTTCCTGTCTGACCTTCGTGCCGACACTACGCCGTTTTGGTCTGCCGTTATGGCGTGCCATTCCCCTGCCGCTTGTTGCGGCGTTCTATATGGCGGCAACCATCGGCTCGGCCATTGACCATCACCGTGGCGTTGGCGTGCGGTGGAAAAATCGTTCCTATACGGATGAAACATCGTGACTGACAGTATCTGGGGGACGAAAGACGTCACCTCTGCCAAAGGCAAGGCTGACGAGAACTTTCCCGTTGGCTCCTTCCTCATCGCTCCGCGACTTCGGCCCTATGTCCATACCTACTACAACTTCGCGCGTGTTGCGGACGATATGGTGGATACGACCGAACTGACCCCGGCCGAGAAAATCGCCCGCCTCAAGGGGATGGCAGGTGTTATCCGGGGTGAAATGACCGCTCCCCAGCGAGCAGACGCGCAAACAGCGGTAAAGCTCCGCGAGGTGCTGCTTCAGACTGGCGTTCCGCTGGAAACAGCGACCGATCTTCTTGAAGCCTTCTGCATGGATGCGGAAAAAACTCGCTATGACAGTTGGGACGAACTGATCCATTACTGTCAGTATTCCGCCAATCCTGTCGGCCGTTTCCTGCTTCTGCTGCACGGCGAAGCCGAGGAAACGCTCGCGCCTTCCGATGCGCTGTGTTCCGCCCTTCAGATCGTCAATCATCTTCAGGATGCTGCGGGGGATCTGAAGGTTCTTGACCGCTGCTATGTCCCGCGGCCCTGGCTGGAAGAGGAGGGCGTCTGCGTGGATGATCTGCGTCTCGTACGCAGCAAGCCTGGGGTACGGCGGGTATTCGACCGGATGCTGGACGGTGTGGATGCGCTCAACAGGAAGGCGAGGATCCTGCCGCTTCTCGTCCGTGATCGCCGGATGAGGCTGGAAGCCGCCGTCATTGTAGAGCTGTGCCACATACTGACAGCACGTCTCCGTCGGCAGGATCCGCTGCTGGAGCGCGTGGCCCTGACGAAGGCAGACGGGGCGAAGGCCCTGTTCCGGGCCCTGCGCTATTTCCCTGCCGCTGGCTGACGCCGGGACGGCAGGGATATTGGGCCGGATCAGGCGATGATCTGGTCCAGCGCCGTACAGAAGGTCTTCATTTCATCCATGGAGCCAACGGTGATCCGCGACGCGTTTGGCCAGATGGGCCAGGAACGCCCAATCACAACATTCTGCTTCAGGAAGGCGTCCTTGATGGGGGCTGCCGGTTTCTTCCAGTCGATGACAAACATGTTTGCATCTGACGGGATGAAGTGGACACCGCGCTTGCGCAGATGGTGGAATGTCATGTTCCGGGCGGCAATCATCTCCTGACGGCGCGCGTCAATGGCGGATTTCATGGTGAGGCTCATCGTGCCACAGGCCATGGCCGGCACCGGAAGCATCGCGGTCGCGCTCTTGCCGTCATAGCGCATCATGCTCTCATGCAGATCGGGCTTGGCGAATGTCAGGCCAAGCCGCATGCCCGCCATGGCGAACATCTTGGAGAATGTCCTCAGGACGACCACGTCCTTGTTTTTATTGACCAGTTCGACGGCACTCGGGGCATTCGAGAAATGGATATAAGCCTCATCCACGAGAACGACCGAGCCCTCCGGCTTGTGCTCAACCAACCAGGCAATGTCGCGCAGCGGCGTGACCGTACCCGTCGGGTTGTTAGGAGAGCAGATGTAATAGACGCCTGCATTGGGATCGGCGGCCAGCATGGCCCGCACGTCCGTGCGATAACCGTTCTTTGCCGAGAGCGGGACGCGGGCCAGCGGAATTTTCAGCCACTCGGAAGCCACCCAGCCGGCTTCATAGCTTGGATCTGCCGTCACAAGGCCACGGGTGGGAGAGCAGAACGTGACAATCGCACGGGCCAGGGGATCGGAAGAGCCACACCATGTCATGACATGGGTCTGGGGAATGCCCTCGACATCCGAGGCAGCCTTGAGGAGGTCATCGCGCATATGACCGGTCGGGTCATAGCGGTTGCTCTGGAAAACGGAAGCCGCGCCGGCCTGGGCGGCTTCCGGAAACGGACCTGTCCAGCATTCATTGCTGCCAAGGCGGGTCATGCCGGCAAAATTGATGCCTGACGGGAGAATGGCGGCCTGAGCGGTCTTTGTCAGGGCCTGAGCGGTCGCGCCCGCTGCCAGAAGGGTGGCAATCCGTCCGAAGCTGCGCCGGGAATAGCCCCGGGCAAGAAGGTCGCTGCGGGCGGCGGGGGAGAGGGAACTGGTCATTATGGGCCGTACTCCAGACTAGGGCCGGAACATGTTAATTCCGAAACGTTTTCCCTGTCAAAACAGCCCATCAGGATATTTTCAGTATTCTTTCTGCTGGCCGGGGAGAGGCACGGATGTCGGCTTTCCCGGTGATCCCGCATAGGTCAGCAGCAGGACCGTCTGGCCATCACCGGTCACGCCACGATGGACATCATTGACCGACTCCGCGAAGGCTTCGCCCTGATGAAAAGTACGCTTCCTGCCGCTCTGCCGATCCTCGATCGTAAGCGTACCCTCCAGCACATAGCCCGCATTCGGATAGGGATGGACATGCCAGGGAAGGGCTGAATGGGCAGGAATGGTCAGCCGGATCATGCTGAGCATCGGGCGTGTCGTCGGGTAATGGTCGTAGGGCGTGCCATTCCATGAGTGATCGTCCGCAAGAAGATGATCGGCATGACCACTGGCGGTTGGAGGAGACGATGTCTGTGCACAGGCGAGGGGTGCTGAAAGGGTTTCTCCCACGAGCACTCCGGCCACGAGCGCTCCAATGAAAAGGGCTGACGCCGTCAGAGAGGGAAAACGCATGGCGAAAGACTCCATATTTCAGGTGTTGCCTTTTGGCATCACCATAACGCATGGCACTCCTTTCCGTTCAGGTCATCTTTGTCTCGGGGGGATTTGGGGCTAGAACCCTGATCTTCTGAAACGAGACAGGGGACAGACATGGTTTTCAGCAGGATGCGCGCTTCTTCCGGTCTTCCCTGCGCGCAGGCCGATCTGGACCATGTCGAGAGGATCGTCACCGCTTCGGGGACATCCTTCGCCCGCGGGATGAGTATTCTTCCGGCGGACCGGCGTCAGGCGATGTTCGCGGTCTACGCGTTCTGCCGGCAGGTGGACGACATTGCGGATGGCGACGCCGGCGTCGCGGACCCGATGAAGGCCCTGCAGGAGTGGCACCGCCGGATTGACCGGCTTTACGAGGGTGTGGCGACGGATGCGCTCGACCGTATCCTGATCGTTGCCATTCATCGCTATCAGCTTCAGGCCAGGGATTTTCATGACGTCATCGACGGCATGGCCATGGACTGCGGCGCGCCGATCGTGGCTCCCGACGAGGCAACGCTTGATCTATACTGCGACCGTGTGGCCTCGGCAGTGGGGCGGCTTTCGGTTTGTGTATTCGGGGACTCTTCAGACAATGCGCGCCGTGTGGCCTACCATCTGGGGCGTGCGCTTCAGCTCACCAACATTCTGCGCGATATTGCGGAGGATGCGGGCCGGGGCAGGCTGTATCTGCCCTCCGAACTGCTGACACGGTTTGACGTGCCGAAAGATCCGCAGGAAGCACTTTACGCGCATGGTCTGGATCATGTGGCGCGCATCCTTGCAGATCGGGCGAAGGACCATTTCCGCGCCGCCAGGAAGGCCATGCAGATGTGCGACGGCACGGCCATGCGTCCGGCGCGCATGATGGCGGCATCCTATGCGCCCATCCTGTCGGCGCTGGAAAAACGCGGCTGGAAAACGCCTGACATTGCCCCGAAGGTCTGCAAACCCTGGAGACAGCTGCGCGCGCTCGCGGCTTATGTGAAGTAAGATCCAATGAGCCATGTCCACATCATCGGCGGTGGTCTGGCAGGCCTTTCCGCTGCAATCGAGCTGGCGGCACAGGCCCGGGTCACGGTTTATGAAGCAGGACCGGCCTGTGGGGGGCGTGCCCGCTCCTTTCATGACCGTTCCCTCGATGCCCGGATCGACAACGGCAATCATCTGATCCTGTCGTCGAACGATCTGACGTTCCGTTATCTGGATATCATTGGCGCGCGCCATACCCTGACCGGTCCGGGACTGCCGATCTTCCCGTATTATGATCTGGAGGACAGCCTCGCCTGGACGCTCCGCCTGTCGAAGGGCAAGCTTCCCTTCTGGGCCCTTCCGGGGGGACGGCGTGTGCCGGGCATGAAATTGTCCGAGCTTGCCTCGCTGGGACGTTTTCTGCGTGCCGGTGACGACACTACAGTGGAGACCTGCCTGAGTTCCGGGCAGCTCAGCCGCAGACTGCTGGTGCCTTTCGCGATTTCCGTTCTCAATACGGATATCCATACGGGGAGCGCGAAACTGCTCGGCAACGTGATCCGCAAGTCTCTCGCCAAAGGCGGCATGGCCTGCTGTCCGTGGTTCCCGGCGGTTGGACTGTCCGAAACGCTGATCGACCCTGCCGTGTCGTATCTGAAGCGGTTTCATGGCGAAGTCCGTACAGGCGTTCGCGTGAGTGCCATCGCGCAGCAGAACGGCCGTGCGACGGCGCTCGAAACCGCCGATGGCCGGATCGAACTGGGTTCTGAAGATCAGGTCATCATGGCCGTGCCAGGACCCGTTGCGCAGTTTCTGCTTCCGGGTGTGAAGGCGCCAGATGCTTTCGAAAGTATTGCAAACGCGCATTTCCGCCTCCCGGCAACGGTTCAGGCCCGGGGAGTTGTGGCGCAGGCCGGGTTCGTCGGCCTGGTGGGCGGCATTGCGGAATGGATCTTCCTGAAGGGAGATATCCTGTCTGTCACTGTCAGTGCAGCTAATCGCTACGCCGACCGCAAGAACAGCGAGTTGCTGGCCACGATCTGGTCCGAGATCAGGCGGGCGCTTGATCCCGTTCTCTCGCAGCCGCTTCCGGTTGCGATGCCGCCGGCGCGTCTGGTCTGGGAAAAGCGCGCGACTTTTGCGGCGACGCCTGAGCAGAACCGTCTGCGCTCCGGCGCGAGGACCGATCTCGTCAATCTGGCTCTGGCCGGGGACTGGACCGACACCGGTCTGCCTTCCACGATCGAGGGATCCATCCAGTCCGGCCTTCAGGCAGTCTCGGCGCTGGGTTTCCGGTCTGCCGTTGAGTACACGGGATCGTGATGAGCGATCCTTCAGTCATGATTGTAACACAGCTCCCGCCTTTCAGGACTGTCTGTGTCGGGAGAGCCGAGCAATGCTGATCTATTCTGATATTCTGGAAAAGGAGAACCGCGTGAGCGAGACCTTGTCCCGCCAATCCGTTGAACCCGATGAAATCAATCGTGCCATCGAGGGGGCACAGGCTGCGCTGGGCGGGAAGCAGAAATCGGATGGGCACTGGGTTTATGAACTCGAAGCGGATGCGACGATCCCCGCCGAGTATGTGCTGCTCGAGCATTATCTCGACCGGATCGATCCGGAAAAGCAGGCCAAGATCGGTGTCTATCTGCGCCGGATCCAGGGCGATCACGGAGGATGGCCTCTTTATCACGATGGCGGCTTCGATCTGTCAGCGACGGTAAAGGCCTATTTCGCGCTCAAGGCGATCGGCGATGATATTGATGCGCCTCATATGCGGATTGCCCGCGAAGCCATTCTCGATCATGGGGGTGCCGCGCGGACAAACGTATTCACACGGATCCAGCTTGCGCTCTTCGGAGAAGTTCCGTGGGACGCTGCGCCCGTGATGCCGGTCGAGCTCATGCTCCTGCCACGCAAGGCGTTTTTCTCGGTCTGGAACATGTCCTACTGGTCGCGGGCCGTGATTGCTCCGCTGCTGGTTCTCAATGCCCTTCGCCCCAAAGCCATCAATCCGCGCGGCATCCATGTGCAGGAACTGTTCGTCAAGCCGCCTTCCGAGGTCACGGACTGGATCCGGGGGCCATACCGCTCCGTATGGGGACGTTTTTTCAAGCATCTTGATTCCGCATTGCGTCCAGTTGTGCCGCTTCTTCCGCGGAGCCTGCACAACAAGGCACTCAAGGCCGCGAGCGATTTCATCGAACCCCGTCTGAGTCGTGGCGGCCTTGGCGCCATCTATCCGGCAATGGCGAACGTCGTGATGATGTATCGCGCGCAGGGCGTTCCGGATAGCGATCCGCGCGCGCAGACTGCGTGGGAGGCGATTCAGGATCTTCTGGTCGACCATGGTGACGAGATCTACTGCCAGCCCTGCGTCTCCCCGGTCTGGGACACGGGCCTGTCCGGTCTCGCGATGATCGAAGCAGCGTCCGGACCGGCCGGAACCAGACGCGAAGAAACCATCGCGTCCCTGAAGAAAAGCGCCGAGTGGCTTCGCGATCATCAGATCCTGAACGTCAAGGGAGACTGGGCCATCAACGCGCCGGACCTGCGTCCGGGGGGCTGGGCGTTCCAGTACGAAAACGATTATTATCCGGATGTTGATGATACGGCCGTCGTGGCCATGCTGCTGCATCGTATCGATCCGGAAGGAAATCAGGAAGCGATCTCCCGGGCGCGGGAATGGATCATCGGGATGCAGAGCACCAATGGTGGATGGGGCGCGTTCGATATCGACAATGATCTTGAACTGCTCAATCACATTCCCTTTTCCGACCATGGAGCGCTTCTGGATCCGCCGACCGCAGATGTCTCGGCACGCTGCATTTCCTTTCTGGCGCAACTGGGAGATCCTGACGACAGACCTGTTATCCTCAAGGCGATCAGCTATCTGCGGTCCGAGCAGGAGGCCGAGGGCTGCTGGTTCGGACGGTGGGGAACGAATTACATCTATGGGACATGGTCCGTCCTGTGCGCCCTGAACATCGCGGGTGTGCCGCATGATGATCCGATGGTTCTGCGGGCCGTGAACTGGCTTGAAAGCGTCCAGCGCGCGGATGGCGGATGGGGCGAGGACTGCGCCACTTACGAGGGCGGCACTCCTGGCGTCTACAAGAAGAGCCTGCCTTCCCAGACGGCCTGGGCGGTTCTGGCCCTCATGGCCGTGGGACGGCGTGAAAGCGAGGCCGTCAGGCGCGGTGTGGCCTATCTGGTCTCCCAGCAGGACGACAAGGGGGAGTGGCAGGAAGAAGCCTATAATGCCGTCGGTTTTCCGAAGGTCTTCTATCTGCGCTACCATGGTTACAAGCAGTTCTTCCCGCTGACTGCGCTGGCGCGCTACCGTAATCTCGGTGCAAGCAACAGTGGCAAAGTGGAGTACGGTTTCTGATGCTGGGCATTCTCGCAGGACTGAAACAGGAAGCACGTCTGATCCGCCGGTTTCTGCCGGACGCTCCGGTGGCATTGAGCAATGCCACGCCGGAAGGTGCGCGCAGGGGGGTGGAACGTCTGCGCAAGGCAGGCGCGACCGAACTCCTGTCCTTCGGATGTGCGGGAAGCCTTTCTCCGGATGCACCGCCAGGCACGGTCATCGTCGCGGATCATGTCCGTTATGAGGACAGGGATATTCCCTGCGATCCTGATCTGAGCCAGAGGTTCGGCTCGGCTTATGCCCGTCGTGGGGGCGTTCTGCACAGTGACGTTCTGGTCGAACTGGGGCTGGAAAAGGCATGGTATTTCTCGGAAACGAAATGCCTTGCCGTGGACATGGAAAGCGGTGTCGTTGCAGATTCCGGCGTCCCGTTCGCTGTGCTGCGGGTTGTGTGTGACGATGCAACGCGGGATCTGCCGCCCGCAGTCAAGACCAGCATCAGGGATGGTGCAGTCTATGTGCCGGGACTGGTGGGTTCGCTGCTGCGTCACCCGCTACAGATTGGCGGACTGATCCGACTGGGAAAAGAAGCCGCTGTCGCCCAACGCGCAATGGCATCATTTCTCGAGGCCAATCCGCCGCAGGCCTGAATACGCGCCGGCACCCGCAAAGGTCGCCCCCACGCCGATGGGAACGAGCCAGGGGAAGGCGAGAGCATGTCCTTCGATCCTGACGAAAGACATCAGGGCCAGTACGGCAACAGCCGAGACGAAACCTGTGATTGCCGCCCGCTCATCCCGGGAATGGCCGATCATGGCCAGCAGGAATACACCGAGCGTTGCGCCATAGCTGTAAGACGCGATGGAGAGGCCAAACACCACGGCCGATCCGTCTGGACGGGAAAACAGCAATGCCATCAGAACCAGAAGAGCGGCCCAGAGGGCTGTCAGGCTTCTCAGTGAAAAGCTGCTGCGGGGCAGGAAGTCCGCCCGCGTGGCAGCAGCCATGGCATTCATGGCACTCGACAGGGACCCCATTGTGGCGGCGAGAATGCCTGCGACCAGAAGACCGCTCAACACGGGAGGCAGGGTCAGGATGAAGTGTGGAAACAGAGCGTCCGGCCGTGCCCCCTGATCTGGTGCAAGATCACGCAATGCCACTCCAATGGCGGACAGAAGGGCAAAAAGCAGCGCCACGATGAAGACACTGCCGATCATCGCCGCGCGGGCGCCATTGAGTGTTCTCGCAGCCAGGCAGCGCTGTAGCATCAACTGGTCCGTCCCATGGGACGCCAGAGCCAGAATTGCTCCTCCGATAACAGCGCCGGTAATGGAAAACGGATCCGTAAATGGCGGCATGCCGTGACTGAAAACGGGCGCCCAGTGAAAGGAAGCACTTCCGGCACGCCACCAGATCACGGCGAGGCAGGAGAGGCTTCCCCCAAGATAAAGCCCCAGTTGAAGGGTGTCTGACCAGACCACGGCCTTCAGGCCGCCCACAATTGTATAAGCCAGGGTCAGAAGAACGATCAGAACCAGAAGAGTCAGGTCGGATACGGCATAACCCATGCTGGCAAACAGCATTGAGACAGGAAGCATCCCGGCGTAGAGACGCACGCCCTCGGCAACGAGACGGGTAGCCAGGAAGGTCCCGGAAAGCAGCTTCTGCAGGGTAGAGCCAAATCTCTGGCCAATATAGCGATAAACGGATTTTGCGCCGCGTTCATGCAAAGGCAGGAACCAGATGGCCACGGCCGTCCGGCCGACAAGGTACCCGGCGGCCAGGCCGACGAAAACATAGCCTTTGAGGTAGGCTACTCCCGGTACGCTGACAATGGTCAGCGTGGAGGTCTCGGTGGCCACCAGCGAAAAACAGATCGCCCAGGGCGGAAGGTCCTTGCGTGGCTGCCGGGCCAGCGCAATGGAAAGAACAGGCAGGCAGCAGAGGTACAGAAGAATAACAAGCAGACTGGCTGTCATTGAAACGGGTTATTCTTCCGGAATTGTCTGCTGGGGAGGGACAGTTTCCCTGTCAGGCGGTCTCACGGCTTTCAGCCAGACGCTCCGGACGAAAGCCGGTTGCCACGACATACAGCTCGCTGGATTCCTTGCGGGAGGCCGGGGGCTTCACGTGTCTGACGCTGGAGAACGCCGTCTTCATCAGGGCCAGCATGTCTTTTTCCGATCCCCCCTGAAAGACCTTGGCGATAAAGCTTCCACCTTCAGCCAGAACCTGGAATGCAAAATCAAGCGCACCTTCTGCAAGCCCCATGATGCGCATGTGGTCCGTCGCGGCATGACCTGTGGTGTTCGGTGCCATGTCGGACATGACCAGATCGGCAGGGCCGCCCAGCATGTCTTTCAACCGGTCTGGCATCTCGGGATCCGTAAAGTCTCCCTCGACGATTTCCGCGCCCGCGACAGGATCAACCGGTAGCAGATCGAGGCCCACGACATGCTTCGCGCCCCGCTTCACTGCCACCTGTGTCCAACCACCGGGTGCGGCGCCCAGATCAATGATCCGGGTGCCTTCTTCGATCAGTTTGAAACGGTCATCGATTTCAATCAGCTTGAACGCCGCGCGCGAACGCCAGCCCTGTTTGCGGGCCGCAGCGACATAGGGATCATTCAACTGACGGTTGAGCCAGCGCTGCTGGGCCGTGGTGCGACCGCGGGCTGTCCGGAGCGAAACGGTCTTGTTCCGCGCTGTGCGGGACGTCGCGGAATCAAGTGTTGCGTCGTTGGCACCCGGGTTGGAGGCGCTTTTCAGCGCCTTGCCCGGAATACGCTTCGTTCCCGTGTCCTTGCTGCTGGAACCGGAGCGGGATCTTGGCGGCTTCATATTGTGGCATATGTCCCGAATGGGCCCCGTGACCGGGGCGTGGCATGGCGGCTGGTCGTACTGCGTCCCTTGCCGGAACGCTGACCGTGATCGCGGGCCATACGCAGCAACATCCCGTCGCGCAACCCCCGGTCTGCAATCGTTACGTCCTCAACAGGCCACAGACGGTGAATTGCTTCGAAGATTGCACAGCCCGGCAATACGAATTTCATGCGTTCCGCACCCACACAGGGGTGATCGGCCAATTCCTCATGGCTCAGGTCGCGCAGACTTCCTATGGCATCCACCATGCTGGGACCAGGCAGCGTCAGGCCGTCAATGGCTGCACGATTGTAACGGGGCAGGGACAGTGCCACCCCGGCCAGCGTCGTCACGGTTCCAGAGGTGCCGATGAGCCGCGTCTTGCCAAGCGTGACCTCTCGCCGGATACGATGAACATTCTCGAAGCCCTTCAGATACTCCTGAACATGGCTGACCATCGTCTCATAAGAGGGGCCATGGCCTTCACCGAACATTTCCTGAAGGGTAATCACACCGACGGGAACGCTGGTCGTACCGATCAGAGTCTGGGTCTGGCGTTCGGGATCGATGCGGACCCAGGCGATTTCGGTGGACCCTCCTCCGATATCGAAAAGGACACCACGATCAGCCCGGACAGGTTTGTGCTCCGGCTGGCGGAAAAGAGGCGAGCAGCTTTCAAGCGCAAGTTCTGCTTCTTCCCGGGCCGTGATGATGTCGATGGTCAGACCTGTTTCATGCTGGACACGCGCCAGAAACTCGCGGCCATTGGCGGCCTGACGACAGGCTTCCGTCGCCACGGCGCGCACATGGACAAGAGGCCACTGCTTCATGCGCTCTGCACAGATCCGCAGGGCATCAAGCGCGCGCTTCATGGACTCTTCGGCAAGACGACCGCTGGCACGCAGACCCTCGCCCAGACGGACAGAGCGGTTGAAGCTGTCCACGACACGGAAACCGTTGGGCGTGCCAGCCGCAATCATGAGACGGCAGTTGTTGGTGCCAAGATCAATGGCACCAAAGAACGGACCCGTACGTCGCGCAGACGCATGAACAGGCACTGGGCCTGACAGGTTGTGATCCGTTCCATACCTCATCATGTGTTTCGGCTCCCGCTTGCCCGTGATCTGGGACCTTGGAAAAGCAGCATGGGGCTCCCGGCCCCCCAGTCGCAAGAAAAATATCAGTTTTTTCCAAAAAAATGTCTGTACCCCTCTTGCGCCGCCAGGGGGCGATTGATAAACACCCTCTCACCGCTTGGGAGATAGTTTAGCGGTAGAACTACCGGCTCTGACCCGGTCAGCCCTGGTTCGAATCCAGGTCTCCCAGCCAAGAAATCCTCAGAAAATACCGCAAAAAAGAGACTTCCCCTCAGGGGGCAAAGTGCTCTATGAGGACCCGCCAACGGCCGGACGGCCTCTTGGCCTCCGGTTTACACACATCGCGTCGTCACGACGCATGACGTAACGGGGGCAAGCGGGCATGACATCATCTTCCGGCACAACAAATCTCAATGAGCGTATCCGCGAGGCACTGGCTTTTGACGACGTTCTCGTCGAACCGGCTGAATCGTCGGTTCTGCCAGCCCAGACCTCCACACGGACCCGCCTGACGCGCTCCATCGAGTTGAACATCCCCCTGATGTCCTCCGCCATGGACACCGTGACCGAAGACGGCATGGCCATCGCAATGGCGCAGCAGGGTGGCATGGGCGTCATCCACAAAAACCTGTCCATCGAGGAGCAGGCCGAGCAGGTCCGTCGCGTCAAACGCTTCGAATCAGGCATGGTCGTCAATCCCGTCACGGTCGGCCCTGACCAGACACTGGCCGAGGTTCAGGCCATCATGGGACGACACGGCGTATCCGGTCTTCCCGTCGTGGAAGAGGGCAGCGGCGTTCTGGTCGGTATCCTGACCAACCGTGACATGCGCTTCACGACCGATCCGAATACACGCGTCCGCGACCTGATGACCCGCGAAAATCTGGTGACGGTCCTGAACGGTGCGGCGCCGGATGAAGCCCGCACACTTCTGCATCGTCACCGGATCGAAAAACTTCTGGTGGTCGATGAAGGGCAGCGCTGCATCGGTCTGATCACCGTCAAGGACATGGACAAGGCCATCGCGCATCCGCTGGCCATCAAGGACTCTCAGGGACGCCTTCGCTGCGCTGCGGCCGTAGGTGTCGGAGAAGACGGCTTCCGTCGAGCGGCGGCTCTTGCAGAAGCCGGGGTGGACGTCATTGTCGTGGACACGGCTCATGGACACTCACAGGGCGTGCTGACGGCGGTGGAAACTCTCAAGAGCCGTCATGGTACGCTTCAGGTGATTGCGGGCAATGTCGCAACGCCTCAGGCCGCACGTGCTCTTATTGCTGCCGGTGCGGACTGCGTGAAGATCGGGATTGGTCCTGGGTCCATCTGCACGACGCGCGTTGTGGCTGGCGTCGGGGTGCCTCAGTTCTCCGCCGTCATGGAGACGGCGGCTGCCTGTCATGAACTGGATATCCCGGCCATTGCGGATGGTGGCGTCCGGACATCAGGCGATATCGTCAAGGCGATTGGCGCCGGCGCTGACGTGGTGATGGTCGGCTCGCTGCTGGCTGGCACGGACGAAAGCCCGGGCGAAACGTTCCTGTATCAGGGTCGGTCCTACAAGGCCTATCGGGGCATGGGCTCACTGGGAGCAATGGCACGCGGTTCCGCGGACCGTTATTTCCAGGCAGAAGTCCGCGACACGCTGAAGCTGGTTCCAGAAGGTATTGAAGGTCAGGTTCCCTACAAGGGTGGCATGGCTCCTGTCATTCACCAGCTTGTGGGTGGTCTCAAGGCTGGTATGGGCTACACGGGGTCGGCCACCATCGCCGATCTTCAGGTCCGCACCATGTTCCGCCGCATCACCAATGCAGGCCTGCGTGAGAGCCATGTTCACGACGTGACCATCACCCGGGAAGCCCCGAACTACCGCCGGGACTAAGTCTCCCTGCATCAAAGCCTCTCGCATTGAGAGGCCAAACGGGCTACGGGGGCGCTATGACCCCCGCAGCCCGTCTTTCAGGCGCCATCGATCTGCTCTGTGCGATCCAGAATGCGCCCCGCCGTCCAGCCGACGCCACAGCCAACGCCTTTTTCCGCGAGCGCCGCTATATCGGCGGCGGCGACCGTCGGGCCATTTCCACGATTGTCTGGGATGTCCTGCGTGGCTGGAGACGTCTGCAATGGCATCTCAAGGATATTTCCGGCGATATCTCCCCACGCCTTGTGTGCTCAGCATCTCTTCTTCTCGGTGGGGAGACGATGGATAATGTCCGCCGCCTGTTCACAGGAGAGCGTTACGCGCAGAAGCCTTTGACGTCGCGTGAGGATATGGCGCTTAAGGATCTGGAAGGAAAAGAACTTTCCAGCCAGAAGCAACCCATTTCCGTGCGGCTTGAATACCCGGATTGGCTGGATAGCGCGCTTCGGGAAACGTTTGGAAACCGGCTTCCGGACGAGATGGAAGCAATGCTCGGAACGCCGACGCTCGATCTGCGGGTCAATCTCCTCAAGGGAACCCGCGAACAGGCCGTCCGGGAACTTCGTCGCGAATCGCTGCAGGCAGAAATGACGAAGCTCTCGCCTTGGGGCCTGCGGCTTGACGGGCGTCAGCCGGTGACGGCGACGCAGGCATTCAAGGAGGGCCTGGTCGAGATCCAGGACGAGGGCAGCCAGCTGGTGGTCGCGGCAGCGGATGCGCGGGGCGAGCATCGGGTTCTGGATTATTGCGCGGGTGCAGGCGGTAAAACACTGGCGCTGGCCATGACCATGGAAAACCGCGGGCATATTGTGGCCTGCGACGTGCATGAGAAGCGTCTGGACGGAGCCGTCAAACGGCTGCGCAGGGCAGGTGTTCACAACGTGGAACGCCACCTTCTGGTGTCGGGCGACAAGTGGGCTAAGCGTCGGGCTGGCAGTTTCGATCGGGTGCTGGTCGATGCGCCGTGCTCGGGAACCGGAACCTGGCGCCGAAATCCGGATGCACGCCTGCGTCTGACACCCGAAGACATTCAGGAGCTTGTCATCAAACAGGCGCAGATCCTTGATCGTGCAGCATCTTTGGTGAAACCGGGGGGACGTATGATCTATGCGACCTGTTCGCTTCTGGCCTGTGAGAACGGACAGCAGATCGATGCGTTCCTCAAGCGCCGGACTGATTTCGTCCGGCTGCCGAAAGAGCAGATGTCCGAGCTTCTGCCCGCTGAACTGCGGAACAAGGCGCAGTTTTCTCTGACGCCGCTGCGCGACGGGACGGACGGCTTTTTTGCCTGCGTGCTGGAACGCAAGGTGCCGGAGACCGGTGCCGAAGTAGCTCCGGAAGAAACGGTCCAGCCTGCGGAAGCTGCTGCTACGACGCCGGTGGCAGAAGGTCCTTCCACATAACCAGCGCATCCACATAACCTTGGGAGGGGTGATCAAAGGCGCCGGGGAGCGTACCGATCACCCGGAAGCCCAGGGATTTCCAGAGGGCTATGGCGCGCAGGTTGGTGCTGATGACGAAATTGAACTGCATGGCGCGGAAGCCGAGATTCGTGGCTTCCGACAGGGCGTGTTCAGCCATGAACCGCCCGGCGCCGTAGCCGGGTCTGGCGATAAACCCGGCATTTGCGATATGGCTTCCTCCGCCTTTCTGGTTGGCCTGAAGGAAGAATGTTCCGACGATTTCGTGGTCACGGGTCTGGGCGACATAGACGCGGTGCTCGACGTCCATCCAGTAGGACAGAGCCTGCCGGCGGCCCCAGTGTCGGGGCAGGGCATAGGTCTCGGCTTTTCTCAGGACAGGAGACAGGAGACGCCAGATTCCTTCGCGGTCAAGCGACTGGGCGGGACGGATCAGGAGGTCTGTGGCGGGTCGGGCTGGCGAGATCGTCATGATGGGGTGTTCTCCCACATTTTAGGTGCGTGGTGTGATGTGAGATATGATACCGCTTCGTATCCATAACGCGGAGCCTGCCCCGAACATCCATGCAATATGACATTCTCATCGGCATTGCCTCGACTTTCGGAGCCGGGATGCTGGCCCAGTGGGTCGCCTGGCGTTTCCGGCTCCCCGCGATTGTTCTCCTGTTTTCACTTGGTCTGATCTTCGGGCCGGGACTTGGTATTCTCCATCCGTCAGAGACGATGGGATGGATGTTCCGGCCGCTGGTCTCGCTGCTTGTGGCGCTCGTGGTCTTCGAGGGAGGCATGGCTCTCGATTTCCGCCAGCTTCGCGAGGCCGGAGAGGGTGTGGCGCGTCTGACGATGCTCGCGCTTCCGATCAACTGGGTTCTGGGATCGCTGGCCGCGCATTATGTGGCGCATCTCGAATGGGGCACCTCCATGCTGTTCGGGGCGATCGTGGTCGTGACTGGCCCGACAGTGGTTCTGCCGCTCCTGCGGAGTGCGAAGCTGCAGCCCCGGGTGGCAGCCTTCCTGCGATGGGAAGCCATCGTCAACGATCCTTTGGGTGCCATTCTGGCAGCGGTCGTGCTGCAGTTGATGCAACTGCATGTGGATCTTCATGCGGATGTGTTTTTCATCCATACGCTGCCGGATCTGCTGGGGGCGATTGCCGTCTCGCTGTCCGCCGGGATCCTGCCGGCCTATCTGATCCGGTATCTGTTCACGCGCGATCTGATGCCCGAAATCCTCAAGACGCCGATGCTGATTTCGATGGCGCTGGTGATCTTCTCACTGTGCAGTCTGGAAATGGGCGGCGCCGGGCTGATGGCGGTGACGATCTTTGGCATGGCTCTTGCGAACCTGCAGATCCCGGGAGTGACAGAACTGCGGCGGATGAAGGAATCCCTGGTGGTTCTGGTCGTCTCGGTGCTGTTCATCATGCTGACGGCGGATCTTCAGCGCAATGTTCTGGAGCGGCTTTCGATCCCGATTCTTGCGCTGACGCTCGTGGTTCTGTTCGTCGTGCGGCCTCTGGGTATTTTCCTGTCCACGCTGGGGACGAGCATGCCCTGGAAGGAAAAGCTGTTCGTCGGCTGGATCGCACCGCGCGGTATCGTGGCAGCGGCCGTGGCCGGTGAGGCGGGGATCAGCCTCAAGGAAGCGGGGTATCAGTCCGCCGACCTCATCATGCCGGCCGTGTTCGCGGTGATTGCGGTTACGATGATCCTGCATGGATTTTCACTTGGGCCGATCGCCCGGCTGCTGAAGCTCACGCTCTCCAATGATCCGGCAATCGCGATTCTGGGGGCGAGCGGCTGGTCCATCAATTTTGCATCGTGTCTGCGTAGGGCCGGTGTGCCGGTGCTGCTGGTGGACAACCGCTCCAGTGCGCTCATGCCCGCGACGCGGCAGGATATTCCCGTCCTGCGGGCAGAGCTTCTGTCGCAGCACGGGCAGGAATCGCTGGAGGAGCGGCCTGCCGACTACCTGATCGCAACGACGGGTGACGGAATCTATAACGGAATGGTGTGTGGACACCTGGCCCCGACCATGGGGCGGCAGCGCGTCTATCAGATCAGCCCCGGTGTGGCGCGGCTGGATTTCTATCACGGACTGTCACGCGATGCGCGTGGCAAGGTTCTGGGCGAGCCCGCCTGGAATTATACGCTGTTCGATACCCTCTTCGATCAGGGATGGCGCTTTGTGGCGATGGAAGCCACGGAAGAGACCGCGCCGTCTTTCGGGACCGATGAAAACAGGCTCGACATTCTCGTCGTGCGGCGGGACGGAGGCATTCTGATCCGCTCGGCGGAGGACAATGACAGGGCGGTGCCGCAGCCGGGAGATCACATGATTTCCATGGTACCTCCACCGGCCACTTAGTCAGCAGAGTGTCTAGGCCGGTTTTTCTACGGTGATGTGGGACAGGCCGGCCTGCAGGAACGCACGAAGGTCTTTTTCTCCCAGGGCGATGCAGCCTTCCGTGTAGCCGCTGGCGGGAGGGAGGTGGAGGAAAATCGCCGAGCCGCGTCCCGACTCGGCTGGTGTATCGTTCCATCCCATCACAATGCAGAGATCGTAAACATGGTCTTCCCGCCACAGGGTTTCGCAGGACGCGGGATGGGGAAGGGTGACGGCATGGTTGTAATCGGGATGGGTCGGATCATCGCACCAGCCGTCATCCGGAGCGATGGGCTCGATCGGCAATCCAGCGCCGGAAACCGGGCGGGATGTACGATCGGCGCGATAGAGGATGCGCCTGAGTGGCAACTCTCCGATCGGGGTGCAGAGATCTCCCTCGGTCTTGTCAAGGGAGAGGCCGCGCCGACCAGTCAAAACCGGAACGGTTTTGCCCTGGAAGTGAAGAAAAGCGCGGTCTCCAGCGGTTTTCAAAATAGCTTTAGCCATAATCCTGTTTCCTTTTCCCGCTGTACTTGCCATAGTCTGCCCCGCAAGCATTCTGCTCTTTCCTTACCCGCCGGAACGGAAAGTCTGGATGTGTAAGTTACGAACGCCGATCTCTGCGGATGTGACTTTTTTCCGTCGTGATAGAACGAGACAGGTTATTATGGCAGGTCCCCGCCCCATCCTGGTTGTAGACGATGACGATACGCTGCGTCGTCTGCTGGCCGAGCAGCTCCAGCACGGTGGCGAACTGGAGGCTGTCGAGGCGACCTCCGTCGCCATGGCACGGGAGCTTCTTGCCAAACCGGGCGCCCGATATGACGCCATGCTGCTGGACATTACCCTTCCTGACGGTGACGGACGTGATTTCTGCGCCGAGCTGCGCCGTGAAGGCGTCCGGATGCCGATCATCATCCTGACGGGCTCCGATGACGAGCATGATGTCGTGCGCGGGCTCGATGCCGGCGCCAATGACTATGTCGCCAAGCCGTTCCGGATCGGTGAGCTGCTGGCCCGTCTGCGCGCCCAGCTCCGCATTTTCGAGAACAGCGAAGACGCCGTGTTCGAGATCGGTCCATATGCGTTCCGCCCGTCGGCCAAACTGCTGATCGAGACCGCCCGCAACCGTCGGATCCGCCTGACGGAGAAGGAAGCGGCGATCCTGAAATATCTTTACCGCGCAGGTCAGCGTCCGGTGGCACGTCAGGTTCTCCTGAACGAGGTGTGGGGCTACAACGCCGCCGTCACCACCCATACGCTTGAGACGCACATCTATCGGCTGCGGCAGAAGATCGAGCCCGATCCGGCACGCACGTCGCTGCTGATCACGGAAGGGGGCGGTTATCGTCTTGATCCGGAAGGACGCGGGGTCATCGGGTCCGATAGCCTGTCAGCCTGAGAAGGCTGACAGGGCGGGTGACGGGTCAGGCTGGATCGAAATCCAGTATGACCGGAACGTGATCGGAGGGGCTGGTCCAGTCTCGCACGTCCTGCAGAACCCGGACATTACGCAGGCCCGGCATGAGGTCGGGCGTCATCCAGACATGATCCAGCCGCCGTCCACGGTTGGACTTCTTCCAGTCCCTGTTGCGGTATGACCACCATGTGTAGAGCTTTTCCGGCTCTGGTGTGATCGTGCGCATGGCGTCCTGAAATCCCGTCGCCATCCAGGCCTTGAGACGTTCGATCTCGGGTGGGGTATGGCTGACGATCTTCAGGAGCTGTTTGTGGCTCCAGACGTCATGTTCCAGAGGCGCGATGTTGAGATCGCCGACCAGAATGCTGCGGGCAGGGGGTGTGCTGGTGAACCAAGTGGTTGCTTCATCCACGAAGGCCAGCTTGTGAGCAAATTTTTCATTCTCTTCGGGGTCCGGGATGTCCCCGCCCGCGGGCACATAGAAATCGTGCAGCAGGATCGGGCCGGCCGGGGTCGCAATGCTGGCGGCGACATGCCGACAATCGGAGCGGGTACACCAGTCGGGCGTGCCGTCCACGCCTTGCAGCGGATGCCGCGACAGGATCGCCACACCGTTATAGCCCTTCATGCCTTTATAGACCTGATGAGAGAGCCCCATCTCGGCCAGGGCCTGGGCGGGGAAGAGGGGATCCGGGACTTTCGTTTCCTGTAGACAGACGATATCCGGGTTTTCCTGTTCGACGATCTGCTTCAGCAGAGGCAGTCTGAGTCGAAGGGAATTGATGTTCCAGGTGATGAGACGCATGGGGACTGGATCGACCGGATCGGGCGTTTTGACAAGCACCCTCTTGCGCGCGAGCCCTTCCCGTCCGATCTAGAACGAACCATGACTGATCTGCACGATACGCTCCTGACGCTTGATTCCCATATCGATATTCCCTGGCCTGACCGGGAGGATGCCTGGGCTGAAGAAACGCCCCGGCAGGTGAATGTCCCCAAGACGCGCAAGGGCGGTCTGCGGGCCGTATGTCTTGCCGCGTATATTCCGCAGGGCCCGCGTGACGATGCGGGACATGCCGACGGATGGGAGCGGGTTCAGGGAATGCTGGATGTGATTTCCGGTCTCGATGGTGGACAGGGCGTTCGTGTCTGCCGAACTGCGGCAGATGTACGGGCCGCTTACAAAGCGGATGATCTGGCCGTCATCCCGGCGATTGAGAACGGACATGCTCTGGGTGGACGCCCGGAACGTATTGCGGAACTCGCCCGCCGGTATGGCGTGCGATACATGACGCTGACCCATAACGGGCATAATGCGCTCGCGGATGCGGCTATCCCGCGCAGGGATCTTGCGGATGCCGAGACGCTTCATGGCGGCCTGTCAGATCTGGGGCGCGAGGCGATCGCGCAAATGAACCGTTCTGGCGTTCTCACTGATGTGTCGCATGCGGCGAAATCCACCATGATGCAGGCCAGCGAGGTTTCGAGCACGCCGGTTTTCGCCAGCCATTCCTGCGCGCGGGCCCTGTGCGACCACCCGCGCAATCTGGATGACGAGCAGCTTGATCGCCTGCAAGAGACAGGTGGCCTGATCCAGGTGACCGCCATGGGGTCATTCCTGAAGAAGGGCGGAGGCGGAACGGTCGAGGATCTGGTACGGCATGTCGCGTATATCGCGGACCGGATCGGGGTGGAGCATGTGGGCATCTCCTCCGACTTCGATGGCGGTGGTGGGATTCCGGGCTGGAAGGATGCAACCGAGACCGCCAACGTGACGCGGGCGCTTCAGGCGGCCGGGTTCAGCGATGCGGACATTGCTGCCATCTGGGGTGGTAACATGCTGCGCCTTCTGGAGACCGCGGAAGAGGCCGCAGTTCAATCCTGAAAACCGGAATCCGGGGGTGCTCCTGCCGTCCCGGAAAGAACAGAACATGATCATGAGGGATGAAAGAGGAGCCGGTTCGTCCACCATGATCTTCCGAAGTGTTCGCAGGCTGCTTAACGAACCTTTCCGTCTTTCAGATCGGATCTGACAGGAAGGACATCAAAGCAGGAAGCAAGTCTTTTCAATAACTTGCAAAACATGATTAAAAATTGGGCAATCTGATGGCAGGTCTGGCAAACCGGGGCTTTCATGATTCTGTCACTTAGCAGCCCACAGACTTTTCCACAGGTTCAGTGGATGACTGAAGAAGCCGAATGACCGATCTTCCTCCGCACCGTTCCGACCTTTCCGCTACTCATGGCGAACCCCTTGTTCCTGCGGGAGAAAAGCAGGGAGTGGAGGCCATCCGTGAAGCCCTGAAGACCATTCCCTACAGCCCTGGCGTGTATCGCATGCTGAGCGCCAAGGGAGAGGTCCTGTATGTGGGCAAGGCGCTGAGCCTGAAAAAGCGCGTGTCGTCCTATACCCGCATCAACCAGTTGCCGGAGCGGTTGCGGCGCATGGTGTCGATGACGGTGTCTATGGAGATCGTCATCACACGGACGGAAGCTGACGCGCTGCTTCTCGAAGCCAACTACATCAAGCGGATGAAACCGCGCTTCAACATCCTGCTGCGCGACGACAAGAGTTATCCGTGGCTGATGCTGACGGAGAGCCACGATTTCCCGCAGATCACCAAGCAGCGTGGCAAGCCGGTCAAGGGAGCAACATACTGGGGACCGTTTGCAAATGCCTGGGCCGTCAATCAGACACTGAATCTGGTCCAGCGCAGTTTTCTGCTGCGGTCATGCTCTGACGCGGTTCTGAACAGCAGGACGCGACCATGCCTGCTGTATCAGATCAAACGGTGTTCGGCCCCATGTGTGGATCGGATCTCCAAGCCTGATTATGCCGAACTGGTCAGTGAGGCACGACAGTTCCTCTCCGGGCACAGCACGGAATTGCAGCAGCGTCTGGCAGCCGAGATGGAGCAGGCGTCACAGGAGATGAACTACGAGCGGGCCGCGTCGATCCGGGACAGGATCCGGGGATTTGCAAGCATTCAGGGCTCGAGCACGATCAATCCGACGTCGATCAATGATGCGGATATCATGACCATCTGGCAGGAGGCCGGTCAGAGCTGCATCCAGGTCTTCTTCATTCGTGGCAGCCGGAATAATGGCAACCGGGCTTTTTATCCTGCGCATGCGGAAGAAGAGACGGCCGCGGATGTGCTGTCGGCCTTCATGATCCAGTTCTACGACAACAAGCCTCCACCGCCGACAATCCTGGTAAACTGCGAGCTTCCGGAACTGAAGCTTGTGGAGGAAGCGCTCAGCATCCGGCGGGGCCAGAAAGTCGAGATCCTCAGGCCGCAGCGGGGCGAGAAGAAAAGCGTGGTCGATCATGCAGCGCTGAATGCCCGTGAAGCGCTGGAGCGGAAGCTGGCGGAAAATACCGGACAGCGCAAACTGCTCGAAGGTGTGGCTGAAGTCTTTGGCCTGCCGGAAACGCCCCAACGTATCGAGACCTATGACAACTCCCACATCATGGGGCAGGCCCCCTATGGCGTGATGGTTGTGGGCGGACCGGAAGGCTTCAACAAGCGTGCCTATCGCAAATACGGGATCAAGGGTCCGGTCACGCCCGGAGATGATTTCGGCATGATGCGCGAGGTCATGGAACGCCGTTTCGGACGCCGTCCGGAAAATGGAGAACGCCCGGAAGACTGGCCGGATCTATTGCTGATCGACGGCGGACTCGGGCAGTTCAACGCCGTGCGGAAGGTTCTTGCGGATATGGGCGTGTCCGGCATCCCGATCGTCGCCATCGCCAAGGGACCGGATCGGGATGCGGGACGGGAGTGGTTCTTCACGGAGACGAAGCCGCCGTTCCAGCTGCCGCCGCGTGATCCTGTTCTTTATTACCTGCAGCGACTGCGTGACGAAGCCCACAGATTCGCAATCACGACACACAGGGCAGGGCGATCCAAGGGACTGCGGAGTTCCGAACTGGATAATGTGCCGGGAATCGGAGCCGCGCGGAAAAAGGCCCTGCTCAATCACTTCGGCTCGGCAAAATCCGTCAGACAGGCGAGCCTTGAGGAACTGGAGAACGCACCAGGTATCAGTTCAGGGACTGCAACCGCCATATACGGACATTTTCATCCGGAATGGGTGCAGAAGGCAGCTTCTGCTGATCGCAGTCCTTAAAGCGTGTTATGGAATATACACGAAAAATACATCTTTTGCGGACACATTGGCGCATACCGGAGAGACGGAAACTGTTCTAGACTGGCTGCGATGCTGACAGATCTGCCAAACATCCTGACACTGCTGCGTATCGCGTCCATTCCCGTACTGGTCGTGCTGCTCTCCCTGCATTCGCCGACCGCGAACGTGATTGCCTGCGTGGTCTACACGGCTGCGTGCATCACGGACTATCTGGACGGGGCACTGGCACGCCGATGGCATCAGCTCTCGGAGCTGGGGCGGATGATGGACCCCATCGCCGATAAGCTGCTGGTAGGCGCGCTTCTGCTGGCGCTGGCAGGTCTGACGCAGCTTCCAGTGTTCTCGCTTTATGCGGGGATCATCATCATGGTCCGGGAAATCCTGGTCAGCGGTCTGCGGGAATACATGGCGTCCCAGCGGGAGACGCTGCCGTCAACGCGGCTTGCGAAATGGAAGACCGGAATCCAGATGGTAGCCCTCGGGTTTCTGATCGGCGGCGACGGGGCCGCCAGAATGCTGGGCCTTTCCTTTCTTCCTGCAACGCTGATCGGCGGGATCCTGCTCTGGCTTTCGGTGATTCCGACAGTCATCAGCGGGTGGGGTTATCTGACTGCGGGGCTGACCCGCATCATGGCGGGGCAATCCCGTAAATCGTCCAAGATCAGTTTCTGATGTCGTTCTCTGGTAGAATTGTGGATGTCTTTGACTGTCTTCATCTGGCGCTCCGTTACAGGGACCGCTAAAGGTCATCTATTGACCTTGTGGGAGTAAGAAATGCGGAAGGCCGCTCTGCTGGCACTACCTCTCGCTCTGAGCGGCTGTTCAGGCATGGGCAAGTATATCCGGGACACGATGGTGTGGAATGCACTCGATAACCCCAATGGTCCCCACGGTGACAGTGAGAACATACACCGCGCGCGTGGTGAGAAGTTCGCCGAAACTCCGATTTTCCCTGAAACCGGCAATATCTGGCCCGGCGCTCCCCAGCCGCTTCCGACCCTCAAGGACGTCGAGAATCCCAACAGCACCTTCAGTCATGCTCTGGGTGATCCCGCAACCTATTTCGGCGGAGCCGCGCTGGATGAGAACTTCATGGGTGGCATTGGCAGCAAAGGGGCTCTGGGGGCATCCGGCCAGCAGCTCATGCAGGGACAGAGCATGTCAGTCGGAGAAAGTGCCGATACGCATCAGGGCGTAAGTCGGGACCGCAGCCATATCATACCGACCCTTCCATCCTCCGTTCCCGATAGCGCCGACCGTTTCCTGAACAAAAGTCCGAGCAAGACCATCGTCATTCCGAATGGCGATGGTACGAGTACGCTGATTGCTCCGGACGGGAGCGTAAAGGTTGTTCGGGGGACTCCAGCGGCTCCGAGATAATCCGGCTGCCGGACGATCTTCCTGCTGGCGGCCCTCAAGGCCGCCAGAATTGCTCCGCCAGTGTCGGTTTTTCAGTACTGGCGGAAAAGCGCGACCAGTCGTCCCTGGATATGAACGCGTTCCGCCGGGAAAATGCGGGTTTCGTATTCCCGGTTGGCGGCTTCAAGCGCAATCATCGAGCCACGACGGCGCAGTTTCTTGAGCGTCACTTCCTGTTCGTCGATCAGGGCGACGATGATCTGCCCGTTTTCGGCCGTCTCGCGTCGGCGGATGATGGCGATATCACCATCCAGAATCCCTGCCTCAATCATTGAATCGCCAGCAACAGTTAGCGCGTAATGTTCCCCGGTGCCCAGAAGGGAAATGGGAACCTCAATCCGGTCGCTGTCATCCTGCATGGCCTCGATCGGCAGGCCGGCTGCGATGCGACCGTAAAGGGGAATGCTGACGGTCTGACGGTCATTGGCGATACCCGCTTCGGAGAAGGCCCCTTCAAGCTCGGTTTGCCCCTGGCTGATGACAGCAGGGACAAAAGCCGTTCCTGCGGGGGCAGCAGGGGCCTCGGTTCCCATATGAGGCAGACGCAGCACTTCGAGCGCGCGGGCACGGTGATGGTGACGGCGCAGGAAACCACGCTCTTCCAGAGCGGAAATCAGACGATGGATGCCCGACTTCGAACGCAGTTCGAGAGCATCCTTCATTTCATCGAAAGAAGGAGAATATCCCGTCCGGCGAAGGTGGTCGTCAATATATAGCAAAAGCTGGTGCTGCTTGCGGGTCAGCATACAGGCGCTCCCATGCGCCTCGGCGGAGGCAGGTCGAAAATGAGGTGCAGAATGAAGATGCACCCCGCATTTGTTCCTTATAGGTTCCTGTCTGTTGCCTCACAAGCAAAAGAGAGGGGAGCACACAGACCTCTGATGAGATTTCTTCAGGACGAAGCTATTGAAACCAGAGGAAAACTGCGAAATCGTACGCGAAGCCCTTGACCTTTGGGGCACAAATCAGCATGGTGCGCCCAATCTAGAGATCAACATGCTGCATCGACACCTTCGAGCGGCATCAGTATGGCGAAAGCCCGAGGGTATCATGGGAAAGAGCAACGTTATTCAGATCCGGCTCGTTTCGTCAGCCGAAACCGGCTACTTCTACGTGACGAAGAAGAATGCCCGTTCCGCTACGGGGAAGATGGAAGTGCGCAAGTACGACCCGGTCGCACGCAAGCACGTCGTGTTCCGCGAAGCCAAGATCAAGTAAGACCGTTTCGACAGTCTTCATGAAAAAAGCGGCCTTCGGGCCGCTTTTTTTGTGTCTACAGAACCAGCTGCCCGGACCGCAGATCAGAACAGCTTGTCATGGGGGCCGTAAGGAACGACCAGATCACCGCTGCGAGTCAGGTTCATCGTGGCGCGGGCACGCTCGTCAAGCATGTCAGCGTCCAGCGCCTTTTCCTTGAGAGCGACTACGCGACGACGCCAGACGTTCTGTTCGTCTTCGGCGTCCTGCTTTGCCTGAATGGCGTCTTTCTGAAGCTGGGTCTGTTCCTGATAGGCGTGAATGCCATGAGCGCCATGAAGGGCATTCCAGCCAAAATAGACAGTCAGGGACAGGAAAAACGCCGGAGGAGCTACGGCGCGGACACCACGCTTGATAAGTCGGACCAGTGTCACGTCGTGCAAACTCCGTTCTGAGAGACTTTCCAATCCTATATCAGTCATCTGTGACCAGACAATGAACGATATGGATATCTTTTCGTGGTGGAAAGAAATGACTGCCTCATCCAACAAAGGAATGAGGCAGTCGCTCCGTTTTCAGGAGTTCCTGAGGATGCTGCGACCAGCATATCGGGCTGCACTGCCAAGCTGCTGCTCGATGCGGATCAGCTGATTGTACTTGGCTGTCCGATCGGAACGGGAGAGGGAACCCGTCTTGATCTGACCGCAGTTGGTGGCGACGGCGAGATCGGCAATAACGGAATCTTCCGTCTCGCCCGAACGGTGGCTCATGACGCAGGCATAACCGGCCTTGTGAGCGGTTTCGACGGCTTCAAGCGTCTCCGTCAGCGTGCCGATCTGATTGACCTTCACGAGCAGGGCGTTGCCCGTACCGGCCTTGATGCCGCGACGCAGGCGCTCGGGGTTGGTTACGAAGAGGTCGTCACCGACGAGCTGGAGCTTCTTGCCCAGACGGGTCGTGAGCTCTGTCCAGCCTTCCCAGTCATCTTCCGCCAGACCGTCCTCGATCGAGACGATCGGGTAGCGATTGGCCAGATCTTCAAGGTAGGAAATCATGCCCGAGGCATCGAACTCCTTGCCTTCGCCCTTGAGGTTGTAGCGGCCATCCGCATAGAATTCGGTGGCGGCACAGTCGAGTGCGAAGGTCACATCCTCACCGAGTTTGTAGCCGGCGGCCTCAACGGATTTTGCAATAAATCCAAGAGCTTCATCAGCAGACTTTAGATTCGGTGCGAAGCCGCCTTCATCGCCGACATTGGTGTTGTAACCGGCTTCAGACAGACCTTTCTTCAGGCGTGCGAAGATTTCCGAGCCCATACGGATGGCGTCTGCAACTGTCGGCGCGCCAACCGGCTGGATCATGAATTCCTGGATATCGATCGGGTTGTCGGCATGCTCGCCGCCATTGACGATATTCATCATCGGCACTGGCAGGAGATGGGAATAGGCGCCACCGACATAGCGGTACAGCGGCAGTTCCAGTTCCTCGGCCGTTGCCTTGGCGACGGCGAGGGAAACGCCGAGGATGGCATTCGCGCCCAGACGGGATTTGTTCGGCGTTCCGTCCAGATCGATCATCGCGTTGTCGATGGCGATCTGATCTTCCGATTCGGCACCCTGGAGAACTTCAAGGATATCGTTTTCGACGTGGCTGCACGCCTTCAGGACGCCTTTGCCGCCGTAGCGGGACTTGTCACCATCGCGCAGCTCCACGGCTTCATGGGCGCCTGTAGAGGCACCAGACGGGACAGCAGCGCGGCCGCGGGCACCGGAGGACAGCTCGACCTCCACCTCAACGGTAGGATTGCCGCGGCTGTCCAGGATTTCGCGGGAGGTGATATCAACAATGGCGCTCAATGGAAGCTCTCCTGGAATACGTGAACCGGGGTGGCTCGTGACCGTTCGGAATGAAACAGCTATTTCAAGTCTCAAAATCACGCCGTGAGGTCAACGACGACATGCGCCTTCCTTTTCCCGTTTTCGTGCTTGGCATTGCCGGACTGATCCCCTTCATGACGCTCGGGGGCTGGATCTTCCTGGCCGGACTGTTCACCCCATTGCCGCATCTGAAAATCATTCTGCTGTCGTACGGGGCCTGCATCCTGTCATTTCTGGGCGCCGTACACTGGGGGCTGGCCATGGAACGGCCGGACATCATCACGGTCGGAGGGACGTCGCAGCGGGACCGTCAGCGTCTCATTCTGGGCGTCTGTCCTGCACTCTGGGCATGGCTGGCCCTTTGTGTGGGCGTGCTGGGGCATGTCCGCGCAGGTTTCGGACTGGAAATCATCGGCTTTGTGGGAACATTCCTGGTGGAACGGGAGGCCTGGAGGAAAGGAGCGCTTCCCCCAGGCTATCTGCCGCTTCGGGCAGGTCTTACGGCTGTCGTGGTGCTGAGCCTGTTTCTGGCGGCTCTGGCGCCTTCCGGCACTTAGGCCAGAAAGGACTTCGCGAGGGCGTCGAACGCTTTCAGGCGCGTCAGGAGACCACGCATTTCGCTGAGCGGCACCATGGTCGGACCGTCGCTTGGGGCGTGGTCCGGGTCCTGATGTGTTTCGATGAAGACAGCCGCCACACCGATGGAGAGGGCCGCGCGGGCAAGCGGCTCGACGAACTCGCGCTGCCCGCCCGTTGACGCACCGAGACCACCCGGCTGCTGCACCGAGTGGGTTGCGTCGAACACGACAGGATAACCCGTCTGCGCCATGATCGGCAGCCCGCGCATGTCACTCACAAGAGTATTGTAGCCAAAGCTAGTACCACGGTCGCAGAGCATGATGCGCTCATTGCCGGTGGAGGCGATCTTGGCCGCAACATTGCCCATGTCCCACGGTGCGAGGAACTGGCCCTTCTTGATGTTGATGGCGCGGCCTGTCTCACCGGCCGCCAGCAGCAGATCCGTCTGACGACACAGGAAGGCCGGGATCTGAAGCACATCCACGGCCTGAGCCGCAGGCGCGCACTGCTCAGCAGTGTGCACATCTGTCAGGACAGGGACACCGAAGCGCTCACGGATACCGGCAAGGATCTCCAGACCGGCGTCCATGCCCACGCCACGCGCGGCGTTGACCGAACTGCGATTGGCCTTGTCGAAGCTGCTTTTATAGATCAGCCCGATTCCTAGCTCACGACAGAGAGCGGAGATGGCATCGGCCATCTCCGTCGCATGCTCGCGGGATTCGATCTGGCAGGGGCCAGCGATCAGCGTGAAGGGCTGATCCTGAGCGACCGTAAGGTCTCCGATCCGGAAGCTCACTTGCGGTGAGCCTCCTTGACGGCCGCGGCGATGAAGCCTGCGAACAGCGGATGCGGGTCGAAAGGCTTGGAAAGCAGTTCCGGATGGTACTGCACCGCCACGAACCAGGCGTGGTCAGGATATTCCACCACTTCCGGCAGCACACCGTCAGGTGAGAGGCCAGAGAAGCGCAAGCCCGTCTTTTCTAGACGGTCCTTATAGTGCGCGTTGACCTCCCAGCGGTGACGATGGCGCTCGCGGATTTCCGTACGGCCGTAGATTTCAGCCACGCGGGAGCCCGGAACCAGCTTGGCCGGATAGGCACCCAGACGCATCGTGCCACCCAGATCGCCGCCTTCGCGACGACGGAGCAGTTCGCTGCCCCGGGCCCATTCGGTCATCAGGCCGACCAGCGGTTCGTCTGTCGGGCCGAACTCGGTGGAGGAAGCTTTGGGAAGACCGGCCAGCGAGCGCGCACATTCGATCACGGCCATCTGCATACCGAAGCAGATACCCAGGAACGGGATATTGTTCTCGCGGGCATAACGGACGGCCTGGATCTTGCCTTCCGCGCCGCGCTCGCCGAATCCGCCCGGAACGAGGATGGCATCCGCATCCTTCAGACGTTCGGCGATGTTGCCATGCTTTTCGAACTCTTCCGATTCGATCCAGTCGAGCTTCACCTTCACATGGTTGGCGATGCCACCATGCAGCAGAGCTTCGGCCAGTGACTTGTAGCTGTCGAGCAGGGCCGTGTACTTGCCGACGATAGCCACGCGGACTTCGCCTTCGGGTTCGCGAATCGCATGGACGATTTTCTCCCAACGCGAGAGATCCGGCTTGCTGTCATAAGGCAGGCCGAAATAGCGCAGGACTTCCTGATCCATTCCCTCGTTGTGATAGGAAATGGGGCAGGCATAGATCGTGTCCACGTCGAGCGCTGCAATAACGGCTTCCGAACGGACATTACAGAAATTGGCGATCTTCTGACGCTCGTTGTCCGGGATGGGACGATCCGAACGACACAGCAGCATCTGCGGCTGGATGCCGACGTTCTGGAGTTCCTTGACGGAATGCTGCGTCGGCTTGGTCTTGAGCTCGCCGGCTGCCGGGATGTAGGGCAGGAGGGTCAGGTGCACGCACATGGTCTGGGCATGCCCGAGATCATTGCGAAGCTGACGGATGGCTTCGAGGAACGGAAGGCTCTCGATATCACCGACCGTCCCGCCGATTTCCACGAGCACGAAATCATAGTCTTCGGTACCCGTGACCACGACGTCCTTGATGGCGTCAGTGATGTGCGGGATGACCTGCACGGTCCCGCCCAGATAATCGCCGCGGCGTTCGCGGGCGATCACATCCGAATAGATCCGGCCCGTCGTGGTGTTGTCAGCACGTGACGCGTGTACGCCCGTGAAGCGTTCATAGTGACCGAGATCGAGGTCGGTTTCCGCCCCGTCATCGGTAATGAACACCTCACCATGCTGGTACGGGCTCATGGTGCCCGGATCCACGTTGAGATAGGGGTCCAGTTTGCGCATGCGGACCTTGTATCCGCGCGCCTGGAGGAGAGCAGCAAGGGCCGCTGAAGCGATGCCCTTGCCGAGAGAAGATACCACACCGCCGGTGATGAATACGAAACGCGTCATGGGCGGTCTTCATACACTGCCGACCTAGGGCAGGGGAAGCGAAGAGACGCGTCTGTAAGAAAGATCCCCGTTAAAAAGTTTGAGCGGGGATCTTCGGGGCCGATCAGTGAGCGGGCGTGGACGCCGGAGCGGCAGGCGCGGCCGGGGTTGTGGTCGTCTGGGTAGCGGCAGGCGGCTCGGCCAGAATGTCATGCGAACCGACGCCGGAGGAAGCGCCACGGTTCATGACGGCCAGCACCAGGCACAGCAGCATGAAGATGCCGGCGAGGACGGAGGTGGCGCGCGTCAGCAGCGTTGCGGTTCCGCGGCCACTCATGAAGGAGCCCATGCCCTGGCCACTGCCGATGCCGAGGCCGCCGCCTTCGCTGCGCTGGATGAGGATCACCCCGATCAGCGCCAGTGTGACCAGCAGGTTGAGAGCAAGCAGAAAAGTGGTCATGAACGATAGGGTCCGGACAATGGTTGGGACGACAGGCGGAGCGATGCTGCTTCGGCAATGCGCAGGAAGCTTTTCGCCTCCAGGCTGGCACTGCCCACCAGCACCCCTCCAAGCGACCCGATGGAAAGAATGGTCGGCGCCTGAGCCGGTGTTACGGAGCCGCCATACAGGATCGGGACGTGAATGTCATCCATCTTGAGACGGGACTGCAACAGTCCGTGCAGCAGGGAGAGGGTCCTCTCAAGCTCGTCGATCGGCGGAACGGTGCCGCTGCCGATGGCCCAGACGGGCTCATAGGCCAGAACGCCATTGAAGCCATCCGTCAGGGAACCTTCGACCTGCGTGGCCAGTACGGTGGTCGTCCGGCCTTCCAGACGCTCCTCCATCGTCTCGCCGATACAGACGACGGGAATAAGGCCCGCCGCCTCGGCAGCCTCGACCTTGCGCCGGATCAGGGCATCGGTCTCACCATGGGCCTGCCGGCGCTCGGAATGGCCAAGAATGACGTAGCGGACCCCGAGATCGGCCAGCATTTCGGCCGAGATGTCTCCGGTGTGGGCGCCGGAGGACGTCGTATGACAGTCCTGCGCCCCAAGATACACAGGTGTTTCAGGTCCGGCTGCGCTGATGATCCCATGCACGCTGGCGAGCTGCGTGAAGGGCGGGCACAGGACGAGCCGGACATCATCGGGAAGGGACTGCGCACCTTCAGAGATGGCACGGGCCAGACGGGTGGACTGCTCGCGCAGTCCGTGCATCTTCCAGTTTCCTACGACAAGCCTGGGTAATGGGGGCACTTTTCCTCCTTGCATCGTCCTGAAGGGGACCTGCGAAATGGCAGCGTTATCGCAGCCTCCGAACCAACAGAACACCAAACGACAGATCTCGTTCCGGTCTGCTTCTGGTCAAGCCGTTCTCACGACATTATGGTGCCGCAAGTTCTAGCGGGCCTTCCGTGTCCGCACCATCCCGTCATCCGGATCTGCCCTGACCCTATGATTACCACGCTCCGCCACCTCTTTGTTGACTCCTGGGCCGGCCGTGCCGCCGCGCTGCTGATCTTTCTGGCCTTTATTGGCTGGGGCGTGGGGGATGTGTACTCCAACATGGGCACGGCAAGCTCCAACGAAGTCGTGCGCGTTGGTGACCGCAGCATCACGCCGGACGATTTCAGCCGCGCGCTTTCGGCGCAGCTCCCTGCCGTTGCAAAGCGGATCGGGCTCGCCGATCCATCCAAACTGCCAAAGGGTGAAGTCGAGCAGATCGCACGGCAGACCCTTCAAAATCTTGTGATCCAGAACGAGACCCAGCTTGCGGCGAGCCGCGCCGGCATGGTGGTGCCTGACGAACTGGTCCGGCAGGAAGTCTTTTCCATTCCGGCTTTTCATAATGCTGCCGGACAGTTTGATCGGGGCGTCTTCAATGACCGCCTGACACGGATCGGGCTTTCCGAAGGCAAGCTGCTTCAGGCCATCCGCGAGGACATTGCCTCACGCGGGCTTCTGCAGGGTATGGGCCAGTCCGTTGTCGCGCCGTCTTCGCTGACGGAGCGGATGCTCTCTTTCGATGCCAGTCAGCGCGTGTTCGATCTCGTTCAGATCCCGTTTGCGAGCGGTGTCGTGGCAGCAGCGCCTACGGACGATCAGCTTCACCGCTTCTATGACAACCACCCGCAGATGTTCCGTACGACGGAATACCGTCATGCAAAAATGGTCGTCATGACGCCGGAGAGCGTTGCAAAGACGATCGAGGTTCCGGACGACGTCCTTCACCGTTTCTATGATTTTCAGGCACGGACCTACGATGTGCCTGAAACACGCACGCTTCAGGTTCTGACATTCACGGATCAGGCGAAGGCCGAGGCCGCCGCGACGGCCTGGAAGGGCGGAGCATCCTGGGACGACATCCAGAAGAAGTTCCCTGATACGGCGGCTGTTGCGCTGCCATCCGTCCGCCAGAGCGACATCCCGAACCCGGAACTCGCCAGGGCAGCCTTCGCGGCTCCGGCGGACCGTATTTCCGGTCCGGAAAAGACAGGGATGGGCTGGGTCGTGTTCAACATCACGGCGATTGCAGCCCCCCATAAGACGACGTTCGAGCAGGCGAAAAACGATCTGAAAGCGCAGATCCAGAAACAGGAAGCGGGAGAGGCCCTTCAGGCGCGCCTGAAGCAGTTTCAGGATGCGGTCGCGGGGTCTTCGACGCTGGAGCAGATCCCCAGTGATCTGGGTGCCGTTCCGGCTGCCGGCACGCTGGACTCCAATGGCATGACGCAGGATGGCCTGCCCGCGCCGATCCCGGGCGATGCGGCGCTGCGTCAGGCGATCATCCACCAGATCTTCACCCAGTCCAAGGGCGCGCAGCCCACGGTCGTCAATGGACCGAACGGTACGGCGTTCTCGCTGCTCGTCGATGAGGTTCACCCGGGCACGCTCAAGCCGTTCGACAGCGTACGCGATCAGGTCGTACAGGCCTGGACAGCGGATCAGAAACGCCATGCCGCCGATCTGCGCGCCACCGCACTGTTCAATGCCGCCAAGGCCGCAACACTGCGCAAGGCCCTTGAGGGACAGGCGGAAGCCTCTGCCCTGCGTCAGGACGTCGCCGTGTCGCGGGTTCATCCGGATCAGAGCTTGCCCCAGAACGTCCTTCGGGGGGTGTTCGGTCTCAAGCCGGGCACGACCGGCATGTTCGAGACGCCGGATGCGTTCTGGCTGGTCAACGTAACGGCGGACAAACCCGCTTCGGCAGACGATATGAAGAGCCTGGGCAGCCAGCTTTCGGACGAATATCTCCAGTCCATGCGCTCCGACATTCCGGTTGCGATGAATGCTGCCATGGAGAAGGCGGTTCCGCCCTCGCATATCAACATGGCGCTCTACAACCAGGTCGTGAGTGCGGCCACGCCGGCGAGTGCTCCGGCAGCAGCCAGCGGAGCTCAGTGATGGGTATCGTCTACAGCATCGAGGCTGCCGATCTCCTGACACCTGTCTCGGCTTTTCTCCGGCTTTCGAAGCTGTCGGCCGATCCGTACCGGCTGCTGCTTGAGAGCGTGGAAGGGGGAGCGGCACGCGGGCGTTATTCCGTAATCGCCCTCCTGCCGGATCTGGTCTGGAAGTGCCGGGACGGGAAGGTGACACTGGATGGAAAGCCCCTCGGTGGCGTGCCTCTCGAGACACTGAAGACCATCGTGGACGAGAGCCAGATGGAGCTTCCCACCGGGATACCTCCCATGATCGGCGGCGTGTTCGGCGTTCTGGGTTATGACATGGTGCGCCAGATGGAGCGCCTGCCGAACGCCCCGGTGAACGATCTGGGGCTGCCGGAAGGGATCATGATCCGGCCTCGCCTGTTTGCAGTGTTCGATTCCGTGCGGGACGAGCTGACACTGGCCGTGCCGGTACGCGGCAAGACGACGGATGCGGAGGCGCACGCGCTTCTGGATCAGGCACGGGCGGCTCTGGCGGCTCCTTTGGGAGAGACCCGCGAGACGCTGCCTGCCGGGACGGAACTGGCGTCGCCGGTCTCGAACATGACGCAGCAGCAGTTCGAAGATCATGTTCGCAAGGCGCAGGATTATATTGCCGCAGGCGATGCGTTCCAGATCGTGCCGAGCCAGCGGTTTACGACGCCATTCCCGCTGTCACCGCTCTCGCTCTATCGCAGCCTGCGCCGCGTCAATCCGGCGCCGTTCCTGTTCGTGATGGAGCTTGAGGATTACGCGCTGGTCGGGTCTTCTCCGGAAATTCTCGTGCGTCTGCGGAATGGCGAGGTCACGGTACGTCCGCTGGCGGGCACACGTCCGCGTGGGGCCGACCGCAAAGAGGATCTGGCGCTGGAAAAGGAACTTCTGGCCGACCGCAAGGAACTGGCCGAGCATCTGATGCTGATCGATCTGGGACGCAACGATGTAGGCCGCGTCTCACAGCTCGGAACTGTCGAGGTGCCGGAGAAGTTCGTCGTCGAGCGTTACAGCCATGTGATGCATATTTCCTCGACCGTAACCGGACGCATCAAGGACGGCAAAACGGCGATGGATGCGCTTGTCGCAGCTTTCCCGGCCGGGACCCTGACGGGCGCCCCCAAGATCCGCGCCATGGAAATCATTGACGAACTGGAACCGACGCGCCGCGGACCATATTCGGGCTGTGTCGGATATTTCGGTGCGGATGGGGAAATGGACACCTGCATCGGGTTACGCATGGCCGTTCTCAAGGATGGGAACATGTATGTGCAGGCCGGATGTGGCGTCGTGGCGGACAGTGATCCGAATGCCGAGTTCCGTGAGACGCAGGCGAAGGCCCGCGCCTTGTTCCGGGCGGCGGAAATCGCGGTTGAAACGGCCGCGAAAGCCTGACGGAGCCCTGCGAACGTGATGTATTTGACGAAAAGGAACGCGAAGGTCATTCTGTTGCCATGATCCTTCTCATCGACAATTACGACAGCTTCACCTTCAACATCGTCCACCATCTGGGCGCACTTGGGGTTGAGTGTGATGTGCGGCGCAATGACGCGCTGGGTGTCGACGAGGCTCTGGCGCTTAATCCGTCGGCGATCGTGATCTCGCCTGGCCCTGGTGCGCCTGCCGAAGCCGGGATCTGCTGTGACCTGATCCAGGCGGCTGCGGGGAAGGTGCCGGTTTTTGGCGTATGCCTCGGCCATCAGGCGATCGGGCAGGTCTTTGGCGCCGAAGTCGTACGCGCGCCCGTGCCGATGCACGGCAAGATCAGTGCGGTCCATCATGACGGGACGGGCGTGTTTGCGGGACTGCCCGATCCGGTGGACGTGGTGCGCTATCACAGCCTGACTCTTGCGCCCGACAGCATTCCCGAGACGCTCGTGGTCAATGCGCGCACGGAAGACGGCGTCATCATGGGCGTGCATCATCGCGATTATCCCGTGCATGGCGTGCAGTTCCATCCGGAGAGCATTGCTTCCGTGGCGGGACGGGATCTTCTGGCCAACTTTCTGAAGATTGCGGGGATCCCGCTCCTCACGTCGCAGGCCGCCTGACGGTGCGTGCGGATTTCACGGCGCTCCTGCACAAGGTAGCCTCGGGGCACATACTCGACAGTCATGAAGCGGAAAGCGCTTTCCATGCCATCATGGCAGGAGAGGTTGATCCCGTAAGGCTTTCCGCTTTCCTGACCGCGCTGAAGCTGCGTGGGGAGACCTTCGCCGAACTGACCGGGGCCGTTCAGGCCGTTCGCCATCACATGACGGTTCTGCCGGATGTACCAGTCGGTGCGATTGATGTGTGCGGAACGGGTGGAGATGGCCTGAAGACGCTGAACGTCTCGACCGCTGTGGCTTTCGTGCTGGCGGGGCTCGGCGTGCCTGTAGCCAAACATGGTAACCGCGCCCTGTCCTCCGCGACGGGGGCGACCGATGTTCTGGAAGTTCTGGGTATTCCGCCCACCGATAATCTGGAGCTTCAGGGACGGCGGTTGCGGGAAGACGGGCTGGTCTTTCTGGCAGCCCCCCAGCATCACCCAGCCATGCGCCATGCTGCTCCGGTCCGCAAAGCTCTGGGTTTCCGGACGCTGTTCAATCTGCTTGGACCTCTGTGCAACCCCGCGCAGGTGCGCCATCAGTTGATTGGCGTGTTTGACGAACGCTGGTGTGAGCCCGTAGCGCGGGCGCTTGGGGCACTGGGCAGCCTTTCAGTGTGGGTCGTGCACGGCTCAACCGAAGAAGGCGGCAGCGACGAACTGACGCTGGCGGGTCCGTCGCAGGTTTCGGCCTGGGAAAAAGACACTCTTTTTTCATTCGGGATCGAACCGGACATGGCCGGCCTGACTGCCGCACCGATTTCAGCCCTCCGGGGCGGGGATGCGCGGGCCAATGCGGCCGCACTGGTTTCCCTGCTCGATGGCGCCCGGGGCGCCTACCGCGACACGGTTCTTCTCAACGCCGCTGCGGCCCTGCATGTGGCAGGGCGCGGCGATATCGTGAAGGCTGGCGTGATTGACGCGCCGGCTTTCCGTCGCAATGTAGGACTGGCGGCGGATTCCATTGACCGGGGTCTTGCCCGTGCCGCGCTCGAACGTGCGCGCATGTCAGCTCCTTCCATTGCTTCCACAGACGCAGGACGATCATGACATTCATGTACCATCGACCGGCGATGACATATTCGCCTGAGGGAACGGAACAGTTCCCGGATCCGGAAGTGCCGGAAACGACCACCCCTCCCATCAAGGATCCCGAAGCGGAAACCGCTGCTGACCGGAGTGATGTTCTGGCGCGGATCTGCGCCAGAACCCGGGTGGACATCGAGCAGCGCTCGCAGATCATGTCCCTCAAGGAGATTACGGCGCGGGCACGGGAAGTCACGACACCGACACGGGGTTTCGGACAGGCCCTGCAACATCTTACGGCAGACCGGCAGGTCGGACTGATTGCCGAGATCAAGAAAGCATCTCCGTCTGCCGGTATCCTCCGCCCGGATTACAATCCGGTTGAAATCGCGCAGGAATATCAGGCCGCAGGCGCGACCTGCCTGTCGGTCCTGACGGAAGGCTCCTGTTTTCATGGCAGCACGGATGATATCCGGGCCGTACGGGAAGCGTGCAGCCTGCCGATCCTGCGCAAGGACTTCATTCTCGACCCCTGGCAGGTTCATGAGAGCCGGCTGATCGGGGCGGACTGCATCCTGCTGATCATGGCGGTCCTGACGGAAACGCAGGCTTCCGAACTGATCGCGATTGCCCGCGGCCTGGATATGGATGTCCTGCTCGAAGTCCATGACGAGGCCGAACTGAACCGGGCGCTGGCTCTGGATACGTTCCTGATCGGGATCAACAACCGCAACCTGCGCACGCTGAAGACCGACATCCAGACAACGATCGATCTGGCGCCGCTGGTGCCGCCCGATCGTCTGGTCGTGTCTGAAAGCGGCATCCGGACCCAGGATGACATGATGAAGGTCGGCGCGGTGGGAGCCAGTGCGGTGCTGGTAGGCGAGAGTCTGCTGCGCGAGCCGGATCCGGGTGTGGCTGCACGCCGTCTGCTGGGTTTCGTTTGAGGCTGGCCCGCTCCCTGGAGCGGGCTGAGCCGTTTTTTCACGGCACATCCTGCAGGCTGGCGTTTCCATAATGGCGGGGGCGTGGTCTGGCTTTTGGCGGTTTCTGCCGCTAAGAGCATGCAGGATTTTTTGTGCATTTCCATCAGGAGACCGTCATGGACGAGACACCGTCCGCTTCAGGCCGGAGCAACGGTCCGGCCCTTTCGCCGGAGACCATGAAGCGCGCTTACAGGGACATGCTTCTTGTCCGGCGTTTTGAGGAAAAGGCTGGCCAGCTTTACGGCATGGGTCTGATCGGCGGCTTCTGCCATCTGTATATCGGGCAGGAAGCTGTTGTGGTCGGCATCGGCCTCAACATGAAGCAGGGCGACAAGTCCATCACGTCCTATCGTGACCATGGACAGATGCTCGTGGCGGGCATGACTCCACGCGGTGTCATGGCGGAACTGACGGGACGGTCTGGCGGTTATTCACGCGGCAAGGGCGGTTCCATGCACATGTTCTCCCGTGAAAAGGAGTTCTATGGCGGTCATGGCATCGTCGGCGCGCAGGTGGCACTTGGTACCGGCTTGGCTTTTGCCAACAAGTATCGCGGCACGGACGAGGTCTCGATCGTGTATTTCGGCGAAGGTGCTTCGGCGCAGGGGCAGGTCTATGAGAGCTTCAATCTCGCTGCCCTGCACAAACTGCCCTGCATCTATGTGATCGAGAACAACCGTTACGGCATGGGCACGTCCATCGAACGGGCCTCGGCATCCAAGGATCTCTCGCGCAATGGCGAGCCCTGGGGGATTGCCAGCCGCAAGGTGGACGGCATGGATATTTTTGCCGTGCATGAAGCCGCGCAGGAAGCCATGGAATACTGCCGTTCTGGCAAGGGGCCGTTCCTGCTGGAAATGGAGACGTACCGGTATCGCGGACATTCGATGTCCGATCCGGCAAAGTACCGCCAGCGCGCGGAAGTCGAGGAAATGCGCCGTACGCGTGATCCGATCGAGACGCTGAAGGCGGAAATGCTGAGAAGCGGGATCGAAGAGAGCGTCTTCAAGGACATCGAGACGGATGTGAAGGCTGTTGTGGCGGATGCGACCGAATTTGCGCAGACGAGCCCGGAGCCGGATGTTTCCGAACTCTGGACTGATATTCTGGTGGAGGCCTGATCCATGGCATCTCTGATTCTGATGCCGGCTCTCTCGCCGACCATGACCGAAGGTACGCTGGCCCGGTGGGTCAAGAAGGCTGGTGAGGCCGTTGCGGCCGGTGACGTGATTGCCGAGATCGAGACCGACAAGGCGACCATGGAAGTGGAAGCCGTGGATGAAGGCGTGATCGGTAAAACGCTGGTGGAAGAGGGCACGCAGAACATTGCGGTCAACACGCCGATTGCCGTACTTCTGGCGGAAGGTGAGGATGCGTCTGCAGCCGATGATGTCGTGCGGTCTTCCGATCCGGCAGTCGGTGCGCCTGTCGCCATTGAGACACCGTCCGACCCGGCCATCACCGAAGCTCCCGAAGTGGCACAGGCCGAGGACGATCGCGACTGGGGCGAAACCAGTGAAATCACCGTGCGTCAGGCGCTGCGTGATGCCATGGCGGCCGAGCTTCGTCGTGATGAAGATGTGTTCCTGATCGGCGAGGAAGTGGCGCAGTATCAGGGCGCCTACAAGATCAGCCAGGGTCTGCTGGAAGAGTTTGGCGAAAAGCGCGTCATCGACACGCCGATCACCGAGCATGGCTTTACGGGCATGGCCGTTGGTGCCGCGCTGACAGGTCTGAAGCCGATTGTCGAGTTCATGACCATGAACTTCTCGCTGCAAGCTGTTGATCACATTATTAATTCTGCTGCCAAGACGCTGTATATGTCCGGCGGTCAGATGGGCTGCCCCATCGTGTTCCGTGGTCCGAACGGTGCCGCAGCCCGTGTGGGCGCGCAGCATTCACAGTGCTTCGCGAGCTGGTATGCGCATATTCCGGGCTTAAAGGTCGTTGCTCCATGGTCGGCGGCGGATGCGAAGGGGCTGCTGCGGGCGGCCATCCGTGATCCGAACCCGGTCATCGTGCTGGAAAACGAGATCCTGTACGGGCAGAAGTTCCCGTGCCCGATCGATGAGGACTTCATCCTGCCGATCGGTCGCGCGAAGATCGAGCGCGAAGGGACAGATGTGACGCTGGTGGCGTTCTCCATCATGGTCGGCGTGGCTCTGGAGGCCGCGGCAATTCTGGCGGATGAAGGCATTTCGGCAGAAGTCATCAACCTGCGCTCGATCCGTCCGCTGGACACCGAAACGATCGTGCGGAGCGTGAAGAAGACGAACCGGATCGTCTCCGTCGAGGAAGGCTGGCCGGTGGCGGGCATCGGGGCGGAAATCTGCACCGTAGCCGTCGAGCAGGCCTTTGACTGGCTCGATGCTCCGCCAGCGCGTGTCTGCGGGCTGGACCTGCCGATGCCGTATGCGGCCAATCTCGAAAAACTGGCGCTTCCGAAACCTGAATGGGTTGTGGATGCCGTTCGCAAGCAGCTGCGGGACTGACAACAATGGCTACCGATATCCTGATGCCGGCGCTGTCGCCGACCATGACCGAGGGCAAACTGGCCCGCTGGCTCAAAGCCGAGGGCGATACCGTCTCCGCTGGGGACGTGATCGCTGAAATCGAGACTGACAAGGCAACCATGGAAGTGGAAGCCGTGGACGAGGGCATTCTTGGCCGCATCCTGATTCAGGAAGGCGCCGAGGGCATTCCGGTCAACACGCCGATCGCCGTACTGGTGGAAGAGGGTGAGGCCGTCCCCGAGGCCTCCGTTACGCAGAGCGCGGCTACTGCGAAAACCGAAGCAGCGCCTGCGGAGGCGAAACCTGCTTCCGCAACGTTGAAGGCTCCGACCGAAGACAAGGGCGAGCGGATTTTCGTTTCTCCGCTGGCCAAGCGTATGGCACGTGAGCGGGGCATTGCCCTGGACGCGCTGACGGGGAGCGGCCCGAATGGCCGCATCCTCAAGCGCGATGTTGAAAAGGGTGCGACCGCGCCCAAGGCGGCTCCGAAAACAGCTCCTGCGGCCGCTCCTGTCACGGCTTCGGAAGAAACGGTCCGCCGTGTTCCGAACTCGACGATGCGCAAGGTCATTGCGCGCCGCCTGACGGAATCCAAGACCCAGGTTCCCCATTTCTATGTCTCGGTAGACATCGAACTGGATGCATTGCTGGAACTACGGTCGAAGCTGAATGCCACGGCGCAGGAAAACAGCTTCAAGATTTCGGTCAATGACATGATGATCAAGGCCGTCGCTCTGGCACTGAAGAAGGTACCGGGCGTCAACGTCCAGTTCACGGATGCCGAGACGCTGCATTTCGATAACGTGGACATCTCTATGGCCGTGTCGGTTCCAGACGGGTTGATCACACCGATCATCCACAATGCCGATCGCAAGTCCCTGCGGGAGATCAGCGTGCAGGCCAAGGATCTGGCCAAGCGCGCACGGGCCGGCAAACTCAAGCCTGAAGAGTTCCAGGGCGGCACATTCTCCATTTCCAACATGGGCATGTTCGGCGTGCGCGAGTTCGCGGCGATCATCAATCCGCCGCAGGCTGGCATCCTGGCGATTGCATCGGGTGAAAAGCGTGCTGTGGTGCGCGGCTCGGAAATCGCGGTTGCAACCGTGATGACGGCGACACTGTCAGTCGATCACCGTGCGGTTGATGGTGCCCTTGGAGCCGAATGGCTGAATGCACTGCGCGATATCGTGCAGAACCCTTATACTCTGGTGGTCTGAACCATGTCCGATACGTTCGATCTGATTGTTGTTGGCGGCGGCCCCGGCGGCTATGTGGCAGCACTTCGCGCCAGCCAGCTCGGCATGAGCGTGGCAATCGTGGAAAGCACGCATTTCGGCGGCGTATGCCTCAACTGGGGCTGCATTCCCACCAAGGCGCTGCTGCGCTCTTCGGAAATCCACCATCTGCTGCACGAACTGGGAACGTTCGGTCTTTCCGCCGACAACATCTCGTTCGATCTGTCCAAGATCGTGGGGCGTTCGCGCAGCATCGCGCGGCGAATGGGCGGTGGGATTGCGCATCTCCTGAAGAAGGCCAAGGTCACGACTTTTGACGGTCGTGCAAAGCTGGCCGGTCGTTCGGGCGAGGCGCATCAGGTCTCCATTACCAAGGACGGCGCGACCGTCGCCACCATCAAGGCACCGCACGTCATTCTGGCTACTGGTGCTCGCGGCCGTCAGCTTCCGGGTCTGGAGACGGATGGCAACCTGATCTGGGGCGCACGGGAGGCCATGACGCCGAAGGAGCTGCCGAAACGCCTTCTGGTCATCGGCTCGGGCGCCATTGGCATCGAGTTCGCGTCGTTCTACCGGAACATGGGCAGCGAGGTCACGATCGCCGAAGTGGCAGACCGTATCCTGATTGCTGAAGACCCGGAAATCAGCGCAGCCGCCCGCAAGGCCTTTGAAAAGCAGGGGATGAAGATCATCACCAGCGCGAAGGTCGGTCCGCTGAACAAGGGGGAGAACGAGGTCTCCACGACGATCGAGAGCCCGGCAGGCAAGGTCGAGCTGACGGTGGACCGTGTGATCTGTGCGGTTGGCATCGTTGGCAATGTCGAGGATCTGGGGCTTGAGGGTACGAAGGTCCAGGTTGACCGGACCCATATCGTCACTGACGGTTTCTGCCGGACGGGGGAGCCGGGGATCTATGCGATCGGTGACGTGGCCGGGGCTCCGTGGCTGGCGCACAAGGCGAGCCATGAGGGCATCCTCTGCGTGGAGAAGATTGCCGGGCGTTCGCCGCAGCCATTGCATGCCCTGAACATCCCGGGCTGCACCTATTCGCGTCCGCAGATCGCTTCTGTCGGACTCAGCGAAGAGAAAGCTATCGCAGCCGGTCACAAGGTGAAGGTCGGACGCTTCCCGTTCATTGCCAACGGCAAGGCCGTGGCGATGGGTGAGACGGATGGCATGGTCAAGACCGTGTTCGATGCCACGAGCGGCGAGCTTCTGGGCGCACACATGATCGGTGCGGAAGTCACGGAAATGATCCAGGGCTATGTGATCACGCGCACGGGCGAACTGACGGAGGCGGAACTGATCGAGACAGTCTTCCCGCATCCGACCATTTCCGAGACAATGCATGAGGCAACACTGGCGGCTTTCGACGGTCCGCTCCATATCTGAGCATTATGTCCCAGCGCATCACCATCGATCATCGTTCGGCGTCGCCGGTCCGCCATCCCGAGAAGGCGCACCGGCCTGACAATCCGATCCAGCGCAAGCCGTCCTGGATCCGGGTCAAGGCGCCGAACCATCCCGTGTATCACGAGACCCGTGCGCTCATGCGCGATGCGGGGCTGGTGACGGTCTGCGAGGAAGCGGCATGCCCTAATATTGGGGAATGCTGGTCGCAGCGTCATGCAACGATGATGATCATGGGCGAGATCTGCACCCGCGCTTGTGCGTTCTGCAACGTGACGACGGGTCTGCCGAAGCATCTCGATGCGGATGAGCCGCGACGGGTTGGAGAAGCCGTTGCGAAGCTGGGGCTGAAGCATGTTGTCATCACCTCCGTGGACCGGGACGATCTCGAGGACGGGGGTGCGGAGCATTTTGCCCGTGTCATCCGGTCGATCCGCGAGACCTCGCCACAGACGACCATCGAGATTCTGACTCCTGATTTCCTTCGCAAGGAGGGCGCGCTGGAGGTTGTGGTGGCGGCGCGTCCGGATGTTTTCAATCACAATATCGAGACTGTGCCCCGCCTTTACCCTACCATCCGGCCGGGTGCGCGTTACTATCAGTCGGTCCGTCTTCTGGACGGGGTAAAGAAACTGGATCCTTCCATTTTTACCAAGTCCGGCCTGATGCTTGGCCTTGGCGAGGACCGGATGGAGGTGTCTCAGGTCATGGATGATTTCAGGATCGCGGACGTCGATTTCCTGACGCTGGGGCAGTATCTTCAGCCTTCCGTGAAGCATGCCGCTGTCGAAAAGTTTGTTACCCCCGAAGAGTTTGACGGCTATGCTGCGGCTGCCCGTTCAAAAGGATTTCTTCAGGTCAGTGCCAGCCCGCTGACCAGATCCTCCTACCATGCGGACAGCGACTTCGCGAAGCTTCAGGCTGCGCGGAACAGCCGTCTGAAAGAAAGTCTCTGATGCCGACACATGCCGAGCAACGGTTGATCGCCTACACGCCGGACCAGCTTTTCGATCTCGTGGCGGATGTGGAAAAATATCCGCAGTTCCTGCCCTGGTGTGTGAAAGCGAGCATCCGCACCCAGACGGAACAGGAACTCGTGGCGGATCTGACGATCGGATTTGGTCCGTTTCGCGAGACCTTTACGAGCCGGGTGACCCTTGAGCGGCCGTCGCGGATCCGGGTGCGCTACGAGAAGGGGCCTTTCCGTTACCTGAACAACGTCTGGACGTTCACACCTGATCCGCGGGGCTGTCTGGTCGATTTCTTCGTGGATTTTGAGTTCCGGTCGCGGCTTTTGCAGAATGCGATGGGGGTGGTGTTCAATGAGGGTGTCCGCCTCATGGTCTCAGCGTTCATCAAACGGGCGCGGGACATCTACGGCGCGCAGGGAGCACAGGTTCCCCCTCCGGCGCCCGGCCTTTCCCAAAGGACGTAAAATTTCGTAGTCTTTCAAGAACCATCCGGTGCGTGAGCCGTTTCAGGTCTCAAGCACCGTCATGGTGACACGAAAAGGATTACGTAATGAAAAAGATTTCCTTTGGCGCCTTTGCCCTGACCGCCCTGGTTGCTGCTGCTTCTCCCGCAATGGCGAAGCACCACCACGGCAAGCATCACGACAAGACGGCCCAGACGCAGAAGGCTGACAGCGAGTCCGCAACGGATGCCCTGAATGCCCGTTCGCTGCAGCAGGCTCAGACGCCGGTTGCTCCGACCGCTCCGACGGCCGCAATTCCGCCGGTAGCGCCGACCGCTATTCCGACCGCTCCGAGCCTTCAGGCCGCTCCGACGACGCCTGTCGCTCCTCCTGCGGCCTCCACGATGCCGGCCCCGACCCAGGGTAACTAAGAGGGTAACTGAGAAAGCGGGCAGGCCCTCGGGTCTGTTCGGGATTTCAGGAAAGGCGGCTTCCGTTCATTCGGGGCCGCTTTTTTTGTGTCAGGCTTTCAGGACCATCTGGAGAGCCTGTTGGACGGATTGGACGCGGATACTGGTGCGGTCGCCTGTAAAATGACGTTGTACGGTCACAGTTGATCCTGATCGTGAGGCCAGCCCGAAACAGACGGTTCCAACCGGTTTGACGTCGGTGCCCCCTCCGGGACCCGCAATGCCGGTTACCGAGACCGAAAGATCGGCGTCTGCCGTGTTCAGAAGCCCTCCTGCCGCCATGGCCTCCGCCGTCTGTGGGCTGACGGCGCCATATTGGGTCAGGGTGGTGGCGGGAACACCGACGGCGCTCATTTTCAGTGCATTGGAATAGGTGACGAAACCGCCTTCCAATGCCTCCGATGAGCCCGGAATGGCGCTCAGGGTCGCGCTGATGAGGCCACCTGTGCAGCTTTCCACGGTAACCAGCCTTCGGCCGGAGTGGCGGAGATGCTCCAGAACCTGTTCGGCGAGGAGGCAGATTTCGTTATCCGGCATGAAGGTTCCTGACACGGTAGATCATCATTCCTGCCTCGATATTCTCGATGTAGAGGCGGGTTTCGCGATAGGGCAGGCGCTCGATCCAGTCGAGCAGGCCGTCTTCGGACAGTGGCTCGGAGGGTGGGTCGGCCTTCAGCCAGAGATCGACACGGTGTGGACCGGCGTTATAGGCCGCCAGTGCGTAGGGGATCACGTTTCCGAAACGCTCCAGAAGCTGAGAGACATAGGCGTTGCCGATCTTCAGGTTCGTCCGGGGATCGGTCAGGGCGGCGGCTGAAACATTGATCGGTCCCAGATGCGCCTTGCGGACCACGTCCTTTGCGGCTGCCGGGAGAATCTGGAGCAGGCCGACTGCATGGGCTCCACTGAGGGCGTCGGGATCAAAACCGCTTTCCTGCCGGATGATGGCGGGCAGCAGGCCGTCGGGAACAGTCGAGGCGGAAGGGTAGGGATCGGGAAAGCCCTGCGGGTAGAGGGCGATTCCCCTGCGGGCGAGAGCGTAGGAGGCAAACACTTCCGGCGCGGCCACTCCGAGGCGGGAGGCGGCATCGGCAACGGCTTTCTGGCCTTCGGGGGAGGGATTGACCACTTCCAGCATCATGAGGAAGTCCCGCGCATGGTCGGGATCGCCAGCCTGTATGAGGTCTGTCGCGGCTTCGAGCAGGTCCGGGCGGCTGAGCGTGCCCGCAGGCGGGACGGGAAGGGACTGGAGCGCCTGAAGCAGGGCATCGTCAAAAGCGGTCGATGACTGTCCCGAGACCAGGATCCCGTTATCCCGGGTGAGGGCCGCGAGAGCGAGCTGGCCGGGAAAGGTGGTAGGGAAGGCGGATGCCTTACGGAAGGCGGCCTCTGCATCCTGCTGTCTGTCCGCCGCCTGAAGGGCTCGGCCGGTCCAGTAATAGCCACGCGCCTGCATCTGGAGGGACGTCGCATTCTGAAGCAGCGCAAAGAAGTTTGCCGCGCGGGCCGGGGCGTGAAGCTCCCTCAGGGCGATGATCCCGCTGAGGAGGGCGGCTTCCTGACGGTCCGTGGTATCGGGTTCGAGCGTGGTGTCGTCTGCGAGTTCCGCGGCCTCTTTTGCGCGGCCGGCCAGCAGCAGGGCACGGGCGAGGCTGATACGTTCGGAGGACCAGTCATGCGAGGGGCCGGCCTGCTGGAGGGAGGCGCCTTGTGCGTTCCACAGAGAGACGGCCTCGTCCAGCCGGTCTCCGCGGCGAAGGGCGCGCAGGCGGTAGCGGATCAGGATGGGGTCGGATTGCAGATCCACGGGGAGCGACGCGAACCGGGAATCGGCGTCTGGTGAAGCCAGACGTTCAGCCAGCCGGGCACGGGCCAGGGGCTGCTGGTCCGGAGAGAGGCGCTCGATCTGTCGGGAGGCGGCAGAGAACTGCCCCCTCAGTTCCAGCGCCTCGTAACGGGCCCATTGATCGGCCGGGGTGAACGTCTGGCCGAAACGCTGGAGCAGCATCTGTTCTTCGGCGCTGGTCAGGGCATTGCCTGAAAGCCAGAGGCGGCGGGCGGTGGAGACGGGGGCTGGAAGATGGTCAGTGCAGGCCACGAAAGCCGCAGGGAGGGTCAGGGGGTATAGCGAGCAGAGTGCATTAAGGGCCTGCGGGTCGGATGTCTGGGACAGGGCGTTCTGGTAGCGCCAGAGGATCCGGGCTCTCTGCGGCCACTGGGGCGTCTGTCTGAGGAAGTCTGCGTAACGTTGCGCGGGAAAGCCCGTGCCTCCCGCGCCCGCGAGGGTGAGCCATTCCGCCAGCCGCTCCCGCACGGGTGGAGAAGGCGTGACCGACGGTGGTGCGGCCCGGAGCGGGGCGCTTGTCAGAAACACCGCCAGGCCAGTGAGGAGGGCCTTTTTATGCCGGAAGAACATGGGTCCAGACCTCTCCGCCGCCGCGGATGATAAGTTCGATTGCAACACCCAGAACTACCAGCAGGCCGATCCAGGCGATCCAGCGGTAACGGGCCAGAAGGTTCGCGACGACCGAGGCGGCAAGTCCCATCAGCAGGACCGAGAGGACAAGGCCCGAAACCAGAATCCACGGATGGCCGACAGCGGCTCCGGCGACGGCCAGCACGTTGTCGAGACTCATGGACAGATCGGCCACGACGATCTTGAGAACGGCAGGGCCAAGACGGGGTGGAGCAGCTTCGATATCCTCGTGATGTTCACCGCCACGAAGTTCCCGGTACATCTTCCAGCAGACCCACAGGAGAAGGAAACCTCCGGCGAGCGTCAGGCCCACCACGGCGAGGAGAGTGGTTGCCAGCAGGGCCAGGCCGACGCGCAGGAGGGCCGCGAAACCCGTTCCGAACAGGATGGCCAGACGGCGCTGCCGCCCTTCGAGGTTCCGAACGGCCATTCCGATCACGACGGCATTGTCACCGGCGAGGGTGATGTCGATCAGGGTGATCTGGCCGAGGGCGATCAGGGCATGAAGCAGAGAGTCAGGGGCCAAGGTGTCATTCTTCCGAAAAGGGGTCCGTGCAATATCTTCGTATTTGGTCTAAGCAGCCTCCGTAAAGAGCCACCCGCATCCGGAGTTCCCATGGTACCCCGTTACAGCCGTCCGCAGATGACTGCCATCTGGTCTCCCGCCAACCGTTTTCGCATCTGGTTCGAGATCGAAGCCCTTGCCTGCGAAGCCATGGCGAAACGGGGTGACATCCCTGCCGAATCAGCACAGGTCATTCGCGAGAAGGGCGACGCCGCCATGGCCGCCTTCTCGGACGCCGATCTGGCCCGTATCGACGAGATCGAGGCTGAAACGCGCCATGACGTCATCGCGTTCCTGACTTGGCTTGCGGAAAAGGTTGGTCCGGACAGCCGTTTCGTCCATCTGGGCATGACGTCTTCGGATGTGCTGGATACCTGCCTGTCGGTTCAGATGACTCAGGCCGCCGATCTGCTGCTGGAAGATCTGGACCGCGTTCTGGCTGCCCTGAAAGCCCGCGCCTATGAGCACCGCAACACGGTCACGATCGGCCGCAGCCACGCGATCCATGCCGAGCCGACCAGCTTTGGCCTGAAGATTGCGGGGCACTACGCCGAATTCGCCCGGAACCGGGAGCGTCTGGTGCAGGCCCGCAAGGAAATCGCGGTCTGTGCCATTTCCGGCGCTGTCGGCACCTATGCCCATATCGACCCGGAAATCGAGGAATACGTCGCCGACAAGCTGGGGCTGGCTGTCGAGAGCGTGTCCACGCAAGTCATTCCGCGTGATCGTCATGCGGCATTCTTCTGCACGCTCGGCGTGATCGCCAGCGGCATCGAGCGTCTGGCTGTCGAGGTCCGTCATCTCCAACGTTCGGAAGTCCGGGAAGCGGAAGAGTTCTTCCACAAGGGACAGAAGGGCAGTTCGGCAATGCCGCACAAGCGCAACCCTGTCCTGTCGGAGAACCTGACGGGTCTGGCGCGCCTGATCCGCTCGCATGTCATTCCGGCTTTGGAAAACGTCGCCCTGTGGCATGAGCGGGACATCAGCCACTCTGCCGTCGAGCGGAACATTTGCCCCGATGCGACGATCGGTCTGGATTTCGCGCTGATGCGTCTGGCGGGGATGATGGAAAAGCTGGTCGTCTACCCCGAACAGATGATCGCGAATATGGAAAGCCTCGGCGGCGTCGTCCATTCCGGCGAAGTGCTGCTGACGCTTGCCCGCGCAGGCATTTCGCGAGAGGACGCCTATCGCATCGTGCAGCGCAACGCCATGGAAACATGGACGAAGCTGAACAAGCCGGGCTTCAAAACCTTCCGCGAAAACCTTGAGGCCGATCCGGAAGTGGCCGGTCGTGTCAGCAAGGGGATTCTCGATCAGGCGTTCGATCCGGCACAGCATCTGCGCGCCGTGGATCGCATCTTCGCCCGTATCTTTGACTGAGAGACTGCGGGACGCGGATTTCCTGCGTTCCGCACACTCGCAGTTCCGGTTCCGCAATGCTATGGAACCACAATTCGTCGCTGCTCCAGCCGTCCGCATCTTCTGTCAGGACGGCGCAACGCTAAGGATTGCTCATGGCTCGCCGCCGCCAGCTCTATGAGGGCAAAGCCAAGGTTCTTTTTGAAGGCCCAGAACCCGGCACACTCGTTCAGTACTTCAAGGATGACGCCACTGCCGGAAACGGCGCGAAAAGCGGCATCATCACCGGCAAGGGTGTTCTGAACAACCGCATCAGCGAATACCTGATGCTCAAGCTTCACGATATCAATATCCCGACCCACTTCATCCGCCGGCTGAACATGCGCGAGCAGCTCATCCGCGAAGTGGAGATCATTCCGCTTGAAGTCGTGGTGCGTAACGTGGCGGCGGGCTCTCTGGCCAAGCGGCTTGGCATCCCCGAGGGGACGCGCCTTCCGCGTACGATCATCGAGTACTATTACAAGAACGACGCGCTCAACGATCCGATGGTGTCGGAAGAGCATATCGCGGCGTTCAACTGGGCCGCACCGCAGGACATGGACGACATGAACCAGCTTGCGCTCAGGACAAATGACTTCCTGATGGGCATGTTCACCGCCGTCGGCATCACGCTCGTCGATTTCAAGCTGGAGTTCGGGCGGATCTGGGAAGGCGAGGAGATGCGTATTCTCCTCGCCGACGAGATTTCACCGGACAACTGTCGTCTGTGGGATTCCAAGACGAACGAGAAGATGGACAAGGATCGCTTCCGCCGTGACATGGGTCGCGTCGAGGAAGCCTATCAGGAAGTGGCAAAGCGTCTCGGGATCCTGCCCGAGTCCGGGAATGGTGACCTCAAGGGTCCGGAGGCAGTTCAGTGAAAATCCGTGTTTTTGTTTCCCTGAAAGACGGCGTTCTCGATCCGCAGGGCAAGGCCGTGGGCCATGCTCTCGAAACCCTCGGCTTCAAGGGCCTGGGCGAAGTCCGCATCAACCGCGTCGTCGAGCTTGACGTTCCGGCCGACAATGCTGCGGACGCTCTGGCACAGGGCGAGGCCATGGCGCGCGCGCTTCTGGCCAATGAAGTCATCGAAGATTTCAGCGTTGAGGTGGCAGCATGACCCGTCTTTCCACGATGCTCCTGCTGGCTGGGCTCGTTGCTGCTCCGGCTCTCGTCGCAGCCCCGGCCCACGCGCAGCGCGTCTCGAAGGTTTCGGGCAAGGCTCTGGGCCAGATGTGCTCCAGCAAGTCGTCCATCGGCATGTGCGATGCCTACCTGTCCGGCCTGATGGATGGTGAGGCCTGGGCCAAGAAATACGACAGCTTTGCGCATGATGAGTCCGCTCCGGTGGCATTCTGTGTACCGGCCCAGCAGACCGCGCCGCAGGTGCGTGGTCTGGTCGTGGCCTGGCTGCATGCGCATAACGATGCGCTGACGGAACCGGCAGGCAAGGCCGTCTATCGCGCCCTGCATGACACCTATCCGTGCCACGCGGCTTCTGCCCCGGCGGAGGGCCAGAAATGAAGGCAGGTATCGTCGTATTTCCCGGCACGAACCGGGAGCGCGACATGGTCCATGCCCTGAAGCTGGTCACGGGGCAGGCGCCGCGTCTGATCTGGCACGGGGAGACCTCGCTGGGTGATCTGGACCTTGTGGTGCTCCCGGGTGGGTTCAGCTTCGGGGATTATCTGCGCAGTGGCGCCATGGCCGCGCATTCTCCGATCATGCGCGACGTCAAGGCGTTCGCAGGCAAGGGCGGTCACGTTCTGGGCGTCTGCAACGGCTTCCAGATCCTGACGGAATCCCATCTGCTGCCGGGCGCACTGCTTCGCAATGCGGGTCTGCGCTTTCTGTCGCAGGATTGCCATCTGAAGGTTGAGAACGCGTCGTTGCCCTATACACAGGGCTGGACGCGCGGCGACGTGTTCCGCGCGCCGCTCGCGCATGGTGACGGCAACTACACGGCTTCGCCCGAGACGCTGAAGCGTCTGGAAGGCGAGGGCCGCGTGGCGTTCCGCTATTGCGGTGCGGATGGTGCGGTTTCGGATGATGACCGGACGACCAACCCCAACGGGAGCACGCGCTCCATCGCCGGTATTCTGAGCGAAAATGGCCGTGTCTGTGGCCTGATGCCGCATCCCGAGAACCTGACTGACCCCGAAATCGGCGCAACCGACGGCGTGCCGCTTTTCAAAGGCCTTGTGGAGGCTCTTGTCGGATGAGTGTGACGATTGATGCCCAGCTTGCCCAGTCTTTCGGACTGACCGGCGAGGAATACAACAAGCTTGTCACGATCATGGGACGGACGCCGAGCTTTACGGAGCTCGGGATTTTCTCCGTCATGTGGTCCGAACACTGCTCCTACAAATCGTCCCGCATTCATCTCAAGACGCTTCCGACCAAGGCCCCGTGGGTCATCCATGGGCCGGGCGAGAACGCGGGCGTCGTGGATATCGGCGAGGGTCTGGCAGCCGTCTTCAAGATGGAAAGCCACAACCACCCGTCCTTCATCGAGCCTTATCAGGGCGCGGCGACGGGCGTTGGCGGCATCCTGCGTGACGTGTTCACGATGGGCGCGCGACCGGTTGCCAATCTCAATGCCCTGCGTTTCGGCGATCCGAATCATGCGGGAACGCGCCGCATCGTCGATGGCGTCGTCCGTGGCGTTGGCGGGTATGGCAACTGCGTTGGTGTTCCGACCGTCGGTGGTGAGGTCAACTTCCACAAGGCCTATGACGGCAATCCGCTCGTCAACGCCATGACCGTGGGTGTGGCGAAGCAGGACAAGATCTTCCTGTCCGCTGCGGCTGGCGTGGGTAATCCTGTTGTGTATGTCGGCTCCAAGACGGGGCGTGACGGCATTCACGGGGCGACCATGTCTTCGGCGGAATTCGACGAGGAAGCCGCGTCCAAGCGTCCGACCGTTCAGGTTGGCGATCCGTTCATCGAGAAGCTTCTGATCGAGGCCTGTCTTGAGCTGATGGCGACGGATGCGATCGTCGCGATTCAGGACATGGGTGCCGCGGGGCTGACGTCTTCTGCCGTTGAAATGGCAGGCAAGGGCGGCGTGGGGATCGAGCTCAATCTCGACGCCGTTCCCCAGCGCGAACCGAACATGTCGGCTTACGAGATGATGCTGTCCGAGAGCCAGGAGCGCATGCTCATGGTCCTCAAGCCCGAGCGGACCGAAGTCGCCCGTGCGATCTTCGCGAAGTGGGAACTGGATTTCGCCGTCATCGGTGAACTGACCGATACGGGCCGTATTACGATCCGCCATAACGGCGAGGTCGAGGCTGACATTCCGCTGGCCCCGCTGGCAGATGAAGCTCCGGTCTACAACCGCCCGACCGTACCTCTGACGACACCGGCACGGATTGAGACGCCGGCCGATCCGGAAGGGATCGAGAAGGCGCTTCTGACGCTGATCGGCTGTCCGGATCTGGCGTCCCGCGCCTGGGTCTGGAACCAGTATGACGGCTCGGTTGGTGGCAACACGGCCCGTCGTCCGGGTGCGGCCGATGCGGCTGTCGTCCGAGTTGAAGGCACACGTCTGGGTCTTGCCCTGACGACGGACTGCACGCCGCGCTACTGTCAGGCTGATCCGAAGACGGGCGGTGCGCAGGCTGTTGCCGAAGCATGGCGCAACATCACGGCAACGGGTGCAACGCCGCTGGCAGTGACGGACAACCTGAACTTCGGCAATCCGGAACGGCCGGAAATCATGGCGCAGTTTGCCGATGCCATCAAAGGCATGGGCGATGCCTGCCGTGCGCTCGACTTCCCGGTCGTGAGCGGCAACGTCTCGCTGTATAACGAGACGCGCTCCCCGTCCGGTGAGGCTCAGGCGATCCTGCCGACGCCTGCGATCGGTGCGCTTGGCGTGCTGGCGGATGCGTCGAAATCCATTGGGCTTGCGATGCCGGATGCCCATGATCTGGTGCTGGTGGGCGACATCCGGGGCGAACTCGGGCAGTCGCTGTGGCTGCGCGAGATCTGCCAGCGTGAAGACGGTGCGCCGCCGGTGGTCGATCTTGCGCTTGAACGTCGCAATGGTGACTTCGTGCGCAGCCAGATTGGCTCAGGCGCGATTGCAGCATGCCACGATATTGCCGATGGCGGGCTGCTGGTGACGGTAGCGGAAATGGTCATGGCGAGCGGCGTTGGCTGCACGCTTGAAGCCGCTTCGACGGACGTCGCAGCCCATGCGTTCTGGTTCGGCGAGGATCAGGGCTGCTACGTTATTGCAACTTCCGATGGCGCGGCCCTTGTCGCGGCGGCCGGGAAGGCCAACGTTCCGGCAATCCGCCTGGGACGTTCCGGTGGCTCGGATCTGGAGCTTCCGGGCGTTGTCCGCGTCAGTGCGGATCGTCTTCGAGAAATCAATGCCGCATTCTTCCCGCGGTTCATGGGTGAGGGAGCCTGATTTTCATGCCGATGGCAGCATCTGAAATCGAACGCACGATCCTTGCCGCCATCCCCGATGCCCGCATCGAGATCGAGGATCTCGCAGGGGACGGGGATCATTACGCCTGTACGGTCACAAGTGAGGCCTTCCGTGGTCTTTCGCGTGTGCGGCAGCACAAACTGGTCTATGATGCCTTCGGAACCCGCATGGGCACTGAACTGCATGCGATGGCCCTCAAGACACTCACCCCTTAAGAGCAGGGGCTGAAGTCTCACTTTTCCAGACGAGCACTGACAGCAGGAGCGGATTTTTCATCCGCCCTGCCGAAAAAAGGAAAATCCAATGTCCGAAACCGTGTTCCAGCATATCCAGAACCTGATCGACGCCAATCCGGTCATGCTGTTCATGAAGGGTGACAAGCTCTTCCCGCAGTGCGGCTTCTCCGCCCGCGTGGTCCAGATCCTCACGCATCTCGGCGTTCCGTTCGAGACCTGCAACATCCTTGAGAGCGCCGAACTGCGTCAGGGCATCAAGGATTTCTCACAGTGGCCGACCGTCCCGCAACTTTACGTCAAGGGCGAGTTCGTCGGTGGCTGTGACATCGTGACCGATATGTATCAGAGCGGCGAACTCGAGACGCTGCTGACCGAGAAGGGCATCACGACTGCCAACGCCTGATTCGGGCACGTCAGGAACAAAAAGCGCCAAATTCAGCGTTTTTTAAGCATTGCTCCTGCCACAATTCAGCCATGAAACGGCGAAAAGTGGCAGGACCTTGATTTTTTCGGAAACTTTCCCATCAGGGGTTGTCGAACCCCGAGTTCAGCGCATAGGCTGGTTCCATCAGAACGGGATGGGACGAACGTCAATGGCGCGTAACTGGGTCGGCAGAATTGCTCTTGGGATCATGGGTGTCGGTATCTGCATGGGAGCTGGCAAGGCTCATGCCCGTCCGGCCATTACCGATTACGAAGCCAGCAAGTTGACCTTCGATGCACTGACCGCAACGCCGGTCTATCATCGCGCTGTTTTCCATCACGCTCTTGCACGTCGTACGACGACGCATCATATGGCCGTTGCCTGGAACAGCTCGCACGCTGTTGTCCGCAACGTTGCCTATCGCCCGCATGCCGTTGCTCATGCACATGTTGCAGTCGCGTCCGCTCACCGTCACGCCCGCGTCCGCCGCACCTGATTTCTCAGAACAGGCGTAGCGCATCCTGGATGCGACGCGCCTGACCTGACTGGTCCACGACGATCAGATCAAACCGGGTGCTGGGCCTGTTCCACTCCGGTCTTGTCAGCAGGATATAGTTGAAGGCTTCCATCAGCCTTTGAGACTGTCTGGCTGTCAGGCATGACGCACTTTCCCGCAGGCTGCGTCTCTGCTTGACCTCAACAGCGATCAGCCATTCCGAATCTGCCGCCAGTATATCCAGTTCGCCGTAAGGCGTTCGCAGTCTCTGTGCGAGAATTGTCAGCCCGCGCTCCTCAAGGAGGCGGGCTGCAATGTTTTCGGCGTTCAGCCCCGTATAATAAGACTGAACGCCGCGTGTCTGCCTGCTTTTCAGCGTTCGTTCCGCAGAAGACGGGCTGCATCCAGCGCGAAATAGGTCAGGATGCCGTTACAGCCAGCGCGCTTGAAGGCGATCAGGCTTTCCATGATCGTGCGGTCCCGATCAAGCCAGCCATTCTGGATGGCCCCCATCAGCATCGCGTACTCGCCAGACACCTGATAGGCGAAAGTCGGGACCTCGAAGCGTTCACGGACGCGACGGATGATATCGAGATACGGCATGCCAGGCTTGACCATGATCATGTCCGCACCTTCACGCAGATCCTGCTCGACTTCGCGCATGGCTTCGTCGGAATTGGCAGGATCCATCTGGTAGGTCTTCTTGTCTCCGCTAAGAAGATCGCCGGAGCCCAGGGCATCGCGGAACGGGCCGTAGAATGCGGACGCATACTTGGCCGTGTAGGCCATGATGCGGGTCGTATCATAGCCGTTGCCGTCGAGTGTTTCGCGGATGGCCTTGACGCGGCCATCCATCATGTCGGAAGGCGCGATGATGTCATTGCCCGCACGGGCCTGATTGAGAGCCTGCTGACGCAGGATCTCGACGGAGGCATCGTTGAGGATGCGGCCGTTCTCGATCACGCCGTCATGTCCGTGGGAGGTATAGGGATCAAGGGCCACGTCACCTATGATGCCCAGATCGGGGAAGGCCTCCTTGATGGTGCGGGACGCCCGGCACATCAGGTTGTCCGGATTAAGGGCCTCGGTCCCGGTGGCGTCGCGGACGCTCATGGGCGTGACCGGGAAGATGGCCACGGCCGGGACGCCAAGCTCCACAGCCTGCCGGACGTGTTCCACGACATTGTCCACGCTGACGCGCTCGGCGCCCGGCATGGAGTCGACCTTCTGGCGCTGGTTCTCGCCTTCGCACACGAAGATTGGCCAGATCAGGTTATCGACATGCAGGCGGTGTTCCTGCACCAGACGGCGGGTGAAAGCATCGTGGCGATTACGCCGCGGACGGGAGAGGGGGTATGCTGCATTGCTCATGCCCCCGATCATGCTCCTAACTTTCCCGTCTGCAAAGATGACTGTTGCGGATGCCGTAAGCAAAATAGACGGCAAGTCCAATGACGAGCCAGACAACAAGTCGGATCCAGGTCAGACTGTCGAGCGACACCATGACAGCCCCGCAGGACAGGACACCCAGCACAGGCACGAGGAGACCACCCGGCACACGGAACTGGCGTGAGGCATCGGGATGTCTGTGACGCAGGACCGGCACGCCGATGCAGACGATGATGAAGGCGAGCAGGGTACCGATCGAGGTCATGTTGCCGAGCTGTCCTATAGGAAGCAGGGCGGCGAGCAGACTGGTCAGGGCCGCAAACATCAGATGAGACGTCCAGGGCGTGCGGGTCCGCGCGTTGAGCTTCGAGAAGACTGGCGGCAGCAGGCCATCATGGGACATGATCAGGAAGACGCGGGCCTGTCCCATCAGCAGTCCGAACAGGACCGAAACATATCCTGCCGTGATGCCGAGTTTCACGAGACTGGCCAGCCAGGGCATGCCGGCGACGTCAATGGCTGTGGCGACGGGGCTCGGGTCGTTGGCCATGGCCCGGTAATCGACCACGCCCGTCAGGACCATTGAGAACACGGCATAGACGACCGAACAGACGAGCAGACTTCCCAGAATACCGATGGGAATATCACGGGCCGGGTTGCGGCTGTCCTGAGCGGTGGTGGAGACGATGTCGAAGCCTAGATAGGCGAAGAACGCCATGCCCGCGGCCCGCATGACGCCGGACATGCCGAACTGCCCGAATGTTCCGGTGTTCTGCGGGATGAACGGATGATAGTGCGCAAGGCTGATATGAGGCGCGCAGGCGGCGATCACGGCGACGATGACGGCGAGTTTGATGCAGACGACGATCGTGTTGATGGTCGTGGATTCACTCACACCCCGCATGAGCAGGGCCGTGACGCCCCACAGGGCGCAGACGGCCGGGAGGTTGAACCAGGCCGTTGCCAGGGTGCCATCCGGCATCGTGACGGGAGTCAGGGGTGTTGCCAGCAGGCGCGGATCGATATGGAGGCCCCAGCCCCCCAGAAGAGACGCGAGGTAGCCGGACCAGCTTGAGGCGACGGCCGCCGCACCGACGGTATATTCGAGCACGAGATCCCAGCCGATGATCCAGGCGATCAGCTCACCCATCGAGGCATAGGCGTAGGAATAGGCCGATCCGCCCGAAGGGATCATGCTGGCAAGTTCGCCATAACACAGGCCCGCAAAACCGCAGGCCACCGCCGCGATGACGAAAGAGAGGGTCACGGCGGGACCGGCGTTCTGGCCGGCAGCGACGCCCGTGAGGGAAAAAAGGCCAGCACCGATCGTCACGCCGACACCGAGGGCAATGAGCTGCCACGGGCCGAGGACACGCCTGAGGCCAGTCTGGCTGTCAGCGGCGGAAGATACGGGTTTGGTCCGCCAGAGCGGGGTGGTCATGAAGGATCCTCGTTTGATAGGCGGATTGTTTTTGCCGAGGCAGGCAATCTGGGCTAGTCACATGCCGAACTCACCCTGGAGAATGGACCACGATGTCGGAACACGCCAGCCAGTCCACGCTGAATCGTTTCTTTCATGCCCCCCTCAAGGAGGTTGATGCCGAAGTTGCCACAATCCTGAACGAGGAGCTGACGCGCCAGCAGGATGGCATCGAGCTCATCGCTTCGGAAAACATGGCCTCCTTCGCCGTCATGGAAGCACAGGGTTCGGTGCTGACGAACAAGTATGCGGAAGGTCTTCCGGGCAAGCGCTATTATGGCGGCTGCGTGGATGTGGACCGCGTCGAGAACCTTGCCATCGAGCGTCTGAAGAAGATGTTCGGCGCTGAGTTCGCAAATGTGCAGCCGCATTCCGGCGCCAACGCCAATCAGGCCGCTTTCATGGCTCTGGCGAAGCCGGGCGATACGGTTTTGGGCCTGAGCCTCGCTGCGGGTGGACATCTGACGCATGGCGCGGCCCCCAACTATTCGGGCAAGTGGTTCAATTCCGTGCAGTACGGCGTGCGCGCCGAGGACGGTCTGATCGACTACGACCAGATGGAAGCGCTGGCCCGCGAGCACAAGCCGAAGATCATCGTAGCCGGCAGTTCCGCTTATCCGCGCATCATCGACTTCGCCCGCTTCCGGAAGATCGCGGATGAGGTCGGGGCGTATCTGATGGTGGACATGGCGCATTTTGCCGGTCTGGTGGCCGCTGGCCTGTATCCGAACCCGGTTCCCATCGCGGATGTCACAACGTCCACGACGCACAAGACGCTGCGTGGCCCGCGTGGTGGCGTCATCATGACGAACAACCCGGATCTGGCGAAGAAGGTGAACTCCGCTGTGTTCCCCGGCCTGCAGGGCGGTCCGCTCATGCATGTCATCGCGGGCAAGGCCGTCGCTTTCGGCGAGGCGCTTTCGGATGAGTTCAAGTCCTATCAGAAGCGTGTTCTGGCCAATGCCCGTGCGCTGGCGGACGAGCTTCAGAACCGTGGCTTCGACATCGTGACGGGTGGTACGGACAGCCATCTGATCCTCGTGGATCTGCGTCCGAAGAAGGTGACGGGCAAGCTGGCCGAAGCCATTCTGGAGCGCGCAGGCATCACGGCGAACAAGAACGCCATTCCGTTCGATCCGGAAAAGCCGTTTGTGACCTCCGGCATCCGTCTGGGCAGCCCGGCTGCCACGGCACGGGGTTTCGGGGAAGCCGAGTTCCGCGAAGTCGGTCGGATGATCGACGAAGTGCTGACGGCGGCTCTGGAAGAGGACAATGCCGAGGCCGTGACGGCCCGCGTGCATGAGGAAGTGAAGGCCCTGTGCCGTCGCTTCCCGATTTATGACCGCGCTTCGGCCTAAGACCTGAGTGGTGCTGCGGTCCGTCTGGCCAGACGGACCGCAAGCTGCCCCTGACGGGGACGAAGATTGGGCATGATCAGCAGACACTCGTCATAGGGTGTGTAGATCAGGTCGTGCCCGTCATGAGCGAGGGGGGTTCCTGCCTTGGGAATCGTGACCCCGCCCTCCCATGGCCTGATGAACCTGAAATCCGCATGTCGGGCGATGATATTGTCCGTCACGACTGCCATTTCCGGAGCCATTTCGGGATCGCAGGGCTCCTGTGACGCCTGACCGCGAAGATGGATCGTCCCGGCCTGCGCCAGCAGGCGCTCAATGGCGTTTTCCATGACCGTGACGGTGGCGGGTTCCCAGTGAGAACCTGCTTCAAGAAGGCAACTGCGCCCCGTGCCTCCGGGGGACATGAAATGCGCATGTTCGATCAGCCGTGACCCACCATAATGTCCGAGATCCGTCAGCACTGTCTGGGGCAGATCCCTGCCAGCCGCCAGGGCATAGGCAAATTCGGCCGAACGCTGGCGCGGAGGGGCAATGAAGAGGGGTTCGGAAGGCCAGAGGGTGGAATGCAGGTCCAGAAGCAGATCGGCCCGCGCTATGTATGGCTGGATCTGGCGGGCGCGCTCAAGTTCGCTGGAATGATCGCGACCGTTCAGGCGTGTGCTGTGCCACAGGCGGTTCAGATCCTCGTCGACATGGCGGGCCATGACCGGATTTCGGATGTCGAAGCTGTCGAAAGCTTCCAGGTTGGCCACAATTAGTGTCAGGCGTCCGGAGGATAGGACCGGCCCGCGTTTGCGGAGGTTTTCCAGTGCCCAGCCACCGGCATATTCGTTCCCATGCACCATCGCCGTAATGACGATTTCCGGTCCTGACCTCCCCGAGTCGAAAATCCAGACCCCGGGCACCTCCGAGGGTGGGGCGCGCCATTCCTCCAGATCGGGAAGAGGAAGCGACACGTTGAAAACCAGGGGAGGACGCCCGATCCCGGGCAGCGTCTCCGACAGGCGCGGCTGACGGATCCGGAGCGGATGATGCCGCTGTCCCGCCTTACAACTCATGGTATCCGCCGGTCTTGCAGGAACGGGCCGCGATATCTGCTCCTCGTCCGGCACCCCGGCGAAGCCATACCTGCACCGGGAAGGATAGGACATGGATCGGTCATGAGTTGTAGTGTAAGCACGTTCAGGACAGGTCGCCAGAGAGGGGATACCGCCTTTTTCTTCGTCAGTGCCTGATGACAGTCACATTTCGCCGAGGGTGGTTTGGCGCGTCCATTTTCCGTTATGCGCTCGATTTTTCGGAGATTACGGCCCGTGCCGGCAGGCTTGCCTGAGGCGCAGACAGCCCATGAACGTAAGATGAAGCAGTCTCTCTCCTTTTTTCACAAATTGTGGCAACGGCTTCCCGCTGAATCCCGAAGGCGTTTTTTTGCGTGGGCCACCGCTCTTGCAACACCTTCCGTAAGGCCCTGTAGCGTCCGTCCTGGACACGGCATCATCGTGGCGGGCGAGTTCAGCCGCAGTTCCGGGCTGGGCGAAGGGGCCAGACTGATGGTGCGGGCCCTGCGCGACATGAACATTCCCTGCGGGACCTGGGATATCGACCAGCGGGTTCTTGCGGGCGACGTCACCGGGCCGGGGGCGCCGCTGGTCATGCATGTGAATGCGCCGATGCTTCCATATGTCCAGCTCTTCATGCCACGCACCCTGCGCACCGGACGACGGATCATCGGATACTGGGCCTGGGAACTGCCGGTCGTGCCGCAGACATGGCGCCATGCCCGGCGGCATGTGCATGAAATCTGGGTCCCGTCTCACTTTACCGCCGGGGCGCTGCGTCCGCTGGGACGGCCTGTGCGGGTCGTGGAGCATCCGGTCGGTCTGGCGGAACAGAAGCCGTCGGGCCGGGATCGGGCGTCCTTCGGGCTGCCGGAGGACTGTGTGATTGTGCTGGTCTCGTTCAGTCTTGCGTCCAGCATGGTCCGCAAGAGCCCGATCGAGACCATTCAGGCGTTCCGGGAGGCTTTCGGTGAGCGGTCGGACCGGCTTCTGGTCCTGAAGATCGGTCATACCGAGCATTATCCTGACGATCTGGCGACGGTCCGGGCCGCAACCGGTGGGGCTTCGAATATCCGTATCGAGACGGAACAGCTCAGCGGAGAGGACAGACTCGCCCTGACGGTCTGTGCGGATATCGTGCTGTCCCTGCATCGCAGCGAAGGGTTCGGGCTGGTTGTGGCGGAAGCCATGGCGCTGGGGCAGTGCGTGATTGCGACGGACTGGTCCGCAACCGCCGAATTCCTGGATGAGACCTGCGGCCTGCCGGTCGCATACACGCTGGTTCCAGCCCAGGACCCCCGGGGAATCTGGGAGATGCCGGACACGAAATGGGCGCTTCCCGATCTGGCCGGCGCCGTGAAGGCCCTTCAGACTGCGGCGGATGATCCGGCGTTGCGATCCCGTCTGGGCGCCAATGCGAAACACCGGATTGCCACACGCCTGAACGGCGCGACCCTGCGGGAGGCTGCGCTGGCCGTCGGGGCGAGGCTGTGAGGAAGGCCGTCGAACGCGTTCTGGTCTGGCAGTGGGGGCGGCGCGGGGCTGGCCCACGGATTGCGGTGGATCTGGCTGATGGTCTGAAAAGACTGCCCCGGACGGATGTTCTGCTGTGCCTGTCGGACCGTGCGGAGATCCTTCGCAGCCGGAATGCTCCGGACGCCGTGGTGAAGGTTGCGACTTACAGTTCCGTGTGTGAACTGGTGGGCAGGATTCTGACTGCGCTATCGCTCTTAAAACAGCTCAGGCGGATTGTCCGGGATTTCCGCCCGGATGTGGCGATCTGCGCCATGCCGGGCCCCCTGGACCTGTTGATGGCGGGTGTGCTGCGCCGGGCTGGGGTGCGGATCGTGGTCATTGTTCATGATGCGCATCCCCATCCCGGCGATGGGTATCCTTTTCAGGCGGCATTGCAGCGCTGGCTGATCCGTCAGGCCGACCAGATCGTCACCTTCAGCCGTCACGTCGCCGATGAACTGACGTCAGAGCCGGACAGGGCGCATTGCCCCGTGATTGCCCTTACGCATCCCCCTTTCATCGGAGGGGCTGGCGCGATGCCGTTCACTCATGAGGGCGCGCCACGCATCCTCATGTTCGGGCGCTTGCTTCCTTATAAAGGTCTGGATCTGCTGGCGGAGGCTCTGCCGCAGGTCGGACGTGATCTGCGGTGTCGGGTTGTGGGGCAGGGACCGGACAGCCCGGAACTGCGGAGGCTTTCAGCACTGCCGCATGTGAGCGTCGAGAACCGCTGGGTGCCGGAAGACGAACTGCCCCGTCTCGTGGAATGGGCCGACATCGTGGTGCTGCCCTATCATGAGGCTTCCCAGAGCGGTGTGGGCGCCATGGCGATTGCCAGCGGGCGCTATGTCGTGGCGACGCGGGTCGGGGGGCTGGTCGAGCAGTTTTCGGACGATGCCCAGGCTGTTCTGTGCGTGCCTGAGCCGTCGTCCATCGCGAAGGCACTGGCGACGCTCCTTGAGGCGCCTCCGCCGAGCCGGCCCTGCGTTGATAACGGGCAGGAATGGGAAAATCTGGCGAGGGATATTCTCGCCAGCAGGAATGTGTCCTAGCGGTCGAGCGAATCTTCCGTTGCAATCCGGACCCGGTAGCCAATGTGCTTTTCGACATCGCGCAGGAACGTACGCTCGTCGATATTGATGAGGGAGAACGCCACGCCCTTGCGTCCGGCGCGGGCGGTCCGACCAATACGGTGTACGTAGGCTTCCGGCGTTTCGGGCATGTCCATGTTGATGACGAGGTCCACATCCGGGATGTCGAGACCGCGCGAGGCGATATCGGTCGTGACCAGAATGGGGACGCGCCCCTGACGGAACAGGTCGAGCGCCTTGTTACGGGCTCCCTGCGTGCGGTCTCCATGCAGGGTTTCGACCCGGAGATTGTGCCGGCGCAGGATCTTGGCGAGGGCGTCTACCGTATTTTTCGTCCGCGCAAAGACGATGCTCCGGCCTTCGAAATGCTTCAGAAGACGGGCGACAGTTTCCGGCTTGTCGTCCTTCTCAACAAAGATGGCTCTCTGGCGAATGTTCTTGGGCGTGAAGGACTCGGCTGCGATCTCCACGCGAACGGGATCGCGAGTCACACGCTTGGCAAGATCCATGACCGGTTCAGGCAGCGTAGCCGAGCAGAAAACGGTCTGGGGCGGCTGGTCCGGAAAGTACGGAATGAGCGCCGTCATGCTGGCGGAGAAATCTTCATCCAGCAGGCGGTCAGCCTCATCGAGCACCAGATAGGTCAGATGTTCCAGCACGAGATCGGCCTGCATCACCAGATCCAGAAGGCGTCCATGCGTCGCCACCACGATATCCACGCCGTCGCTGACGGACTGGACCTGCTGCTCGCGCGACGTGCCGCCGCAGACGACCCGTGTTTTGAGCGACAGTCTACGTCCGAGCTGGCGGCAGACGGCGGCTGTCTGGGCCGCGAGTTCGCGGGTGGGTTCCAGAATGAGCGCACGGGGGCCGGGGGCCGGGCCAGCCTCTTCAAGCTTCTGGAGCATGGGCAGCACGAAAGCGGCGGTCTTTCCGCTTCCCGTCTGGGAACCGACCAGAACGTCCCTTCCCGCCAGCAGGGGGGGGATGGCCTGAGCCTGGATCAGGCTTGGACGTTTGTGTCCGGCCTGGGCAAGAGTTGCCAGCAGGGGCGCAATCAGCCCAAGCTCTTCAAATCCGGGAGCAGGGGCGGCGGGCGTTGCATTCGGCGAGGCAGGGCGCGTCTGGGGCGTTGTCATGTGCGCTTCTTGCCAAATTTCTCGCAGTTCGGGAAACACCTTCTTTTTTGCGGAGTTCCTCATGAAAGCCATCATCATCGCGGAGGACTTCGCCGGCATGCGCGCACAGGGGGCAGGACTGGCCGAAAAGGCTGGTCTGGAGTGGGATTTCCGGCCTGTGCGCATCCAGCCATTCTGGTCACGTTTCCCGGCGCGACACTGGCCGTCTCCGCTGCGGCGTGTCGATCCCATCAGGATTCCCACCGATACCGATCTCATCATCTGTATCGGTGGGACAGGCGGCGTTATTGGCAGGGCGGTGGCGCAACGTGAAGGACTGCCGGTCGTACAGATCCAGAACCCGCGCATGGCACCCCGGAAGTTCGATCTGGTCATTGCCAACACACATGACGGGATCAGCGGGCCGAATGTTTTGATCTCACGCAATGCGCTCCATCCCGTAACGCCCCACAAGCTCGTTCAGGCCCGTACCGAATGGGAAGGGCGACTGAAGCAGGATGAACGTCCGTTGCTGTCCGTTCTGGTCGGAGGGGCAAATGGTCGTTTCTCACTTGGGCCGGTGGAAGCGGAACGGATGGCAGAAGGGATCATCGCTTTTACGATGCGCAACACGATGCAGGCCGTACTGACCCCCTCACGCCGGACTGATCCGGCGGCTGTCGCTGTTTTCCGGGAGCGGCTGGAGCCCCACGGGATTGCCGTTCTGACGGGAAGTGGTGACGATAATCCCTATATGGGCATGCTGGCCTGTGCGGGCATGATTGCCGTCACGACGGACAGCGTCTCGATGATTTCCGAAGCCGTGGCGACTTCTGCACCCGTGATGGTCTTTCCGCTGCCCGGGCGATCCAGTCGGATCTCCCGGTTCGTGACAACACTGGAGGATGCCGGACGGGTGAAGTGGTTCGATCCGGCGCAGACCCCATGGAACGTGGCCCCGCTTGACGATACCCCCCTCGTGGCGAGAGAAATGCGCCGACGTCTGAAGCTCTGAAAGGGCCCCTGTATGCTCGATATCCGCACCTTTGGTCCGCAGGGTGGCAATGTTCTCTACAAGGCACTGGCCCATCCGCTGGCTGCGGAAGCTCTTGTCCGGATGGAAGCCGAATTCGCCGGGCGGACGATCGCCGTGTACGATCCTGACGATGCAGCCCGTACGCTGGCCGCTTTGTATCCGGGCCTGAAACCCGCCTGCGTCTATGTTCATGACACCGAGCAGGTCGGCAAGCCGGACGGCTTTGGCGGAACGCTGCGTGCGCTTATGGATCTTCCTGCGACGGAAGCCGATGCCATTCTGGCCCTGTCCTTTGAAGACGCGAAGATGCGGACACGGCTGAAGGGACTGCTGAATGGCCGGGATCTTCATACTCTCGCCCCGGCGCGTCTGCCGGATGAGATGCTGGTTGCGGGGCGTCCCTATCTGGACAAGCTGAACTTTGCGACCAACTTCGCCTTCTTTCGCGAGACGAACCAGTTTTCCTGCCGGATCGTGACTGCCAATTACTGGTCCAGCTACGCTGCCGAGAACCTTCGCTACTGGATGCGGCTCTATGATGAGGCAGGCAAGGTTCTGGCCCAATGGGAACAGCCTGTTACGGAAGCTGGCGCCGGGATCACGATCGACAGCGCCGACGTGCGGCGACGGTTTGATCTGCCGGAATTCACCGGGCAGCTTTTCATCCATGTTCTGGGCGCGCGCGGCCATGACGTCGTCAAATATGCCCTCGACGGCTGGGGCAAGAATGGCGATCCGAGCCTTTCCGTCACACATGATGCCAATGCCTGGCCTTCCGTGCGTTATGCGACGCTGCCGGCGCCCGAGCAGGACGAGACGCTGATCGTCTGGGTTCAGAACAGCCATGCGACGACAATCCCGGCTGGCGGCATCACCTTTAATCGTATGGGGGAGGATGAGCCTCATGCGCTCGACTGCCCTGTGGGGCCGTTCGAGACGGTGGCTGTGGATGTTGGTGCTCTCTTTCCGGGACTGCACTGGCCAGCACAGCTTGAAATGCGGTCCGGCAGGCATCTTGTCCGCCCCCGCTACGAAATCACCCAACGCGGCCGTACCCGCATCGCCCACCTGAACGTAGAACGGGACAATCTGCGTCCAGACCCTGCCATCCGTCAGTTCCCGCCATCGCTGGGCCGTGGCTTCCTGCTGCCATTCCCCATCCTTGATCCGAAACGGTTCGAGACCTTTCTACAGCCCAACCCCATGTCCGAGGCGCTCCAGTCTCTTCCCGTAAGGCTGGATCTGTTTGATGAGACAGGCGAGAAGGTCGGGTCACATTTTCTTGGAAATTTGCCCCGCAACCATGAGACTGCGGTTGCCCTGCACACCCTGACGGATCAACCGGGTCATGCGGATCTGGTTTATGATTTCCGCGATGGCGGCGAAGCAGATGGCTGGCTGCACGCTCTGATGCGTTATCGGAACCGGGAGAGCGACCATGCTGCCGAGACCAGTTTTGGGGCGCATATCTTTAACACGCTCATGACCTGGCGGTCGGAACCACAGTCCTATTCCGGGCCGCCGCCGGGCCTGACGACACGGCTCTTCCTGAAGCTGGGCCAGAAGACGGAGCACAACACGCTGCGCAGCTTCTGCTGCCTGATCCACCCGGCATCCGTCGAAGGAACAGAGGCATCCGAGACGGTGCTCCTGCTTCATGGTGCGAATGGGTCCCTTATTGCCCAGACAACCGTCAGAATTGCGCCTAATGGTTCCTTCATGGTTCACCCGCATGAACTGTTTGAAGCCTCGCACCTCGATCATGCAGGAGAGGGTGGTTATGTCCTCATCCGTGACCTGACCTGTCGACTGTTCGGCTATCACGGGCTGGAAAACGGGCAAGGGGCGTTCTCGCTGGACCACATGTTTGGCTTCTGAACGCCTGAGGAAAGGAAGCTGCAACTGACATGCCGCTTCCCAGGAAAAAGGGTCTTGTCAGCCCGACATCCCCTTGCTAGAAGCCCGTCCAACGGATGGGCGCGTAGCTCAGCGGTAGAGCACTGCCTTCACACGGCAGGGGTCACAGGTTCAATCCCTGTCGCGCCCACCATCCTAAATCCCTAAAATCGCTGTTTTATTTTGTTGCTCCTGCGATTCAGGTTTCCGTCACGATGGAGACAGTAATGTCACCTTCATGCCTTAGACAACCTTCACACGGATTACGGATGAAGCTTATGGCCTTCTGTATCGGGAAACTAGCAGGGCATGCTGGATACGGCCCCTGCCAACGGTAAGTACGGCACGACCGTCTGGAACAGGGGTGTCCAGAATCCGGGATAAGAGAGATGGATCAGTTACAAGCCGTGGAAGACCTGTAAAAAAATCTGCATCATCCAAACACACAAAATAATGGGTGGCGGAAGCCGTTCCACCTGCCGCGTTCAGAATTTCCATCTGGCCATCGCCAGAGTATCGACCTTCAGGTTTGCGATAGCATCATAAGCCCTCGACCGCAGAGCCCCAATGTCTACCCTCCGATTGTCTGGTTCAGGCCAGTGATGCCGCCTTCCGCGTGGCGCGCGCACGGAATCGCCTTACCGCCTTCCGACCCGGCCGGGAGGGCAACATATGGCGAAGTCGGGGCATGCTCTGCGACCCAACGCGCCACGGCCGCCACGGATTGTCCCACCGTGTCCGTATCGGTTCCAACCATGTTCGAAGTGCGCAGTGACCCGTCGCTGTTCTTACCCCAGTTCGAGTAATTGCTGACGACCCAGGCGGATGGCAGGGCATTGGCGGCGCGAAGTTTCGCCACGAACCACTGTGTATGCGCTTTGAAATCCGCGTCGAAGGAGAACTGTCCGCCTGCCTGGCTGGTTGCAGAATTCGTATTGAACGGGGTCAGCAGAACGATACTTCGGAGGCCGTGGGCATTAGCCCATTTGATCTCGTTGATGACCGAAGGCATCCAGTGCGGGTCCTGATAACCGATCCCCACCGGAACATCGATGCCGACGCCTCCGGCATACTGGATGATCTGCCTGGCAGATGTCCAATACGTGTCATGGATCCAGTCGGAATGTTGGCCGGCATAATCGTTGATATATGGCCAGACATACCTAACGCTCGGATACCCCTTCTGGATGTCGGCTGTAGCCGTCTGGAACTGGGAAAGATTGTTCGCAGCAGAGCCGTGCATGTTGATGTTCATCATCATGATGGTCGGCCGGAAGCCGATCTGGGCATACCAGACAGGTCCGTTCACCCTATCGCCGACGCCGCCGTCATTATGGGCGTTCGCCGGAAGGCTGGGTGTGCCATATTTATCGTACCACTCCTCGCTGATTCCCGGAGCATAGGGCGCGAAATTAGCCATGATTTTTCGCGCTCCGGCAAAGCTGATCGGCCCCCCGAGGGCATCCCCATAAGCGATGAGATTATTGACCGCGAATGCGCTCAGATAGAGCGACACGCGCCCAGTTCTCACGGTGTTGGCATATCGACGACCGTCGACGAGTTGGCTGACACTGTTATTGCCGCCCAGAAAAACATCTTTGTCGCGGGTCCGACACGCCAGGACGCTTGCCTTCCGGCCCGACCATGCCACCAGGGAACCACTGCCGTCCACAGATCGGATGACATGAGTAGAATTTCCAGAAGTGAGAGAAGACTTCCAGATTGACGGCATCGACTGGCCGAAGGCAGACACATAAAGTAGTCCAGACAGGCCGACTGCTATGAGAATACGTTTCATGGTGCCCCAATCATGCCGCGGTGGCGGCTTGGAAATCTGGAATGCTCGAAAGCGCGCAAGCTGGCCCAAGAGGCATATTACAGCATCGCTTATGTTACCGGGCCTGACCAGCAGCATCCTCCGCATCGAAATCGATTCGGGGGCCAGAAAGCGGGAACCTGGTCAGCAGATCGGCCCCATGCCGCTGCCCGCAGAACAGCCGCTTCAGGCCTGATGCAATCCTCGACCGGAGCGGTACCTGCAGAGAGTTTTTCCAGATGTCATCATGGGTTTCTGGCTCCATCTGTCAGAAACCTCTGGTGTTCCACCATTCAACTGCTCCAGCCAGATATGGCCACTCTCAACCAAGCCGATTCCGGTCACGATGTTGATATGCGCCGGATCATCCAGGTCAATTGGAGGCGTCTAACAAACTTCTTGGTTTTTAAAAGCTCTCTGTGATTCCATTTTTCCGGTTCTGATTAGAGGGCTGGATCATGAATCCGGCGAATTTCTTTGATGTTCAAGAGCGTCTGTCTCACCTGAGTGGTTCTGGCGATCAGCCTGAAGCCTTTTCCCGGACTGTGGATTTCGATGCGTTTCGACCTGCTTCGGACAAGGTTCTGGCATCTTCAGACGGAAACAAAGGCGGTCGTTCACCGTTTGATCCTGTTCGGATGTTCAAAATCCTGCTGATCCAGGAATAGAAAGCGACAGATGCAGCGGCCAGCTATGGTGCGAGATCAAGAGAAGGCATGTCGAACGCCGTAATATGACAAGGAATATCTGGGCCGACACGACCTATCGCTCAAAGGATCATGAAGCCTTCATGGAAAAGCAGGGCAATAACGCCCCAGAGGCAGAGCGAGGACATCACCCAGAACCATCAAAACCTACCCGTTGAACCCAAAATCAAGACATGATGCCTTTAATAAACGGCTCTGCGATCCATCCAGATTGGAATCAGTCAGGATCATGAGGGATAAAACATAGCATTATCAAAGAATTACAGATAAGCCCTTCACCTTCACACGGCGGGGGCGACAACTTCAATCCCTGTCGCGCGCATCTTTCAGAAAGCCTGTAATCGCGGAAATTTCTTTAAATCAGTGCAGAGCTGGGCGCGCATAACTCTATTCAGAGCACCAAAAAACCATAGGACACATACGCTTATCGCGTTATGAAGGCGCAGTTGTTTTTCCAGAAAGTTGACCATGCATTTCCTTACGCCTTTAGCTCTGACCGGTTTGCACAATACATGAATCCCTTTTCCTTCAGAAAAAGGATAACTGTGCCGTCACTTGCTGTCATGACAGGTGGCACAGGTGGCATTGGGTGTGAAATCGCAAGGCTTCTTCTGGAACAGGGATGGGATGTTCTTCTTCTGACGCGTCAGCCCCATAAGGCAGAAGAACTGATTTCCAGAAGAAACGGACGATTTGAAGCTGTTTTCTGTGATTTGACAGAACCATCAAATCTTCAGGCTGTCTGTGCCACCATCCTGCAGAGAAGGCAGCCCATTGGACTTCTGATCCATTGCGCAGGAAAAATACAACCTGAATTGACCAAGGATATTACACAGAGCAGCCTTGAAGAGCAGATGGCGATCAATCTGACGTCACCAATTCTTCTGACCACTCAGTTGCTCCCTGCATTATCCCCCAATGGGCATATAATATTCGTCAATTCCATTGCGGGCGTAATGCCGTTACAGGGTAGTTCTGTCTACAGTGCTACGAAATTTGGTCTGAGGGGGTTTGCTCGTTCACTCGCACTTGAATACAGACCTGAAAGCATCCGGATTTCTTCCATTTTTCTTGGTGCTGTCGATACTGAAATGCTTCAGCAGGAAACACGGGATGGCGGATCTGTTCTGAACTTTGTTAATAAGCCTCTGTCGGCCCATTCTGTAGCCAGCATGATCATCAGGACCAGCGAAGGGAAAGGGCGCGAAGTCTTTCTGCCGAGAATAGACGGTATTTTCGCTCATGCCTGTCTGATGATGCCATGGCTGCTCAGGCTCAGCACTCCTCTTCTTGAAAAGATCGGGCAGATCGGATTGCAACGTTTCCTTAAGCATAAAGCTACTGCCAGCTCTGTTATCCATAAAGATCAGGACCCCTGTTAGGTCTTGAATGACAGAACCAGCCCCATAGCAGTCTGTCTTGTCTGAGCAGCCCTACTTCGAGTGAAATCCCTTGATTGCAAAGGCCACCCGAAAGGTAAAGGTCCTCTTCACCAAGGCAGTGCGAAAAGATAGCTCTTCATCCTTCCTTTTCCGTTATCGCCGTTACCAAACACCATATCAGGGTCTAACAAGACTTAAGTGATACCTGCTCGATATAGGGCCTAGGTTTCAACAACAGCAATAGCGATCATTAAGTTCGGGCAGAGACCAAATTTTAGAAAAATTAAATCAGAGAAACTTATTGTTAATCGATTAAAAACACAGTTACTTTCTTTCACAGAGATTTCTTTAATGATTTATTGACGAAAAAATGGGAACAATTTAGAAAGCTATTTCTGTTTTACACTTTCGGAAGGCTGTAACGTGCCTCGTGTGACGTTGACTGATTTTCTGCAAGTGACTCAATGGTCGCCTGACCAGCTTGCTCGACAGATTGGCCGTACAACCGATGATATCCTGTGGTGGTCTCACCACAGCGACCAATTACCACAGCAGCTTCAGAGTTGGATGGCGCGCGTCGTGACGGCATTCCAGACAGAGCCGCCGTCTCAGGGATATGCCTTGGAACGGCCAGAAAGCTGTTCCTTCAACGATGATCCTTCCATTACTGTCGTGTGTAATGTTTGCGGCCTAGCTCCACGCTGTCGGCAGAGCATTTACGCCAAAAATTGACGCAGTTGCTTAAGTCTGTGCATGCAGCCGTGCGGCGAGGCGTTCGGCAGCTTTCCGAAAGGCCTGAAAAAAATCCTGGTTGATAGAAACGCTGCCGCCCGTCATGCCGACAAAACCTTCGACCATTCCATTCTGAAGCAGTCCCTCGGAATGAACAAGCATCCCATCCGGGTCTTCCATGCAACCTGAAGACGGGGCATCGCTTTCCTGGCGTTTCCGCAGGTCCTCGTTCCAGGCGTCCCGCCAGTATGTCTCGACTTTTTCGGAATAAAGACGACCATCCACGGTATAGGCTTCCATCGGTTTCCCAAGCCCCATCATGTATCCGATTTCGACAGCCGTTCCAGGATCCATTTCGGGAGAGCGGCGAAACGGATCAATGCAGAACAAACCAGCGGTACAATGATCCATTAGATCACGATCAGCACGTACAAAAGCAAGAATAGTTTCCCGACCAGGAGGAAGAAGGCGAGCCTCAGCCTGCCCGTCAAAAGGTGCCACACCTTCCAGACCGTATTCCGCACAGATCAACTTCAGTCGCGCGAAGAGGGAAAGGGCTTCCGGACGGAACACCAGATCACCCGCCAGATATACTGGAATGTAATTTCCTGACATAGCCAAAGCCTCTACACGCTCCTCAATCACGAAGGAAGTCTAATGGATTGAAGCGGCATTTATGATCCATTTCGATATCAGGAGAAAATTTCCCGACATGCAAAACAGTATTTTTGGGAATTTGGATTTTTATTTGAATTGCTGGCGGAGGGGATGGGATTCGAACCCACGATACGACTTGCATCGTATAACGGATTAGCAATCCGCCGCCTTCAGCCTCTCGGCCACCCCTCCGCTTTTTACGCGGTTCACACGGCGTATGCAGGAGTGTTCTTAGGGGGTAACCGCGTCGTGGTCAAACCCCCTAAGAACATTTTTTTCGTCTTACTCTGAAAGAAGCTTTTTCAGAGTTTCGTTGACGAGGGCAGGGTTCCCCTTGCCCTTCATGGCCTTCATTGTCTGGCCAACAAAGAAGCCAAAAAGCTTGTCCTTGCCGCTTTTGTATTCTGCAACCTTGTCGCTATTTGCGGCCAGGATCTCACGGATAGCGCTCTCGATCGCTCCCGTGTCAGTCACCTGACGCAGCCCCTTGCGCTCCACGATGGCAGAGGCGGAATCCCCCGTCTCGACCATGTCTTCAAGGACTTCCTTGGCGATCTTGCCATTGATCGTTGAGTCGGAAATCAGACCCAGCAGTTCCCGCAGACCTTCCGCACTCACCGGGCTGTCCTCGATCGAACGCCCCGTACGGTTCAGCGCCGCGAAGAAATCCCCCAGCATCCAGTTGGCTGCCAGACGGGCATCCGCACCACGTGCCACGGTCTCGTAGAAATCAGCGATTGCCTGCTCGACACAGAGCACGGAAGATTCGTAACGGCTGACACCGTATTCCTGTTCCAGACGGGTCCGCTTGGCTTCTGGCAGTTCCGGCAGAGCCGCCTTGAGTTCATCAACCCAGGACTGCTCGATTACCAGCGGCAGCAGGTCCGGATCGGGGAAATAGCGATAATCATGCGCGTCTTCCTTACTCCGCAGGGAGCGGGTTTCGCTGCGCACATGGTCGAAAAGGCGGGTTTCCTGGTCGACGGTTCCGCCAGCTTCCCAGACCTCGATCTGACGCTGCGCCTCGACCTCGATCGCCATCATCACGAAACGGATTGAGTTGACGTTCTTGATTTCACAGCGCGTGCGATACTCGGTTTCACCCGGCTTACGGACCGACACGTTCACGTCAGCACGCATGGAGCCTTCTTCCATGTTGCCGTCACAGGTGCCGATATAGCGCAGGATCTGACGCAGCTTACGCAGATAGGCGCCCGCTTCTTCAGGCGAGCGAATATCGGGCTCACTGACGATTTCCATCAGCGCCACGCCGGCACGGTTCAGATCGATGAAAGAGCGCGTCGGGTCCTGATCGTGAATCGACTTGCCTGCATCCTGTTCAAGATGAAGCCGCGTCACACCGATTTCGCGTGTGCTGCCATCTGCCAGATCGACAAGAACCTTGCCCTTGCCAATGATCGGATGGGCGAACTGGCTGATCTGATAGCCAGTGGGCAGATCGGCATAGAAGTAGTTCTTGCGATCGAATCGACTGAACAGGTTGATCTCGGCCTCGAGCCCCAGCCCCGTACGGACGGCCTGCGCCACACATTCACGGTTCAGAACCGGAAGCATGCCTGGGAAACCGGCATCGACGAGACTGACATGCGTATTGGGATCGCCGCCATATGCTGCCGAAGCGCCTGAGAAAAGCTTGGCTTCGCTGACAACCTGGGCATGAACTTCCAGACCGACAACAATTTCCCATTCGCCGGTGCTGCCGGTGATACGATAGCTCATGCCGACACTCCTGCATGAATGGTGGGTCTGTGATGGAATGCCGCAGCCTGCTCGATGGCATGACCGGCTGCGATCAGCGTTTCTTCATCGAAGAATTTGCCGATAAGCTGCAACCCAAGCGGCACGCCACGCGCGTCCAGACCAGCCGGAACGGACAGGGCAGGGACACCCGCCATGCTGGCCGGAACCGTGAAGACGTCATTGAGATACATCTGCACGGGATCGGTCGGCTTCTCATCCTGCGCGAAAGCGCCGGAAGGAGCAGTCGGCGTCAGAAGCACATCGACATTCTCAAAAGCCTTCAGGAAGTCCTGCTGAATGAGCGTCCGGACCTTCTGCGCGCGCAGGTAATAGGCGTCGTAATAGCCCGAGGACAGCACATGTGTCCCGATCAGGATACGGCGCTTGACCTCGTCCCCGAAACCGGCAGCACGACTGGCTTCATACAACCCATCGAGCGTCGGCGCACTGACACGCTCACCAAACCGGACACCATCATAACGGGCCAGGTTGGACGAAGCCTCGGCCAGAGCCGCGATGTAATAGGTGGGTAGACCGTATTTCGTATGCGGCAGGGAAACCTCGACGATCTCCGCACCGGCATTCCGCAGCCAGGTCATACCCTGCTGCCAGAGTGCCTCGATCTCAGCCGGCATGCCCTCAACATGATATTCCTTGGGAATACCAACGCGCAGACCCTTCACACCGCGCTTGAGAGCGGCTTCATAGTTCGGAACGGGGGTATCGACGCTCGTGGAATCGCGCGGATCAAATCCCGCCATCGACTCAAGCAGAATGGCGCAATCCTGAAGATTGCGCGCCATCGGACCGGCCTGATCCAGCGAGCTCGCGAAGGCGATCGTTCCGAAACGCGAGCAGCGACCATAAGTCGGCTTGATCCCGGCAATACCCGTGAATGCTGCCGGCTGACGGATGGAGCCACCTGTATCCGTACCCGTCGCACCCAGAACAAGCCCGGCCGCCACAGCAGTCGCCGAACCACCCGAAGATCCACCCGGAACCAGCTTCGCGTCAGAGTCCCTGCGCTTCCAGGGGTTTTCGACCGGCCCGAACGCAGAGGTCAGGTTTGCCGAGCCCATGGCGAATTCATCAAGGTTCAGCTTGCCGAGGAAAACCGCGCCGTCTTTGAGCAGATTGGCCGTCACCGTGCTCTCGTAAGGCGGCACGAAATTGCCGAGGATCTTGCTGGCAGCCGTGGTGCGGACACCATTCGTGCAGAACAGATCCTTGATGCCCAGCGGAATACCGCAAAGGCTGCCGCCTTCACCCTTGGCCAGAGCCTCGTCAGAAGCCTTGGCAGCCTCACGAGCCTGATCGGGCGTACGGGTGATGAAGCTGTTGAGCCGGCCGTCCAGACGCTCGATCGCATCAATATGGGCGTTCGTCAGTTCAACCGCGGAAATCTTGCGCGCCTTGAGCGCGTCCCGGGCCGAAGCCAGCGTGAAATCATGAATGCCGGACATTATTCGACCACCTTCGGAACCGTATAGAACGGGCCTTCCCGCTCGGGAGCGTTGGAAAGAACCTTGTCACGGCAGTTGCCATCCGTAACGCGGTCTTCGCGCAGGCGGGGCTTCGCAAGCCCCGTGCCGATCATGGGATCAACGCCCGTGACGTCCACTTCCTTGAGCTGCTCCACCCAGTCGATAATGGAGCCCATGTCTTTCCCGAGAGTTTCAACCTCTCCGGGCTGGAGACCAATCCTCGCCAGTCTGGCGATGCGCGTAACCGTTTTCGCGTCGAGCGACATGAATATTCCTGAACAAGAGGAAATTTTATGGTGGCTTTTCAGCCGTCAGGGGGATCATAACGCCGTGCTATGCCCCTGTTCAATCCACATGACCTCCGTAATCTTCTTCAGTCCGGTCAGCGCGTCCTCGGTCTCGACCCCGGATCGAAGACCATTGGCGTCGCCCTGACCGATGTTTCGCTCATGCTGGCGTCTCCCCTGATCGGCCTCAAGCGCCGGAAACTGGGGGAAAACGCTCTGGAACTCGCAAAGATTATTCGCGCTCAGGATGTGGGTGCCCTGGTTGTCGGGCTGCCGCTCTCACTGGATGGATCTTTTGGTCCTGCGGCGCGCGCGGCTTCGGACTGGACAAAGGCGCTGTCAGAAAAACTTGGTGTTCCTGCCGGACTGTGGGACGAGCGCCTGTCTTCCAGCGCCGTCAACCGCTTCCTGATCCAGGATGCCGACATGACACGCGGTCGCAGAGCAGAGGTGGTGGACAAGATGGCCGCAGCCTACATGCTCCAGGGCTGGCTCGATGCTTCCAGCCCCGACAGGTCAGACCTGTTCTGATGCGGGTGTCACGGGCTTAGACGCCCCGACTTCCGATAAGGGAAGGACGTGAATAGGTGTTGGCCAGAATACGGAACCACATTCGGGCGGTCATGGCACCCAGAATCAGGCAGAACAGGAACTTCATGATATTTCTCCGGTCATGAAACGCGAAAACGAACCAGAATAGTCCGGGTTCCCATTGACACGGATTTCAAATTGTAAAGGCACGTTCGACATGACTTTTCGGATGCTGGCTCTGGCTCTGCTTCTTGGAATATCCGCCTGCGCCAGAACTCCCGATGACGGGAGCGCACCCATTCCCCGACATCACCCATCTTCTCGCGGAGCTTATGCCGGGGTCGGAAGTGGCTGGTCCGGGTACTGATCAGCGCTGACGCCAGGCCAGACGGACCGGCATGGCCCGGTAGGATGCCAGATCCCGCCCCATCTGCTGTGGCATACCACCGCCCGCCGCACCGACGGGATGATGGATGATGCGGGGCGGCGGGGCATAGGACACCATGTGAACGGACGGCAGATTACCCGTATGCGGCGCAGGAGGCGTTGAAAATCCGGACTGTCGGCCAGCAGCGAAATAAGGAGCCGGTCTGGATTCTGGCAGCATGGCCTGCAAACCGTTCGCCGTCATCACGACCTGCGGCAGAAAGTCAGGCGGACGGTAGCTGTCCGGCTGGCCGTTCCAGACTGCCAGCACATGCCGGGCATAATCAGCGCCCAAAGCCGGCGTCAGGGAATGATAGGCCGCCGTCGCCGCGGGCCAACCCTGAAGCTGGTTATGCAAGCCAGACAGGAAGCGGGCGCCATAGCGGGCATTGCTGAACGGATCAAAGGCATCCTCAAGCGAGAAGAAAGCGTCCGGATGATGATGGAGGTTGATCTGCATGCACCCCACATCAATCGAAACGACCCCGTGCGCCTGGAAATCCCGCACGGCGGCAATGGCCTCATCCCTGCTTTCGTAAAAATAGCCTTTCCCGGCCGCATTGACGGTCCAGGGCCAGGCAACGGTCGCCGATCCATTGGGATCACGGCGGCCACTCTCGACACGGCTGATGGCATCCAGAAGACGCGCCGGAATACCAGCCTGCTGCTCCGCAGCCTGCGCGGCGACACGACAGACGGAGGATGCGTCATAGGCGAACGCGGTAGACACGCCCGAAAGCATCACGACAGCCGCAGAGAGGAGAACTTTCCCGATCATCGTCCTGTATATGATCGGGAAAGGTAAAAATTAGGTTATGCCTGCAACTTTATCGGACGAGCGGTTTGCAGACTTCCGCCAGCCAGCCCGCGACCTCGGGCTCGACCAGCGGTGAGACCCGCGCCTGAACCTCGGCATGATACGCATTCAGCCAGTTCAGCTCGGCATCATTGAGCAGCGACACGTCGATCAGGCGATGATCGATCGGTGTGTAGCTGAGAACCTCGAATTCGAGAAACGTGCCCTTGCTTCCTCCGAAGGAAGACGGGCGCACCAGCATCAGGTTCTCGATCCGGATTCCGTATTGTCCCGGCTCATAATAACCGGGTTCGTTGGAAACGATCATGCCAGTCTCAAGTGCAACCGGCCGGGGAGCAGGCGAGATGTTCTGCGGGCCTTCATGGACCGACAGATAGCTTCCAATGCCATGCCCGGTACCATGATCGTAGTCCATGCCGACCTGCCACAACGCCGCACGCGCCAAGACGTCCAGCCGGTGCCCGGTCGTTCCGGGCGGAAAGCGGATACGGGAAAGGGCAATATTACCCTTCAGAACACGCGTGAATGCCTCACGAATATGAGCCGGCGGCTCCCGATCCCCTATCCAGAGCGTCCGGGTGATGTCGGTCGTGCCGAACGGGTACTGGCCGCCACTGTCGATCAGGTAGACGCTTCCCGCTTCCAGAACGCGATCCTTGCCCACCTGCGCCCGATAGTGCGGGAAAGCACCATTTGGCCCCACGGCTGAAATGGCATCGAAGCTCTGTTCCCGATAGTCGCCGGAGCGGGCGCGCAGATCATCGAGCCGGGTCACGAGATCCGTCTCATGCTGCCCGATTCCCGAGACCGTCAGCGAGTACAGGAAGCGGGCCATTGCCACACCGTCGAGGGCATGGGCCTTGCGTGCACCATCCTGCTCGGTCCCGTTCTTGACGGCCTTCGGAAGTGTGCACGGGTCCGTCCCATCAACAACGGTCGCCCCTGCGGCAGCAAGCGTGGTGTCGAACCACACAGCCGTCGTCACCGGGTCCACCCGCACCGTGCTGCCCTTGAGCGCCGACAGACGATCCGCCAACTCCGAGGGAGCGCGAACCGTCACGCCCTCCCCACAGATCTCCATCACGCCATCCGACAGACGGTCCGGGGACACGAACCATTCCGTCGAGCCGTCAGCATGCAGAATCGCATAACCATGCGCCACTGGTGTGAGAGGCACGTCGCTGCCCCGGATATTCAGCAGCCAGGCGAGGGACGTGCAGTCGGCAATCACCGCCGCATCCTGACGGGATGCACGCAACGACTGTCCCAGACGCCGGCGCTTGTCGGCGCTGCTTTCCCCCGAGAACTCAAGCGGCTGCGGCACAACCGGACCCACCGGAGGCGCAGGCCGATCCGTCCAGGCCAGATCAATGGGATTGCGGGCAACCGGAACAAGTTCCACACCGGCTGTCTGCCAGGACAGCAACATGGACCGGCTGACCAAGCGCGGATCATAACCGACCTTCAGCCCCTTCGCATGCTCGCCCAGCCAGTCCGACAGAGGCTCCATGGCCACATGACGGCGCTCCCACAGATCATGCGGAACCTGCTCTTCCATCTGCACCGTATAGCGCCCGTCAGAGAATACAGAAGCGGCATCCGGCAGGATCGCCGCAAGACCGGCACTCCCCGTAAAGCCTGTCAGCCACGCCAGACGCTCGGCGCAGGGGGCGACATATTCGCCCAAATATTCGTCACCACGCGGGATGATGAAACCGTCAACGCCCAGCGCCGTGCAGGCCTTGCGGACGAGGGCAGGGCGCTCGTTGAGCGGGATGGAGGACAGGGTCATGAAAAGTCCTTTTCCACAGTATGAATATCGTCAAGGCGGAGTGTCATGAACAGCAGATCAAGCCACCGCCCACGCTTGCGTCCAACCTGAGGCAGCGTGCCACAGTCCTGAAAGCCCAGTTCGCAATGCATGGCGACGGAGGCCGCGTTGCCCGCCGTAATCCCGGCCACCATCACATGAAATCCTGCCGCCTTCGCATGCCCGATCAGCGCGCGCAGAAGGAGGCGGCCAATACCCCGGCGCTGGTAATCCGGTGCCACATACACCGAATGCTCGACCGTCCGCGCATAGCCTTCATAGGACCGGAAAGACCCGTAGGAGCCATACCCCGCAACCACACCATCGGGATCAACGGCCACCAGTACAGGATATCCCTGCGCCACCCGGTCCTCAAACCACTGATGCCGCTGCTCAGGCGTAAAAGGCGTCGTGATCCACAGCGCATCCGTGTTCTCGATGGCATCATTGGTGATCCGCAGAATGGCAGGCAGATCTCCGGGCTCGGCATCCCGGATCAACGGCAATGATCCTGCCGCTCCCATCAACCGCGACGGCGCAGAATCAGCGTGGCCCAGTCGCCTTCACGCAGGATACGCTCCAGCACGAGACCCTGACGCTGATGTGCTGCCAGCACCATCCGCGCCTGACTGTAAAGCAGACCGGCAAGAATGGCCGTCCCATTCGGCGCAAGGTTCAGCGCCAGAGACTGCGCCATCCGGCATAGCGGACGGGCGAGAATGTTGGCGAACACCAGATCATACGGCGCCTTGGCCCGTACAGCCTCGGTCTGCCAGCCATTGCCGAAACGGCAGTCCAACAGATTGCCCTGACCGTTCAGGCGCGCATTGAGCTTCGCCGTCCGCACGGACCAGGGCTCGATATCGACGGCCAGAACCGGACGATGCAGCAGCTTCGCCGCCGCCATCGCCAGAATGCCGGACCCGCAACCCATATCCAGAATACGCTGCGGCTTGCGATACGCGACCATTTCCAGAGCCCGCAGACAGCCGCGCGTCGAGCCATGCTCGCCCGAACCGAATGCAATCCCGGCGTCCAGCGTGATCGTCAGGCGCGACTGGTCCGGCGCGCCATGCAGATGGGTGCCGCGAATGGCAAAACGCTTGCCGACATTCTGCTGTGGGAAGGATTCGTAAGTCCGGGCCAGCCAGCCCTCGGATTCCGTCGGTGTGCGTTCAAGCTCCGCCTCACAGCCGGTCAGCATCCGTGCAACCGCCAGCGCATTGTCCAGTTCGTCTTCCTTGTGGCCGGTATCCTTCACGCCTTCCAGACGCCAGTATTTCTGCGCGTCATCGGCCTCGAAGATGCCAACCGTCTCACAGGCGCACATCAGCGCCTGTTCGAACAGCGGGACAAACGGCTCTTCAACCGTAATGGACAGGGTTTCGAGCGCACTGGCATGGCGACGGCCAATGCTGCGGGGTGCCATCACGATCTGATCTCCACAAAGTTTGACATGACGCGCTTGACGCCACCGTTTTCAAAATTGATGTGCAACTGCGGTCCATCGACCCCGATCACCGTGCCCTCACCGAACCGGTGATGGAACACCGTGGCCCCGATGGCGACCGTCGGCGCGGACTTTACATCATGAATTTTCGGACGCGGTGCCCGAAAACCCGACGGCCGCGTACTGGTCAGCGGTCCGGACGCGAACATGGACGGCGCCGCTGCAGCCTGCCGGCGCGTCTCGAACGCCTGTCCCGTCAGTTGCACATATTCAGACGGGATTTCCTCGATAAACCGGCTCGGCATCGAGGACTGCCAGTTTGCATAGATCCGCCGGCTCGCAGCATGCAGCACAATTGCCCGACGCCGCGCGCGCGTCAGCCCCACATAGGCCAGCCGCCGCTCTTCCTCCAGCGCCCGGTTTCCACCCTCGTCAAGCGACCGCTGGGACGGAAAGACACCTTCTTCCCAACCCGGCAGGAACACGGTGTCGAATTCCAGCCCCTTGGCGCCATGCAGCGTCATCAGGCTGACCTTGTCATCCGACGTTTCGCTTTCCGTGTCCATGACGAGCGCCACATGCTCCAGAAAGCCCTGAAGCGTCCCGAACTCCCCAAGAGCCCGCAGAAGCTCGCGGATATTGTCCAGACGCCCCGGCGCCTCGACGGAACGGTCGTCCCGCCACATCTGAAGATAGCCGCTGTCTTCAAGAAGCTGCTCGGCCGCAACAACATGACCTTCGGTCTCAAGCGTTGCCTTGGCCCGCTGGAACGCGCCCATTAGCCCGTCCAGCGCCTCTTTCGATTTCCCCTTAAGCAGCCCTTCCTGAAGCTGCCATATCACCGCCGCCGTCAGCGGACCGGGGAGGGCACGCGCCTGGGCATGCAGCTTCTGCACCGCTACGGCCCCCACGCCACGCTTGGGGACATTGATGATCCGCTCGAACGCCAGATCATCCGCAGGTTGCGACAACACACGCAGATACGCCAGACAGTCCCGGATTTCGGAACGCTCGTAGAACCGCAGGCCGCCTACGACACGATAGGGGATGCCGATCATCATCAGCCGCTCTTCGAACGGCCGCGTCTGGAACCCGGCCCGCATCAGAATGGCGATTTCCGACAGCGGATGCCCGTCACCGCGCAGACGCTCGATGGCGCCACTCACAATCCGCGCTTCCTCATCCGAATCGCGCACCCCGATAATCTGGACCTTCTCGCCGTCCGCATCATCGCGTCCGGGTCGCAGCGTCTTGCCGAGCCGCCCTTCATTATGCGCAATCAGCCCCGCCGCAGCCGCAAGGATCTGCGCCGTCGAGCGGTAATTCCGCTCCAGACGCACGACTTCCGCCCCCGGAAAATCCTTCTCAAAGCGCAGAATGTTCTCAACTTCCGCCCCGCGCCAGGAATAGATGGACTGATCGTCATCCCCCACGCAGGCAATGTTGGACGGTCCATGCTCGCGCTTGGCCAGCAGACGCAGCCACAGATACTGGACCGTGTTCGTGTCCTGATACTCGTCCACGAGAATATAGCGGAAAATCCGATGATACTGCGCCAGCACGTTGGGCTGGTTGCGCAGGATCTCCGTCACATGGAGCATCAGATCGCCGAAATCGCACGTATTGAGTGCAATCAGACGCTCCTGATACGCCCGGTAGATCGCCAAGGCATGACCATTCGCAAAATCAGAATCCTCGGCCGGCGTGACCCGGTCAGGCGTCAGTCCGCGATCCTTCCAGCGCTGAATGATCCCCATGAGCTGGTTCGGCGGCCAGCGCTTGGTATCGATCTTCCACGGCTCCATCACCTGCTTGAGAAGCCGGATCTGATCATCCGTGTCGAGAATATTGAAGCTGCTCGTCAGACCGACATATTCCGCATGACGCCGCAGCATCCGTGCGCAGATCGCATGGAACGTCCCCAGCCATAGTCCCTCGGCCGGCTCGCCCAGAATCGCACTGACACGCTCGCGCATTTCGCGCGCGGCCTTGTTGGTAAACGTCACGGCCAGAATCTGGCTCGGATAGGCACGGCCCGTCAGAAGAATATGGGCAAACCGCGTCGTCAGGACGCGCGTCTTGCCCGTTCCCGCCCCAGCGAGAATGAGGAGCGGCCCTTCGGTTGTCTCGATGGCACGTCTCTGCTCCGGATTAAGGCGGGAGAGATACTCGGGGGTGGGGGAGGGTAGGTCTTGCGGCACCCTCCCGATATAGAGTGAGATACCGTCATGGCCAACACATATCCCCGGATCGATCTTACGCGTGGCACCGGCCCTCAAGGGCATCGCGCCAGAATGCGCGCCCGCGTGCTGGCCAACGGCGCCCACACGCTCGCCGATTATGAAATCCTCGAAATGCTGCTGTTCGCAGGTGTGCCACGCAAGGATACAAAACCGCTCGCCAAGGGACTGATCGGCCATTTTGGCAGCCTGGTGGACGTTTTCCGCGCGCCCACACACGCCCTCCGGGCTGCAGGACTGAAAGATGACGCCATCCGCGTCCTGCGCCTTCCCGGCGTCGCCGCCGAGCGACTGGCGTCTTCAGAACAGCGCGAACGCCCGACCCTGAGCAACTGGGAGCAGCTCATGGCCTATCTCGAACAGGCGCTCGAAGGCGGCATCCCGGGACAGTTCCGGCTGCTCTATCTCGACAATCGTAACCGACTGCTGGCGGATGAAGCCGCACCCGATGCTGACAGCCTTCCCGCACTTAACCGCGCCATTGCCATCCGGGCCCTCGCACTGCATGCAACGGCCCTGATCGGTTTCCATATCAGCCCCACGCAGCGTCCGGCCAATCTTTCACAATCAGCACGGCAGCTCGATTTTGCCATGCGCCCCCTGTCCATCACGCTTCACGACGTACTCATCACGAGCGAAGGGCAGCCAACCAGCCTGCGTCAGGAAGGGCTGTTGTAAGATGGATGACAAAGACGCCAGCATGAACGGATTTTCGGATGGCGTGACGGGCCTTTCCTCAGCCGATCTGCGACAGATCACGGCGCTGACGGAGGTTCTTCCCGAAATGGAGCCCCCGCTTGCATTGCTGACGGGACGGGGGCGGCATCTGGACGATGAGACCCTGCTGCATCTCCTGACAATCCTGTTCACCGGGCGTGAAACGGGCAGCGTCGCACTGTCACACAATCTCTTTGCGCGTTTTGGCTCTCTGGCCGCCGTCCTGTCCGCTACCGATCGGGAACTTGAAGGCGTCACGGATATGGGCACGCATATGCTCCCCATGATCCGTGTGCTTCAGGAAGCGGCCCTGCGCTACAATCGCGCGCGCCTGCCGCCTGAGGATGTTCTCGACAACGAGCAGAAACTCCTCGACTATCTCACGGCACGTCTGGCCCGGGAGAACATCGAGCAGTTCCGCATCCTGTTCCTCAATGAAAAAAACAGCCTGATCGCCGACGAGGCGCAGGCCAGGGGCACGGTCAATCATACGCCCGTCTATCCACGGGAAGTCGCCAGACGCGCCGTGGAAATTGGCGCCACCGCACTCGTTCTGGTCCACAACCACCCGAGTGGCGATCCTACGCCTTCGGAAGCCGATCTTCAGATGACCATGCAAGTTCAGGCGGCACTCGAAGTGGTTGGCGTCACAATCGCGGACCACTTCATCATCGGCAATGGCCGCCACACCAGCTTTCGCCGCAACAACCTGCTCTGAAGCCTCAGGCGCGCGGCGGAAGAAGCCCCTCAAGTGCCAGTTCGCCCGGAAGAGCTCCGCGTGGAAAAATGGTGTTCACATGCCCCATCTTCCGGCCCGGACGGGCTTCCGACTTGCCGTAAAGATGAAGTGACGCCCCATCCGTCGCAAGAATGGCCGGAACACGCCCCATGTCTTCGGGGCCAATCAAATTGTGCATGACCGCATCGGAATGCCGACGTGCGGGCGGCAACGGCAGACCCGCAACCGCCCGCACATGCATCTCGAACTGGTCCACCAGACATGCATCCATGGTCCAGTGTCCGGAATTATGCGGGCGAGGGGCGATCTCGTTCACCATGAGACTGCCATCGACGGCGTGGAACATCTCCACACCCATGATCCCGACCAGACCCAGCGCCTCGGCAATCTGCGCCGCCATATCCTGCGCCTGCTGCGCAAGATCGGGCATCACGCGGGCAGGGGCCAGCGTTACGTCCAGAATGCCGTTGCTGTGCCGGTTCTCGACCGTATCAAAACACCGTACGGTCCCGTCCAGACCACGGACCACCATCACGCTGAGTTCGCGCTCGAAATCGATCATCTTTTCCGCAACGAGCGGATAGGGCAGGTCTGTCAGCGCACCAAGGGTCTCGGCATCCGGTACGCGGAACTGACCCTTGCCGTCGTAACCAAAGCGCGTTGTCTTCAGGATAAGTGGAAAACCGAGCGTCTCAAGCTCCCCCAGATCCTCCGGCCCGCTGACCGCCCGCCAAGGTGCCAGACTGACCCCGATCCCGGACAAGCGCGTCTTTTCCGCAATCCGGTCCTGACTGATCCGCAGGATCTCGCCCCCAGGCCGCACCGGCCGGTGTTTCTCCAGCAGAGCCAGTCCTTCGGCACTGATATTCTCAAACTCGAACGTCACGACGTCACAGCGCGAGGCAAAATCCTCAAGCGCCGCCGGATCGTCATAGGCCCCTACGGTAACTGACGCCGCAACTTCCGTGGCCGGACTCGTGGTCTTCGTGCTGAAGACATGTGCATGATAGCCGAGCTTGGATGCCGCCACGGCCGACATGCGACCAAGCTGGCCGCCCCCGATGATCCCGATCGTACTGCCGGGAGCAAAAACCTTCTGGTCCGTCATTCGACCGGAACATCCGCGACAGCCGCAGTCTGCGTCGCCCGCCACGCATCCAGCCGCGCCATGACTTCTCCATCCGAAACCGAGAGGATTGACGCGGCCAGAAGCCCTGCATTGATCGCCCCGGCCTTGCCGATCGCCAGTGTCCCCACAGGCACGCCACCGGGCATCTGCACGATGGACAGGAGGCTGTCCTGACCACTCAGAGTCCGGCTCTGCACCGGAACACCGAGCACGGGCACGCTCGTCCAAGCGGCACACATTCCCGGAAGATGGGCCGCACCGCCAGCGCCGGCAATGATCACATGCAGGCCCCGCTGCCGCGCCGTCTTCGCATATTTTACGAGACGGTCCGGCGTCCGGTGCGCCGATATGATCCGGCGCTCATGCGCAATTCCCAGATCATCGAGGATTTCACAGGCATGACGCATGGTATCCCAGTCGGACTGGCTTCCCATGATCACACCGACCCGGATCGGCATGTCGTCCTGGAGGGTTTCGTCGTCGGCAGAGAGGATCTGGCTCATCAGGCAATGTTATCCGGGATGAGACGGGTCTCGATCCAGGAAATCTCATCTTTGAGCTGAAGCTTGCGCTTCTTGAGGCGCTGAAGCTGGAGCTGGTTGAGGGGATGATGGACGAGACGCTCGATGACGGTATCAAGGTCGCGATGCTCGCTGCGCAGTTCGTGCAGACGTTTCAGCATGGCATTGTCGTCAGTCATCATGGCATCCGGTCCCGGAGAACGGTCAGGCGTCGTGGAGAGACTGATTCTTTCCACTCTTTTCATTGCAGTATCATGCCTGACGGGCACCGGACCAGTACCCCTCAGGTATTCATCCGGACCAAGCCCTTCCAGGCCTCGTCCGGAAGCTGCAATCAGCCGTGACTGTCGCTGTCGGCTACATAGGCTTCCACGACCGGAAGTGCATGGCCTTCGCGTGCCAGACGGTCATTGGCAGCCGTGACGGCGGCGTGCAGATCGGTCTGGGTGCACAGGCCCAGAATGACGGGATCACGCGGCTTGATGTTGGCGCTGTTCCAGTGCTGGCGGTCACGGACCTTGGTGATGGTGTCCTTGGTCGTGCCCAGCAGCTTGACGATCTGTGCTTCGGACAACTGCGGGAACTGGCGCAGGACGAAGGCGATGGCATCCGGGCGGTCATTGCGCTTGGCAACCGGCGTATAGCGGGCACCCTTGGCGCGACGCTTCACCGGACTGGCCGTCGGCATGATCTTCAGCCGTGCGTTTGTATCCGCTTCACAGCGTTTGATTTCGGCTTCGGCGAGCTGGTGGTTCTTGACCGGATCATAGCCGTTAATCCCGGCAGCGACTTCGCCGTCTGCAATCGCCTGGACTTCAAGCGGGTGCATGCCGCAGAACTCTGCGATCTGGGTGAAGGTAAGACCAGTTTTCTCGATCAGCCAGACGGCCGTGGCCTTGGGCATCAAAGGCAGGGTCATGTCGGTGCGTTCCTTGTGGGACACGGATGGAGCCAGCTTCCGCAGGCACCGATCGGGCGTATCCGGCGAGGAACCGATCCCGCCCGGGATATGATCGCGGCACCTGCTGGATGCTCTGCGATAATGCAGACGGGTATGGGCCACTGACACTGCGGCGGTCAAGCACCAAAAAGGAACGGGCGTGCTTTTAAGGCACGCCCGTTCCAGTTCTCAGGCCGCCTGAGCGGCCTCAGCGTGAGCAACGGATTCCGTTCCGCTGCGCACGGGGATACGGCGCGGCCTGCTTGCTTCGGGCACAACCTGACGGACGGCAATGGACAACAGGCCATTCACCAGATCCGCCCGATCGATTTCTGTATGATCGGCCAGAACAAAACGACGTTCAAACGCGCGGGTGGCGATGCCACGATGCAGCCATTCCCGGTCGCGACTGTTCTCGGGCACGCTGCCACGCACGACGAGCGTGTTGTCTTCCTGAAGAACTTCCACGTCTTCGGGGCGAAAGCCCGCAAGAGCCATCGTCAGGACATAATTCGTCTCGCCGGTTTTTTCGATATTGTACGGGGGATAGCTTGGAATTGCCTGGGCATTGGCAACATTGCCAGCCATGGTGGCAAGTCGGTCGAAACCGATCGCGCTGCGAAACAGCGGGGTAAAATCGTAAGTCATTGAAACCTCCTTCTGGCAGGAATCATCTGGCGCATTTCCCGGTAAGGCAAAATGCTATGGTCAAACCAGCCGCGACCCGAACGGCATCGCGGCTGGTTTTCCAGATAGGTTCCGACCCGACCGTCTTCAAGAGGAGACGGCAGGGAGGTGCGCCGAATTACTTCGTGCGCGTACCGATACCAGCAAAGCGCTTGTTGAACTTTGCAACCTGGCCTCCGGTATCCATCATGCGCTGGACGCCCGTCCAGGCCGGATGGGACTTCGGATCAACGTCGAGACGCAGCGTCGCGCCCGGTTCGCCGTAGCAGGAATGGGTCTTGTACTCAGTCCCGTCGGTCATGATGACGGTGATCTCGTGGTAGTCAGGATGGATGCCGGATTTCATGAATTTCTACTCCATAAAGAAAGCCCCGATGCCGACCGGAGCGAATCATGAGGCGCGTATAACGGAAACCGCTCCCGGATGAAAGTGGCCTTTACTGGATCATGCAAGTCCGTTTATCCCTTGCAATGAATGCGGGCTCGAATGTCAGGCCTGCGACCGTGGTTCCCACGGATACCGAGAAAGGTTTGATATGAGCGAAACCAAACACAAGCTGCACACCCCGGGCTGGGTCAGCGATTTCCAGAAATTCATCATGCGCGGCAACGTGCTCGACCTCGCCGTCGGTGTCGTGATCGGTGCGGCGTTCAGCGCGATCGTCGGCAGTGCTGTCAAGGACATCCTGACGCCCTTCATCGGCCTGCTCACGGGTGGCGTCGACTTCTCGAACCTTTTCATCACGCTCAAGGGCCCGGTCAAGGATACGCTCGCCGAAGCCCAGAAGGCTGGCGCAGTCACCGTGAACATCGGCGTCTTCCTCAATGCCGTGATCCAGTTCCTGATCGTTGCGTTCTTCATCTTCTGGCTGACGCGCATCCTCAGCAAACTGAGCCGCAAGCAGGAAGCCGCTCCTGCTGCGCCGCCGCCGCCGAGCAAGGAAGAAGTTCTCCTGACGCAGATCCGCGACCTGCTGGCTCAGAAAAACTCCTGATGAGCGATATGAAAGCATCCCGTCCCGCAGTGTGGCGCCCTGTCCTTGCGCTGCTGGTGGCGGGAGGCTTTCTGGCTGGATGCGTGGCCCGCCCTGCAATGACAGGGCTGCCACCATCGCCAAACTCCCGGCTTTATGCGTATCTGATCGCACACGGCATGGCCCGTGGTGCGCTCATGACTGGCCAGATTGGCCCTGAGGGGCTTACGCGACTGGTCACTCTGGACAGGGCCGCGCAGCAGGCCACAGTGAATGCCCTGAAGCTGCAAAGTTCTTCGGCCAATCGTCAGGCCGATCAGGCGCTCTCCAGTCTTCTTGCGGACCTTCCCCAGAAGACGCCCTCTGCACCACCATCGAATCCATCAGAGCAGACACAAAAAAACCGGCTCCCCTGAGGGACGCCGGTTTTTTTTGTGTCTGAGACCGGCCCTGTCAGCCTGCCTCCGTTTCCTTGCGCAACCGCTTCTCGCCCATCAGGAGTAACAGCGGAGCCGCAATGAAGATCGAGGAGGATGTTCCCACAACAATCCCGAACAGCATGACCGTCGCAAAACCGGTCAGCGTGCTGCCACCAAACAGGGCCAGCGGCAGGGCAGCCAGAAAGACCGTCATGGACGTGCCAAGCGTCCGGTTCAGGGTTTCGTTGATGGACAGATCCAGCAGTTCCCGCAGCGGCATCGTACGATACTTGCGAAGATTTTCGCGGATCCGGTCGTAAACCACCACCTTGTCATTGGTGGAATAGCCCAGAATCGTGAGAAGGGCGGCAACCATCACCAGATCAAACTCGAAGCGCGTGATAGCCAGAAAACCAACCGTCTTGGTCAGATCCAGAATAAGCGTCACCACCGCACTGATGGCGAACTCACGTTCGAAACGGACCCAGATATAGATCAGGATCATCGCAAGACTGAAGCCCAGCGCCAGCAGACCATCACGGAACAGCTCGGACGATACCGAAGCGCCGACGGCATCGGCCCGCAGAACCTGTGTGCCGGGTTCAGCCGCTGCAATCGCGGTCTTGACCCCGTCAACCAACTTCTGGGTCTGGGCTTCCCGATCCGCACCTTCGGGAGCGTTGATCGAAATGCGGACGTCCCGCGGTGATCCGAAAGCCTGCACGGCATCCGGATGGATGCCGGCATGATCCAGAGCCGCGCGGAGCTTTCCGAAATCAGCAGGGCCGGGGGTCTGGGCCTCGACGATGATACCACCCCGGAAATCCAGCCCCAGCTTCAGGCCGGGCTGGAAGAAGAGGATGACGGAAGCAATGGAGAGGACCGCCGAAACGATCAGCCCCATGTGACGGCCGCGCATGAAATTGATGCGCCGATCGTCACGGACAAAACGGAAAAGGGGACGTGACAGCATGACGATCAGACCGGAAGTTCTTTGGGACGGGCGAGGGCGTACCACCGCACGACCAGAAGGCGTGACAGCAGGAGGGTCGTAAAGAGGGTCGTGGCGATACCGATGGTGATCGTCAGGGCGAAGTTGCGGACTGGCCCCGTTCCGAACACGAACAGCATGACATGCGCCAGAAACGCCGTGGCGTTACTGTCGATAATCGTGCCGGTCGCGCGGTCAAAACCGGCCTGCAGAGCCTGAAGCGGACCACGGCCGCGCTTTACTTCCTCGCGGATACGCTCGTTGATCAGGATGTTGGCATCAACGGCCATACCCAGGGTCAGCAGCATACCCGCCATGCCCGGCAGGGTCAGTGTTGCCTGGAACAGCGAGAGGATCGCCACCATCAGGATCAGGTTCGCAAACAGGGCGACATCCGCATACAGGCCGAAGCGGCCGTAGAACAGCACCATGAACACGATGACCAGAAGCAGTCCGGTCAGCAGGCTGATGACACCGGCATGAATGGAAGCCGCACCAAGGCTCGGGCCGATGGTCCGCTGCTCGACGACCGAAAGCGGGGCGGGAAGAGCGCCGGCACGCAGCAGAAGCGCCAGATCCGAAGCACTGCGGGCATCGAAACCACCCGTGATCTGGCCGCTTCCGGCCGTGATCGGGTTGATGATGTTCGGAGCCTCAATGACCTTATTGTCCAGCACGATTGCAAAGCGCTTGCCGACATTGGCCCGCGTGACGTTCGCAAATGCCGTCGCTCCCGCGCTGTTGAGCTGAAACGTGACAGCCCAGCCACCGCTCTGCTGATCAATGACAGCACCTGCGTTGGTCAGATCCGTCCCATCGACATCGATGTGATCCTGAACCGCGACCTGCGTGTGAACGCTCTCGTCCTCCAGCATCGTCGAGCCGGGGCTTGCGACACTCGGGTTCGGGGCCAGCAGGCGGAAGGTCAGACGGGCCGTCGTTCCCAGCAGGCTCTTGATACGCTCGGGATCGCTGACGCCCGGAAGCTCCACGACAATCCGGTCATCCCCCTCGCGGGCAATGCTCGGATCGATCGCACCCGTTGCGTCGATACGACGGCGGACGATCTCGATCGATTGTGCCACGGCCTCGCGCGCACGGGCGAGCATGGCCTCATGCTGAAGCGTCAAAACGATCCGCCCGTCCTTTTCGGACGTCGTGAACTCGTTCGGCACGACAGGAGGCAGGGACTGCATGGCCTTGAGGGCTGCATCACTCTCGGCATCCGAACGTGGCACGAAGCTCAGGCTGGCCGTCGCATCGTCCCTGGCGAAATCGCGGTATCCCAGCGAGCGATCCAGAAGGGTCTGGCGCGCCTGATCCTGAAGGGACTGGAGGCGGTCATGCTCAAGGGATTTCAGATCAAGCTGAAGGAGAAGGTAGGACCCACCCCGCAGATCGAGCCCCAGATGAATCTGCCGCCAGGGCAGGGACGGTGCGGGAGAACGCATAAAATTGGGCAGACACAGGAGCACGCCGATCAGGCAGATGCCCGCGACGCCCAGCAGTCTGAGCCGGCTGTAATACATCATATCAGGTCGAGACGTCCTCGGCGGATTGGGACAGATCGTTTTTCAGATCATTTTCAGGCCGGGACCATGCCGTTTCCGCCATGCCGATGCAACCTTTTGCCTGTTTGAAGGGCGCCTGTCTTTGCGGAGATCGCTGTGCCTGATAAGCGTGTCAGCATGAATACAGCGCAACAGCTTCGCGTCGGCATCGTCGGAGCAGGACATTTCGGACGGTTTCATGCCCTCAAGTCTGCCGCAAACCCGGCGGAGCATCTCGTTGCGCTCTTCGACCCCGATCCGGCCCGCGCAGCGATTGTGGCGCGTGAAGCTCGTTGCGGAATTGCCACAAATTACGAGAATCTTCTGCAGGAGGTCGATGCGATCATTGTCGCAGCACCCGCAGAGTATCATTTCGCCCTGACAAGTCAGGCGCTCAGGGCCGGGCGACACGTTCTGGTTGAAAAGCCGATCGCTGCCACCCTGGACGAAGCCCATGCGCTTGCAGATCTGGCAGCGCAGACGGGCAGGGTTCTTCAGGTCGGCCATCTGCTGCGCTATTCCGCCGAGCATCAGGCCATTACTGAACGGATCAAGGCCCCTCTGTATATCGAGGCCACCCGCATTGCGCCTTACAAGCCACGCGGGACAGACGTTTCGGTCATTCTGGATCTCATGATCCATGACCTCGACCTCGTTCTGGCAATCGTGGACAGCCCGATTGCGGAAATCGATGCGCTGGGAGCGGCTGTTTCAAGCGCGCATGAGGATATTGCCAACGCTCGCGTCCGGTTTGAAAACGGATGTGTGGCTGCCATTACCGCCAGCCGGATTTCGTTGAAAACAGAACGGCGTATGCGGCTCTTCTCACAGGATGGTTATCTTTCCGCTGATTTCGTGGAACGCAAGCTGAGCTTCATTGGCCGCGAAAGAGGAATGCCTCTTCCAGGGACAGGCGGCTTCCGGCGTGAGGCCATAAGCTGGAAAGATCATGACAATCTGGCCGTAGAGCATGAGGCCTTTGCCGCCTCCTGCCTCCATGGCGCACCGGTTCTGGTGGATGCTCAGGCGGGCATCAGGGCACTGGATGCGGCCATCCGGGTGACGGACAGCATTCAGCGATCGCGGCAGATCATGGAACTCTCAGGTCTGATTCCAGCATCAGACCCAAGATGACATTTTCCTCTTAAATCACTGATTTTCGAGAATTTCTTTTTTCATTTCCAGTTCAAGCCATTCTTCTTCCGACTGGGTCAGGTCCCGCTCGGCACTTTCCAGAAGCTGGGTTGTCTTCTCGAACTTCGCTGCATCCCGGCTATACAGACCCGGATCGGCCAGAACATCACGATACATCTGGATCTTCTTTTCCAGATCCGCCATTTTCCTAGGAAGAAGATCCAGTGCACGCTTGTCGTTATAGCTGAGCTTTTTCGCCTTTTTCTCTGTTTTCAAAGCAGATTTCGGCGCGATTTCTTCTACTTCCGCGGATGAAGTTTCACGACCTGCCGGAACATCCCCGCGCTGGATGAGCATGTCGGAATAACCACCGGCATACTCGATCCAGTCTCCACCACCATCGGACACCAGAACCGAACTTGCGACCCGGTCGAGGAAGTCACGGTCATGGCTCACCAGCAGGACCGTGCCGGCATAATCAGCCAGCATGTCCTGAAGAAGATCCAGCGTCTCAAGGTCGAGATCGTTGGTTGGCTCATCGAGCACCATGAGGCTGGACGGCTTGGCCAGAGCACAGGCCAGCGCCAGCCTTCCGCGCTCACCGCCTGAAAGTTTTCCGACGGGTGTCCGGGCCTGTTCCGGACGGAAAAGAAAGTCCTTCATATAGCCGATGACGTGACGCTTTTCGTCCCCGACCTGCACCATGTCCCCGCTGCCCCCCGCCAGGGTTTCGGCAAGGGTCTTTGCCGGATCGAGACTTTCACGCTGCTGATCCAGCGTAACCATTGCCACGGAAGGACCCATCTTGATGGTTCCCGACTGCGGCTCCATTTTGCCTGTCAGCAGCCTCAGGAGGGTTGTCTTTCCCGCTCCATTCGCACCAACCAGACCAAGCCTGTCCCCACGCAGGATCCGCAGGTCAAGATCCCGGACGATGGCGCGGTCATCATACGCCCAGTTTACACCCTCGGCAGCGATCGTGATCTTGCCTGCGCTCTCGGCATCCGTTGCAGCCATGCGCAGCGTGCCCTTGCTACGTGAGGCAAGCTCCCTGCGCTGTGCCCGCAGCGCCGCCAGTTCTCCCACACGCCGGACGTTGCGCTTGCGCCGCGCCGTCACGCCATAGATCATCCAGTCTTCCTCACGCGCAATCTGGCGGTCCAGCTTGTGCGCATCACGCTCCTGCTGTTCCAGCACCTCGTCACGCCAGGTTTCATAACGGGAGAACCCCTGATCCAGCCGACGCGTCACGCCGCCTTCCAGCCAGACCACACTCCGGGACAGGGTCTCCAGCAGCCGTCGGTCATGGCTAATGACGATCATGGCACAGCGACAGGCAGCCAGTTCCTTTTCCAGCCATGTGATGGATGGCAAATCCAGATGGTTGGTCGGCTCGTCGAGCAGCAGAAGGTCGGGCTCGGCCGCAAGAGCGCGGGCGAGGGCGCAACGACGGACTTCTCCGCCGGAAAGGTTCTGACAGCTTTCCTCGCCCGTCATGCCGAGTTCGGCCAGCATGGAGCGGGCGCGATAGGTCTCGGTCTCATCCAACCCTTCGGAGGCATAATCGAAGGTCGTGGCGTAGCGCGAAAGGTCCGGCTCCTGCGCCAGATAATGAACCTTCGTTCCCGGCTGGACGAAACGCTTTCCGGAATCCGCCACGATGTCGCCGGAGGCGATCTTCAGCAGCGTGGATTTTCCGGAGCCGTTGCGTCCGACCAGACAGATCCGCTCACCGGGCAGAACGCCCAGTTCCGCCCCGTCGAGGAGCGGGCGTCCGCCGAGAGTGTAGGTAATGTTCTGCAGAGAGAGAATGGGTGCCGACATGGCTCCCTATGTGTCGCAGCCAGACGTCCGCTGCAAGCCACCTCCAGCCCGAAATGCCCTCAAACGGGCGTAACGCCGCCCGTGACGGCCTGATAGGTGGCGACGGCCAGCGTCATTGGCTCGAACGGTTTCGTGATGACGAAGGACGGTTCCTGCGTTTCGCCTGTCAGAAGGCGCTCCGGATAGGCCGTGACAAAAATGACCGGGGCTTCGTGCGTACGCAGGATACGCCCCACGGCCTGCATCCCATCACCGCCGCCGCCAAGATTGATGTCCGCAAGAATGAGACCGGGCTTTGTTTTTGCCGCAAGCGCAACGGCATCCGCCTCAGTATGGGCGACACCTGCGATTTTGTGGCCACAGCGCTCCACCAGATCCTGGATGTCCATCGCAATGATCGGTTCATCCTCGATGATGAGAACACTGGTCTGCGCGATCCCCTGAAGACCTTCGCGCGCCCTGTTCAGCTCAGCCGCAGCCTCTTCCTCCGTAATCCCCAGAGCCTGCGCGCTGGAAGACAGGGACTGCTCTTCCAGAGACGTCAGGAGCAGGAGCGCGCGCTGACGCAGCGGCATGCCGACCGAAGCATCCGCGCCGTGCCGGTCCACGAAAGCACTCACGAGCAGCCCGTAAAGGGCCTGCCGTGCGGAAAGACCGCTCCTGCGCGGTGTCTCCATCAGTTCTTTCAGGGCCACGGCCACCAGTTGATCGCCCGTTTTCTGGTCCCCCACCAGGGCGCGGGCAAAACGGCGTGCGTAGGGAAGCGCCTTGACGAGGTCCTGACGTGCCAGATCAGTCATGAGTCCATGGCCTCCTGAAAAGATATCTGCCGACCCATCCCGGACGGGATGCATCCTGTTATGAAGGTTGAATAGTCATGGCACGATGCCCAATCTCCGTATAGTCTTTGTGGCCGCTCCGGTCGTCTGCAATGTCGCGTGAAGGATTCTCTTCTGAGCACACCAGCGCCCGAGGGCCACCCGGTCCACCCGCCTTCCAGAAAGGCAAGCTTCCACCGCGGCCTGCTTCAGACCCTTCCGGATCTGCGGGGTTTCGCGCGCTTTCTGACGCGGGATACTGCGGCGGCGGATGATCTGGTGCAGGACACGATCGTCCGTGCCCTGGCGGCACAGGACCAGTTCCAGGAAGGAACGGTCCTGAAAGCGTGGCTGTTCACAATCCAGAGACATGCCTTCTACGAACAGACGCGCCGACGGAGCCGCGAGCAGGAAATCATGCTCGATATCGAACTCGACATGCAGCCTTCCACCGCCGTGCCGTCACGTCAGAATGCCCGCGATGCCGTCCAGGATCTGGGGGAGCTTCTGTGGAAGCTGCCGGATCTTCTGCGGGAGGCCCTGATTCTCGTCGGAGCTCAGGAACTCTCCTATGAGGATGCAGCCCGCGTCTGCGATGTGCCGGCTGGAACAATGAGGGCCCGCGTTTCCCGTGCCAGAACGCAACTTGCGGAGCTTGCAGCGGGAAATACGGCTGAGCCGGCAACAGATCCAGAAAAAAATACCGCCTGATTTTTGGCTGTTTTCTGCGGTTTTCATTCAAGAAAATATCTTTTCCGGCAAATTTCTTGCGTCCGGATGCAACATTTTCTCCTGACCGTTCATTGATCCCATGAAAACAGAACGAAATCAGGAGTCAGTTCCATGACGTTCCACGATCAGGTCATTGCCATTCTTCCGAAGCTGCGTGTTCAGGCTCTTTCGCTGACCCGCAACCGCGCCGCCGCCGAAGACCTCGTACAGGACGCCGTGTGCAACGCTCTGGCCGCCCAGAACAGCTTTATCCCGGGAACGAATTTTTCGGCCTGGATGCATCGCATTCTGCGCAACCGCTTCATTTCCGACCTGCGCAAGCGTCGTGAGACGACCGACATTGATGATGTGCCGGCCTCCTCGTTTGCCAGCCCGGCAACTCATGAAGACAGTCTCGCCCTGAAGGACCTGTCGATGGCGCTCTCCCGCCTTCCGGCCGATCAGCGCGAAGCACTTGTCATGGTCGTGATCCAGGGCATGAGCTATGAGGCTCTGGCCGAAGCAACAGATTGTGCTGTCGGGACGGCCAAGAGCCGCGTCTTCCGCGCCCGTCGTCAGCTGGAAGCCTGGATGAGCGGAGAACTGCCAGCCAACGACAAGCTGCGCGTCAAGGTCAAGGCTCTGCGCGATGCCATGGATGCGCGCCGTCGTGCAGGCCAGTCATCTGACGATCTGCTGCTTTCCTGACATCAGCTTTCACAGTGAATGGAATCTGCGTCCATTGCGGATTGGTAGCGATTGCAGAAAACGAGTTGTTTCCGTAAGACTGGATCAGCAGTTCATCCCACAGCGGCCTCTTCAGGAGAGCTCGGAGTTCGCGTCACAGTCAGTAATCAGGGGTGCAGGATGTGCATCTTCTGACGTCACAGGAAGGTTCAGGACCAGCCAATGACCGCAGGAGACAAGCGGAAGTCCTCAGCGAAGGATACCAGGGCGGAGGAACAGGATTCGCCTTTTGGTATCTGGCTGAGCCGGGGCCTGCATCAGCTTTTTGATGATGTTGCAAACGAGCCGATCCCCGATGAGCTTCTCCGACTGATCGAGGAAGATCGAAACAAGTGACTGTTAGCCGGTCTGGTTTCCCAGACCTGAATCCGCGGCGCTGGCGCCGTCTGTGGTACAGACGGGACGCTCTGCGCCATATCCGGATGCTTGATACCGTCGGCGCCCGGGTCATGGCGCTCATCGTCGCAACAACACTTCCCCTCGCAATCATCGCCTCCCTCCTCGCATGGCACAGCTATCAGCAGAATGTTGGTAACGGTGCCATGCGCACCGAAGGCGACATGCAGCTTGCGATTTCGGAAATCACCACGGATCTCGACCAGACCCATACCCTTCTGGACATGCTTGCGGACGGAGACATCTCCTCCGGAAATGCCCTGCGGGAATTTGCCCTGGTCCAGACGGTGTCCCAGCATCATTACTGCCTGCTGATGTTGACGGACGTGGCTGGACGGCCCTCTGTCGTGCTGCCCCCGGCCTCCACGCAGGACGCAGCCATCTGCCATTCTCCGGAACTGGCGACTCCTTCGATGATGTCCCCGTCTGCGAAGCTTCCCGTTGTCGGCGTTGATGTTTTGAAGGGGGACCGTGGCCCGCTCCTGAAATTTGTCATTCCCATTCTCAGCAACAATTCTGTCTCCGGCTACATCATCGCCGTCCGCACCCTCGGCTGGCAGCGCAGCCATCTTCCCAAAGGGGACAGCCGCCTTCTTTTCGGGACGACTGACAATGCACGGCATTTTCTGGCGATGCCGGATGGCTCCCTCTACTCGCTTTTCCCCGATCGGCCTGTCGTTGCGAATCTGCCTCCGAAAGCGCTGGCGCGTCTGAAAAGAGACATCTCCTCTCTCAACCTGCATGATGTCTTTACGAGCCAGGGCATCACATATGCCTTTCAGAACGCCTATGGGCCGGTCAGTCTGATCGTTGCGACCGAGCGCACTGCCGAAGAAAGCCACGCGCTCAATGTCTTCCTGATTCGGGTCAGCCTGATCGTCGGTCTGCTGGTTCTTGAACTGATGGCCGTTGCACTGGGCGCACGGCTTTTTCTGGTCGATCCCCTGGAGAAACTTGCCCATGCCGTTGCGGACTGGCGGCGGGGAGCTCCGTTCGCACCGAGAAGCAGTCATGCGATCCCGCTCGAAATCCGGCATCTGGAAAAAGCATTTCTTCGTGCCACACGACGGCTGGGCCAGCATGAGCAAGACCTGGAACAGTCGGCGCGCAACCAGGACATGCTGATCCGCGAGATCCATCACCGCGTAAAGAATAACCTGCAGGTCGTCGCATCGCTGCTGAACCTTCAGGCAAGCCGTATCCGTTCCCATGAAGCCCGGGAGGAATTCCGGCTTGTCCGCGACCGGGTGAGGGCGCTCGCAACGCTGCACCGCTATCTCTATTCCGAAAGCGGGCTTTCGGCGCTGGACGTTCAGAGTTTTCTGGAAGAACTCTGTAGTATCCTGCTTTCGGCGAACGGCATGAATGCCCAGACCCGCATCAGGCTTCAGCTCGATATCGAGCATGTCCTGATATCACCCGATCAGGCTGTCCCGATTGCCCTGATCGTGACCGAAGTCGTCAGCAACGCCCTGCGCTATGCCTTTCCCGAAGGAAGGACAGGCCATATCGCGATTGGCCTGCACAAGGTCGTCCCGGCCCCCGCCGAAAAGGAAGGGCTGGTGGAACTGAAGCTCGGTGACAACGGAATCGGCATTGATGCCGGTCAGGCCACCGAGTCCCGGACACGCCGGGAAGGGATCGGGATGCAGCTCATCCGCGGGTTTGCACGGCAGATCAATGCGGAGATGACGGTCAGTAATGAAAACGGGACGTGGTATACCCTGCACTTCATTCCGGAGCGTCCGTCCCTGACGGCACTGGCGATGGCGCGCAAAGCCATCAGTCACGGCAAGGACTCGGGCGTGTAAAGGCAGGAGCGCGTCAGGTTCCACCCGCAAATCCACGAAAAAACCTAAATAAGCGGCAAGAATTGCTCGAAGCACTGTCTTGTGAAGCTTTTGCGACCTATATGCAGGGGTCATGAAGGCCGACAAGACAATCGCAAAAGCGTGGGTAAAGGCACAGGGACGAGCAAGCCGCTCCCGGACCTCTGTCGTGGTATTGTTAGGGTTGCTCTCGACCCTGCTGGGACTCCTGCAGGCCTGGGCACTGGCCCGGACACTCGCATCCGTTCTGACGCACGATACGGACAGCACCGGACCGGCAATCGCCGTCTTTCTTCTCGTCTGTGTTCTCAGGGTTGTCCTCTCCACCGTGCAGGACATGACGGCCGCATCAGCCGGAATCCAGGCCCGTCGCCGCTTGCGCGCGGAAGTTCTGAACCGGATCATCGGGGAGGGACCGGCCCTTCTGCGACGTCATCACAGCGCGGCCATTGCAGCCACACTGGTTGACCGTATCGAGGCGCTGGATGGGTATTTCGCCCGCTGGCTGCCTGCCGCATCGCTCTGGCTGGTGTCGCAGTGGCTTGTCGTGATCGCGCTCTATGTGGAAAATCATCAGGCGGGTCTTATCCTTGCTGCCTGCTGTGCTGCCCTTCCCATCCTGCAGGCCGTTTTCGGAATTGCCACCGCGGTTGCGTCCCGCAGGCAGTTTCTGGCCATGAACCGCCTGCAGACGCGCTTTCTCGATCGGGTGAAGGGCATTGCCACCATCGTCCTTTCAGGGGGAACCGAACGCGAGACACAGGCTCTGGCAAAAAGTGCCGATGATCTGCGTCAGCGCACAATGAAGGTCCTGCGGATTGCCTTTCTGGCCTCGGCCACCACGGATGTCGCCATGGTCGTGGCCCTCGTGCTCATCGTTGTGACACAGGCTCACACCCTGATGGGGCACCCTACTGACGCCGTGCTGACCCGCGCGCTCTATGCCGTCCTGCTGGTGCCTGAAGCCTTTGCCTCCTTCCGAGCGCTGTCGGCTGCCTATCAGGATCGTGCCCATGCGACTGCTGCCGCAGAAGCCATGCACGAACTGGCACCGCTGACCGCTCGGACAGCGCAGGGGCCTGAGCTCATTCATGTCGAGGGCGGCATTTCCGTCACGGCAGAGCATGTCTCTTTTGCCTGGAATGAGCAGCGCGGGACCGTCATTCATGACGTCAGCTTTGCCCTGCCCGCAGGTGCGACACTGATCCTTGAAGGCGCATCCGGAGCGGGGAAATCCACACTCTTGGAACTGCTGCTCGGCTTCGTGTCACCATCACAGGGCCGCATCCTGTTTGACGGACAGGACATGCAGGACCTTTCCCCGCGCCAGATTTCCTCACGGATCAGCTGGATCGGGCAGAAACCCGTCCTGTTTGCGGGCACCATTCGTGAGAATATTCTTTTTGCACGTCCTGACGCCTCGGCAGAGGACATGAAGCGCGCGATTGTTGCCGCGGCCGTCGATCAGTATCTGCCTTCCCTGCCAGACGGGCTGGAAACGCGGATCGGTGAGGGAGGGTTCGGTCTTTCTGGCGGTCAGGCCCAGCGCATCGCCATCGCCCGCGCCTATCTCAAGGATGCGCCCCTTCTGCTTCTCGATGAGCCGACATCCCATCTCGATCCTAAAACCGAGGCCGAAATCCTTGTCAGCCTGAAAGAGCTGGCCAAGGGCCGGACCGTCATCCTGTGCAGTCACTCCGCGCAGGCCCGTCAGTTCCAGGGACGGCATCTTGTCCTTGATGGTGGGCGCGCCGTCGCCTTTACGGGAGAAGCCGCATGAGCACCCCGCTGCCTACAACCCCGGTCGCAGAAACGAATAGCGAAACGGCGCTCTCCCGCATCCTTCAGGTCTGGCGTCCGCAATATACACGCCTCATCACTGGCATTGTCATCGCAGAACTGGCTGTCTGTGCCGGACTGGCCCTGATGGGGCAGGCAGGGGGACGAATTACCGGCGCGGCCGTCGGGGCAGGAGCTGCCTATCTTCTTCTGCGTCTTTCAGGTGTGGCTCAGATCGTTCTGCGTTATTGCGAACGCTTTTATACGCATGACGCCATGTTCCGCGCCTTGGCGGATCTGCGGGTCTGGTTCTATCGCAAGCTCGCAGGAGGCGCCGCGGCAGGACTGGGTTTTCAGCGTTCGGGAGACCTGCTGACACGTCTGGTGTCAGACGTGCAGACACTGGACAACCTGTATCTGCGCATCCTTGTTCCACTGATTTCGGCACTGCTCACACTCCCGATTGCAACGCTCGTCTGGATACGGGCGGGAACCGAAGCGGGCCTGCTGACCGGCGCATTGTTTGCTGTCCTCGCGTTCTTACTGCCCCTGATGGGCGCGCGTCTGTCGCGCCGCTTTGGCCCGGATATTCTCCGGGCGGAATCAGAACTTCGTGTGGCCGCACTCGACCTCACCTCCGGCCTCCGCGAGGCCCGGGCCTTTGGCGCTGAAGATGTTCTTGCCGCAGCCGTCACGGACCGTCAGGAAACGCTTTTCAGAGCCCAGCGCCGCCAGCAGACCCGCATGGCGCTCATGCACGGTTTCGCAGGTCTGATCGCCAAGGCCGGAATTGCTGTTATCCTTTGTGCCGTGGCGGGCATCCTTTTCCCTCAGGCCCCCGCCATTGCTGGCATTACCGCGCTTTTCGTGGCGATCACTGCCCTTGAAAGTGTTACGGGCCTTGCGCGGGCGGGTCTGCTGAGCGGGCAGGTCAGTCACGCGGCGCAACGGATTGTCGAAATTGCCGACCGTGCTCCCCCCGCGCCGGAGGGCAACGCACCGCTACCGGCCGGTCGGGATCTGCGTCTTGAGAATGTGACGTTCCGCTGGACGCCGGACCGGGCCCCGATCTTCCGGGATCTGAACCTCACGCTCCGACAGGGTGAACGCGCGGCCCTGATCGGCCCTTCGGGTGCCGGAAAGTCCAGTCTGGCCGCCCTGATCCTCAAGGCCGCATCGCCGGAGCATGGACGGATCCTGCTGGGTGGCACGGACATCACTACCCTGCGCGACAGCGATCTGCGGTCACAGGTTGCATGGCTGTCGCAGGCCAGTCACCTGTTCGATGATACAGTGCGTGGGAACCTGCTGCTCGGCCGGACAGACATTCCGGACACCTCTCTGTGGGCCGCGCTTGAGCAGGCCAGGATCGCGGATGTCGTGCGTGACCTCCCCGATGGGCTGGACACCTGGATCGGGGAAGGTGGCTCGAAACTTTCCGGCGGCCAGGGACGACGCATCGCGCTTGCACGTGTGCTGCTGTCCGATGCACCCATCCTTGTTCTTGACGAACCGGCAACCGGACTGGACGCGGAGACCGAACGCGCTTTCCTCGAAACACTCAATAATGCAACCGAGGGCCGCAGCGTCCTGCTGATCGCCCATCGTCTGACTGGCGTGGAAAAACTTGACCGCATCTGGCGCCTTGAGGACGGACAGGTTATTTCCAGTTCGTGCTGAACGGCCCGCGCCGATCCAGCTTCACGCTTATTCATCCTGACAGGACGCTACGCCATGGCACGTTTCCTTTCCCTCATCCGCATCGCGGCCCCGGTTGTCGTTCTGTCAGCTACGCTGGCAGGATGTGCCGAACAGCCGTCACGTGACAGCTACGTCGTTTTCTTCGAGCGTGAGTCCGTGACGCTCAGCCCGGTTGCCCAGGCTGTCGTCACAAAGGCCGCCACGGCAGCCCGCGCAGAACATGCAAGCGTCGTCCGCGTCTCGGGCTCCGCCGGTGCAAACGGTGATGCCGCAGTTCTGAAAGAACTGGCCACGAGCCGGGCCCAGACGGTGGCCACGCAGCTCAGCAATGACGGGCTCAATGGTGCACGGATCGAAATGACGCCGTACAAGCCCAGCGAGCTTGAAGACTCCCACGTCGCCCTGCGTCGCGTCTCCATCACCATCGTTCCGGGTCACTGATCCGGGGCCCGGGATGACGCAGGCGCAGAACAGCCCTCCCGTCGCTCCGGGATCGAATCAGCCTCCGACGCCTGAAGGCGTGCTGGCGGAAGTTTTCGGCTTCCCCGGCTTCCGCGGCCTTCAGCAGGACGCCGTTGAAACGGTCATGCGGGGCGAGGACGTGCTCGTCCTCATGCCGACGGGTGGCGGCAAGAGCCTGTGCTATCAGGTTCCCGCCCTCTGCCGGGATGGCATGGGGCTCATCATTTCGCCCCTGATCGCCCTGATGGACGATCAGGTGGCCGGCCTGCGACAGCTTGGCGTCCGCGCGGCCGCCCTGCATTCCGGACTTGAGCTGGATGAACGCGACGCGCTTCAGAGCGACCTGCGGGATGGCAGGATCGACATTCTCTACATTTCTCCAGAACGTCTGCTTCAGCCCGCAACCGCGAATTTCCTGTCAAAACGCCAGATCTCGCTGATTGCGATTGATGAAGCGCACTGCATTTCGGCCTGGGGGCACGAGTTCCGGCCGGAATACCGTGCGCTGGCAAGTCTTCCGGAAATGTTCCCCGGCGTCCCGCGCATTGCCCTGACCGCCACGGCGGATCCCCGCACGCGAGACGATATTCTGAATGCCCTCGGGATGCCGGACGCGCGGGTTCTGATGGCGAGCTTCCATCGTCCCAACCTGATCGTGGAAGCCCGGGCCAAGGCAAGTGAGAGCCGTCAGCTTCTGGAAACCCTTCAGAGCCACCGGGAAGGGGCCTCCATCGTTTATTGTGGCAGCCGCAACAAGACGGAACGCGTCGCGACCATGCTGCGCGACAAGGGCCTGACGGCCCTGCCATTTCATGCCGGTCTCTCATCGGTCGAAAAGCGGGCGACCCTGCTACGTTTCCGCTCTGGCGAAGAAATGGTGATCGTCGCGACAATCGCGTTCGGAATGGGAATCGACAGGCCTGATGTGCGGTGTGTGGTTCATCTGGACATGCCTTCGTCTCCGGAAGCCTATTACCAGCAGATCGGGCGGGCAGGGCGCGATGGCGAACCTTCCGACACGCTTCTGCTCTATGGCGGCGAGGACATGGCGCGGGCGCGCTACTGGCTCGAACAGTCCAGCGCGCCAGACCACGAAAAGCGCGTCATGCAGGCCCGGCTGGAGAGCATGATCGCGCTCACGGAAACCACGGGCTGTCGCACTCAGGCGCTCCTGGCGTGTTTCGGGGAGAACCTTCCTCAGCCCTGTGGCCATTGCGACAACTGCATCAGTCCGGTTTCGACATTCGATGGCACCCAGGCGGCCCAGAAAGTGCTATCGGCGATCTATCGCACCGGGCAGCGACTTGGTGCCGTCCAGCTCTCCAACGTGCTGCGGGGAAAGCTCAACGAAACGATCGAGCGCAACGCCTATCAGCATCTTTCCGTGTTCGGGATTGGCAAGGACCATAGCGAACAGTGGTGGCGTGCCGTCATTCGCCAGCTTATTGCACGCGGGGCTATCCGGATGCACGGCGAGTACGGTAGTCTGGCACTCCAGAGCGAGATTGCCCGCCCGATCCTGCGCGGCGAGGAGCGCGTGGCCCTGAGGCTTGAAGCCAAAGCTGCCCTGACCGCCAGCGCGGGATCGGATGGCAATACGGAAAATGATCGTCTGTCACCGGACGAAAAGCTGTTTTTCGACGCCCTGCGCCAGTGGCGCCTGTCCGAAGCGCGGGAGCAGGAAATCCCGCCTTACGTCATTTTCCACGATTCGGTTCTGCGCGATATCGCCCGCGAACAACCTGCCAGTCGTGAGGAACTGGGCGGCATCAAGGGTGTCGGCGCATCAAAGCTGGATCGTTACGGGGCAGCGGTCCTGACCGTGCTGCGCGAAATCCGCGAACCCGCCGCAGCCCGGTAAAAACCTGCCCCCCGGGTGCCTAGTCGTGGGTCAGCTCGTCAGGAGTCGTCACGATGAAGCTGACGGTGATGCTGCCGCCATTGAGAATATCGAACGTGAACGGCACCCTTGTACCCGGAGCGGGCATCTGCCGGATTCCCATGCACATCATGTGATATCCTGAGCGCGGAAAGATCATCGTGGAATCGTGAGGCAGGGCCAGATGCGTAAAAAGGTCGTTCGCCCCGTCGGTCTGCTGCTGGTTCGTATGATGCGCGACGACATTCTGGCAGAGCGGGGACGTGATGCCCTTCAGCAGATGATCGACACTGTCGTCGTTACGAATCGTGAAATAGCCGGCGCCACGGTTCGGAAAATAGGCTGAGGGGCGAAAAGTTCCGTCCATGACCACAACCCGCTGCGCATTATGATCGGCATCCGGCGCCACCGTCTGTGGAGCAGGCTGCTGGGCCATCGCCCGCGCAGTGGAAAGAGCAAAGAGGGCGGTCAGGACAGTTACCCGTTTCAACGACAGTCTCCCGGTATTATGCGCGATCTCACGGGCCCCGTTTGGGCCGGAACGCATCATCCGGTAAAGTGCTCCCATTTCCCCGGCCGCGACAAGGCCCGAACACTCAGGATCGCGAATGCGTTGCCCTTTTTGCGGACATGATGATACCCAGGTCAAGGACAGCCGCTCCACGGAAGATGGCGTTGCGATCCGCCGTCGACGGGTCTGTTCAGCATGCACGCAGCGTTTCACCACGGTCGAACGGGTGCAGCTCCGCGAACTCTCCGTTACCAAGGCGGATGGCCGACGTGTTCCCTTCGACCGAGACAAGCTTGCCCGCTCCATCCGCGTCGCCCTGCGCAAACGCCCGGTTCCCGAAGAACGTCAGGAACGTCTGGTCAACGGACTGGTCCGACAGCTCGAAGCCTCCGGGGAACACGAGATTTCTTCCCACCGCATCGGCCAGTTGGCGATGGACGCATTGCGCGAAGTGGACGGTGTGGCCTATGTCCGCTTCACCAGCGTCTACCGCGACTTCCGCGAGGTCGAGGCGTTCTCGAAAATCCTTGCCGACATGAAACCCATTCCCGGGGAAACGGACACACCGTCCCCCGACGACTCCCAGGAGACACCATGACCGTCACCGACGCCCCCGCCGCCAACCCGACGCGCCGCAGCCGGACCGTTGCCCGCGTTGCTGCCGTTCAGGCTCTGTTCCAGTGCGAACAGTCCGGTGACACGGCGGAAACCGTCATCAGCCAGTTCATCCGGCACCGTCGCGTGAGTTCCACGGCTTCGTTCGAAGATGGCCATATTCCCGATGCCGACCTGAAGCTGTTTCAGGAAATCGTTCTTGGCGTCACCCGCCGTCAGGACGATATCGATGCGAAGCTGAGCGATGTCCTCCCAGAGCAGTGGCCTCTCCCGCGTCTGGACCCCGTCCTGCGGGCTCTGCTGCGCGCTGCCGTGTTCGAACTGATCGGTACCGATACGCCAGACCGGATCATCATCAACGAATATCTGGATGTTGCCCACGGCTTCTTCTCCGGCGATGAACCCAAGATGGTCAACGGCATCCTCGATACCCTCAGCCGCCGCGGCAACGACGGCAACGTCTGATCCGTGACGGGCGCGTCAGACGACAAAAAAGCCGGATCAGGCGAATTCGGCTTCATCGCCCGTCATTTCCGGCCCCTGGCCGGAGCGGAAAGCCTCGACCTGCGGGATGACTGCGCCTTGATGCGCTGCCCCGAAGGCGAGGAATTCGCCATCTCGACCGATACCATGGTCGAGAACATCCATTTCCTGCCCGATGACCCACCGGAAACGCTCGGGCGCAAGCTGCTGCGCTGCAATCTGTCGGATCTGGCCGCCATGGGGGCACGACCCCATGCTTACACGCTGAACGTCACGGTGCCGCGCGGTGGCCGACACGATGAAAACTGGTTTGTCGCATTCTCACGCGGGCTCGCCAAAGACCAGCAGCGCTACGGTATCCATCTGATCGGCGGCGATACCACATCCATTTCCGGACCGCTGGTCCTCTCCGCCACGGTATTCGGATTACTCCGGCAGAATACGGCTCTCCGCCGAAACAACGCCCGCCCCGGAGACGGGATCTGGGTCACGGGCACCATTGGAGATGCGGCGCTAGGGCTGCTTGTCCTGCAAGGCAAGCTGAAAGACCCATCAGGCTTTCTGGCGCGACGATATCATCTCCCCCAACCCAGAACGGGTCTTCAGCTTCATGGTATCGTCAGTGCGGCGATGGATATTTCAGACGGCCTGATTCAGGATTGCGGCCATATCGCCGAAGAATCTGGCGTTCAGCTTGTCATTGAAGCGGACGCCGTCCCGGCGTCGTATGCTGCGGCATCGTTAGGGCACGACTGGCTCATGCAGCGGCTTTGTGGTGGCGATGACTACGAACTGCTGCTCACATGTCCGCCAGAGCGTTCCGAAGCCCTTCAGGCTGCGTGTCAGACTGCGGATATCCCCGTTCATCGCGTTGGAACGGTTCGAACCGGGACGGGTGTCAGGCTTCTGAATGCAGACGGACGCGAAACTATCCCGCAACAGGGCGGCTGGCAGCATTTCTGACAGCTACCCCGTGAGGGCCGGGATTCACGCCGGATCGTCGATGGGACGTTCGTAGAGCCGGTAGCGCTTGTACGGCTCGGGCACGATGCTTTCGGCGAGATTACGCATGTTGGAATCGGAGGCCTGGATCCAGCCCAGTTCCACCCAGGAATAGGGCAGGGACTTCCGCCGGCGCATCAGTTCCGCAATCGCAAGCGAGGGCAGCAACGCACCCAGAACCGTCCCGCGAAGCCTCTGTGTCACACCAAGAAGGATCACGCGGGCCGAATGGAAGCGGTGCGTGGTCAGGCGGGCTGCCAGTTTAACCCAGCCCAGAGGCGAAGGAGCGCCGCCGAGATCGCCTGCGATATCATAAAGATTGGGCACAACCAGTGCCATGGCGACGGGTTCGCCATTCTGGTCGATCTGGACGTAGTGTTCAGGGCGAAGGACCGGACCAAGCTGCTTGATCATGGCCTTCATTTCATAGTCCTGCAGCGGTACGAAATTGAACTTGTCGCTCCAGGCATCATTATAGAGCTGACGCAGGATCTCTCCCTGCTGGGCAATCTGCTTCTTGGAGAGACGGCGGATCGCAATGGCACCAAGCCGTCCCTCACCAATCTTGAGATCGCCGGGAACCTTGAAACGCGACTCCGTCTGATCATCCAGATCGAGCTTGTAGCTGAGAAGATCCTCGACCGGTGTATAACCCGCCTCTTCAACCAGCCTGCCAAGCAGACGTGGATGCCAGGGCATGGCAACCATCAGCGGCTGATCCTGCCCCTCGATCATCAGGCCGGATTCGCCATTGCCGCTCAACGTGACAGGCCCGCGCATCGTCTGCATGCCCTGCAGGCTCAGCCAGTGCCGCGCGGTCTCCAGAAGGGCGCTGACAACGCTTCCTTCAGGAACGGCATCCAGCGCACCGAAACAGCCGATCTTCATACCCCAGTGCTCGATGGCACGATGGTCCACGATCGCGGCGATACGCCCTACAGCCGTTTTGCCACGCCAGGCCAGAAAATACCGGATGCTCGCATGGCGGAAAATCGGTGCTTTCTTCGGATTGAGCAGCTCATCCTGTTCCATGTCGAAAGCCGGGACAAAGCCCGCCATTCCGGCATAGATCCGACGCGGCAGCGTCATGAACAGCTTGAGGTCAGCCCGCGTGGTCACTGGCCGGACCACAAGATCATCATGCGGCGCAGGGATGTCAGTCCTGTCGGGCAGTGTCATAATGGCAGGTGTACCTCTGATCGAAAAAAACATCCCGTCCGGCGGGGTGATGTGCCAGTACGGCACGGGGTCGCATCTTGTTGCATGGGAGGGCTATACCCTTCCAGCCCCGATCCGACCACGAATAAAGCGGTTTTCCATGCCAGATGCTTCCGTTTCCCGTTCCCGCGCTTCATTTCACGTCCTTATTACCGGAGGATCCAGCGGCATAGGCGCCGCACTGGCCCTCCAGTATGCACGCCCGGGGACGCATCTGACGTTATGGGGACGTAATGCCGCCCGTCTTCACGATGTTGCCGCGCAGGTTGTCCGCAGAGGAGCCTCGGCAGAGATCCTGTCCCTCGATCTGTGTCAGACCGACGACGCCCTGGCAGCGCTTCGCAGAACGGATGATGCACATCAGATCGACATCCTGATCCTGGGAGCGGGACTGGGAGACATCCGTCCCGAAGGCGCGCTCACCGAAACAGCCGAACAGGTCCACAACATTTCCCTCGTCAACTTCACGACCCCTGTCACCCTTGCGACCGAAATGGCATCGCGCATGGCGGCCCGCAAAGGGGGGCGGATCGCACTTGTAGGCTCAGTGGCCGCATTTCACGACCTGCCGGTCGCCACGGCCTATAGTGGCTCAAAAGCCGGTCTGGCCCGGTTCAGCACGGCACTTCACGCCGCCATGACCCCACACCATGTTTCCGTGACCCTCATTTCTCCGGGCTATGTCGACACCCCCATGAGCCAGCGTCTTGAAGGAGCGAGGCCATTCCTCGTCTCATCCCAGCGCGCAGCACGCATGATCGCGCGCGCCATCGGGCAGGGAAGGGCGCATCTTCTCTTTCCGTGGCCTTTCGCCATTGCCCGGTTTCTTGAAATGATCGTGCCACGCGCCATCGTTCACCGACTGCTCAGAACAGCAGAGGTGCGGCAGCGTCCCGCACGCTGAAGCCACCACAGAGGCATCAGGAACTTGACGCGACGGAACCGGTAGGCAACTCCTGCGCATGGGAAAAAGCGCGGGCCACCAGCCAGCATTGCAGAGGATTTGAGGTGCCATGAGGGAAATCGTAGCCGTCGATATCGGTGGAACGCACGCAAGGTTTGCAATCGCGACCATCGAGGATGGCAAGGTCGTCACGCTGGGTGAGGCCACGACGCTGAAATGTGCGGAACATGGCAGTCTCGCTCTGGCGTGGGAAACATTCGGTCGATCCCTGAACCGCACCCTTCCGCGCGAAGCCGGGATTGCGGTGGCCTGTCCGGTGAGTGGTGAAATCCTCAAGCTGACCAACAATCCCTGGATCATCCAGCCCAGTCAGCTTGCTGCGCGCCTGCATCTCGACAATTTCGTACTCGTCAACGATTTCGGCGCTGTTGCTCACGCGGTGGCGCAGGTCGATTCGTCTCATATGAAGCATCTCTGCGGCCCGGACATCGACCTTCCGACCGAGGGGGCCATCACCATCGTCGGCCCCGGTACCGGGCTGGGAGCGGCCTGCCTGCTCCGTCGCAGCGACCGGTATTTCGTCATGGAAACCGAAGGCGGCCATCTGGACTACCCACCTCTGGACGAACTCGAAGACAAGATCCTCAGCGCCCTGCGCCTGCGTTTTCGGCGTGTTTCGGCAGAACGGATCGTATCGGGTCCGGGTCTGACCAACCTGTATGAAGTCATTGCTGAAATGCAGGGCTGGCCCATCACCCTGCGTGACAATCGCACATTGTGGAAAAACGCCCTCGACGGCTCCGACACCGTCGCCGCTGCCGCACTGGAACGCTTCTGCCTCAGTCTGGGCGCCATTTCCGGCGACCTGGCTCTGGCGCATGGTGCCCGGGGCGTTGTGATTGGCGGAGGTCTGGGACTGCGTCTTGCGGACAGCCTCGGCCAGTCCGGATTCGCTGAACGCTTCGTGGCGAAAGGCCGTTTCGAGGCGATGATGACCGAAATGCCGGTCAAGATCATCACCCACCCACAGCCCGGACTCTTCGGAGCTGCCGCGGCATACGCGGAAGCTCATCCGTAAAAACGGAAACAGGCCTGGATTTTCGGAGAAATCTCTGGAGGTCCGGGCGGGAATCGAACCCACATACGCGGATTTGCAGTCCGCTACATCACCATTCTGCCACCGGACCTCGATGGAGACAGGGGCTATATCCTCTCTGCGGCGCGATGGGTCAAGACCGATAATTGATCTTCGGAAGGATTTTTCTTCTTCCTCCCAACAGGCTATTAAGGACTGATTCACATAATGCTGTGATATGGTGCATACTTAAAGAGCAGGAAAACCCATGACTTCAGGATGCAATGGCGCGATGAAACTGACAGCCCCACTGGGGCTCGGTCTGCTGTCGCTTCTCCTGAGCGGAACTGCTCTTGCACAGAAATATGACGGCAGCGGTTCACCGAATTTCGTCCCACATACGCTTCAGGAAGCTCTCGCCACAGCGTATCAGACCAACCCGACGCTTCGTGAAGAACGGGCTCATCTGCGGGCAACCGACGAACAGGTTCCCACCGCTCTCGCCGGCTGGCGTCCCACCGTCCAGACCAGCCTGAACCTGACTTACTACGATGGCAGCACCAATTACGCTTCAAAAGGCGGCTATCTCGGCAGTTCCCGCCGCTATCAGACGCCTGGATACATGGGTAGCGTCGCCATCACCCAGCCGCTCTATCAGGGCGGCAAGACTGTCGCCAGCGTACATGCCGCAACCAATCAGGTCATGGCTGAACGTGCTCACCTGATCCAGACGGAGCAGGAGGTCTTCACCAATGTTGTCAACGCGTATGTCGGAATCATTGAAGACGAGCAGTTGCTGCAGATCGCCATCAACAACGAACACGTCCTGCAGCAGCAGGTTGAGGCGACACAGGAACGTTTCCACGTCGGTGAAATTACCCGGACTGATGTCGCGCAGGCACAGGCGGCTCTCGCCAGCGCCACGGCTGAACGCCAGCAGGCCGAAGGAACACTGCAGAGTGCCCAGGCGACCTATCTTCAGGTCATCGGGATTGCCGCACCCTCCAACCTTGAAGCGCCTCAACCTCTCAATCTTCCTGTGCATACTGAGCAGGAAGCCGTGTCCATCGCTGTTCAGAATAATCCTCAGGTCGTCAATGCGCTCTTTCTTGAAGCCCAGCGCAAGGACAATATTTCCGTCCAGATTTCACAGATTATGCCCAAGGTTTCTGCAAGCCTGAATTACCAGCATCAGGTCAACCAGGCGTACGGCGACTCACTTCAGGACAACAAATTCGGCGAAATCGAATTTTCTGTTCCCCTATATCAGGGTGGATCGGAATATGCGTCGATCCGCGGTGCGCGGCAGGATGCACAGGCCGCGCACCGCGAAGTCGATGTCCAGCGCAGAACAGCTCTTCAGAAAGCTGCATCAAGCTGGCAGCAGATGGTCTCCTTCAAACAGTCCATTTCCAGTGACCGTATGGCCATTTCGGCTAACGTGATCGCCTTGGACGGTGTGGAGCGGCAGGCCCTTGTTGGAACAAGCACAACGCTCGCAGTCCTTCAGCAGCAGCAGACCCTGTTGCAATCCCAGCGGACGCTCGTTCAGCATCTTTCAAATCTCGTGACCACTTCCTATGCGGTTGCGGCCGCGATCGGGCGTCTGACGGCTGTCGATCTCAAGCTGGGCGTCCCGCTTTATGACGAAAAAGCCTATTACAATGCGGTAAAGAACAAGCTCTGGGGCTTGAGCGACTATGCCATCAACCAGCCCGGTCGATAAATTTTTTCAGTAAATACGGAATATTCAAAATCCATGACTTCTTCTGATCCGGCCCAGCACGAACACCATAATGATGAAGCCGTAACAGATGTCCTGAGTTCAATCAGGCGCATTCTTCATGACGATCCTTCCCCTGCACAGCCTCCAGCAACCGAGGAGACATCAAGCGTGTCACCCCAGGAAGAAGAACTGACACTGGATAATTCCATGATGGTCGCACCTCCTGCGCCGTCTGCAGTCGCCGAAACAACGCCCCCTTCGGCAGCGCCGTCTTCTGTGACCTCTTCCGCGGGAAGTGAGCAGACCAGGGATGATCTCATGAATGCCCAGACAGTGGCAGCGGCGGAGCGCTCCCTGGATGAACTGCATGCAGCGTTCACCGGAACAACGCCACTTGCATCGGATACGGTCATCAGCCGCAGCAGCGGCCTTACGATTGAAGACATGGTTCGGGGCGAAGTCCGGAGCATGGTTCGCACCTGGTTGGATGCCCATCTGCCGTCACTGGTTGAAATTCTTGTCCGTGCGGAAATTGCCCGTCTGCGTCCACGAGAGTAAGAAGGGCGGTGGAAGCACATTCTTCCACCCGCTGTACTGACTGTCCTGGATAACCATGCTCGAAAAAAGCTTCGTCCCCGCCGACCATGAAAATGCCCTTTACAACGCGTGGGAGAAAAGCGGCGCTTTCCGGGCTCATCCGGAAAAGCCGGGTGAGCCTTTCTCGATCATGTTTCCTCCGCCGAACGTCACGGGAACTCTGCATCTCGGTCATTCCCTGAATTTCGTCCTTCAGGACATGCTGATCCGCTGGAAACGTCAGGAGGGGTTCAACGTCCTCTGGCAGCCCGGGACGGACCATGCCGGCATCGCAACGCAGATGGTTGTGGAACGTGCTCTCGACAAGGAAGGCACCAGCAGGACCGCTCTCGGACGCGAAGGTTTTCTCGAACGTGTCTGGGACTGGAAGAAGGAATATGGCGGCACCATCGTCCAGCAACTCCGCAAGCTCGGCGCTTCAGCGGACTGGGAGCGTGAACGCTTCACAATGGACGAAGGATTGTCCCGCGCCGTCCGCAAGGTTTTCGTCACTCTTTACAACGAAGGCCTGATTTACCGCGACCGGCGTCTGGTGAACTGGGATCCCAAGTTCCGTTCGGCCATTTCGGATCTGGAAGTGGAAAACCACGAGACCAAGGGGTCCATGTGGTACATCCGCTATCCGCTGGAAGACGGCCGGACTATCACGGTGGCCACAACACGCCCTGAAACCATGCTGGGCGATGTCGCCGTGGCCGTTCATCCCGAGGATGAGCGCTATGCCGACATGATCGGCAAAACCGTGATCCTGCCGCTCACGGGACGTCGCATTCCCGTTGTCGCCGATCTGCATTCCGATCCGGAAAAGGGAACAGGTGCGGTCAAGATCACGCCTGCCCATGATTTCAACGACTTTGAAGTTGGCAAGCGTCACGATCTTCCTGCTCCGACTGTTCTTGATGAAACAGCGTGTCTCTGGATTGACGAGATCCGCCCCGAACTGCGCGATGTGGAAGGGCTGGCCTCGGTCGCATTCGTCGAATCCATCAACGGACTGAGCCGCGAAGAGGGCCGCAACCAGGTTGTTGCTGAGCTTGAGCGTCTGGAATGGCTCGAGAAGATCGAGCCGCACAAGCTTCAGGTTCCCCACGCGGAACGCGGTGGTGCCATTGTCGAGCCGCGCCTGACCCTTCAGTGGTACTGCGACGCCAAGACCCTCTCGCGCCCTGCTGTGGAAGCGGTCGAAAGCGGAAAGATCGCTTTCGAGCCACGCCAGTGGGAAAACACGTTTCATGCCTGGATGCGCGACATCCAGCCCTGGTGCATCAGTCGGCAGCTCTGGTGGGGACACCGGATCCCGGCCTGGTACGGGGCGGACGGCAAGGTCTATGTCGCCGAAAATGAACAGGATGCTCAGGCGCAGGCGGGTGAAGGCGTGAGCCTCTCGCAGGATGAAGACGTTCTGGACACATGGTTCAGCTCAGCTCTGTGGCCTTTCACCACGCTGGGATGGCCCGACAAGACGGAAGAGCTCGCCCGCTACTACCCGACCAGCGTGCTGGTGACGGGCTTCGACATCATTTTCTTCTGGGTCGCCCGGATGATGATGATGGGGCTGCATTTCATGGACGATGTTCCGTTCCGAACTGTCCTGATTCATGGACTGGTCCGGGACGAAAAAGGGCAGAAGATGTCCAAGTCCAAGGGCAATGGTCTTGATCCGCTGGATCTTGTTGCAGAATTCGGTGCCGACGCGACGCGGCTGGCGATCTGTGCGGGCACGGGGCCGGGGCGGGATATCAAGCTTGGGCGCAAGCGCGTCGAGGAACACCGGGCGTTTGTGACCAAACTCTGGAACGCGGCACGTTTTCTGGAAATGAACGGCGCCACGCCGACAGAGGGCTTCGATCCGGGCAGCGTCAAAAGCGCGCTTGGACGGTGGATCCTGACGGAAGCAAACGATGCCATCGCGGAAGCGGGACGAGCACTTTCGGTCTATCGTTTCGATGAATATGCCAACTGCTGCTACCGTTTTGTCTGGAGCCGGTTCTGTGACTGGTTCGTGGAGTTCTCCAAACCCGTTTTTGCGGCAGACAATGAAGAAACCATCGAACTGCGGGCTGTCAGCGCGCATGTTCTGGGACTGATCCTGCGCCTGATGCAGCCGGTCATTCCGTTCGTGACGGCGACGTTGTGGAAGGAACTCGGTTACCCGGGTACATTCGAGGAGATCCGCTGGCCGGAGATCATGACCGTTTCCCAGGCCGATGAAGCCCGGGCGGAACTGGACTGGGTCATCCGGCTGATCGGGGATGTGCGGACGGTGCGTTCGGAAATGAACATTCCACCATCGCAGAAAGCGCCCCTTCTGCTGCGCGATGCCACTGCGGAAAATCTGGAGCGTGCAAAGACCTGGGCGGAAGCGATTGGCCGCATGGCCCGTGTTTCCGAAATCGGCGTTGTGGGAGATGAACTCCCGCGCAACGCGGCCCAGATCGTCCTCGACGAGGCGACAGTCTTCATTCCGCTTGAAGGACTGATTGACCTTGATGTGGAGCGGGCGCGCCTTGCCAAGGAAGCCTCCCGTATCGAAGGGGAGATCCTCAAGGTGACGCGCAAACTGGACAATGCGGACTTCGTTGCCCGCGCCAAGCCGGAAGTCGTGGAAGAAAACCGTGATCGTCTGGCAACGTTCCAGAGCGATCTGGCCCGGCTCAGGGCCGCTCTGGGGCGTCTTGCCTGAGTTGAAAAAGATTGTCCGTCTTGGCGGAGCCATCCTTGTTTTCGTAACGGGAGTGGCTCAGGCCAGGGGGATACCCGAAGGTCGCAGCCTTGAAAAAGCTGCTATCGTCGGTGAACAACTGGACGTTTCGGTCTTTCGACCTGCGGCCTGTCAGATCCGTGCGATCCTGATTGTGCTCGCCGGGAAGGACCGGAACAGTGCCTCTTACCGCGACGATGCCATTCCGCTCGCCCGGCATGAATGTGCTCTGGTGTTCGCACCTGATTTTCCCCTGTCGCGTTTCCCCGTCCAGCAGTATCAGCGCGGCGGTTTTCCCGCCTCGCAGCAGACAACGCCTGCCGCTGCCTATATGAGGCCGCTGGAGCAGTGGGCCCGCATCGTGTCCGATGAGCCGCGCGTGCCGATCATTCTGGTGGGGCACTCGGCCGGAGCGCAGTATCTGGAACGGGTCGCGGCCTATGCTCCGGGGGAGGAGATCATGACGGTCATCATGAATCCCTCGACGTATGTGGAGCCGGAAACGGACACTGCTGTCCCCTATGGGTTCCGCAACTGGCCCGAGCCGGCCAGTCTTCCGGATCTCAGGCGTTATCTTTCAAGCAAAATCGCGGTCATTCTGGGGGCGGACGATACTGAAACGTCGTCAGCCACCTACCATAGTCCCGCAGCCGCGGAACAGGGCCGCAATCGTCTTGAACGGGGCCAATGGGCCTATGCGCAGGCCCGGGAACAGGCTGACAAGCTCGATGTTCCCTTCGGCTGGACGATTACGCTCGTCCCGGCGACCGGGCATAATGCCTCAAAAATGCTGGCGTCCGCCGAATTGCAGGACGCCGTTGAGGCTGCAATCAGGTCCGCGTCTTCACGATGATCTGCGAGAGATCACGGACGGCGCCGTGTGCCGCACTCGTGGTCATCGCGGCATAGGCCTGAAGCGCTCGGGATACGACGCGCTCACGGTTCGGCTTCCAGGCGCTTTCACCGCGCGCGTTCATGCGCTCACGCCGATCGGCGATGTCTGCGTCCGACACTGCGAGGTGCAGGCTGCGGTTCGGGATGTCGATCTCGATGCGATCACCTTCCTCGACCAGACCGATCAGGCCGCCTTCGGCGGCTTCAGGGGACATGTGACCGATGGACAGGCCCGAACTTCCGCCTGAAAAACGGCCATCCGTGATCAGCGCGCAGACTTTGCCAAGACCCTTCGATTTCAGATAGCTCGTCGGGTAAAGCATTTCCTGCATGCCCGGGCCGCCCTTGGGGCCTTCATAGCGGATGACCACGACGTCTCCGGCCACGATGCGGTTGCCGAGAATGGCCGCCACGGCGTCGTCCTGGCTTTCGAACACCCGCGCCGTTCCCGTGAAGGTCAGGATGCTGGCTTCGACGCCGGCCGTTTTGACGATGGCTCCGTCTTCGGCGAGGTTGCCGTACAGCACGGCCAGACCGCCATCCTGCGAGAAGGCATGGGCCTTGTCACGCAGGACGCCGGCTTCGCGGTCCTGATCCAGTTCATGATAGCGGCTGGACTGGGAGAAGGCATGGACGGTCCGGACATTGCCGGGAGCGGCCTTGAACAGATGGGCGGCTTCCTCGTCGCCGTTCAGGATGTCCCATTTCTTCAGTGCATCACCGAGTGTGGGCGCATGAACGGTCGGAACATCCGTGTGGATCAGGCCCGCGCGGTTCAGCTCACCCAGAATGGCGGGGATGCCACCTGCGCGATGGACGTCTTCCATGTGCACGTCGTTCTTGGCGGGTGCGACCTTGCACAGATTGGGCACACGGCGGGACAGGCGGTCGATGTCGTGCATATGGAAATCGATCTCGCCCTCACGGGCGGCCGCCAGAAGATGCAGGACCGTGTTGGTGGAACCACCCATGGCGATGTCGAGCGTCATGGCGTTCTCGAAGGCCGCGCGTGTTGCGATGCTGCGGGGCAGGACGGATGCGTCATCCTGTTCGTACCAGCGGCGTGCCAGTTCCACGACCAGACGGCCGGCGCTCAGGAAGAGTTCACGGCGGTCGCTGTGTGTGGCGAGCAGCGAGCCGTTTCCAGGCAGGGAGAGGCCCAGGGCCTCGGTCAGGCAGTTCATGGAATTGGCGGTGAACATGCCCGAGCAGGAGCCGCAGGTCGGGCAGGCGGAGCGTTCGATCTGTTCGGACTCGCTGTCCGAAACTCCCGGATCGGCGGCTGCCACCATCGAATCAACGAGGTCCAGCTTGCGTGTCACACCCGGGCCATTGATCTTGCCGGCTTCCATCGGGCCGCCCGAGACGAACACAACGGGGATGTTCAGGCGCATCGACGCCATCAGCATGCCCGGCGTGATCTTGTCGCAGTTGCTGATGCAGACGATGGCATCGGCGCAATGCGCGTTGACCATGTACTCCACGGAATCCGCGATCAGTTCACGCGAGGGCAGGGAATAGAGCATTCCCCCATGGCCCATCGCGATGCCGTCATCCACCGCAATCGTGTTGAATTCCTTGGCGATCCCGCCCACTTCCTCGATCGCGGACGCCACCAGACTGCCCATGTCCTTCAGATGGACGTGACCGGGGACGAACTGCGTGAAGGAATTGGCAATGGCGATGATGGGCTTGCCGAAATCGCCGTCTTTCATGCCCGTCGCCCGCCAGAGCGCACGTGCGCCAGCCATGTTGCGGCCATGTGTGGTGGTGCGGGAACGATAGGCGGGCATGGAAGATACTTTCATGACAGGAGAAGGCCCTGATCCATAGCGAATCAGGCGCGGAGAAGCCAGTGCGGGAAAGATGTGAAAACCCGGCGCCGCTCCCCTTGCCCGAAAGACTCCGTCCGGTCCAAACTTGCAACAAAGATCAGGAGCCTTTCGTGAGACGTCATTTTCTGAGCCTCGGCACCGCTCTGGCCGTGACCTGCCTGTGTGCAGCCCGGGCCGCCGAACCCGCAGCCTCCACCCCTTCGGTCACACCTGACATGATCCAGACGGGCAGCGACATTCCCGCCCATGTCAGCATGCCAACGGATCAGCGCGACTACATCAAGCGTGACGTGATGATCCCCATGCGCGACGGGATCAAGCTGCACACGGTCATCGTGATCCCCAAAGGTGCGAAAAACGCGCCGATCCTGCTGACGCGTACGCCTTATCACGCCAGCGAACGCGTCAATCGTATTCCCGATGCCCCGACCATGCGTGCCATCCTGCCGCAGGGTGACGGCGTGTTCGTGGAGGAAGGTTATATCCGCGTCTTTCAGGACGTGCGCGGCAAGTATGGCTCACAGGGCGACTATGTCATGACGCGGCCGCCGATCGGGCCGCTGAACCCGACCAAAACGGACGACACGACCGATGCCTGGGATACGATCGACTGGCTGGTGAAGAACCTGCCCGAAAGCAACGGTCGTGTCGGCATGACGGGATCGTCCTATGAGGGCTGGACCGTCGTCATGGCACTGCTTGATCCGCATCCGGCCCTGAAGGTCGCGGCTCCGGAAAGCCCGATGGTCGATGGCTGGATGGGCGATGACTGGTTCCATTACGGTGCGTTCCGTCAGCCGGGTCTGGACTACTTCACGGCCCAGATGACGGAAGCGGGGTCCGGTCCATCCATTCCCCGCCCGGATGCGGACGACTACACGACGTTCCTCGCGGATGTCTCCACGGGCAATTTCGCAACAAAAGCCGGGCTGGATCAGTTCCCCTGGTGGCGCCGCATGAAGGCTCATCCGGCCTATGATGCCTTCTGGCAGGAGCAGGCACTCGACCAGCTGATCGTGAAGAAGCCACTCAAGGTTCCGACCATCTGGGAGCAGGGGCTGTGGGATCAGGAAGACATGTGGGGCGCGATCCATTCGTGGATGAACCTCAAGGCACATCACACGCAGGTTCCGAACATCCTCGTCATGGGGCCATGGCGTCATAGCGGCGTGAACTACGATGGCTCCACGCTTGGTCCGCTGCATTTCAATGGCGATACGGCACTGTGGTATCGCGCCAATGTCATGCGTCCGTTCTTCGATCACTATCTGATGAACGCGCCCGATCCGCATCTGGATGAAGCCATCATCTACAATACGGGCGAGAACCACTGGGATCATTTCCGTAACTGGCTGAGCGACTGCGGGACGACCTGCATGCAGAAGGGCGAGCGGCTGTATCTCCAGCCGGGTCATGGCCTGGCTTTCAAACGCACGCTGCCCGGCACGGACAGCTATGTCTCCGATCCGGCCCATCCGGTGCCCTTTGTCGAACGTCCTTACACGATGGGCGAGGATCCGCGCTGGAAAGCCTGGCTTGTCACCGACCAGCGCTTTGCCGAAAGCCGCCCGGATGTCCTGACCTACGAGACGCCCGTGCTTGATGCTCCGGTTACGGTGTCGGGCGTGCCGACGGCCGATATTTTCGCCAGCACCACGGGAACGGATGCGGATTTTGTGGTGAAGATCATTGACGTCCAGCCGGGTCTGACGCCCGATAATCCGCAGATGGGCGGGTACGAACTGCCGATGTCGATGGATATTTTCCGGGGCCGCTACCGGCAGAACTTTACCCATCCGTCCGCCATTCCGGCAGGGCAGGTGCAGGAATACCGCTTCACGCTTCCGGCGATGAACCATGTGTTCCAGAAGGGGCACCGGATTATGGTGCAGATCCAGTCGAGCTGGTTCCCGCTCTATGACCGCAACCCGCAGACCTTCGTACCGAACATCTTCGACGCCAGGGCCTCGGACTATCATGTCGCGACCCAGACCATCCATCGCGGTGGCGATCATGCCAGCGCCATCTGGCTGCCGACGGTGACGCCGGCGCCGTAATTGCAGCCCATAACTCGTCAAACTGAGGCAGCCTTCCCATATGGGAAGGCTGTCTTTTAACGGAGCATCATCATGACGACCCAGTCCCCCAATCTGTCGTCCATTCTCCTTGGCGGCGGCTGCTTCTGGTGCGTGGAAGCCGTCTTTACCGGTCTGCGCGGTATTATTTCGGCCGAGCCAGGCTATGCCGGCGGCTCCGTCGATCATCCCAGCTATGAAGAGGTCTGCACTGGCCGGACGGGTCATGCCGAAGTTGTGAAAGTCGTGTTCGACCCGGCCGAAATCGGACTGGAGGACGTCCTGCGGGTTTTCTTCACGACCCATGACCCGACCCAGCTCAACCGTCAGGGCAACGATGTCGGCACGCAATACCGCTCTGTCATTTTTGCCGATGCCACACAGCAGGAAACGGCACGGAAGGTCCGCGATGAAATCGCAGCGGAAGGGATCTGGGCCGATCCGATCGTCACGCGGATCGAGGGACCGGTCCATTTCTGGCCGGCTGAAGAGAAGCACCACGACTATTTCGCCCGCAATCCGCAGACCGCCTACTGTGCGGCCGTCGTAGCCCCCAAGGTCGCCAAGGCCCGCAAGCTCTATCGGGACCGGCTTAAACAGCCCGACTGAGACGAAAAGGGGAAGCTTTGTTCCGGGGCTTTTTTCAGCTATCGTGACAAATTATGACAAAAGCCCCTTCATTGCCGCCACTCCGGACACGTCAGGACCGCTATGACGCCGGTGTCGCGCTGCGCAGGACCGTCAGGCGCAGCAGCCATGCCCTGTGGATGCCGCCAGCCGAACGCCCCGATCCGGTCGGCATCCTGCTGGAGCAGGGCCAGAGCCGGATCGCGGATCTGCTGCCCATCCGTCATCAGCGCATGAAAGCCTCGCCTCTGGCTTTCCTGCGGGGGGCTGCGGCTGTCATGGCTTCGGATCTGTCTTTCACGCCGCAGACGGGCCTTCGCGTCCAGTCCTGCGGGGACTGCCATCTGGCCAATTTCGGGTGCTATCCGTCGCCCGAAGGTCTTCCGGTCTTTGATATCAATGATTTCGACGAGACGGCCCCGGCGACCTTTGAATGGGATCTCAAGCGTCTGGCGACCAGTCTTGTTCTGGCCGGACGCGAGGCGTCTCTGGGCAGAAAGGCGTGTCATCGCCTGGCAGCTTCGGCCGTGCATCGTTACGTCGCGGAGATTTCCAGACTGTCAGAACTTCCACCGCTTGAAGCCTGGAACGAGCGGATTGATCTGCGTGCGGTCATTGATGGCATCGAGGATGACAGAACCCGCACGGGCATGATGGAGAAAATCCAGTCCAATCTGCGGGCCATTTCGGGTCATTTCGGCATGATTGATCCGAAATCGGCAGGGCGGCTGAAGGAGCATCCGCCGTTCGTCACGCGCCTGCCGCAGCACAATGACATCGTCCGCGCAGCCTTTGCGCGTTATGTCAGCGATCTGCCGCCCGAACGCAGGATCGTTCTGGAGCGCTATGCACTGCAGGACGTGCTGTTCAAGGTCGTGGGCGTCGGGAGTGTGGGGACGTTCTGTGCGATCGGACTGTTCACCACAGCCGATAACGAGCCCCTGATCCTCCAGATCAAGGAAGCCCAGAGCTCGGTTCTGGAGCCCTTTCAGGGAAAGGTGGAGATGCCCAATCATGGCGAGCGGGTCGTGACCGGGCAGCGCATCATGCAGGCCAGTTCGGATACGTTTCTGGGCTGGACCCATACCACCGGCAAACGCACCTCCGCCCAGACGGGCCGCAAGGCTGGCGGAGGCCGGGACTTCTACGTCCGGCAGACCAAGGATGCCCGTCTTGCCATGATCGGCGAGAAAATCGAGGATGATCTGCTGCCGGAATATGCCGCGTTATGTGGCCGGACGCTGGGGCGTTCGCATGGCCGTTCCGCTGATCTGCCTCTGCTGGCGGGCTATCTGGGGAAAGGGCATTCCTTTGGCCGCGCCATTGCCGATTTTGCCGTCCTCTATGCAGATCAGACCGAAAAGGACTGGAAAGCCTTTACAAAGGCCATCGCGGACAAGCGGGTCTGCTGTGCCTGACAGCGCGTCTTATTCCTCGTTTTCCAGATGGAAGCGGTCGGATTCCTCGTCATAGTCGAACAGTTCGGCGTATCGGGCCCAGCCAATGGCCGTTGTGAGGGTCTGGCGCGCATAGTCGGGCGACATGCTTTCTTCCATGGCCTTGCGGAAGCGGGCGGCGTCCACGACATGGCTCGAACGCTCGTCCAGTGTGCCGCGGATGGAGCGAAGCAGAGGCAGGTGATGCAGCAGGGCCGTCCGCATCAGGTCCTTGCGGGTGTCGGCATCGCCCTCGACGAACGCCTTGCCATCGGGTGTGAGGAGAATGTCGCCATCTTCCAGTTCGGCCAGATCCAGAAGCTGAAGCGATTCACCCAGCGGCAGAAGGTCATCCAGCGTCATCTGAAGTCTCTGCGCCAGTTCGGGCAGGTCGGCCCGACCCGAGAGCGGCTCGCTTCCCAGAACCTCCATGAGCCCGACCAGAACCTCGACGGCGAGATCAGGCAGGACGATGGAAAATGGCGGAAGGGCCATGCCTGAAGCCGACGAGGGCTGAACCGGTTCCGCCTCGGACACGATCGGCGCGCGGCGTGTCATGAGCGTGTAGATCTGGTCCACGAAGCGGCGGAAATCCTCGTCCTCGCGGTTGCGTGGATGGGGGAAAGGCACCGCGATCTCGTGGGTTACGCGGCCGGGGCTGGAGGAGAAGATGAGGATGCGGTCGCACATCAGGACCGCTTCCTCGATCCCGTGCGTGGCCAGCAGCATGGCCTTCAGCGGGAGGCGCTTTTCGTCCCACAGTTCGATCAGATCCGTCCGCAGGTTCTCCGCACTCAGGACATCCAGAGCCGAGAACGGTTCATCCAGCAGAAGCAGGGACGGCTGGAGCGCAAGAGCGCGGGCGAAGGAGACACGCTGGCTGAGGGCGTCTGACAGTTCTTTCGGATAGGCGTTTTCGTAGCCCTCAAGGCCCATGACCTCAAGGGCGGCATCGGTCATGGCCTCGCGTTCAGCGCGGGGCAGGCGGCGCATTTCCAGGCCCAGAGCCACGTTCTGGCGCAGGGTCAGCCAGGGGAAGAGTGCTCCGGACTGGAAGACCGTCGCAACGCCATCCAGAGGACCGGTCACGGGGGCACCCTGCCAGAAGACCTGTCCCGACATTGGCGGGGTCAGTCCGGCCATGATCCGCAGCAGGGAGGATTTCCCGGACCCGGAACGCCCGAGAAGACCGAGGATTTCTCCCGTTCGTACATCGAAGCTGACGTGATCGAGCACGACCAGATCCGTGCTGCTCTCCTTGAGATAGGTCTGGCGACATTCGCGAAGGGACAGGAGGGATTTCATGGGTCTGTGGTTTTCAGCCTGAGGTTCAGATCGTGTATTTCTGGGCCGCGTTCACGGCGAGAGGCTGGAGAACCAGACGGTCCAGCAGCATGGAAAGCAGCGTCAGCAGCATCAGCGAAAGGATCTGCGCGCCCACAGCGCCGCTCAGGGCCTCGGAGAGCAGGCGGGCACCCAGTCCACTATCGGCTGGCACAAAGGCTTCCGCCACCATCACGGCATTCCAGACGGGCACAACGGCCGTCAGAAGGCCGCCACAAAGCTCGGGGGCGATGGCGGGCAGCAGAAGCCGGCGCCATAGCAGGACGCCACGAAGCCGAAGGCCTGCCGCAACCTGTCTCAGGCCCGAAGGAATGGCTTTGGCCGCGTCCAGAACGACGATCCCGACCAGCCAGTGCGCGCCGAGGAACAGCAGCACGATGGCGGAATCCAGCCCGAGTTCCCGACACAGCGGATAGAGCAGCACGGCAGGAAACAGCCCGCAGGCCGCCACTGTCGCCCGGCACAGGTTCCGGAGGGAGGATCGGCTTTCGCTGAGGAGAAGACCCAGCGGAACCCAGACCAGCACGCACAGGACCAGCGTTCCGCAGACATGGAAAAGTGTCAGGACACTTTCGGCAAGATCCGAAGGAAGAAGTCGAAGAAGCCCGGCATGATAGATCGCATAGACAAGCAGGCCCAGCGACACGACAGGCAGGACAGCCTCCGGAATCTGTCGGGCTACCACATTCTGTTCGGAAAGAATGAGACGCGGACGGCCGATCCGCCAGTTCCCGATCCATGTCAGCGCGTGCCCCACGGCCCCGCTGATCCAGAGCATGGGTTTCGTCCGCCGCCAGACTGTCAGAAGCCATGACTGCGGGCGCGGACGCTCGTCGAAGGGGCCTTCGGGACGATAGCGCTGCGCCCAGCCCGTCATCGGCCGCATGACAGCCTGATCGATCAGGAGGATCAGCAGGAGAATAAGGAGGGAGACCTCGATGATCCGGGCCGGGTGATGCTCCAGCGTGGCCCGCAGGACCTCCGCACCACATCCCCCCGTTCTCTGATGGCTCATCAGCATCATCAGGCCTTCGGCGGACAGCAGCCGGACCCAGAAAGCCGGCATGGCCTGCATGGCCCGGAACGTCGTCAGCGGGACGGCGACAGGGATCTGCAGGCGCCAGAAACGCTGCCACCCCGTCATGCGCAGGCCGGTCGCCACCTCGTCGAGGGCAGCGGGGAGCGTATCTTCCGCGTCCAGAACGGCTGTCACGATGCGCCAGATCATGCTGGACGCGGCAACCAGCATGATCGTCAGGGCGGCCGGAAACATGACGGCCAGTATGCCGATCAGTCCAAGGCCGGGCACGGCACGCGCAACCGACAGGGCGGGGACCAGAAAAGCCCTGAAACGCGGCCACTGACAGGCCGCGCCGGACAGAAGGAGCGAGGCGGCCACGACAATCGCCAGTGACAGTGCAACATGCAGGAATGTCTGCGCCGCCACGTCCCACAGCGGAGCGTCGATGCCCGGATGGACGGCGGCCAGAACAGGCGCGACCGGACCGCGACGGACGACGAGGAGGGCAAAAGCAGTTACGCAGAACAGGATCGAAAGCTCGACGCCGCTCATGCGCTGGCGCCAGCGATGCATGATCCGCATGGGCATGGCCATCGGGCTGCCCGTCATGATGACTGCTGTCCTCGTTCCTGATGAAAACCAGAGGTTAGAAAGAGACGTCTGGAAGGCTCAAGTGTTTTCTGCATGTCCGAGAGCGGGATCAGTGCCCGGTGCTGCCAAAGCCACCCTGACCACGCGCCGTCTCGTCCAGCGTCTCGACTTCCGTCCAGCGCAGGCGCGAGACCGGGGCCAGCACGCCCTGGGCGATCCGGGTGCCACGCTCGACGGTGAAGGGTTCGGTGCCCGCGTTCATGACGATGATGCGGAGTTCGCCGCGATAATCCTCGTCGATGGTGCCGGGAGAATTGGGGAGTGTGATGCCGTGCTTGAGGGCCAGACCCGAACGCGGGCGCACCTGAAGCTCGTAGGCCGGCGGCAGGGCGATGCACAGTCCGGTGGGCACCAGAACGCGCTCACCCGGAGCGATCGTCATGGGGGCGTCCACAGCCGCAAGGAAATCGAATCCCGCGGCACCGGCAGTGGCATAGGCAGGGAGGGGAAGCCCCTCGGAATGAGGCAGGCGCGTGATGCGCACATCAATCAGGTCTGTCGTCATGACACCTGTCTTATCGCGGATCGTGATGCCTATGAAGACGGATCAGTAAAGAAGGCTGCGATCCGCTGGACGAGTTGCTCCGCAACATCCGTCTTGTCCATTTCCGGCCAGCTCTGAACGCCATTGTCGTCGATCAGGCTAACGGTATTGCGCATGGCACCGAAAACACCCTGACGCACATCATTGGCCACCAGCCAGTCGCATCCCTTGCGAAGACGCTTGGTCCGGGCGTTTTGCAGAACGTCATCCGTCTCAGCCGCAAACCCCACGACGAGACGCGGGCGTTGGGGGGCGCGGCAGAGGGTCGCCAGAATGTCCGGATTTTCCACGAGTTCGAGTCTGGGGGGACCCTCACCGGTCTTTTTGATCTTGCCGGGCGCGAGGTCCTTTGCACGCCAGTCGCTGACCGCTGCCGTACAGACGGCCGCATCGACCGGCAGGGCGGCTTCACAGGCTGCCAGCATTTCACGGGCCGTCTGGACGGAAATACGGTGAACACCTTTCGGCGCAGGGATCGAAACTGGCCCACTGACCAGCGTGACGTCCGCTCCCCGTGCTGCCAGAGCGGCCGCGATGGCATAGCCCTGTCGGCCGGAGGAGTGGTTCGACAGAAAGCGCACGGGATCGAGCGGCTCCACCGTCGGGCCCGCCGTCACCAGAACGCGGCGTCCGGCCAGAGAGCGGTCCGGCGTCAGGATGCGCAGGATGGCGTCGCGGATCACGGAGGGCTCGCTCAGGCGGCCAGCGCCGACTTCTCCGCAGGCCATGCTGCCCACGTCTGGCCCGACGACCGAGACGCCGCGTGCTTCGAGAGCTTTCAGACTGGCCTGCGTCGCGGGGTGTGCCCACATCCGCACATTCATGGCCGGAGCCAGCAGGATGGGAGATGTGGTCGCGAGCAGAAGCGTGGTCGCCAGATCGTCCGCCAGACCATGGGCCATACGCGCCATGATGTTGGCGGTGGCTGGACAGACGACTACGAGATCCGCGCTCCGGGCGAGGGCGATATGGCCGATCTCGCTTTCCTGCGTGGGTTCGAACAGCGCATCATGCACGCGCTCGCCTGCCAGCGTCTCAAGGCTGAGCGGGGTGACGAAGGCCTTGGCGGCCTCGGTCATGACGGGCGTGACGGCAATGCCCTCAGCCCGCAGCAGCCGCACCAGCTCAAGCGCCCGGAACGCCGCGATGCCGCCCGAAACGATCAGCAGGACGCGGCGCATGGTTTACAGACGCCAGCCGGAATGGATGGCGGCAATGCCACCCGACAGGTTGCGGTACTGGACCTGCTCCAGCCCGGCATCGCGCATCATCTGCGCCAGCGTTTCCTGATCCGGGAACATGCGGATGCTTTCGGCGAGATACTGGTAGCTCTCGGCATCCTTGGCGATGATCTGGCCCATTTTCGGCAGGACCTGGAAAGACCACATGTCATAGATGGGTGCGAGGGCTGCGACCTCGACCTGCGAGAACTCCAGGCAGAAGAAGCGCCCACCCGGCTTGAGCACACGACGCGCTTCACGCAGGACGGCCGACTTGTCCGTGCAGTTGCGCAGGCCAAAGGCGATGGTTACGCGGTCAACGGAGCAGTCGGGCAGGGGAATGGCTTCCGCGTCCACAACGCAGACCTCGATCTTGCCGATCAGCCCGGCCTTGATGGCGCGGTCACGCCCGACAGAGAGCATGGCGGCGTTGATGTCGGACAGGATGGCGGGGCCACCGCCGGCACGGAGCCAGCCGAAGGTGATGTCGCCCGTACCACCGGCAAGGTCGAGCAGCTTCATGTTGGGACGCGGATTGAGCATCCCGACAAAGATGCGCTTCCAGACGCGGTGAATCCCCAGCGACATCACGTCATTCATGATGTCGTATTTCCCGGCGACGCTCTCGAACACCTCCCGAACCATCGTTTTCTTCTGGCCGCGCGGAACACTCCGGTAGCCGAAATCGGTGGTGTCCTCGGTCTGGGCGGAGGACTGGAAGGGCGAGGCGTTGTGTTCTGCGCTATCGGTCATGGGGCAATCGATATATCTTTGCGCCCAGCCATGCCAGAGCTTCCAGAAGTCGAAACCGTCATGCGCGGATTTCGTGATGCCTTCGAAGGGCATCGAATCAGCCATGTTTCCGTCAACCGTCCAGACCTTCGATGGCCGTTTCCCGCAGATCTTCGGGAGAAGCTGGAAGGTCGGCACGTTCTCTCATTCCGCAGGCGCGCGAAGTATATTCTCATGCGTCTTGAAGGCGGGTGGAGCATGCTGCTGCACCTGGGCATGTCGGGCCGACTCACGATCAGCAGAGCCGGGATGAACGCGACTCCGCCCGCTCACGAGCATCTGGTTCTTGAAACGGAGAGCGGTGCGCGGGCAGGGCTGGTCGATCCCCGCCGCTTCGGCATGGTCGATCTTGTACGCACCTCCGAAGAAGAGAAGCACCGTCTTCTCGCGCATCTGGGGATGGAGCCGCTTTCCGACGCCATGACCGGCCCTGCACTGGCGGAACTCTTCCGGGGCAGGCGTACGCCGGTCAAATCCGCGCTGCTGGATCAGAAACTGATTGCGGGCCTTGGCAATATCTATGTGTGCGAGGCGCTTTTCCGCTGCGGTATTCATCCCGAACGCGCGGCCTGTACCCTGACGGGCGAAGAGTGTGAAGCGCTCGCAGAGGCCATTCCGCAGATCCTGCAACAGGCCATTGCCTCCGGAGGGTCTTCCCTGCGGGATTATGTGCAGGCTGATGGCACAAAAGGCGGGTTTCAGGACCTGCACCTCGTTTACGGTCGCGAAGGGGCTCCGTGCCCGAACTATGGAACCCACAGCCCGATCCGGCGCATCACCCAGTCGGGCCGTTCCACGTTCTTCTGCCCGACCTGTCAGAAATAGGCATGGCCGCAGGAAGATGCCCCCATCCTGTGTAAAATGTGCAAAACGCTTGACGGGACCCGCCCGGGCGGAGTAGAGGGCGCCAACCATTTACGCGATCAAAACGCAAACTGAACCGAAAGATCCATGGCAAACACAGCTTCTGCCCGCAAGCGTATCCGTCAGAATGAACGTCGCCGTGAGCGCAACATGGCCCGCGTGTCCCGTATGCGCACGTTCATCAAGAAGATCGAACTCGCCATCCAGGCCGGTGACAAGTCCGCTGCAGCCGAGGCCTTCAAGGTTGCACAGCCGGAAATGCAGCGCGCAGCAGGCAAGGGCGTGATTGCCAAGAACACGGTCAGCCGCAAGCTGTCCCGTCTGTCCGCTCGCGTGAAGGCTCTGGCAACCGCCTGAGCTTCACCTTCGGGTCGGAACTGAAGAACGCGCTCCCTTCCAGGAGCGCGTTCTTTTTTGAGCGCCTTTTCTCCTGAACTTCCAGCCCCGGTGGCTTATGGGGAACACCCTCATGAGATCCCGGTGAACCCTTCGTGTTCCAGCTTGCCTCAGGCAGGCCGGGCGCCTATTCTGGGGGTTCGACAAAAAAGTATCGGATGCTCTGGCTTCTCCGGAAATTCGCCAGCTTTTCTGCTGCAGATTTTCTGTCGAGAACACAATCGCCCTGCGCGCAGGGTAACCACAACTGATGCCCGCAGGTGCGGGGATGGATATGAAAGGGGGTACAATGGTGGAAAACGCTCAGTATCTGGACGCCAGCGCCTCCGCCCCCGGTTCGACGACACCGTTGGAGACCGCCTGGGTCCGCGTGCGTGAGAAACTGAAGAGTGAGGTCGGCGAGGTCGAATACCGGACGTGGCTCCGGCAGATCGTTCTGGGGCCGCTCGACGAGGATGAACTGACCCTCTATCTGCCCACGCGCTTCCTGCGCGACTGGGTCCGCAGCCAGTATGAGGAGCGTCTGCAGACACTCTGGCGTGCCGAGCGCGAAGACATCAAGGGCGTGGAACTTCAGGTCAAGCGTGGACTGCCGGAAGTCTCCATGGGCGATGGAGACGAAGCGGAGGAGGGGATCGGGGAAGCCGGCGAAATCGCACCACAGATTGCCGCCCCCGAGAATCGCAGCGATCTGGCTGTTCCGCTTGACCCGCGCTTCACGTTCGACACGTTCATCGTCGGCAAGCCGAACGAATTCGCTTATGCCTGCGCCCGTCGCGTCGCGGAAAAGCCATCGAGCCCCGGCTTCAACCCGCTTTTCCTCTATGGCGGCGTTGGTCTGGGCAAGACCCATCTGATGCACGCCATCGGAACGGAGCTGACACGGACAGGCAAGGTTTCCGTCGCCTATATGTCTGCGGAAAAGTTCATGTACCGCTTCATCGCGGCGATCCGCTCGCAGTCCACGATGGAGTTCAAGGAGCAGCTCCGTTCCGTTGACGTGCTGATGATCGACGATCTGCAGTTCCTGATCGGCAAGGACAATACGCAGGAAGAGTTCTTCCATACGTTCAATGCCCTGGTCGATGCGGGCCGTCAGATCATCGTCAGCGCCGACAAGAGCCCGTCCGACCTGTCGGGCCTCGAAGACCGCCTCCGCACCCGTCTGGGCTGCGGTATGGTCGCCGACATCCACGCCACGACCTTCGAGCTGCGCATCTCCATTCTGGAGGCCAAGGCCAAGGCATCGGGGACGCATGTGCCGTCCAAGGTTCTGGAATATCTCGCCCACAAGATCACGACCAATGTCCGTGAACTCGAAGGCGCGCTGAACCGCCTGATCGCCCATGCTGATCTCGTTGGACGCCCCGTTACGCTCGATACGACGCAGGATGTCCTCAAGGACATGCTGAAAGCGCATGATCGCCGCGTCACGATCGAGGAAATCCAGCGCAAGGTTTCCGAGCACTGGAATATCCGTCTGACGGACATGTCCTCCGCCCGTCGTGCCCGTGCCGTCGCACGCCCGCGGCAGGTGGCCATGTATCTGGCCAAGCAGCTCACGAGCCGCTCGCTTCCGGAAATCGGCCGCAAGTTCGGTAACCGCGATCACACGACCGTCATGCACGCCGTCAACCGCGTGACCGAGCTAATGGATCAGGATACATCCTTCGCCGAGGACGTGGAACTGCTGCGCCGGATGCTGGAAGGCTGACCGGGCAGGACCTCCGATCCCTCTCTTTCCCGAGGGGCGGGGGTCTGCTAGGTTCTCTCAATTAATTCAAGATCTTCGCCGAGGCTCGGAATGAAATTCAAGGTTGACCGTACCCTGCTGCAACGGGCTCTGGCGCATATTCACGGCGTTGCGGAAAAGCGGAATACCATTCCCATTCTGGCCAATGTCCTGATGAGCTATGAAGACGATGTGCTTCGTCTGACAGCGACGGACATGGAGATTGCCGTCGTGGAAGATGTTCCCGCGACTGGCGAGCGTTCCGGTTCCACGACCGTACCGGCTGCGGTGCTCTTCGAAATCGTGCGCAAGCTGCCCGATGGCGTGGCACTGGAATTCGATCACCAAGACAGTGAAGCGCCGCTGGCTCTCCGTGCGGGGCGGTATGCCACCAGCCTGAACGTGCTGCCCGTCGATGATTTTCCGGCCATGGTCGCAGGCGATCTGCCGCATCGCTTCACGATCCCTGCCGCGACTCTTCGTGGCCTGATCGACCGGACCAAGTTCGCCATTTCGAACGAAGAAACCCGCTATTACCTGAACGGCATCTATCTGCACGTTGCGGAAAACGGGTCCGTTCCAATGCTGCGTGCGGTTGCCACCGATGGCCACCGTCTGGCCCGGGTCGAGACGGATCTTCCCGAAGGTGCGCGCGGCATGCCGGGCGTCATCATTCCGCGCAAGACTGTCAACGAACTGCGCAAGCTTCTTGATGAAGGCGCGGCGGATCTGGAAGTCTCCCTGTCCGACACGCGGATCCAGTTTCAGGCCGGCCCCGTCCTTCTGACCTCCAAGCTGATCGACGGAACTTTCCCGGAATATGAGCGCGTCATTCCCAAGGGCAATGATCGTATCCTGCGCGTCGGAAAGCGCGATTTCGCTGCTGCCGTAGGTCGCGTCGCAGCCATCAGCCAGGAACGTTCGCGCCCGGTCAAGCTGTCCGTTACGCACAACATGCTGAACCTCTCCGCCACCAGTCCCGATCAGGGCGTGGCACATGAGGAACTGGACGAAAACACCGTCACCTACGATGCCCCTCCGATCGAAATCGGCTTTCAGGCCCGCTACCTGACAGACATCACCGATCAGATCGACGTGGAAGTGGAGTTCGCGTTTTCTGACAGCTCCGCCCCGACCGTCGTTCGTGACACGGCATCGCCTTCGGCGCTGTATGTCCTGATGCCCATGCGGGTCTGAACACGAGCCACGATTGAAACTGACCCGGCTCGCGCTGACGGATTTCCGGAACTACACCCATACTGTCTGGACACCGGATGCTTCCATTCTGGTTCTGACGGGGGATAATGGCTCCGGAAAAACCAATCTGCTCGAAGCCGTTTCCCTTCTGGCCCCGGGCCGGGGGCTTCGGGGGGCTTCGCTCCCCGCACTCTGTCGCAATGGCGCCGAGCACTGGGGCGTTGCAGCAACGCTCCGGTCAGGGCTGGATGAGTTCCGGATCGGAACCGGTAGCGACCTGACCCAGAAGCAGCGCCGGACCTTTCGTCTTGATGGCGAAAATGTCCGCTCCCAGTCCGCAATCGGGCAGAAATTTTCCTGCGTGTGGCTGACCCCGCAGATGGACCGGCTTTTTCAGGAAGGCTCCAGCGGCCGACGCCGTTTTCTGGACCGGCTGGTCATGGCACTGTCTCCCGATCACGGACGCCAGATTGCGGCCCATGACCGATCGGTGGTGAGCCGCAACCGGATCCTGGCCGAACGTCCCGCCGAAACCGCCTGGCTCGCGTCCATAGAAGATTCCATCGCCCGCCATGCGGTTGCGGCTTCGGCTGCACGGCTCGCCCTCATTGAGAGCATGAACAGACATCCTTTTGAAAATGAGGGATTTTCTTCCAGCACGCTTCATCTGGACTGTGTCATTTCCAGCCGCCTTGCCATTCATTCGGCTCTGGAAGTCGAAGACTGGATCAGGGACAGTCTGCAACAGACCCGCAGTGAGGATCGCCATCGCTCGACGACGTCGGTTGGCGCCCATCGGGCCGATTTCACGCTCTCGGATACCGCAACGGGACGGTCTGCCGAACTGTCGAGCAGCGGGCAGCAGAAAGTCATGCTGACCGGTACGATACTGTCCCATGCGCGACTGATGACACAGGAACGGGGGCATGCTCCGGCCATCCTGCTTGATGAGCCCCTTCTTCATCTGGACGAGAAGAGACGTTGTGCCCTCCTTGGCAGTCTCGAAGGACTACAGGCGCCCGTCCTGATTACCGGCACGGATATCGAACCGTTCTCGCCTCTGGCGGGGCGTGCCCAGTTTTTTTCCGTCAGGAACGGCACCATATCTCCGTCCTGACACAGCGCCGCCGCTGGCCTAACCCGACGGCGCAGGTTATACTGACCCAACAGTTTTTCAGAGTACCACGGAGACCGTCACGCGCATGTCAGAGACCCAGAACCAGCCCGAGATTCCAGGCGCAGACGGTGAAGATTACGGCGCTTCCTCCATCTCGGTACTGAAGGGACTGGATGCCGTCCGCAAACGTCCGGGCATGTATATCGGCGATACCGACGACGGTTCGGGTCTGCATCACATGGTCTTCGAGATCATTGATAATGCGGTGGATGAAGCGCAGGCCGGTCACGCCACGTACTGCATCCTGACCCTGAACGGGGACGGCTCCGTCTCGGTGCGGGACAATGGGCGCGGCATCCCGACGGACCTTCACCCCGAGGAAGGCATCAGCGCAGCCGAAGTCGTGCTGACCAAGCTCCATGCCGGCGGCAAGTTCAACCAGAATTCCTACAAGGTTTCCGGCGGTCTGCATGGCGTGGGTGCGGCTGTGGTCAACGCCCTGTCCGAATGGATGGAAGTGCTCATCTGGCGCAACGGACTGGAGCACAAGATCCGCTTCCAGCACGGTGAGCGCGACGAAGCCCTTCATGTCATCGGGCCGTCCACCGAAGACCGCGGCACTCTGGTCACGTTCAAGCCCAGCAAGCAGACCTTCACGAAGGTCGATTTCGATCTTTCCATTTTGGAACGCCGTGTCCGCGAGCTCGCATTCCTGAACTCTGGCATGCTGATCATCCTGCGTGACGAGCGTCATGCGGAGCCGAAGGAACTGCGCTTCCACTATGATGGCGGTCTGAGCGCATTCGCGGAATGGCTTGATTCTTCAAAAACTTCCATCGTCACTCCGCCGATCACGGGAGAGATCGACAATCCCGAAAGCGGTATCCGTGTCGAGTTCGCGCTGACCTGGAATGACAGCTATCACGAGACGATGCTGTGCTTCACCAACAACATCCCGCAGCGGGATGGTGGCACGCATCTGGCCGGTTTCCGTCAGGCCCTGACGCGCGTTGTGGGCAAATATGCGGAAGGTGTCGCCAAGCGGGAGGCGGGATCGTTGACGGGTGAGGACATGCGTGAAGGCATGACTGCAGTCCTGTCCGTGAAGGTGCCGGATCCCAAGTTCTCTTCCCAGACGAAGGACAAGCTCGTCTCGTCCGAAGTCCAGCCGGTCGTTCACGCTGCCGCTTCCGATGCGATTTCCCACTGGTTTGAGACGCACCCCAAGGAAGCCAAGGCCATCGTCGCCAAGATCATCGATGCCGCCAGCGCCCGTGAGGCTGCCCGTCGTGCGCGGGAGCTCACACGCCGCAAGGGCGTGCTGGATGTTTCGTCGCTTCCGGGCAAGCTTGCTGACTGTCAGGAACGCGATGCCTCCAAGGCCGAAATTTTCATCGTTGAGGGTGACTCTGCAGGTGGTACGGCGAAGCAGGGACGCGACCGACGCTTCCAGGCTATCTTGCCGCTGCGTGGCAAGATCCTGAACGTCGAGCGCGCCCGTTTCGACCGGATGCTGGGTTCAGCCGAAATCGGCACTCTGATCACCGCACTCGGCACCGGAATCGGTCGGGGTGAAGTCGATCAGGGCGGTTTCTCGGCTGAAAAGCTGCGCTACCACAAGATCGTCATCATGACCGATGCAGACGTCGACGGCTCGCATATCCGGACGCTGCTGCTGACGTTCTTCTTCCGTCAGATGCCGGAGCTGATCGAGCAGGGCTATCTCTATATTGCCCAGCCGCCGCTCTATCGCGCCAAGCGCGGTCAGGAAGAGCGTTATCTCAAGGATGATGCTGCTCTTGAGCAGTATCTTCTGGACAAGGCCCTGGCGAATGCTTCCCTGCGCTTTGCGGATGGTCGTGAGCTGACAGGCGAACCTCTGGCCGAAGAAATCACGTTCATGTCTGCTGCAGCTCGTCGCCTGCAGAGCATTGCCTCCAAAGTTCCGGTGTGGGTCATGGAGCAGGCCGCCATTTCGGGTGTGCTCGACAGCGATATCGCGGTCGCAACATCGCGGATGGCTGACTTCCAGCAACGTCTTGACGGTGCTTCACTGCCCAACGAGCGCGGCTGGAAAGTCTCGATTTCGGAGACTGGTCTGGAATGTGCCCGCTCTGTCCGTGGGGTGGGCGAGGTCTACCGGATCGAACCGTCGCTTCTGCGCTCGGCGGAGGCCCGCTGGCTGGTTTCGGAGTGGGAGCGTCTGGCCCGCGACTTTGCAAAGCCCGTCACGCTCACGCTCGACCCCACGGCTTATGAACTGTTCGGACCGGCAGCCGTCATGGAGCGCATCCTGCTTCAGGGTCGCCGCGGCCTGACCATCAACCGGTTCAAGGGCCTGGGCGAAATGAACGACGAGCAGCTGTGGCACACCACGCTTGATCCGGCGACCCGTACCCTGCTTCAGGTCCGGGTCGGGGATGTGGAAGATGCCGGGCAGGTCTTTTCGACACTGATGGGCGACGTTGTGGAACCCCGCAGGGACTTCATCGTCGGGAATGCCCTGAAAGTTGCCAATCTTGACGTTTAAGGCTCTTGCTGCTGGGGCGGCGCTTGTCCTGATGGCCGGACTGGGCTGTGGGCCGGCCCGCGCCGAAGGGCAGGTCAATGCCTCATATGCCGTTTACCTCAAGGGTTTTCATGTCCTGAACGCTCAGGCCTCTTATCAGGTTCAGCCCTGGGGGTATGGGGGCAGCACGCAGATCAAGCCGGCGGGTCTGATCCGCTGGTTCGTGACGATGGACGTAATCTCGCGCGTTCAGGGGCACTTTGCGCCCGACGGTAATGTGCAGCCGGTCCTGTTTGACAGTGGTGGCATTTCCCGTGGCAAGCACCGGCATGTTCGGCTGGAGTTTTCGAACGATACGCCCCGGGTCACGGATCTGCAGCCCCCTGAAAATGACCGGGAGCCCATTCCTGAAAGCTCTCTGCCACATACGGTCGATACCCTGAGCGGTATGGCACATCTGCTGCACTCGCTTGCGACAACAGGAAAATGCGACGGATCCCAGATTGTTTTCGACGGGATCCGGCTGAGCGAAATGGTCGTTCATGGCCCCGTCATGACGGATATTCCACAGGGGCAGGACGAGGCCTATTCCGGGCAGGCGCTGCGCTGCGATTTCATCGGCCGCCAGCTTGCCGGGTTCGTGAAGGATTCCCCGAACAGGGCGAAACTGGCCTCTCCCCAGCCGGGAGCGGTCTGGCTCAGAAAGATCGATGGTCTGGGACTGGTTCCGGTCCGGATCGAGTTCAATCACCCCAAGCTGGGACGTGTTCTGGTCGTCATGCAGCATCCCGTGACTCCGTGAACAGAGTATTCGAACGCCTTGCAATAATTGGCAATTCGAAGTGATGACACAGTCTGCGGGCTCCGTTTGACGCGGACCCGCGGTTTGGATACCCCGGGCAGGACATGACCGACAGCACCCCTCGCACCACTGCCATCATCCTTGCAGCCGGCCTCGGCACACGCATGAAGTCCCGTCTGCCAAAGGCGCTCCATCGTCTGGGGAACCAGCCGATGATCAACCATCTCATCGCAACCGCTCGGCAGGTCTTTGATGATGTGGTCGTCGTCACGGGGCCGGACATGCCGGAACTTGAAAAGGCCGTCCGTCCGTTCAGGGCCGTCACACAGGTCGAGCGGCTTGGAACGGCCCATGCTGCCAATACGGCACGGGATCTGTTTGGAAATGGCGATGTGGCCATCCTCTACGCTGACAATCCACTGATCACGGCAGACACGATGCAGCGCCTGCTTGAGGCGCGCAGGCAGGGGGCCAGTCTGGCGCTTCTGGGGATGCGACCAGCAGAACCGGGGCGTTATGGCCGGATTGTCGAGGACCACGGCAGGGTCGTGAAAATCGTCGAGTTCAAGGATGCCACGGAAGAAGAACGCCGGATCACGCTCTGCAATGCGGGGGTCATGTGTGCGGGTGCGGACGACTTCCGGACCTGGCTTGCCAATGTTCGCGATGACAACGCACAGGGCGAATATTACCTGACGGACGTTGTCGAAATGGCTGCGAAAGCCGGACCGGTCATTTGCGTGGAAGCGCCGGAAGCTGAACTGGCCGGGGTCAATTCCCGCTCCGAACTGGCGCGCGCCGAGGCGACCCTTCAGACCCGGCTGCGAAATGCAGCCATGGATGCCGGTGTCACGCTTGTCGCGCCCGAGAGCGTATTCCTCAGTACCGATACCGTTCTTGAAGCCGATGTGACGGTCGAACCGAATGTTTTTTTCGGTCCCGGCGTGACTGTCCGGTCAGGAGCCCTCATTCGTGCGTTTTCACACCTTGAAGGGTGTGAAGTTGGTGAAGGCGCCATGATCGGGCCCTATGCCCGACTGCGCCCTGGCACACTCTGCGCCGCACACACGCATGTCGGCAATTTCGTTGAACTCAAGAATGTGGAACTGGGTGAGGGCGCCAAGGCCAATCATCTGACCTATCTGGGGGATGCATCCGTCGGTGCAGGCACGAATGTCGGAGCGGGGACAATCACCTGCAATTACGATGGCGTGTTCAAACACCGGACCATGATCGGCGAGCGCGTTTTTGTTGGCTCGGATTCCATTCTCGTAGCTCCCGTAAGCATCGGAGACGATGCCCTTATTGCGGCCGGGAGCGTCATTACTCATGACGTTCCTGCGGGTGATCTGGCTCTGGGCCGGGCAAGGCAGACGCTGAAAAGCGGACGGGGCCTTCAGATCAAACAGTCTCTCAAAGCTCGGAAGGAACAGGGCTGATGTGCGGTATCTGCGGTATTGTTGGACACCAGCCTGCCAGTCCGATTGCGTTCGAGGCGTTACGACGGCTTGAATATCGTGGATATGATTCGGCCGGGATCGCCACGCTGACGGCCTCTGGCGATATCGAACGCCGCCGCGCAGCCGGCAAGCTCGACAATCTGGAGCATGTTCTAAAAGAGCATCCGCTGCCAGGCACGACTGGCATCGGCCATACGCGGTGGGCCACGCATGGCGCGCCGACGGAAAATAATGCCCATCCGCATGAAGCAGGCCGCGTGGCGATTGTCCATAACGGGATCATCGAGAACTTTGCCGAGCTCAAGAAAAAGCTTGAGGCGAAGGGACGTGTTTTCCGGACCGAGACGGACTCAGAAACCGTCGCCCATCTGGTCGATGACTATCTGGGACAGGGGCTGGCGCCCCGGGATGCAGCTTTTGCCGCGATCAGGCGTCTGGAAGGGGCCTATGCCATCGCCATGATCTTCAAGGATCATGAAGGTCTGCTGATCGGCGCGCGCCATGGCGCTCCTCTGGCGGTTGGCTATGGCAATGGTGAAATGTTCCTCGGGTCCGACAGCATTGCGCTGGCCCCGATGGCCCGCAAGATGACCTATCTGGAAGACGGCGACTGGTGCGAGCTTACCCCCGGACATGTCACGATTTTCGATATGACCGGGGCCGAAGTCAGCCGCCCGGTTCAGGATCTCACCTTCATGGCGGGGCAGGTCGGCAAGGACGGCTACCGGCATTACATGGAGAAGGAACTCCATGAGCATCCGGTTGCGATCGGGCAGACACTGAAACGGATCACGGACCCGGCCTCAAAACGCATCGCCCTGCCAGAGATGCCTTTCGATCCGGCAGAGGTGCCCCGCATCACGATCACGGCCTGCGGATCCGCCTATTACGCCGGCATGGTTGGCCGGTACTGGCTGGAATCCCTGGCGCGTATTCCGGTGGAAATCGATGTCGCGTCCGAGATGCGCTACCGCGAGCCTCCCCAGCCCGACAAGGGCGTGGCGCTGCTGATTTCCCAGTCCGGCGAAACTGCCGATACGCTTGGGGTTCTTCGGAGCCTGAAGAAGGCCGGACAGAGCATTGTTTCGGTTCTGAATGTCGAACATTCGACGATGGGACGTGAGAGTGATCTTGTGCTTGGTATGGATGCCGGGCCGGAAATCTCGGTTGCTTCCACCAAAGCCTTCACCGCCCAGCTCTCCGTGCTGGCTGCGCTGGCGATTGAATTTGCCCGTGCCCGTGGCACCATGGATCAGGCGCGCGAAGAACGTCTGACGGCCAGTCTGCTGGATCTGCCGTCCCGGGCGGCGGAAGTCTTCACGCGCACCAAAGATATTCAGGCGATGGCGGCTGTTGTCGCCCAAGCCCGGGATGTCCTGTATCTGGGCCGTGGCATCTGCACTCCGATCGCTTTTGAAGGTGCCTTAAAATTAAAGGAAATCAGCTACATCCACGCAGAAGCTTATGCTGCGGGTGAACTGAAGCATGGCCCTATCAGCCTGATCGACCAGACCGTTCCGGTTGTCGCCATCGCGCCGTCCACGATCCTGTTCGACAAGACTTTGTCCAATCTTCAGGAAGCAAAGGCACGCGGCGGACGCATCCTTGCCTTTACGGATGCCGAAGGGGCGAAGCGGCTTGAAGGCGTGGCGGAGCAGGTTGTCATCATGCCGGACGTGGATGCTTTCGTGGCTCCGATCCTCTACGCCATTCCTGTTCAGATGCTGGCCTATGAAGTCGCCCTGCTGAAAGGCACGGATGTGGACCAGCCCCGCAACCTTGCCAAATCCGTCACGGTGGAATGAAGGATTTTCCTATAGGAGGAAATCTTTTGCATACATTATAACAGCATTGAGAATAACATGCTGAAGGAGACGCAAAGATGGGTGGAGACGCAATATCCGGAACACTGACCGGAAATTCAGGCCTCTCTCCCAGCGCCTCCGAAATTGCCGTGCGTGAAGCTTTTGTCAGACGACTGGACGAGCAGGGCTTTGAAGGTGATATCGGGCTTCAGGTTTCTTCCCGTCTGGTCTCTTCCACCGATAACAGCATCTATCAGCGCCTTCCGGCCGCTGTCCTTCATCCACGCACGGGCGAGGATCTCAACCGGGCCGTCCGTGCCGCCGCTGATGGCCAGTTGACCCTTGCGATCCGGGGTGGTGGAACGGGGACCAATGGTCAGTCCCTGACGGACGGCGTGGTGGTTGATGTCTCGCGCCATCTGGACCGGATTCTGGATTTCGATGCTGCGGCAGGGACCGTCACGGTCGAACCGGGCGTCATTCTCGCGCGTCTCAATGCCTTCCTGAAACCTCACGGATTTTTCTTTCCTCCTTCCGTCTCGACAGCCACCAGAGCCACGATCGGTGGCATGATTGCAACCGATGCCTCCGGGAAGGGCTCGCGTATCTATGGCCGGACGTCCGATTACATCGAGACGATGGACGTTGTACTGGCGGACGGAAGTGATCTGCAGGTTGGTCACCTGACGGCTGCACAACTGAAAAATGCGATGGACGGGACGGGGCTGGCAGCGCGGGCGTACCGTGAAGTCCACCGCGTCGTCACCGGGCAGGCGGACGAGATCCGCCGCGTCTTTCCGGACATGAACCGCGGTCTGACGGGGTACAATCTCCAGAATGTCCTGCTTGAGGACGGGAGCTTTCATCTCGCCCGGCTTCTGGCGGGATCGGAAGGCACTCTGGCCCTGACCAAAAAGGTCGTCCTGCGCGTCAAACGACTACCCAAATACCGACAACTCATCGTTGTCCGCTATGCCAGTTTCAATGACACCCTGCGGGACGTTCAGACACTTCTCCCCGCCGATCCATCGGCGGTGGAAGTCCTGGATGATCGTGTTCTCGCCAAAGCCCAGCAGGACGTGACCTGGCACGCGCTGGAACGCGTCCTCGGCAACAGATCCGCACTCCCGGTCAAGGGAATGAGCTTCGTCGAGTTCGTGGGGGACGATCTGGAGGTCCTTCAGGCCCAGATGGTTCAGGCGGTTAATCTTCTTGAGAACTCTCCCCACCAACCAATTGATCATAAAGCAGTTTCAGATCCGGGGGTCATTGCGAACCTCTGGACGCTACGGGAAAAATCCGTCGGATTGCTGGGGCGCCCGGATGGCCACCGGCAGGGTGTGCCTTTCGTAGAGGACACTGCCGTTCCTCCGGACGTCCTGCCTGAATATGTCAGGGAGTTCCGGGATATTCTTGATGGTTACGGACTGTCTTACGGCATGTTCGGTCATGCCGACGTTGGCTGTCTGCACGTCCGGCCTTTTCTGGACATGCTCACTCCAGAAGACCGCGCGCTGATCCGTCCGATTTCGGACGCCGTTGCCAACCTGACGAAGCGCCATGGGGGTCTGCTCTGGGGAGAACATGGGCGCGGTTTTCGCGGCGAGTTCTCGCCGCTGTTCTTTGGTGAGACGCTGTTCGCGGAACTCTGCCGGATCAAGGATGTCTTTGATCCCAAAGATATTTTCAACCGCGGCAAGCTGGCTCCCGGCGGGGCGGGTTTTCCCGTGGACCGGATCGATGGCATCCCGTTCAAGGGTGGTTTCGACGAGGATATCGCGCCTGCACTGCGTGAGCCTTACGCGCTGTCGGTGAGTTGCAACGGAAACGGGGCCTGCTTCAACCGTGAGCCGGACATGGCCATGTGCCCGTCTTACAAAGCCACGAAGGACAGGTCACAGTCTCCCAAAGGCCGCGCACTGCTGATCCGGAGCTGGGCCAGACTGCGCTCCCTCCCAGAAGAGGCTCCCGACCGGGGAATGCTGGCGGCCCTGACGGACGAACTCAAGGCCTCGCTGGACACCTGCCTGTCCTGCAAGGCCTGTGCGACCCAGTGCCCGATCCGCGTGGACATCCCCTCCATGCGCTCGAAGTTCCTTGCCAGCTATTTCCGCCATCATCGCAGGCCCGTCCGGGATTATCTTGTCTACTGGCTGGAGCCGCTTCTGGCCGCGGGCCGGACGGTCCCCGCCCTGAGCAATCTCCTGATGCATAATCCGATCTCGCAGGCGGTTCTGTCCCGGATCGGACTTGTGGATCTCCCGCGCCTTCGCCCGGCACATCTGGACGCTGGCAGTCGGGTCAGTCGGTCATGGCTGCGTCGCAACCGTGGCAATCCTCGCGCGGTCGTCCTGATGCAGGATTCCTTTACCGGGAGTTTCGATGGAGGCCTTGTCGAGAAGGTTCATGCGCTCCTCACGACCCTCGGGCTGGAGGTGAAGGTCACACCCGTCTGGGACAACGGCAAGGCCCGTCACGTTCTGGGGTTTCGCAGGGGCTTCGGGATGACGGCCCGGCAGACACTGCGCAACCTGCGGACACTGGCAGCGTTCGATATTCCGGTTGTTTCGCTGGATGCCGCGACAGGACTCATGTTCACGCAGGAATACCGGGAGATCGCGGGAGACAAGCCCATCCCGGCCGTTATTCCGCTGGAGACCTTCCTGCGCAGGCAGATAGAGCAGGGGACGTTGCACACGCGCCAGACCGCGAGCGCGGCCCCTTCCATGACCGTCATTTCCCATTGTACGGAGCAGGCTGCGCGGCCGGAGAGCGCCGGAGACTGGGCCTTTATCCTGAGCCATTTCGGAGTTCAGGTCACAGCGGGAAAAGCGGGATGCTGCGGTATGGCGGGGCTCTTCGGGCACCAGAAGGAGCAGTCTGGCCTGTCACGGCAGATTTTCGATCAGAACTGGGCCGCGAAGGTTAGGACGCCTGTTCTTGCCACCGGGTTCTCATGCCGCTGCCAGACCGAGCGTATGGCCGGGTACCGTCCTGCTCATCCAGCGGAGGCCCTGATCTCAGCCCTGCAGGAACGGTCCTGAAAACAGGGCGTTGATATAAGGTGCCGTCCCTCTGGACGCACCTGGTCCAAGCTGTAACAGTGTTGCCCCGTCTGATGAGGCACGCTTCTGCGTGTCGGTCCCGTGGAGTACGAGCGTGATGTCTGCCCTTCCGTCAAAGATCTATGCCGTGGTCGATCATCCCCGCTGGGTGGAACGGCTTGGCGGAGCGGGTCTACGCTTCATCGAACTCTATCTGCGGGACCTTCCGGAGGAGGAAATCAGGGCCCAGGCTCTGCTGGCCCAGGAACTCGCAGCGCGTTTCAATGTTTCACTGGCTCTGAACCGCTACTGGCAAACGGCTATCGAACTGGGCTATGAATGGCTGCATCTTGGTCCTGAAGATCTGGAAACGGCCGATCTCGATGCGATCCGGACCGCTGGCATCAGATTTGGCATTTCGACCCATAACCATGAGGAACTGAAGACGGCGCTGGCCTGCAGGCCGGATTACGTTTCCTTCGGGCCGGTCTGGGCAACGCAGCTTCGGGGGGTACCACTGACGGGCCGGGGTCTCGAGAAGCTGGCGGAATGGCGCGGGCTGTGCGGAAACGTGCCCCTTGTCGCAATTGGCGGCATCACGGTCGCCCGTCTGGCGGAATGTCTGGAAGCAGGGGCCGACACGGTTGCCATCATGAGCGACTTCATCGGTCATCAGGACCCTGAAGGGCAGGTCCGCCGCTGGCTCGACGCCGTCTCTCAGGAGACCGCACCAACTTGAAACACGCGACGTCGTCCACGGACGATCTCATGAAGGGACAGAAGCAACGATGATGGTGACAGGACTGGCAGCCGTACTCCTAGCGCTTGCGTTCCTGCTCACGCTTGTCAGCATCATTCAGCCTCTCGCAAAACGTCTCGAGATTTCCGAAGCCGTCCTGCTGGCGCTGACGGGGATCGCGATCGGTCTTGTCGCGTCCCTTATCGTCCGCTCTTCCGCGACCGATCTGCTGGACGGGGCTGCCGAGGCCCTGATCTATTTCCCGGTCAACAGTGAAGCCTTCCTGCTGATCTTCCTGCCAGTCCTGGTCTTTCAGGGGGCGATGGCCATTGATGTGCGCCGTCTCGCCCATGAGACGGCCACGGTCCTCCTGCTGGCCGTGGTGGCGGTCGTCGTGTCCACGGCCACGATCGGCTTTGCGCTCTATCCCTTCGCCAAACAGAGCCTCGTCGTCTGCCTGCTTCTGGGCTCGATCGTCGCCACGACCGATCCTTCTGCCGTGGCGGGTATCTTCCGGGAAATCGGTGCGGCCTCCCGCCTGACGCGTCTCGTCGAAGGTGAGGCCCTCCTGAACGACGCCGCGGCCATTTCGATCTTCTCGATCCTTCTGGCGGCCGTCACTTCGCATCATCATATCCATCTGGCGGACGCGCTGATGGACTTCCTGACGGCCTTCATCGGAGCGATCGTGGTCGGCGTCTGTCTTGCCCGTCTCACGCTGCTGCTGATTGCCGGGCTGGGGGGATCCGCGGCTTCCGAAGTTACGCTGACGCTAGCCCTGCCGTATGCCGTCTATATCCTGTGCGATGAAATGCTCGGGTTCTCGGGCGTTGTCGCAACGGCAGCCGCGGGTCTGACGGTTTCGGCTTACGGACCATCCACCTTCCGCCCGCAGGTCTGGCGCTTCCTGAACGAAATGTGGGAACAGCTCGTCTTCTGGGCGGGATCGCTTGTGTTCCTTCTGGCCGCGATGCTGGTACCCCGGCTGCTGATCGGCATGACGAAATGGGATTTCGTGCTGATCCTGATCGCCAGTGTCGCCGGCCTGATCGCACGTTCAGCCGTGATCTTCGGCATGCTGCCGCTTCTGGCCATTACCAAACTGTCTCCGCCCGTTCCCAATCCCTTCAAGGCCACCATGGCCTGGGGTGGGATCCGCGGGGCCATCACGCTTGCCCTCGCTCTGGCCGTGACCGAAAACCAGAGCGTCTCAAGCCCCGTTGCCCATTTCGTGGGTATCATCGCAACAGGCTTCGTCCTCATCACCCTTCTGGTTAATGGGACGACGCTGCGGGCTCTGGTGCTGTTCTTCAAGCTGGATCAGCTTTCCCCCATCGATCAGGCCATCCGCCAGCAGATCGTGGGGATCGGACTGGGCGAAGTTGCGGAACGGACACGGGAACTCTCGGAGGAACTGGGCTTCAGCGAGCAGACACGCGCTGGTGTCATCAGTCGCCTCGAACGTCGTGCGGAGCAGGAGAGGGCAGCCAACAATTTTGAATCTGCCCTGAATGACCGCAACCGCGTCAATATCGCCCTGATTACCATCGCCAATCAGGAACGCTCCCTGCTGCTGGACCTGTTCCGGATCCAGGGGCTGTCCCGGCGTGTGATGGAAACGCTGCTGCGGACGGCCGAAGCCATGGCGGACGGCGCCCGTCTGGAAGGGCGTTATGGCTATGTCCGTGCCCTCAAGCGCCGCCTTCAGCCCTCCTGGCGCTTCCGGATCGCGCAGGAACTGCACAGCCGCCTGCATATCGACGAGCCACTGACGAACTGCATGATGGAGCGTTTCGAGATGCTCATCATCGCGCATCTCGTCTCACTTTCGCTGCAGCGCTTCATTCGCCAGCGCATGGAACCGACACTCGGCCCGCGCATCACGGAAATCGTTTCCGAAGTTCTGGGCCGTCAGCGCAAGCTGCTGGATGATGCGCTGGAAACTCTGCGCCTGCATTATTCCGGCTATTCCGAGGCTCTGGAGAGCCGGATCCTCCGTCAGATTGCCCTGCGTCTGGAGGACGAGGAATATGACGCGCTTGAAGCCGACAACCTGATTTCGGAAGAACTGCACCGCGAACTGCACCGCGAGATCGAACGCCAGCGCGCCCGGCTCGATGCGCCGCTGCGTTTCAACCTCAAGAGCGGCATCGAACAGCGCCTCAGGGCGTTTCCGGCCTTCAACGGTGTGCCTGACAGTGTCCTTCAGAAACTGTCAGGCAAGGTGTCCATGCATTTCGTCTCGCCCGGAGAGATCCTGTTCAAACGCGGGCAGCGGGTGCGTGTTGTCTATGCGCAGGTGGCGGGACTGGCGGAAGTCAATCTGGCCGAACGGGACCTGCTGTTCGGGAGCGGAGATCTGATCGGGGCGGCCTCCGTCATTCGTAACGAGGTCATGCCGGGAACCGTCCGTTCGTTGCAGTTCAGTCATCTGCTGGCCATCCCGCGCCCGGTGTTCGAGAAGCTGCTGAAGGAATATCCCATCGTTCAGCGCCTCATTATCCAGCGCAGCAAGAAAAGGGCGGATGGGCTGCTTACGCCCATCACGGTCCGTACGCTGGACGGCGATGCCGTTTCAACGGCCTCGGCTCCGGAAATGCGTCGTCTGGTTGCGCCTCCTTAAGAAACAGGCGGCGCAGTCTCTTTCACGGGGGCCAGAAGGTCACGGAAGCGCACGGCACAGAAGCCGAGGATCACGGCCGCCAGCAGGGCCGCTCCGGAATGCAGCAGCCAGAACGAGACATCCGAAATACGTCCCAGCAGCGTTGCCAGCTTTCCGATCAGAAGATTGGACAGGAACAGATGCAACGAGAAACACGCCACGAGGATCGTATTCAGGCTCACAGGCGCGGCCCGCGAGAAGAGGGCCATCCCGATCGCGTAGTTCATCGAAAAGCCGATATCATTGATGATGTGAAAGGCCAGCCCCCAGAACAGGCTGACCTCATGTGGTCCCGGACTGAACCATGCTCCGAAAGCCAGCATCAGCGGCGCAAAAGCCGCGATGAAGGTTCCAAGTGCCACCTTGGCAATCTCGGACAGATCCTGCCGGTGGCGCGCATAGACTTTCCAGAACCAGAGCACACCCGCAGCGCACAGGGTACTGATGAAACCATCCAGAGAAATGAGATCGCTCACCGGCATCTCATATCCCAGAAGGTGAAGCTGGAAATGCTCACGGCCCCATAGCAGATAGCCATCAAAGATTTCCGAATTGGGGACAGCACCGACAGCCAGGACGGGAACAAGCGCCAGAAGGAGCGCCGTCGTTTTCTTTTCCTGCGGGGTCAGGGCAGGGCGTATGGGTTTTTCTTTTTCAATCGCTGCGGATAGCGGCCGCGCAGAGAGAGACGGGACGGGGAGCCAGCGACGTCCCAGGAGATAGACGACAAGCCCGATCAGCATGCCCGTGCCAGCGGCCAGAAAGCCCCAGTGCCAGGCGACCTGCGCGAGGCTCGCACACAGGACTGGCGACACGATGACAGCAATCTGGAGGCCCATCATGTAAATCTGGTAGGCATCCGAGCGTCGGCGGTCGTCCAGCGCATACAGGGCTCCCACCTGCGCACGGAGGCCACCCGCCATACCGATACCCACCAGCAGCAACACAAGCGCCAGCACGAAGCTCCAGTCAAACGACAGGAGGAAATGCCCCGCCGTCATCAGAACAGCCCCAAGCAGGATGGTCTTTGTCTGGCCGAGGATGCGGTCCGCCAGAAAACCGCCGAGGAGAGGGGTGGCATAGATCAGGGCCAGAAACAGGCCCGTGATGGCGCCGGCGAGGGCCTGGGGCCCGACAGGCGCATAAAGCGCTGAAACCAGAGACTGAAGCGGTTTCAGACCCAGAACATGTCCCGCATGGTCCGGCTGCAGCAGATAATCCGTCAGATAGAGCGCGAGGATGGCCTGCATCCCATAGAGCGAAAAGCCAACCCAGCCTTCGGTCAGCGTCAAAACCCATAGGCCGATGGGATGCCCCCAGAGTTCGTGCTGTCTGTTTTGCGGGAGAACAGGCCGTTCAACAGCGAGGGATTCAGGAACGATCTCGGTCATGCGGCCTCATTGACGCAGGGGAAGACCATCCTGCGTAAAGGGAGAAACCTGGCGAGGTAAAGGGGCAGGGAAGAGAGATGGCAAAATGCCACAATCGCTTGGTGATGGCATTTTGCCATTGACCCACAGACTCTCTGTCGATCCAGGGCAAAATGCCATAGACCGGGCTTAGTGGCATTTTGCCATAGAGGTTCTGGTTTTTGGAAACTAGAGGGTTCATGTGAATGCCAATAGGTTATGTGGAAAGCTATTCAGCTAAAGAAAGAGCGTTAATGGCATTTTGCCATACGAAAGAAATGGCTGAAAACTGCGGCTATTAGCCGGTTCAGGCAATCCTGACGAACTGAGATCGGATCATGGATCACGAGGCAGGGTTACCCACACACGCATGTCGCATAAGATATATTATGCCAACTTACATATCACGAATGACCGAAGCCTCTGACGTTTTTGTGAGAACACATCCTATTGTGGCGAAGAATGTCTCCATTCACGCTAGGAAAAGCATTGTAGTCCATTCTACCGGTGAGAGCCCGCATTGCGATCACCGGCATATCCGCGGGAGCGGCTGTTTATATGCCATCTATGTCCCTGTACCGACTGAGTCTTCTGGGAAGCACCTTCTGCATTGCCGCACTCTCCGTTCTCCCGACTGTCGCACGGGCTGATGATTATACGGAACTGCTCGACATTCTCCGTGCCAAGGGGAGCCTGAGCCGCTCCGAATACAACGTGCTGCTGTCCCATCATCAGCATCACTCCCGTCCCTCGCTTCAGCGTGACGAGGATGGGTCGTCTCCGGCTCCCTCACGACATCGCAACCGCTACATGCGCTATGGCCCCCAGAACGAAGGCAGCAGCCTCGAAGCCCCCCCGGATGTGACGACCATTGCCGCTGTTTCCGCCGCGCGCCGCGCCGCCATGGAAGCCTCCGCCAGCGCGCAGGACGCGCGCAACTCCCTGATGGAAGCCCGTCGAACCTACAACCCGGACAGCGTCGTGCGCGTGAAGCCCTATGTCGCGGGCAAAGGCGTCACCATTCAGGCGGGCCAGATCGACATCAATATCTCCGGCTTCGTCAACGCCTACTATACCTACAACAGTCCGGGCGGCGGTCGTCCGGTGGCCGGTGGTGTCTCGACCGGCAGCAGCGGTTTTGACTCCTCCTCGGTTCGTAACGGACTGCTGCCGGGTGGCCTGATCCTGAAACTGAACACCGTCCAGAGCGGGATCAAGCTTGGCGCGGTCTTCGGCATGTACCCAGGCATCAACAACAACAATCCCAGTACCTTCAACGCCAATTCCGGCGGCAGTCCGGTCGGCCTTGGAACGGCCGGCCTCGATTTCCGTCAGGTTTACATGACCGCGGGCACCGATGATTTCGGTACGGTCAAGCTCGGCCGTGACATCGCGCTGTTCGCGTCTGACGCCATTCTCAATGATGCAACGCTCCTCAGCGTTGGCAGCACCGGCAGCAATGCCAACCCCGCCAACACGTCTCTCGGCCGCATCGGCGTGGGCTACGTGTATACGGACTGGCTGCCGCAGATCACCTATATCTCGCCGAAATGGAAAGGCTTCCAGGCTTCCGTCGGTATCATGACGCCGCTGGACGAGTTCAACTTCGCCGGCGGGGGCCTGTCCGCGACCACGAGCCAGCACAGTTCACCCATGCTTCAGGGCAAGCTCACCTATGACGGCAAAATCGCCGGCTTCACGACCCGCTTCTGGACCAGCTTCCTCGTCCAGCACCAGCAGAACCTGACCAGTTCCACTCTCGGCAGCAACAGTCGCAAGGGCACGACGGTTGAAGCCGGGGACGTTGGCGTAAAACTCTCCCGGGGCCCCTTCGAAGGCGTGGCCTATTACTATTACGGCAGTGGCCTTGGTACGACCGGCATCTTCTTCGACGGCGTCTCGCCCGACGGGCGCAAGCGTGATTCCGAAGGCTATTACGTTCAGGCCGCTTACAAGATCCTGCCGAAGCTCAAACTTGTTGGCAGTTACGGTGTCAGCAATCTCTATCAGGCGCCCGGTGAGGACAATCCCTCACTGGTCCGTCGTAATCAGTCGGAAGTCGGTGCGGTCTATTACAACGTGACGGACTGGTTCACGATCGTGGGCGAATACGCCCATACGGAATCCGATTCCCACAGTATCGCCCATGAGAGCGACCACACCATGTCCGCCGGTGCGATGATGACGTTCTGAGCCTGAAAGACCGGGCGGCCTCCCTGCCCGGTCCTTCAAAAGGAAGTGTCCATGAAAATGTCTGTCGTCTCTGTCCTGTGCATCCTGTTTGCGCTTCATGGGCAGGCTGGGGCGGCACCTTCCGCCAGAGTGCAGAAGATCATAGCGTCGACGCTCGGAGTATCCCGTTATCAGGGAGCAGATGTGGCGCTGGACGCGACCGGTGCGACACGGCAATATCTTGTCTATGCCCGGGACAGCGAGTGGTGTGGAGCAGCCGGGGGCTGCACGCTCTTCATTCTCACGAACGCTGGCGAGGGCCGGCGCGTCGTGTCGCGCATGACGCTGGTTCACCTGCCCGTTCGCGTCCTGCCTTATCTCTCACATGGCTGGCACGATCTCGAAGTTTCCTATTCCGGACAACTGTCGGATGGGCGCCCTGCCCTTGTCACCAGTCGCATGCGGTTTGACGGCGCGCGGTATCCGCTCAATCCATCAGTCCCTCCCGCCGAACCGGTCATGTTCCCGTCAGGAGATCGTGTTCTCGCACCCGACAATCCGATACAGAGCAGCGTCATGCATTAACCCGGAAGATCGAGAACCATCCCGTCATAAGCAGGTTCAACACCGTTCGGCAATGTCCTTCGCAGGGACTGGTAATCCATATCCGGGCCCATATGAGTCAGGATCACATGACGCACGCCGAGCCGTTCCCGCCATTCCAGCACCCGTTCAAGCCAGGCATGGGCCGGATGCGGATCGTACTGGAAACAGTCCACGATCCATGTCTGTACGCCTTCAAGGTGCGACAGCGCCTCGTCTGAAAGTGTCTCGACATCCGTGCTGTAGGCGAAGGTTCCGCAACGGACGCCGAGAGACGTGATCCGTCCGTGTCGCTGTTCGAAAATCCGTGCGGTCAGACCCGGAAAGGTGACTGTTTCTCCAGCCTGAACGATCCGTTCGTCAAAAACCGGCCGGTAAAACTCCGGGCCATTCCAGGGGGCGAACGCATAGGCATAACGCAGTCGCAGCTCCTCCAGAACCTCCGGAGTAGCCAGCAGTGGCAGGGGCGTACCGATCACGCGGTTGATGGCCCGCAATTCGTCCAGACCGCCGATATGGTCGCTATGCGGATGCGTGTAGAGGACTGCATGGACATGGCTCAGGCCACAGCCCAGCATCTGGTCCCGAAAGTCCGGCCCTGAATCCACCAGAAGCCGGAAACCGCCCTCACCTTCTATGATGACTGATGCGCGCGTGCGCCGGTTGCGTGGCTCGGCCGGGTCACACGCGCCCCAGATCCCGGTATGTGGCCCCTCCTCGCCCCCGATCATGGGGACGCCGGCAGAGCCGCCACATCCAAGGACCGTTACCTTCACGCAGCGATCCTCGTGAACAGACGACGGGCGTTTTCAGTGGTGATCCGCGTGATCTCATCGAGCGACACGCCCCGCTCTTCAGCCAGCCGAGCAGCCGTGTGCGCGACGTAACCCGGCGTGTTGGGCTTGCCACGCTTCGGGACTGGCGCGAGGTACGGACTGTCTGTCTCGACCAGAATGCGATCTTCCGGCACCATCCGCGCGACTTCACGGATTTCCTCGCATTTCGGGAAAGTTAGCAGGCCGGAGAAGCTGATATAGCCCCCCAGTTCCAGAGCGGCTTCTGCCAGTTTCAGACCGGACGCAAAGCAGTGGATCAGGAACGGAAACGCTCCCCTGGCATGTTCCTTACGCAGGATGGCGATCATGTCATCATCGGCGTTGCGGGTATGGATGACCACCGGCAGCCCCGTCTGGCGCGCGGCCGCGATATGGGTGCGGAATGCGGCGTGTTGGGCGGGCTTGGCTTCATCTCCGCTATGGAAATAATCCAGCCCCGTCTCCCCGATTGCCACGACGGAAGGCGCCTCGGTCTTGGCAACAAGCTCCTCGACCGACGGCAGACGCTCCTCGCCCGCATAATCCGGGTGAATGCCGATTGCGCACCAGATCCGCAGATCCGGCATGTCATGCTGCGTCAGGGCAATTTGCGTATCCGCCTTGGAAAACCGCGTCCCGATCGTAATCATGCCAGACAGGCCGGACTCCCGCGCCAGCTCGAAAGCGGGCGCGAGATCGTCCAGCTTGTCCAGATGACAGTGGGTGTCGATCAGTCCTGTCATGCCTCTTCCTCGACAAAACGCGGGAACAGACCTTCCGGCTTGGGAAGAGTCCGGCCAGCGGGGATCAGCGTCTCAAGGGCTGCGAACGTCCGTTCGTCGTCCCGCACGCCGAGCTGTGTCAGCATCCGGTCCATCGTGTTCGGCATAAAGGGCTGAAGCATGGTTGCGATCCCACGGATCATGTCCACGAGAACCCGCAACACGTCCGCCATACGCTCCGGATCGGTCTTTTTCAGGGCCCAGGGAGCCTGACGGTCGATATAGGAATTGGCGGCGCGGATGACCTTCCAGACTTCTTCCAGCGCATCCGTGATCGCCTTGCGCTCGATCTGTTCGGACATGATCGTCGGCAGCAGCGTCACCATTGCAAGCATGGCCTGATCGTCTTCGGTCAGCGTGCCACGCTCGGGCAGAATGCCATTCAGATTGCGGGCAACCTGGCTCAGCGTGCGCTGGCACAGATTTCCGAGATCGTTCGCCAGTTCGACATTCGTACGCGTGATCATGGAGCGGCGGCTGAAATTGGAATCGCCGCCGAACGGCACTTCCCGCATCAGGAAGAAGCGCAGCGCATCCAGTCCGAATTCGTCAGCGAGTGCTTTCGGGTCGAGGACGTTGCCGAGAGACTTGCTCATCTTCTCGCCCTCGACCGTCCACCAGCCATGGGCAAAGACGCTCTTCGGAAGGTCGATACCAGCCGCCATCAGGAAGGCCGGCCAGTACACGCAGTGGAAGCGTGCGATTTCCTTGCCCACGATATGGACATCCGCCGGCCAGAACTTTGCCCGCGGGTCATCGAGGTCGGGATAGCCCACGGCCGTCAGATAGTTCGCCAGCGCGTCGAACCAGACATACATGACATGGTCCGGATCGTTCGGAACCGGAACGCCCCATTTGAAGCTCGTGCGGCTGACGGACAGGTCGCGCAGGCCCTGACGCACGAAGCTTTCGATTTCACGACGCGGGCCGACAGGGCCGATGAAGTCGGGATTGTCTTCGTACAGCTTCAGAAGCCGGTCCTGAAAATCGGACAGGCGGAAGAAGTAGGATGGTTCCTTGACGCGCTCCACCGGTGCACCGGACGGCGCCACGAGCGTTCCGTCAGGCTTCTTGACCAGTTCGTCCTCGCCGATGAAGGCTTCATCGCGTGTGGAGTACCAGCCTTCATAGGCGCCCAGATAGATATGCCCGTTCGCCGCGACCTTCTCCCACAGCGCCTTGGCCGCGCCCTTGTGGCGCTCTTCGGTGGTGCGGATGAACTCGTCGGTCGAGATCGCCATGTCCTTCTGCATCTGGCGGAAGGAGGCCGAAACCTCGTCGGCATAGGCCTGCGGATCCATACCCTTGGCGACGGCCGTCTGCTCGACCTTCTGGCCATGCTCGTCGGTGCCGCTGACGAACAGAACCTCTTCGCCGTTCAGGCGATGGAAGCGGGCCAGAACGTCGGCCGCGATGGAGGTATAGGCATGCCCGATATGCGGAGCGCCGTTCACATAGAAGATCGGGGTCGTGATGGTGAAGCGCCGCGTCATGTCCACTCGTTTCATAACGCCCGGACCATCTCAGCTGCCGGAAGCGAGTTCCGCTGCCTGACGGATGGCCTGGGCCTTGTCCAGGTTTAAGCCTTCGGTCTGACGCCTCAGCGTGTCCAGTTCGGAACACTGACGCGCCGCCAGATCGGCCTTTGCAAGATCCCCGCGCCGCGCTGCCGAGCGCGCACGGTCTGCCAGTCCCTCGCCTAGCAAATCGCAGAGCAATGCGAAACCTTCAGCCTCTCTCGCAATACGCTCGCTCAGGGCCATGGTTTCCGAAGCACGCACCTGTCCAGCGAGGATTTCCGCCACAAATGACGCAATCGCGCCATCCCGGTCGTGGGACAGAAAGAGTGCCCGGCCCGGCGATCCGTGGGCCCGCGCCAGCACATCCGCAGAGATGCCAGGCAGCGCGGCGCGCATATCCGCATCGGACAGCGCGGACAGCGTCAGCATCCGGCACCGGCTGCGGATCGTGGGCAGGAGCGCGCCGGGAGAAGACGTCGTCAGCAGCAGGACACAGCGCGGCGGAGGTTCTTCGAGGATCTTGAGCAATGCGTTGGCCGCGAAGCGGTTCAGATATTCCGCCCCGTCCACGATTACCATGCGCCAGCCCCCTTCGGTCGCCGTATGGTGCAGGAACGTCTGGACCGGGCGGACATCCGCCGCCGTGATCTCCCCGCGCAGACGGCCTTTTTTCTCGTCCACGGCCCGCGAGATTTCCAGCAGGTCCCCGTGCGTTCCGGCTGCAATGCGACGCGCCTGCGACGAGTCCGGATTTTCCGCATTCAGAAGCAGTCTGGCCAGACGGAAGGCCAGCGTTGCCTTGCCGATCCCCGCCGGGCCGCAGATCAGCCAGGCATGATGCAGCTTGCCACTGGCCAGCGCCTGCCGGAACGTCGCTTCCGCCTCACCGTGACCGTACAGGTTCAGAGTATGCCGCGGATCGCTCACACGCCCTGAACCGACAGGCTTTCATGCACGGCCTGCAGAAGTGCCGCACTAACGGCCTCCGGCGTCTGGCCCGCATCCACACGTTTCACCCGCGCCGGATCAGCCGACGCAATCGCCTCGAACCCGGCCAGAACGCGTTCATGAAACGCTTCCGCCTGACCTTCATAACGGTCCGTCTGGCCGCCACGCGCTTTCAGACGCGCGAGCGCCTGCGTCCGGGGGAGTTCCAGCATCAGCGTCAGATCCGGCTCGAAATCCACGAGTTTGCGGGCGCCCTTCAGGAACGCCAGAACCTCCGGCGCCCCCTGCCCGACGCCATAGCCCTGATAGGCCAGTGTCGAATCATGGAATCGGTCACACACCACGATTGCCCCGCGCTCAAGCGCCGGCAGAATGGCGTTGTCGAGATGGTCCGACCGGGCGGCCATGTGCATCAGGATTTCGGCCCGCCAGGAGAGATCGACTTTCCCGAACAGCAGCAGGTTACGGATTTCCTCCGCGCCCGGCGTGCCACCGGGCTCCCGCGTCAAAAGGACGTCGTGTCCTTCCGCGCGCAGGGCTTCAGCCAGAAGGCGGGCCTGGGTGGATTTTCCAGCACCCTCTCCGCCTTCCAACGTAATGAACAGTCCTTTTCCAGCCATGCCCTTACTGCGCGGGGCCGTGGCCCAGACGCGTCATGGCGCGGGCGACCAGTCCAAGTTTCGCAACCGATTCGCCTGCCTCAAGCGGCACGCGGATATCGGCCATGTTGGGCGCAGAAATCACCAGCGCGCCGCAGACCTGCCCTTTCGTCACCGGCGCGATCACCGGAGAGGCATAGTCCACTCCGATATGGGAACGCTGCTGCCAGCCGACGGGTAGCGTCATGACGATATCGGCCCCTGCGACCAGCGGGACCTGACGGTGTTCGCCCATCCAGACGGGTGCAGAATCCACGACCTGACCGCGACGGAACAGCGTGGCGTTCTCGAAATTCGCAAATGCCCAGGACATCAGACGCTCGCCTTCATGGGCACGCTCGTTGCTCGACGACGTGCCGTTGATAACGACAATGACGCGGTTGCCGTTGCGCTTGGAACTGGCACAGAGGCCGAAGCCGCCCGCATCCGTATGACCGGTCTTCAGACCGTCAGCGAGGCCCTTGTCCACCAGCACGTTCCGGTTGCCCTGACGGATCCGGTTATAGGTGAACTCAAGCTCACCGAAATAATGATAATACTGTGGGAAATCGCGGATCAGATGCGAAGCGATCGTCGCGACATCGCGCGCCGTCATGTAGTGCCCGTCTGCCGGCAGACCCGTCACGTTGACGAAATGCGAGTTCATCATGCCGAGTTTCGGCGCTTCCTCGTTCATCATTGCAACGAAGCGCTCTTCGGAACCCGCAATACCTTCCGCGAGGACGATGCAGGCGTCATTGCCGGACTGGATCAGCATGCCCTGAATGAGGTCGGACACCAGAACGCTCTGGCCCAGCGGCACGAACATCTTGGAACCCTGCGTACGCCAGGCCTTTTCGCTCACCGGCAGGCTCTGCTCCAGACGGATGCGACCCGTTGCCAGCATGCCGAACACGATATAGGCGGTCATCATCTTCGTCAGCGAAGACGGGGCCATGCGCTCGTCGGAAGCCTTGTCGAGCAGGACAGCACCCGTGTCGTAATCGACGACATAGGCCCAGCGCGCGACCGTATCGAATGGCCCGATCGGCGTGTTCGCAGGTGTGCCTACAGGAGCATCAGCCGCAGTGGCAGCAGCAGCCTTTGCTGCATGGGCTGCGTGACGGTGCGGGCGCGCAAACGCCTTCAGGGGTCCCGCAAAAGAAGCACAGGCCGCAATGCCTGCCACCCCACCGAAAAGAGAGCGTCTAGTCCGCACGTTCGTCCCCAGTTCCACGGCCTTCATACAACCGGCCGTCATTCCACAATGATCCGCGCGCCCTCTACCCCGCACAGGCGGGTGTGGTCCAGTGCCGCATCAGCCTGTGCGATGTCGGCATAGGGTCCACCAAGAACGCGCCACTCAAGCCCTACGGTCTCCCGGGCATGCAGGACGGTGCCGCCACAGCGCGCCGCAACACCTGCCGCGGTTGCCCGGCCAGAAAATATTCCCATCAGGATATACAGCCCCGAAGGCCCCGGACTGCCCTGCATCCACGTCGCAGGCAATGGCCCGATGGCGACAGAGGTCGTCGCAGCGGACGAGTCGTTGCCATAGACCTGCGAGGAACCATCACTCAGCGATGTCGCCCGGACTTCACCGACCGGCGCTGCCGAGATGTTCTGTGCTGGCGCCTTGACCAGCCCTTCCGCGAGCGAGCGGCTGGCCGCTTCGTCTTCGGTAACCTCGATGGGCGTGTCCGCCGTCATGCCCAGCAGGTCTGCCGCCTTCGGAGACAGGGCGATGATGCGCCCCGGATCAGCCGGTCCGCGATCCGTCAGGCGGATGCGCACGATGCGGCCGTTCACGAGATTGCGGACACTGACGATTGCCGGAAGCTGAAGCGTCTGGTGCGCGCCTGTCATCCCGTCCGCAGACCAGGCTTCGCCATCCGCTGTCAGACCGGAGGCAGGTGCCTGCTGGCGTGTTGCCAGTCCTGTTGCGTGATAGTCGAACTGCTCGTTCGGATAGAACCATCCATGCGTTCCATGCCACGCATCCCCAAGTTCGTAATGCGGATGGACGACAGGCGCGGGTTCATCGCGATGGCAGGCTGCCAGAAGCGGCAGGAGAGCCAGAGCGGCCCCGTACTTACGCAGAGACAATTCCGCTCCCCAGAAGCCCGACACCGAGCGCATAGTAGTCCGACGGGTTGTAGCGGCGGATCACGTTGAAGTTGTGGTAGACCATGAAGGCCTGTGTTCCCGGCCCATCCGGCTGTACGACAGCGCCCTTCACGTCCGGGCGCGAGAACGCCGTCCCGTCGGCCCGGCGCACGCCCAGCGCCATCCACTCACCCAGCGTCCGCTGATGGGTCCGGCCGATTTCCGCCTTGTCGAGCGCCCTGGCCAGCGTGATTTCCTGCCCCCACGGTTCATTGGGCTGCCAGCCACATCTGCCGAGATAATTGGCGATGGAGGCGAACACATCGGCCTCGGAGGTCCAGATATTGCGCTTGCCATCTCCGTCCCCATCCGCCGCATAAGGCAGATAGGCGCTAGGCATGAACTGCGCCTGCCCCATGGCACCGGCGTAGCTGCCAATCATGGCGGCAGGTGCGATATCGCCGTCATTGAGGATCTGAAGGGCCTTCATGAGTTCGTTGCGGAAAAAGGCAGATCGACGTCCGTCAAAGGCCAGCGTCGCCAGCGCGTCGATGACGGAATAGGTCCCGTCATGCGCACCAAATCCCGACTCGAGCCCCCAGATCCCCATGACGGCACGATCGTCACATCCGAAGCGCGCGCTCACGGGAGACATCACCGCCTGCTGGGCCGCATAGACGGTCCGCCCTTTCGCAAACCGCGACTCCGGCAGGACACGATCACGATACTGCGCCCAGGTCAGGGTGAACTCCGGCTGATGACGGTCCAGCTTGAGGACGGAGGCGTTAGGCTGCGTTGTCAGGCTGAGCGCCTGCGAGACGATCGAGGGGGAAAGGCCCTGCGCCAGGGCCTGCGCCCGGACACTGGCGAGAAAACCGCTGTAACTCTGCACAGAGGCCTGCGCGCGGGCGGACGAGGACCCGACTGCCGCCGAGCCGGCAACGGAGGTCAGGGCGGCAAGCAGATGGCGTCTTTGAAGCACGGTCAGGATCAGTCCCTTACGGGTGAAAATGGCAGAACATACGCTAGCAATCCGCGACACGGATCACCAGCCTCCGCAGGAGTGTCGCAGGTTATTCGCACCGAAATATGGCAGGGCAAGATTGTCGTTGGCGCGCTGGCGTGCGAAACCGGCGCCTCAATGTTCATGGAACCTCCCCACTCGTGATCGCCATCGGCCCCGCCATGGCCTCGCAGCCAGCCTGGCTGAAGGCAGCCACCATCGTCGTTGGCACCTTCATTCTCGAAGACGTGGCAACGGTGCTCTCCGCCATTGCAGCCCGTGCCGGTGAGGTCAGTATTCCCCTTGCCCTGGGCGCACTGTATTTCGGCGTGGCGGTCGGAGACATGGGGCTGTATGGCCTCGGTGCCGCCGGAGCCCGCTGGCCCTTTCTCAAGCGGTTCCTGACCCTTCCCAAACGCGAACGCACACAGGACTGGTTCAGCACGAACGTCATCCGCGTCGTGGCCATCTCCCGCTTCGTGCCCGGCGCCCGACTGCCGCTTTATACCGCATGCGGTTTTTTCCGCGCGCCGTTCCTTCCCTTTGCCATGACCGCAGTTCTGGCTACGCTGGTCTGGACGACGTGTCTTTTCCTGCTCGCCATGAGAGTCGGGGGCTGGCTGCTCGCCCATCAGGGCGGCTGGCGCTGGGCCGGGCTTGCGGGGTTCGTCCTGTGTATCGTTGTCGTCGGGCGCCTGATCGCCCGTCTCCAGACCGTGAGCCAGTAACAGCAATGTCCAAGTCAGAAGCCGACCAGAACCCGCTCTCCCTTTTCGAATTCTGGCCTGGATCCATCTTCTACACCCCCATCGTCCTGTACTGGATCGCCATGGGGATCAAATACCGCGACCTCAGCATCTCGACCGCCGCCAATCCGCGTATCGAAACGGGCGGCCTGTGCGGCGAGAGCAAGTCCTCCATCCTCGACATGGGCGGTTCCACGGCACAGTCCTATATCGCGCCTTACGTTGTCTTCCGCAGCGGCAAGGGTTCCGTTCGCCGGGCGCTGGACGCCATGGAGCGCAAGGGCCTGTCCTTCCCCGTCGTCATCAAGCCCGATATCGGCTGCAATGGCACGGGTGTGAAACTCGTCCAGTCCCGCGAACAGCTTGAAGCCGTCCTGCCGCAATTCCCCGATGACGTGGACATGCTGGTTCAGGAACTCATTACCTATCCGGTTGAAGCGGGTCTGTTCTACATTCGCCACCCCGACGAAACCCGCGGGCGCATCACCTCGATCACCTACAAGGAAGCGCCGGTCCTGACGGGTGATGGCGTGTCCACGATCGAGGAACTGATCCTGCGGGATCCCCGGATGAGTCTCGTCCCGCAGATCTATCTTCCGCGCCTGGCCGGGCGGGAGAAAAACGTTCTCGCCAAGAGTGAGGAAATGCCGCTGGTCTTTGCCGGGAACCACTGCAAGGGGTCCGTCTTCCGCGATGGCCGCGCCGATACGACGGAGGCCCTGACCGCCCGGCTCGATGCGATCATGAAGGATATTCCCGACTTCCATTTCGGACGGGTGGACGTCAAGGCGGCGTCCATCGAAGATCTGCGCCGGGGTGAAAACTTCCAGATCATCGAGATCAATGGCGTCGGATCCGAAGCGACCCATATCTGGGACCGGCGGACGACGCTCTGGGAAGCGTATCGCGCCCAGTTCTCACATTACCGTCAGACCTTCCTAATCGGGGCTGCCAACAGGGCGCGCGGCTGGAAGACATCGGGCGCGTTCTCGATGCTGCATTCCTGGCGCAAGCAGCGTCGGCTTCTGGCGTCCTATCCGCTGAACGACTGAACCCGAAGCGGCAGGCGGGCCTTACTGGCCCAGCTTGCCGCCGCCAAAGATGTAGTTGCTGACCTGCTGTTCCAGCGAAAGCTGATCGCGCGTGTCGGTGATCTTGCCCTCGCTGGACAGTGTCGTGTGAGAATGGCCCGGCTGGATCTGCAGGGCATTATCCGCCGTCATAGTTGGCGCCCCGATGCCCACGGCCGTATCAACGGGCAGATGCAGGCGCTGATCCACCGTAAAGGCCACGTCAGCCATCTGCGTTCGCGGATCAAGCGTGATGGACACGACACGTCCTACCGGCACCCCTGCGAGATCGACATTGGCACCCGCATGAAGTCCGTTCGCGGAATTGAAGGCCGCATGCAGGGTCGCGCCCTGAAAGTCAGGTCCCTTGCGAAGCGCATTGCCATAGACGAGGAATGTCCCGGCGATCGCCAGAACGAGACCACTGGCCAGGATGGCGCCCCCACGGCCGCTCAATGTTGACTGCATGCCAGCCTCGCCTTCCGGAAAATCTTGAACAGAACGGGAGTTAGTCCTCCCATGACCGCCCGGTCAAGGCGGAGACCAGGGTTACCTCCAAGGTTGCGTCCCCTGCCGCCATCAGGCAAGTGATCTGCTTTTCCGCCTTCGTGACGAAGGCCACCACCCGATACAGGCTCCATGACGCTTCTTCAGGCCCTCATCCTCGCAGTCGTTCAGGGTATTACCGAGCCCTTTCCCGTAAGCAGCCTCGGCCATGCCGTTCTCCTCCCCGCGCTCCTGCACTGGGATCTGGATGAACATGCTCCTATGTTCCTGCCGTTCCTGACCATGCTGCATGTCGGCACGCTCCTCGCGCTGGCTGGTGTGTTCTGGCGGGACTGGATGGCCATTCTGGGCGGCATGTTCGGCCGTTACGGGCGCTATGCACAGATAGAAGCGATTCGGATCTTCGGACTGCTCGTTATCGCGACCATTCCCGCCGTGCTGGTCGGCTGGCTGCTGGAGCACCGCCTGCGTGCTGTATTCGGCACGCCTCTCGCCGTCGCCGGGTTCCTGATCCTCAACGGTTTCCTGCTCATGGCGACGGAATGGCTCCGGCGCCAGAAAGGGCATCGCGATCACAAGCCCATCGCCACCCTTGCTCCTAAAGACGCAGTCATCATCGGCATCTGGCAGTGTCTTGCGCTTCTGCCTGGCCTGTCGCGTTCGGGGGCAACCATGAATGGTGGCCTGCTGCGCGGTCTGGACCATGAAACGGCAGCCCGCTTCTCCCTACTGATGGCCCAGCCCATCGTGCTGGCAGCCACGGTCCGTGAAGCCTGGCAGATGCGCCATATGACGATTTCGCACGACATCATGGTGCAGTGCGTCGCCGGTGCCGTCGTCGCAGGACTGACCGCGCTGATCTGCTCGCTGCTGATGCTGCGCTTTTTTCGCAACCATGATGGCTGGGCGCTGACACCGTTTGGAATCTACTGCGTCGTGGCGGGCCTTTTTGCCGGTGCCGTCATTCTTCTCTGACCTTTCCAGCCGCCGTTTTTCGCGGCACATTGCGGATCATGCCAGCTTCGATACAATCTTCTCCCGATGCCTCCGGCCCCAGTCGTCGCAAGACCCTTGAACAGGTCCTGTTCGAGAACGACACGAATGGCCTCAAACGAAGCCTGACGGCAACGCAGCTTATCATCCTCGGCGTCGGTTCCACGATTGGCGCTGGCATTTACGTCATGACGGGAACGGCGGCCGCGGAGTATGCGGGCCCCTCCGTCCTGATCTCGTTCGTCATCGCTGCCCTGGCCTGCCTGTTTACGGCATTCTCCTACGGGGAGCTGTCCTCGACCCTTCCCGTGTCAGGCTCGGCCTACTCCTATGCCTATATCTCGATGGGGGAGAAAGTCGCCTGGATGGTCGGCTGGCTGCTACTGCTGGAATACGGCATCTCGTGTTCAGCCGTCGCGGCCGGTCTGTCGGGTTATGCCAGTTCCCTGCTCGACCTCACGGGCCTCCACCTGCCCGCCGCATTGACTCATGCGACACTCCAGCCCGTTCCGGACACCGCAGGCGCACGGATCAGCGCCGGATGGCGGTTCGACCTGATCGGCTTTACCGCGACGCTTCTTGTGACCGCCCTTCTGGTGCGGGGCGTCGAGGAATCGGCCCGGGTCAACACCCTCATCGTCGCACTCAAGGTCGGGGTGCTGTTCGTATTCGTGGCGCTGGGCATCGGTGCGGTCAATCCGGCGAACTGGCACCCGTTCATCCCCGCCAGCGAAGGCGGGTTCCATTACGGGGTCCGCGGCATTTTCCGCGCCGCATCAGTAATTTTCTTTGCCTATGTCGGGTTCGAGGCCGTCTCCACGGCCTCGGCCGAAGCGCGCAATCCCACCCGCGACGTCCCGATCGGCATCATCGGCAGCCTGCTGATCTGCACCGTCGTCTACATGATTGTGGCCACAGTCCTGCTGGGTATCGTGCCCTATCGCGAGCTTGATGTGCCGGATCCGCTCGCCATCGCTGTGAAGATCATGCACACGCCCTGGCTGTCGCTGCTGGTCAATATCGGCGCGACGATCGGTCTGTGCTCGGTCCTGATGGGCCTGATGTACGCCCAGTCCCGCGTTCTTCTGACCATCAGCCGCGACGGGCTGATCCCGGGGATCTTCTGCCTGATCCATCCGACATTCCGCACGCCCTGGATCGGGACGATTGTCCTCGGTCTCGTCGTGGCCCTCATCACCGCCACGCTGCCCATCGACATCATCAGCGATCTCGTGTCCATCGGCACGGCCGCCGCCTTCGGGATTGTGTGCTTCACGGTCATCTGGCAGCGCAACACGCGCCCGGACATCGTGCGCCCCTTCAGTGTTCCGCTGGGCGGCATCCGCATCCGGGGTTTCTGGATCGGCACCACACCCGCGCTCGGGATCGTGTTCTGCCTGATCATGACCATTCCACTGATCTCGGACATGGTTCACGCCGTCACCAGCGGCAACCCGGTCCCGCTGATCCTTCTGGTCACCTATCTGGCACTGGGAACGGCCACCTACGTGTTCTACGGCCGACACCACTCCAGGATGCGCCCCGAACTTCCCTCAGCCTGACGACATCGACGAACTGCCGGGCCCCATTCCGGACCCCATTCCCGGGCCCATATAGCTTCCCGGTGGGGGACGTCCGATCGGAGGGGCCATCCTGTCCCATGGCTCCTGCCCTCCCGCGCCGGGCGGCATCATGGAAAAACGGGCCCGCGGCAGAGCTTCGGGGCATTCATCGCGGATCCGGGCGATGATCTTCTCGCGGATGTCACACCGCAGATCCCAGCTCTGAAGCGCCGTACGCGCGCTGGCGATAATCCGGATGGACATGACATGCGCGTCGCAATCGGCCACCTGCACGTCGAACACGCGCCCGTCCCAGAGCGGACAGCCCCGCACGATCTCGTTCAGCATCTCGCGGATTTTGTCCATCGGCGCCTGATAATCGACCCACAGGAACACGACGCCGATGATGGCCGCCGAATTATGCGTCCAGTTCTCGAACTGGTTTTCGAGAAAATACGAGATCGGCACGATATGCCGCCGCCAGTCCCAGACCCGCAGGACCACATAGGTCGCGTTGATTTCCTCCACCCAGCACCAGTCGCCATTGATGATGATGAGGTCTTCCATGCGGATCGGCTGGGTCAGCGCAATCTGCACACCCGCGATCAGGTTCGTCAGCAATCCGCGCGCCGACAGGCCGACGATCAGCGAGGCCGCACCGGCGGACGCAAACAGCGATAAACCGTACTGCTTGACGGACGGGAACAGCATCAGCGCTGAGGCCACCGTCACGATACCCACGAGGATTTCCGTCAGCCGCCGCAGGACGCGGATCTGCGTCTGGTGCGAGCGGATCATGATGTCGTCGGTCTCCTCGCGCGCTGCGAGGCGGTTGAGATAGACCTCCGTCATGATCCGGAAGACCATGATCGCCGAAAACCCGAATGTCAGGATCAGCAGGAACAGGAAGAAGAGCTGAAGATCGTCTTCCTGCGCCGCCGTGAACCCCGTTGCAGCCGGCAGGGCGGACAGCATGGCCAGAAGAGCCACCATCAGGCGCGTCGGCCGTCTCAGGGACGAGACGATACGCCGGATCAGCGCGGCCTTGCGTGAGCCCGGGATGCGCAGAAGCTGCGTCGTGACAAGATTGCCGCAATAAAACGCCAGCACCCCCACAACCACCAGCATCAGCACCGAAACAACGGAAGCCGGCAGCCAGGTGAAATAGGACCGTATGGCAAACAGGGTGCTGACGAAATATTGCGTCACCAGATGAACGACTCCTTGCATCGGGAGGAATTGAGAAAAGGCGGAAGAGACCGGGCACTATGGAAAATGGTGATACTCCAAATGCCATGAGCACCCACGCCAGCGCGACCCGAAAAAACATCTTATTTTCCCGGGACTAACGTGTTGACACCCTGAAAGATCCCCCTTAAAACCCCGCGACAACGCCGGTTAACCCCGGCTGGATGGCGGTGTAGCTCAGTGGTAGAGCAGGGGAATCATAATCCCTTGGTCGGCGGTTCAAATCCGTCCACCGCTACCATCTTTAGGGGATCGTTTCCTGTATTCTGCCGGATATGATCAAGAAACCCCTCGCCGTCGTGACGATGGTTTACAACGAGCCGGAACACCTTCAGGTGTGGCGCCGTCACTACGGTGCACAGGTTGGGGAAACCGCCTGCTATGTCATTGATCATGGTTCGGATGATGGCTCGACCGCGCATCTGGGACAGGTCAATGTCGTCCGGATCCCCCGCTCCCCGCAGGATGACGAACGCCGTACCCGTGCAATCGGCAAGTTCTGTGACAGTCTGCTCGAATGGTATGACAGCGTCATCTATACGGATGTGGACGAAATCCTTCTCGCAGATCCTGCTCTCGTCCCTTCCCTGACGGAATTCGCACTCCTGAACCGCAGCCCGGTGGTCACGGCCACCGGCTTTGACGTCATTCATGTCCCCGACGAGGAAGCGCGGTTCGACTACAGCCGCCCCTTTTCCCTGCAGCGCCGTCACCTCCGCTTTTCCAGCGCGATGTGCAAACCGGTCCTGACCCGCATTCCCGTCACATGGGCCCCTGGCTTTCACTGCTGCGAAGAAGCCGTTCCCAGTCTCGAAGCGCCTCTTTTCCTGTTCCATCTCCGTTACGCAGACCTGCCTTCGGGGCTGGAGCGTCTGGAGCGCACTCGCAGACAACCCTGGGTCTCAGACGAGGTGGGGCGTCACCAGCGCCTTGAAAACACGGACTGGGAGAACATGCTGCGCGCCATGGCGGGCCTGCCCCGGGTGGACAGCACCCTCGACAACCGTGATGGACGCCTGACGCAGTGGCGTCAGCAGGTGGAGGACAGCGCCCAGATGCGTCTGCATGAGCGCTACCGTCTCGATCTGCATCTGAGCGGAAGCGAGTTGTGGCGCCTGCCCGACCGCTTCGTGGGCCGCGTCTGAGGCATAAAAAAACCGGCCCTTCTGCGGGGCCGGTTTTCCTTTTTTCGAGCTGAAGCCTCAGTCTGCCTCGGCTTCCGCCGTGCGACGATCCTGATCCTCATCGGAAGAGCGTTCGGAGCCGTAATCCCCCTCCGGCTTCTCGTGCTCCTCCTCGCCACGCGGCTCCCGGCGATCCTCGTAGGCCCGCTGACGCTGCTGCTGGCGTTCGTTGCGCTCCTGCTGGCTTTTCTCGGCGGCCTGGTTCATGGCGTTGAGAATACGGAAGTAGTGCTCCGCGTGCTGGAAATAGGCTTCTGCAAGAATGCGGTCGCCAGTTCCGGTCGCGTCGCGGCCAAGCTGGAGATACTTCTCGAACAGCTGCTGCGCCGTACCACGAACCCGGAGATCGGGCCCGTTACTGTCAAACACATGGTTGCGGTTCAGAGGTGTCTGGGCATTGCTGCTGCGTGATGGCCCACTGCCCGCACGATGATGCCGGCCTCTTATGCGCTTCATATTCATCGACCCGTGATGCACTTTCATGATGACGTGGACCGTTCTGCAACCGCAGAAAGTTCCGACCGCCGCTGTCGGAAAAGACGTCTGTCTGTTCCGCTATGGCTGAACCCGGCTCAGCCAGTCTTCCATCGTCAGTGCATGATGACATGAGCGATGGGCAAAGATGCGTCTGACAGTGCTGGTAAAACACCCTCAATTCGCATGCATTGGCTTTAGCAATACCAAGTTCCGTCAGTCAAGCCAACGGTTTTTCGGCAAAATCCATCCTCACCTGCCCGATTGCAGCACCAGGGCTCTTTCAATGCCGCCGAGATCCGTCTTATGCGCCACATCCCGCAGCCCGTTCGCGGCGCCGAGCGCAGAGACCGCATTGATCTGCCCGATCCCCATCTCCAGGATCGCATGTCCGCCCGGAACCAGAAGATCCGGCAGCGCAGCGCAGAGGATGCGATAGGCTTCCAGACCATCCGCCCCACCATCCAGAGCCCGGGCGGGCTCATACTGCACGACTTCAGGCATCAGCCCGGCCAGATCCCCGGTCTCGATATAAGGGGGGTTGGACAGGACAACATCGAACCGGCCCGTCAATGCATCCGCCCAGCTTCCAGCCAGAAAGGCGCTGCGTTTTGTCAGTCCGGTGCGGATGGAGTTGCGCCGGGCCAGAGCTGCCGCCTGGGGGGACAGATCCACGCCCACACCTGTGGCCTGCGGATATTCCGACAGGGCCGCCAGCAGCAGACAGCCTGTTCCCGTGCCAAGGTCCAGAATGGAGAGCGGTGCATTGCGGTCCGGGCAGACATCCAGCAGCGCTTCGATCAGGGCTTCGCTGTCGGCACGGGGGATCAGCGTGTCACGCCCCGTCTCCAGATCCAGCGTCCAGAAGCCCGTCTCGCCCGTGATGAACGCCAGAGGCTCCCGATCAAGACGCCGCTTCAGGGCTCCGGCGAATCGCGAAGCCTGCGCAGGCTCCACACCGTCCAGAGACAACAGGCCGCCCAGATCCCGTCCCGTCGCCCAGCCCAGCAGAAGGCGCGCTTCACGACGAGAATCTTCGATCCCGGCCTGCTCAAGCGCCTGTGAGGCCTCGCGCAAAAGATCATCTTTGGCCATCATCATCGAAGCGAACCTGTTATAGTTGGTGTCATGAAGTCCAAACGCGCCTTCCTCTATTCCGCCCTGCTGCTTGGCTGCACGCTCAATCCGGTTCACGCCCAGTCGGAACTGTCCACGGAACTGCCCCCGTCCTTTAGCGTGACGGACGAGCGCGCGCCCGAAGAAATTTCCGAAGTCTCCCGACTCTATCTGGATGGCAATCTGGTTGCGACCTTCAGACTGGGGCTTTCCAAGGCGCGTGAAACAAAAACGATCCCGCTTCCGGTTGGGCGCTTCGATGTCGATTACGCGCTGTGTGGCGAAATCACCATTGTCCGCAACGGCCATCAGGAAACCCATCAGGTCAGCAGCGAAGGCCAGCTCCACCACCCCGAAGGCCATTCGCTTGATGCCGTGGGGACCAACAATTTTACCGATTTCTTCTTGGTCGATTACGATGATGCCGCCGTGGCAACGCACCGGCATGGGCGTGCCGCTGTCTGCGCAACACCCAATACCTGACGCTCAGAACCCTTCAGCGGCAAGCAGTTCCGTCTGTTCCTCACGGGTCAGGGCGTCGATGATCTCATCGAACTCACCGCCCATAATCCGGTCGATCTTATAGAGCGTCAGATTGATCCGGTGATCCGTCACACGTCCCTGCGGAAAATTGTAAGTCCGGATCCGCTCCGAACGATCCCCTGTCCCGACCTGTGACTTCCGGTCTGCGGCCCGGGTGGCATGGAGCTGCGCGCGTTCCCGCTCATAGAGCCGGGCACGCAGGATCTTCATGGCCTTGGCCTTGTTCTTGTGCTGGCTTTTCTCTTCCTGCATTGCCACCACAATGCCGCTGGGCATGTGGGTTACGCGCACTGCACTCTCGGTCTTGTTGACGTGCTGTCCACCTGCGCCCGAGGCCCGATAAACGTCGATCCGCAGGTCGTCATCATTGATTGTGACATCAACCTCTTCGGCTTCCGGCAACACTGCCACGGTCACGGTAGACGTATGGATGCGGCCTTGGCTTTCCGTCGCCGGAACGCGCTGCACCCGGTGCACGCCGGATTCGTATTTCAGGCGCGCAAAAACCGAACGGCCGGAAATGGTCGCCATGCCTTCCTTGAGGCCTGCCACCTCGTTCTCGGCATATTCCATGACCTCGAAACGCCAGCCGTTCTGCTCCGAAAAGCGACGATAGGCGTCAAACAGTTCCGCAGCGAACAGTCCCGCTTCGTCGCCACCCGCTGCGGGGCGGATTTCAAGGATGGCACTGCGTTCATCCGCCGCATCTTTTGGCAGGAGCGCCAGACGCAGGGCATGTTGAAGATCCGGCAATGTCGCCTCGATCTCCGAAAGCTCCATCTGGGCCAGTTCGCGCATTTCCGGATCATCAAGCAGGGCCTGCGCCCCGGCTTTCTGCTCCTCGGCACTTTTCCAGGCCTGAATGGATGCGACCACCGGCTCCAGTTCGGCATATTCCTGCGACAGACGGGTGAAATCCTCACCCGTCAGTTCGCCGGAAGACATCAGGGCCTGAACTTCCTCCGAACGTGCGACAATCCGCTCAAGCCTGTCATCAAACGCCATGTGCTCAGGCGCGTCCTGCGCTCAGAACACGGACCAGATCCGCGAACGGGACTTCCTGCTGCTCGCGGCTGGCCAGATCCCGAAGCTGCACGACGTCTTTGGCGATTTCCTCATCGCCCAGAACGATTGCATGAGACGCACCGGACTTCACCACGCGCTCCATCCGCTTCTTCATGTTGCCACGTGTCTCGATCTCGGCCCGTAGACCCGCAGAGCGTAGAGCGCGCGCAATGGATGCGGCCTTGAGAACGGCTTCATCTCCCATCGGCACCAGCGCGATTCCGGCCGGAAGCTCAGGAACACTATCCAACAGCATCGCCAGACGTTCGATCCCGCCAGCCCACCCGATCGCCGGAATGGCCGGGCCACCCATCTGCTCCACAAGACCTTCATACCGGCCACCGGCCAGCACCGTGCCCTGAGCACCAAGCTTCGAGGTCACGAACTCGAACGCCGTGTGGCTGTAGTAATCAAGGCCGCGAACGATACGGGGATTTTCGACAAATTCCACGCCGAAGGCCTGCAGGCTGGAGCGCAGCGTATCCCAGAACTGGCGGGATTCATCGTTCAGATAGTCCGCAAATGCCGGCGCATCGTCGAGCAGTTTGCGGTCCTGTTCGGACTTGCTGTCCAAAATCCGCAAAGGGTTGGCTTCGAGCCTGACCCGGCTTTCTTCCGACAGCGCATCGGCATGGTCGCGGAAATACGCCACCAGAGCTTCCCGCCAGGCCTGACGGCTGGCGAGATCGCCGAGTGTGTTGAGTTCCAGCGTGACATGCTCGCCCAGACCCAGCTCGCGCAGGATATCCTGCGCCATGGCAATCGTCTCGGCATCGCGCAGGGGGCTTTCCGCGCCGATCAGTTCCGCACCGATCTGGTGGAACTGACGGTAGCGTCCCTTCTGCGGGCGTTCGTAACGGAACATCGGCCCATGATAGAACACCTTCTGCGGCAGGGACTGCGTCAGGCCATTCGTGACCAGAGCCCGGCAGATCGCCGCCGTGCCCTCTGGCCGCAGGGTGATGCTCTCACCGCCACGATCCTCGAACGTGTACATCTCTTTGGACACAACATCGGACGTTTCGCCGAGCGTGCGCGAAAAGACGCGCGTGTCCTCGAAGATGGGTGTGCTCCATTCCTCAAAACCATAGGTCCGCAGAACCCTGCGGGCCGTCTCCACGACATGGTGGTGACGGCGCATGGTCTCGCCGATGAGGTCATGGGTGCCGCGTGGGGGCTGAAGTCCTGACATCAGCTGGCTGCCGGGTCCATCTGCTTGGCCGTGGACGCCTCGACCTTGCCAGCCTCGATGTCCGAAACCTTCTTTTCGACCAGGTCCACGATATGCTCGATCATGTCACCAGCCGGCATCGTGTGATCCTGGCGGCCTGCGGCATAGACCATGTGACGGCCATTGCCGCCGCCGGTTACGCCGATATCGGTCATCAGAGCCTCACCGGGGCCATTCACCACGCAGCCGATGATGGACAGCGTCAGCGGCGTCTTGATGTGCTGCAGGCGGTCTTCCAGCGTCTGCACCGTCTCGACAACATTGAAGCCCTGACGCGCACAGGACGGGCAGGAAATGATCTTCACGCCGCGATGACGCAGGCCGAGGGACTTCAGGATGTCCCAGCCGACCAGCACTTCCTCTTCCGGAGCAGCAGAAAGCGAGACGCGCATCGTGTCACCCACGCCGGCCCAGAGCAGGTTGCCCAGACCGATGGAGGACTTCACGGTGCCCGCACGCTTGGAGCCGGCTTCGGTGATGCCGATATGCAGCGGGTGATCACAGCAGTCCGCAAGCTGCTGATAGGCTGCGACCGCCATGAACACGTCGGACGCTTTCACGCTGATCTTGAACTCGTGAAAGTCGTGATCCTCAAGGATCTTGGCGTGTTCCAGAGCGCTCTCGACCAGGGCTTCGGGGTTGGGCTCACCGTACTTCTCGAGCAGGTGCTTCTCGAGAGAACCGGCATTCACGCCGATCCGGATGGAGCAGCCATAATCCTTGGCGGCGTTGACGACTTCACGCACGCGCTCGGCGCTGCCGATATTGCCCGGGTTGATGCGCAGGCAGGCCGCACCGGCCTTGGCGGCCTCGATGGCGCGCTTGTAGTGGAAGTGGATGTCCGCGACGATGGGGACGTTCACTTCATGCACGATCTCTGCCAGGGCAGCCGTGCTGGCCTCGTCCGGACAGGAAACACGCACGATGTCCACGCCAGCCAGTTCGGCCAGGCGGATCTGCTCGATCGTGGCCTGTGCGTCGGACGTCAGGGTGTTGGTCATGGTCTGCACGGAGATCGGGGCATCACCACCGACCGCAACCTTGCCGACATGGATCTGGCGCGACTTGCGACGCTCGATGTGCTGATAGGGACGGTAGCTGCTCATGATTTACCTCTTCGTGCCCGGAAAGGACCGGGAGCTCTGACTCAGTGGGCTGTATTCAGGGGCACTGAGCCCCCCTGACGGGTATACGGGTTTAATGCGATGGCGACGATTGTTCCAGCGGCTGATGTTCAAGCTGCCGGGCATTCAGGTCATCAGCCGAAACTTCAGGTGTTGGCGGCGCTTTCCGGGCGGCGGGTGCCGGGGCCGGTTTTGCGACCGGGACTGTAGACGGCACCACCTGCGGTCCGGGAGCTGGTGCATTGGGCTGAACCGGCAGCGCGATCCCCGATCCGAAAGCACCGGAGCGGATGGCGTCCGCCGTCACTTCAACATTGCGCCGGACCTGCCCTTCCTTTCCCAGCGGCGCGCTGGTCGCCCCGGCCGTAGTCAGAACCACACCACCGGCATTGCCAAAGGACATGCGGAACGGAGCCCCGGCGGGATCGCCCTGCCAGCTTTCCCCCGGCTGCATCACACGCGACATCAGGACATGGCCGTCATGGTCCCGGACCTGTGTCCAGACCTGAGACAGCGTCCTGACCACCACGGCGCCTTCCGGAACGGCTGGCGGCAGATCGGTGGCCGGCTGGCCAACCGTTGCGTTGTTCGCAGTCGGCACGACTTCGCCCGGCGGGGGGGCTTCCGCTTCATCCTCCGGGCCCGTCTGAACAGAAGAGGGCACGACTGTCTGAGGCGGCAGTTGCGTGGGCGACGGTGATGGAGCGGTCTCTACAACAGGACCGCCTTGGGCCGGTACGGGACTGGTCGATGTCGGTGTCACCGCAGGGGCAGAACCTGCGGTGACAGGCGGCTGAGGCTCGGGCGTCGGAGCGCGTCCAGGCATCACGGACGCCACCTGTGGCGATGTCGTGGCGGGCGTTGCAGCACCCGACATCAGTTCCGTTACGGCAGGAACCTGCCGCTGCGCAGGCGTGTCATGCGCCGTGAAACGGTACCAGCCCACATAGGCCGCAACCACGACCACGAGCCCTGCCCCGACCAGAACGCCGATCGGCAGTCCCCGATCTCCTTCCGGCTGGGGGAACACCAGTTCCGGCTTGCGGGTTACAGCACCGCGCGTATCCCGACGGAAACGCTCGACCAGCGCATCCGCATCAAGCTGCATGGCGTGGGCATAGGTGCGCAGAAATCCCACCGCATAAGCGACGCCCGGCAGTTTCGCCAGATCGTCCGCTTCAAGCGCTGCCAGCAGTTTCGGACGGATGCGCAGCCATTCCGCCACGTCCTCAAGCCGCCAGCCAAGTTCCTCGCGACGCTCACGCAGCACCGTTCCGACACTGGGCTGGTCGGAAGGCTGCGAAAACGGGCGGTTCGAGGACGGAGGGGACATGACCGGAAAATCCGTTAGCTTGGCGCGTGGATGCGGGCTTCACGCTGCTTTATGGCATCAACCGCCTGCTGCACCAATGTCGCGATGATTTCGGCGACCGGACGGACGTCCTTGACCATGCCCACGGACTGTCCGGCCATGACGGAACCCGTCTCCACATCACCCTCAATGACGGCACGACGCAGAGCGCCGGCCCAGTAATGCTCGATCGAGAGCTGGGCTTCTTCCTTCGTCAGCTCACCGCTCTGGAACTTCTGGAGCGCCTCGCCCTGAAGGCGCGCATACCGACGGCCACCTTCATTCGAAAGTCCCCGCACCGGAATGACCGGGAACAGCTCGTCAAGCTGTACGGTCGTCACCGCATCGCGGGCATTGGCGCGCAGGAAGGCCTTCTTGAAGTTCTCATGCGCGATGCTCTCTTCGGATGCCGCAAACAGAGTTCCGAGCTGCGCACCGGCCGCCCCCTGCTCCAGATAGGACAGGATCGCGTCACCGCGTCCGAGCCCACCCGCGACGAATACGGGTACATCGCGGATATGCGGCAGGATTTCCTGCGCCAGAACCGTCAGCGAAACCGGCCCGACATGGCCGCCCGCTTCCGACCCCTCGATCACGAGGGCCTCGATGCCCATGCGCACCAGACGCTTGCCCAGAGCCAGCGCCGGGGCAAATCCGATGGCCCGCGCTCCGCCATCACGTACCTTGCGGATCGTGGCGCTGTTCGGGACGCCGCCCGCCAGCACGATATGCGAGACATCATGCGCAAGACACACATCCACCAGCCGGTCGAGCTCGGGATGCATGGTGATGAGGTTCACGCCGAACGGGCGCTTCGTCATGGCCTGCGTGGCAACGATTTCCTCTTCCAGACGCTCCGGAGACATCGCACCGCAGGCAATGACGCCGAATCCGCCAGCATTGGAAATCGCCGAAACCAGATGCCGCTCGCTGACCCAGGACATGGCCCCGCCCAGGATCGCAACTTCGCTCCCGAGGAAGTCACAACCCGGCTTCCACAGCCGGTCCAGCGTCGCCCGGGCGTCCACGGTCTCGCTCAGGGTTTCGCTCACGCGTCGGCTCCCTCTTGTGAATCAAGGCCATACGCCGTGTGCAACGCGCGCATGGCCAGTTCGGTATATTCGGAATCAATCAGCACGGAGATCTTGATCTCACTCGTGGAGATGACCTGCACGTTGATGCCGCGATCGGCGAGTGTGCGGAACATCCGCGCGGCCAGACCGGCATTCGAACGCATGCCGATGCCCACGACACTGATCTTCACCACGTTGTGGGACGTGATCAGTTCGCCATACTGGACGTATTCACGGGCCTTCTCCAGCACGGCACGCGCGGCGGCCTCGTCGGCCTTGCTGACCGTGAAGGTCATGTTCGTCATGTTGTCCACGCCGACGCTCTGGACGATCATGTCGACATTGATGTTCGCGGCTGCCAGGGGGTCGAAAATCGCAGCGGCGATGCCCGGACGGTCCGGAATGTTCCGCACGGAGATTTTCGCTTCGTCATGCGAGTTGGCAATCCCCGCAACCAGTTCCTTCTCCATGATCTCGTCCTCATCAACCACAATCGAACCGCTGTCGTCATCCGTCTCGGCGAAGGATGACAGCACCCGCACCCGCACGCCCTCGCGCATGGCGAGACCGACGCTGCGGGTCTGAAGTACCTTGGCGCCTACCGAAGCCAGTTCAAGCATCTCTTCATAAGTGATGCGATCCAGCTTTTTGGCGCGTTTCACGATGCGGGGATCTGTCGTGTAGATCCCATCCACATCGGTATAAATATCACACTGATCGGCATTGATGGCAGCCGCGACGGCCACGGCGGACGTATCTGATCCTCCGCGTCCCAGCGTCGCAATGCGGCCATCGGGGCCGACGCCCTGGAACCCGGCCACGACCGGCACCACGCCGTCATCCAGACAGTCCAGCAGCGCCGTGCCGTCCACGCTCTCAATGGCGGCCTTGCCATGCGCGTCGTCCGTCACGAGCGGGATCTGCCAGCCTTGAAACGAACGCGCCTTCACACCGAGCGCCTGAAGCGCGATGGACACGAGCCCGCTCGTCACCTGCTCGCCGGCCGCGACAACGGCATCGTATTCCTTCGGGTCGGCCAGCGGATCCAGCTCGGCGCAGTATCCGACCATCCGGTTCGTCACACCCGCCATCGCCGAAACCACGACGGCCACACGGCGGCCACGGTCATGTTCCGCTTTCACGCGTTTTGCAACGTTCCGGATACGCTCGATATTCCCGACGGACGTGCCGCCGAATTTCATGACAACCGTCTTCCGTTTCCCGCCTTCAGCCTGAATGGCGGCATGGGGAACGGCACGACCGGAAAGCTGGTCGTGGACGGGAGTATCGGGCATGGACATCGCGGATAAGGCTCCAGTACGTGTCTGGCGTTGTGCGCTCGGGTCTGGCATCGGGTACGGCAAAGACATGCAAACTGCCCGGCACCTGAACAGACTCTGCCGGTCCACATACTCGCCTCGCACCGCCACGTCCAGATGACGCGCGGCAGACAGGTACACAGAAGGAGGGTTCTGATGCCCACAGAAACGTCCCCGGGACAGAATTCCAGACGCTCATCCGTTTCGGAATCCGAAATCGCCCATTTCAGCGCCCTTGCCGAAGACTGGTGGAATCCGCGCGGCCCCATGGCTCCCCTTCATGCCATGAACCCCCTGCGCACCGAATGGGTCAGCCGCCATGTCGCGCCCCTGCGCAAGACGTCTTCCGGCCCTCTGAGCCTGCTCGATATTGGCTGTGGAGCCGGTCTGGCCAGCGAGGCTTACGCCAAACTCGGGTTCGATACGCTCGGAATCGATGCCAGCGCCGCCGGTATCCGCGCGGCTGAAGCGCATCTGGCCGCCCATCCCCTGCCACCAGAGGCAGCCTCCCTGTCCTATCGCAATGGCAGCGCGGAAGATCTCGTTGCGGAAGGCGCGCGCTTTGATGTCGTCAACGCCCTGGAAGTCATCGAGCATGTCAATGATCCGCAGGACTTCCTGATCATGCTGGCTACGCTGACGAAGCCAGGCGGCATGGTCGCGGTCTCCACCCTGAACAGGACTCCGCGCTCCTTCGCTGTCGCCAAGCTCGGTGCGGAATATCTGCTGCGGATGCTCCCTGTAGGTACGCATGATTGGAAGAAATTCATCAAGCCTGATGAACTGGCTGCCATGGCCCGCCGTGCAGGTCTGCGGATGCTGGACATCGCGGGGATGAGCTATGTGCCGTTCGAATGGCGCGCAACCCGCGATACCGGCATCAATTACATCGCGATTTTCCGCAGGGACTGAACAAAAAAAGGCGCTTCCGGCGGATTATCCCACCAGAAGCGCCCTTCCATGAAAAGCAGTCGATCAGACCTGCGTGTTCATGAACGCAAAGGTCGTCGGGCTGCCGACGGGTGTGAAATTGTTCGTAAACGCAATTTCGCCCGTCTTCTTGTCCACCTTGAAGGACGTGACGGCATCCGAACGCTGGTTGGCGCAGAACAGGAATGCCCCGGACGGATCGAACATCAGGGCGCGTCCGTAATCCGCATGCATCCAGACCTCGTCCTGAAGCGTCAGCGTCCCGTCCGCTCCGATGGCGAAGACGGCAAGCGAATCACCCAGACGATTGGAGACGTAAACGAACTTGCCGCTGGCCGAGATCAGGATTTCCGCAGCAAGCGTCGAGCCGCGGAAATGCGACGTCACGGTGCTGACCGTCTGGATGTCATTGATCGCACCCGTTGCCGGATCGAAATTGGAAACGACGACCTTCGAGTCCTGCTCGCACAGATTGTACAGGATGCGGCCGGAATGATTGAACTGGAAATGCCGCGGCGCCGATCCCGGTTCCATGTCGTAATAGGGCGTCTTGGCCGGGATCAGTTTTCCGGTATCGATGTTCAGCGTCCACACATACACCCGGTCCAGCCCCGCATCATCCGCCAGCACGAACTTGCCGCTCGGGTCGGAATGGATCATGTGCGGATGCGACCCGGAATGGTCGGAGACGGCAAAATTGCCCTGCGGATTGTCCGACGCCCGCTCCGGCTGTCGCGGTCCCGTGTTGTGCACGACATCGGACGCCTCACCCAGTGACCCGTCCGAGCGGATCGGCAGAACCGCCACACAGCCGCCCATATAGTTGGCAACCAGCACGTACCGGCCCGAATGATGGATGCTCAGATGTGCCGGAACGGCACCTTTGGAGCTGACAACATTCAGCTTGCGCAGTGAGCCCGTCTTCGGATCGATTGCAAATGCCGTAACGGAGCCATCGCCATCCTTGTTGAAATCGTCGATCTCGCTCAGCGCATACAGGAAACGCTGGTCCTTCGAGATCGCGAGAAAGGACGGGCTGGCAATATCCGTGAATGTCGTGATCGGCGTCAGAACACCCGTGTCCCGATCCATATCGAAAACGGAAATGCCCTGCCCGTTTCCAGCACCTCCCGGTGGCCCATGCTTCGTATATCCGCCGACAAAACAGATTGTCCTCGAAACGGGCTTCGGAGGGGGCGGCGGTGTCGGAACGGTCTTTTCGGGGTCAGCGGCACCGGCAGCGCCGGTACCGGCTGCAGCAACACCGGCAACCAGCCCGACCGCAAAGCTGCGACGGGAAACAGGATGGGACATGATGGGTCTGCATTCCTTTCAGTGTGGCAGGGATAACGCCCGCTGCCAGGAAAAGGCACATTCCCGCCCCTGACGTCGGTTTCCCGGCGAGGGATTCAATGGGCGTCCTTTGGCAGTTTGCATTGCGGCCCCACAGGTGGACCAGTATAGCGGCTCCAGGTCTGGGTTTCACCCAGAAGGGGCATTCCCAGAACGAATCCGCGCAGTTTCAGAACATTGGGCGCGGACACCCATATCCGCGCCTGATAGACCCGTCCTGTTCGCGGATCAAGAATATGACCCTGCCACTTGCGGTCTTCGATTGGAACAAAGTCTGTCAGCATGCGGATTCCGCACTGCGACCGGCCCCAGACATCCTTTGGAACGGTTGTGTCATAAGCCATGCCGACGAGCTGCCCACACAGCATGTGACCGCAGGGCTCAATGGAAAACAGCCCGTCATGTCCTTCCGACAGCCACAGACCTTCTTCAGGAATGTCTGACGGGGCCGCCGGGGCCGTCTGGGCCTGCGCACTGGCAAAGGACGTCACAGCCAGCAGGACAGCCGCAAAAAAGCCTGCTCCCCGCATTCAGACCTTGCCCAGCAGGGCATCAAGACGCCCCGCACGATCAAGCGCCATCAGATCGTCGCAACCTCCCAGACCCGTACCGTCAACAAAGGTCTGAGGCACCGTCCTGCGTCCGGAGCGGCGGATGGATTCCTCACGCTCGGCTGAACCATGCGGGGCATTGATTTCCTGAAACTCCACACCCTTGGAGCGGAGCAGGCTGACAGCGTGCACACAGTAGGGACATCCAGGCTGGGTAAAAATCTCGATTTTCGGCATAGGATCCTCATTCCTGGACAAAGCGCGGGTTCTGTTCATCCACTCTCCCGGTCCGCGCTGCAACCAAAATATCCACGCTCGCTGCACCAGCCTTCATCAGGGCCACCGTACAGGCTGTCGCGGTAGACCCCGTCGTCAGCACATCATCTACCAGCAGAACGGCCTGTCCATGTACCCGCGTCCCGCAGCCTTTCCTGACCCGAACCGCGTGTTCCATCTCCCGTTCCCGCTCCCCGGCAGACAGACGGGCCAGAGCCTTTGTGGAGCGAATGCGCTGAAGAGCATCCACCACACAGGGCAGCCCTGCAAGGCGGGAAATGCCCTGCGCCATCAGCGCCGCCTGATTGTAACGTCGTTTCCACAACCGGGCGCGATACAGGGGAACAGGCACGACAACGGTGGCATTCCTCAGCAGGTCCTCCCCCGCAGAAGCCATCTGCCGGGCAAGGACAGCGGCATTTTCGGTGTGATCGGAATATTTCAGCGGCAGGATCAGACGCCGCGACCAGGCGTCGTAAACGAAAGCCGCCCGCGCCGAACGCCAGAGCGGCGGATGCGCGTGACAGGCTGCACAGCAGTTCTGCGTGCCGCCGAGACCCTCGTTTTCCAGCGGAACACCGCAACGATGACAGCAGGGGGAAACAATCCGGTGAGCAGTCTGGAAGCACGTGCCGCAGAATGCGCCCTCCGTCATGACTTCCGTACCGCAGGCCGCGCAGGTCGGAGGCAGGAGCGTATCCAGCACGACATGCGCGCCACGGGTCAGAACCCTCTTCACCGTGATCTTGGCACTAGCTTGAGCGTGATGCGGGAGGCGTCGATCAGGACCTTGCCCTGATGCTGGAAATTGACGGTTACCCGTTCTCCCACGGCAGACTGCACCTGCCCCCAACCCCATTCGGGATGATCGGGGTGTTCGACAATCTGCCCGGGCTCAAGAAAGGACTGGAACGGCCCCGTCACTGGCAGAACTGCCAGAAGACCGGAACCGATCGTGATTCAATAACCCGCATTCTCACCAGAGAAGTCGGGAACTTCGAGGCCGGAGGCTTCAAGCTGCGCGGCCAGAGCCCCCTTCAGACGATCAAGCCCGGCTTCGTCGCGGGCTTCAGCGCGCGCCACCAGAACCGCCTGCGTGTTGGAGGCACGCAGCAGCCACCATCCATCGGACGTGTTGACGCGCACGCCGTCGATTTCGGAGACATCGGCGCCTTCCGTGCGCAAACGGGCTGCCACCTCCCTGATGACCTCGAACTTGCGGGTATCATCGCAGGTAAAACGCAGTTCCGGCGTCGTGACCGTCACCGGCAGGCTGTCACGGAAATCTGAAAGCGGCCCCGGCAACCGTGAAACGATCCCCAGAACCCGCACGGCCGCATAAAGCGCATCATCAAAGCTGTACCACTTGTCGGCAAAGAAGATATGCCCGGACATCTCCCCGGCGAGTGGTGAGCCGGTTTCGGCCATCTTGGTCTTGATGGGCGAATGGCCCGTCTTCCACATCAGCGGCTGACCGCCGGCTTTGGCGATCTCATCGAAAAGGATCTGGCTGGCCTTCACATCCGCGATGATCGTGGCACCCGGATGACGGCTCAGAACGTCCTGTGCCAGCAGGACCAGCATCTGGTCCCCCCAGAAGATCTGCCCGCGATTGTCGACAATGCCGATCCGGTCCGCGTCGCCATCAAAGGCAATGCCGAGATCGGCCTGCTTTTCATCGACGACCCGGATCAGGTCCTGGAGATTCTTTTCGACTGTCGGATCAGGGTGGTGATTCGGAAAATGCCCGTCGATATCCCCGAAAAGAATGGTGTGTTCTCCGGGAAGACACTCTGTCAGGCGTTTCAGAACCTCGCCCGCAGCGGAATTGCCATTGTCCCAGACAACCCGCAGCGGCCGGATGCCATCGTAATCCTGCACCAGACGGTCAATATAGCGGCCGGAAATATCGGCCCTGACAGACGTGCCCTTCGCAACTGGCAGAACATCACCCGAAGCGGACAGAAGGCCCAGTTCACGGATCTGATCGCCGTAAAACGGCTTGCCGCCCATCATCATCTTGAAACCGTTATAGTCGGGCGGATTGTGGCTGCCCGTGACCATGACGGCACCGTCGGCACCATCGGCGACGGATGCGTAATAGAGCATGGGCGTCGGCCCGCAGCCGATCCGCGTGACATCCGCACCCGATTCGACCGCTCCCCGGACCAGCGCCTCTTCCAGAGCGGGCGAGGACAGACGCCCGTCATACCCGACCACGATCCGTTTCCCGCCCGCGCGGATCACCATGCTTGCAAAGGTGCGACCAATGGCAAAGGCGTCGGCAGGATGCAGCGTCTTTCCGACGACCCCGCGGATATCGTATTCCCGCAGGCTCGTCGGATCGAAATCATGCCGAAATGGCATCAGGGCGCATCTACATACTGCTTGTATTTCTTGAGGAATGCTTTCACGGACGCACCAAGATCCTCGCGGTCGATCGAGAAGGCGATCTGCGCTTCGAGGAAGCCGGCCTTGTCGCCACAGTCATAGCGAGTGCCTTCATAGCGCAGGCCATGGAACGGCACTTCACCGATCGTCTTGGCCATCGCGTCCGTCAACTGGACCTCATTGCCCGCGCCACGCTCCAGCTTTGCCAGATACTTCATGACGTCCGGCGTCAGCACATAGCGGCCGATGATGGACAGGTTCGAGGGAGCATCTTCCGGAGCCGGTTTTTCGACCAGTCCCTTCACTTCGACCAGCTTGCCATCGTCGCTGCCGACATCGAGAATACCGTAGCGGTTCGTATGCTCGGGCGGCACTTCCGTCACTGCCACGACATTGCCGCCGGTCTGGTTGTAGGCTTCGACCAGCTGGCCGATACAGCTCCGTCCCTTGACGATGTCGTCCGGCAGCAGGATGGCGAACGGATCGTCTCCGATGAAGGATCGTGCACACCAGATCGCATGACCCAGGCCCAGCGGCTCCTGCTGACGCACGGCCACGAGCGAACCGGCCTGCACGCTGCTCGGCGCAAGCGCTTCAAGCGCGCTTTTCTTGCCACGTTCCTTGAGAGTCGCCTCAAGTTCATAGGCAATATCGAAATAGTCGATCAGGCTGTCCTTACCGCGTCCGGTCACAAGACAGAACTCTTCGATCCCCGCTTCGCGGGCTTCATCGATCGCGTACTGGATCAGGGGCTTATCGACGACAGGAAGCATTTCCTTCGGCATGGCCTTGGTCGCAGGCAGGAACCGCGTACCGAGACCGGCAACAGGAAGGACAGCTTTTTTCAGTGGCTTGATCACGAAACCTCACACATCAGCCGAAATGACGCCCGACCGCCGAACCGGAAGTCCGGACGCTCTCAGGGACGTAAGAGCCATAACCCTGTCTCAATAGTCTGGCAACAAGATGGCACAGACCAGAAGACGAGCCAGAAACGCGCTATTCCCCGGAGGGGTTTGTTTTTCTGATATGTGATTTTGTACTGGGATACACCGACATCTGAATGTCAGTGGTGCGGCCGAGAAGACTCGAACTTCCACGGGGTTGCCCCCACAAGCACCTCAAGCTTGCGCGTCTACCATTCCGCCACGGCCGCCCCGTGACAAACGATCCTGCGTGGTGCATGACCGTCCGGTGTGGGAGGGGCTATAGCGGATGCCGAAAACAAGGGCAATGACCCGAAATGAGATTTGTGAAGAAATTTTGTGGAAGTCCTCTCCGGGACTGACATCCTATCCGGATGCCCTGGCCTTCATGGAAGGGCGCGCGCGCGCCATCCATGAAGGTGCGGCGGAGCCTCTGGTATGGCTGGTCGAGCATCCACCCGTCTTTACGGCGGGCACATCGGCAAAGGATGACGATCTCTACAATCCCCATGGCTACCCGACCTTTGCCGCCGGGCGCGGAGGGCAGTGGACCTATCATGGCCCCGGCCAGAGGCTCGGCTATGTCATGATGGACCTGACGCGCCAGAATGGAACCGTCCCGCCCCGTGACGTACGGGCCTTCGTGGCGGGACTGGAAGGCTGGATGATCGATTCCCTCGCCCGGCTCGGCGTCACGGCCTTCACCCGCGAGGGACGGATCGGCGTCTGGACGATAGACCCTCTCACGGGTCTTGAAGCCAAGATCGGCGCATTGGGTATCCGCGTCAGCCGCTGGGTGAGCTGGCATGGCGTCTCCATCAATGTCAGCCCGGATCTGAATGACTTCGATGGCATCGTCCCCTGCGGCATCCGCGAGTTCGGCGTCACCAGCCTCCAGCGATTCGACAGCAGCCTGACGATGAAGGACCTGGATGACGCCCTCGCCGCCTCATGGCCGGGGCGCTTCGGCTCTATCCCGCGGGCGGCGTAAAGACGGAGGGCACGATCATCACCCCCTGCCGCACGTCTGAGAGCAGAACGCCAAAATGATGCTGCCGGGCATCCACGCCCTGCAAGCCGAGGAGGCTGAGCTGTCCATTCACGTCCGAGAACTGGATCGTCAGCAGACCCTGTGACGGGTTGTCCGCCTGCGCCACGGAGATCTGGAGCGATCCGTTGCCATGGCGCACATCGGTGACCTGCACGTCCCCGTCAAAGCGGATCGGGTATTTCAGCAGCAGACCGAGCGGATTATGGCGGAGCGACAGATGCGTGACGGCGCCCGTCGCCTGATCGTCCAGCACGAGATGTCCCTCACCGGCCACCAGTTCCATGGGATGCGGCACGATGTAATCGAGCCTCAGATGCCCCGGCACATAGGAAAAACGCCCTTCGCTCTGTCCCGCATCAGGTCCCCGCTGCACAAAGGCGGCCTGCAATCCCCGGAGGCCGTTCAGATAGGCCTCGATACGCTTCACATCGTTCTGGTCCGATTTGGGAAGATGACCATAACCGCCTGTCGCACAGCCCGAGAGCAGCAGAAGGGCCAGAAGAGCGCGTTTCATGGGGTTTTCTCTCCATGGAGGACCAGTGAAAGCGCATGAAGTCCGGAACTGAACTCATCCGCCAGCAGACCATTGACCAGTCGGTGGCGCGCCACCCGGTTCAATCCGTCAAAACGGGCACTCGTGATGGCGATATTGAAATGCGTCTCCCCGCCGCCGCCAAGCGCCTTTGCTCCGGCATGATGGGCATGACGGGCGCTGTCATCGTGGATTTCCAGACGGGTCGGTGCCAGTTCCCGTTGAAGGATGGCTGCAATCCTCTCCCTTCGGGTGGATGGCGACGTGGAAGACCGTGAAGCTGTTTCAGGCATGATGAAAATCGTCCGGCTTGAGGAATGCCCGCTTGCATCGGGCCACTGTGATTGCCCATATCAGACACCATGCAGCGCAAATCCACCAGACACCGGGCCTTCGATCCCGATCCTGACGCGCCGGAACAGGTCTGTGACCATCCGGGCTGCAATGAATCTGCCGGCTATCGGGCGCCGCGCGGGCGTGATGCCCTGCGCTCGTATTTCTGGTTCTGCCTCGACCATGTCCGCGAATATAATTCCCGCTGGGACTTTTACCGCGGCATGACTCCGGGGCAGATCGAGGCGCATCTTCGCGCAGACGTCTCATGGCAGCGCCCCTCCTGGAAACTCGGCACCGGCACGGCCAACAAGGCGGAGTTCAACGAGGAGGACATCCTCGATCCGCTGGACATTCTTGGCGCCTCCCGGCACAGCCGCGCGGAACGTGCGAAGGATGCGGCCCGACAGCGCGCCTCCACACAGGCGGCCGGAATCCCCGAACCCCTGCGCCAGCCGCTGGCCACGCTGGACCTGACCTGGCCGGTCTCGTTCGATGACGTGAAGAGCCGTTACCGCGCCCTCGCCCGGCAGCATCATCCGGATGCCAATATCGGCGATGCGAAATCCGAGGAGCGCTTCAAGGCCATCGGCTCGGCCTATGCCGTGCTGAAAGTGCATTTCACGCGTCAGGACGATTTCGTTTCCTGAATTTTTAGACTGGAACAGATCGCGCCAAAGCCCCATCTTCACGGGACATCTCCTGCTCCAGAGACCTAACGAAAGCCTGTCAGACCCATGAGTGATTTCGCAACGATCGAGACCCCGGAAGCCGTGACCACCGCTGAAAGCACAGCCGTCCCGACCAGCGTTCTCGGCGTCCCGGACCTCACGGTGTCTTCAGCCGAGGTCTTCGGCATCCGCACCGACATGCAGGTCCCGGCCTATTCGGTGCGTACGGAACACGTCCCCGACATCGACCCGTCCTACAAGTTCGATGAAGACACGACCCGCGCCATTCTCGCGGGATTCGCCTTCAACCGTCGCGTCATGGTCCAGGGCTTCCATGGCACCGGCAAGTCCTCCCATATCGAACAGATCGCCGCACGCCTGAACTGGCCCTGCGTCCGCATCAACCTCGACAGCCATGTCTCGCGGATCGACCTGATCGGCAAGGACGCCATCGTGCTCAAGGACGGCAAGCAGGTCACCGAGTTCCGCGAAGGTCTGCTGCCGTGGTGCCTCCAGCATCCCTGCGCCCTGATCTTCGACGAATATGATGCGGGCCGTCCGGACGTAATGTTTGTCATCCAGCGTGTCCTGGAGGCTGAAGGCCATCTGACGCTTCTGGACCAGAACCGCGTCATTCGTCCCAACCCGGCCTTCCGTCTCTTCGCCACGGCCAACACGGTCGGCCTGGGCGACACAACTGGCCTGTATCACGGTACCCAGCAGATCAATCAGGGCCAGATGGACCGCTGGAACATCGTGGCGACCCTGAACTACCTGCCGCTCGAACAGGAAGTCGGTATCGTCACGTCCAAGCTGAAGATCCCTGCGGACGACAAGGACGCCACGACGCTGGTCGAGCGCATGGTTGCGCTGGCGAACCTCACCCGCTCCGGCTTCATGGCGGGAGACATCTCCACCGTCATGTCGCCGCGCTCCGTGATCGCCTGGGCCGAGAACAACCGCATCTTCAATGATGTGGCATTCTCCTTCCGCCTGACCTTCCTCAACAAGTGTGATGAAGCCGAGCGCGGTATCGTGGCTGAGTACTATCAGCGCTGCTTCAACGCTTCGCCGCTGGCCTGATCTCTTGTCCACTCCCCCGACTTCCCTTACCGACGAGCAACGGCAGGAACGCTTCCGTCAGGCCACCGTCGCCACCCTGCGTGCCATGGGCGGTGCGCCGGAACAGGGCGTGGACTTCCAGGGTGCCGTCAACGGAAGCCGCCAGAACCAGGCCGATGCCGGAAACGTGGAACTTCCCTATCTGTCGCGCCACATGCACGACTGGGAAATCCGCAAGATCCGCGGGGCTGCGGACGCCGCCGCCCTGCGAATGCGCTATCATGCCGAAAAGGGCACGAACACACCCTCCGAGCCCATAGCCCGACAGGCTTTCGATGCGCTTGAACAGGCCCGCTGCGAAGTCTACGGCTCGCGGCACATGGCTGGTGTCCGCGCCAATCTGGAACAGCGCGTGGCCCAGCAGTGCGCCGAGCTGGGCTGCAACCGCATGAAAACGCGCGAGGACATGCCGGCCCCCGTGGCACTGGACCTCCTCGCCCGTGAAGCCATGAGCGGCCACCCCATGCCGGTTCAGGCCGGAGCGGCGCTGGACGAATGGCGCGCCTCCCTGACACCCGCCGCCACGGCGGCACTTGCCGAGATGGCCCGCACCCAGAGCGACCAGACAGCCTTTGCCCGCGCCACAACCCGCTTCCTCGGCGCCTGCCATCTCACGACCGTGCCTGATGAGGACGAGGAGCAGATGGCCCCGTCCGACCTGCCCTCCGACGAAGAGGAAACTACGGACAGCGAAGCCCCTGAAACCGACGGTCAGGATCAGCAGGCCCCCGCGGCGGACGAGGAAGAAGACGGCTACCAGCCCGAGAGCGGTGAAACAGGCCTGTCTGGCGAAAGTGAAGCCACCGAATCCGCTGATATGTCGGAAGACGGCACTGAAGAAGCCGCCGGCCCCTCCGACCAGCAGGCCGAAACGGCTCCCTTCGAAGCAGCGAACACCTACAAGGCTTACACAACGGATTTTGACGAAGAAGTCAGCGCTTCGGACCTGTGTGACCCCGATGAACTGGACCGCCTGCGCCAGAAACTCGATCAGCAGATGTCCCAGTTGCACGGCCTTGTTTCCCGGCTGGCGCACCGCCTGCAGCGCCGCCTCATGGCGCAGCAGCAGCGCCGCTGGGAGTTCGAGCAGGAAGAAGGCATTCTCGACGCCGGGCGTCTCTCCCGCGTCGTAACCAATCCCACCCTCCCGCTCTCGTGCAAGCATGAATGCGAGACGGAGTTCCGCGACACGGTCGTTACGCTCCTGATCGACAATTCCGGTTCCATGCGCGGCCGGCCGATCGGAACGGCGGCCATCTGCGGTGATATCCTGGCCCGTACGCTTGAGCGCTGCGGCGTGAAAGTCGAGGTCCTCGGCTTCACGACACGGCAATGGAAAGGCGGCCAGAGCCGCGAACGCTGGCTCAAGGCCGGGCGCCCCCCCGAACCCGGCCGACTGAACGATCTGCGTCACATCATCTACAAGGATGCCGATACGCCTTTAAGGCGTGCCCGGCGTAATCTGGGGCTGATGCTGCGCGACGGCCTGCTTAAGGAAAACATTGACGGTGAAGCCCTGCTCTGGGCCTGGAAACGCCTGCGCCGCCGTTCGGAGCATCGCCATATCCTGATGGTGATTTCCGATGGTGCGCCCGTCGATGACAGTACGTTTTCCGCCAACCCGCACAACTATCTGGAAGATCATCTCCGGCAGGTGATTGCCCGGATCGAGGCGGATCGCAGCACTGAACTTCTGGCCATCGGTATCGGGCATGACGTGACGCGCTATTACCGCAACAGCGTCACCATCAGTTCCGCCGAAGATCTCGGCGGAACCATGATGTCCCAGCTCAGCGCCCTGTTTGCGCCTTCAGCCGGTCGTCGCGCAGCGCGATAACCGCGTCCAGCATCCGGTCGGTATGGACGGTCGTGGTGCGGTGATTGACGATCGCCGCCCGCACTGCCAGCCGACCGTTGATCTTCGTCGTGGACGGTGCGGCAATCCCGCTTTCCTGCAGATCCTGTACCAGTTCCGAAACCTCCGTATCCTCAAGACCGTCGATCCCGAAACAGACGATATTCAGCGTCACGGGTGCCAGCAGCGTCAGCCCCTCCGTCCGCTCGACCCTCCGTGCCAGATCAGCCGCAACATCACAGCAGGTCTCGACCATCTGCCCCATGCGTTCGGCGCCATAATGCCCCAGCGTCATCCAGACCTTGAGCGCACGGAAACCACGGGACAGATCCGGCCCGAAATCACAGAACCATGGAGCTCCGGCCGCCAGTCCGCGATCTTCGCGCGTCAGGTAATCCAGAGACTGGGCAAAGGCCGCGGCGTGCTTTCGGCTGTCACGCACCAGCACACAACCCGCATCATATGGAACCTGCGCCCATTTATGGAAATCGAATGCCAGACTGTCCGCTTTTCCAATTCCGGAAAGCTGAGGCTGAAAATGCTCTGACAGGCAGGCCAGCGCCCCGAACGCCGCATCGACATGGAACCAGAGCCCGGCCTCCCGGGCGACCCCCTCGATCGCCGCCAGATCATCAATTGCGCCACAATCGACTGTTCCAGCCGTTCCAGCCACCATGAACGGCACCAGACCGGCTTCCTGGTCCGCTGCAATCATCGATCGTAGCGCCACAACATCCATGCGGTGATCCGCCAGAACCGGCACCCGCCGAAGCGCATTGCTACCCAGGCCGGCCAGATCGAACGCCCGCGGCAGACATCCATGGGCTGTCGTCGCGGCATAACCCACCAGGCCACGTCCCCCGACACCATCCCTGCGGATGGACAGATCCTGCGCCCGGCTCGCAGTAATGACGCTGATGAAATTGGCCATGGATGAACCCGTCACCAGACAGCCCGATCCATCCTGCGGCATCCCGACCATCTCCAGGGCCCAGCGGATCACCTCACGTTCGACCTCGATCGGCGCGTGATCACGCCCGCCACAGTTGGCATTCAGCCCACCGGCCAGCATCTCCGCCAGCATCCCGACGGGTGTCCCCGCGCCATGCACCCATCCCATAAAACCGGGATGCGTGTTTCCCACGCCATAAGGCACGACCAGTTCAAGGTATCGCCCATACAGTTCGTCGAGCGAATGTCCCTTTTCCGGAAGACCTTCCTTCAGGGCCTGACGCGCATCAGGCGGCATCGGACGCCAGACCGGCCCCTCTCCCACATGCTCCATGCGGTCAAAGACCTCATCGAGCATCCGGTGTCCCATGTCACGGATGCCGCTCCAGTCCGTGGGGTCCAGTCCGGCCATGAGATTATCCCTCTACCTGAAATCCATCAGGTGTCTGCGATACAGGCCCTCTCGCGCGATGTCACGCCAGGAAAAACGCTCAGAACAGGGCAGAATATAATGATGAACCGCTGTCGCTGCCGGAGTTTCCGGTAAAGAGCGACAGGATGCCCGTCGTGGAACCATTTCCCCCATACAGGGTCAGCATGCTTGCAGGCGTCGTGGTCGCCGTGGGATGAATCTGCAACAGGGCAAGATACTGCTGTGCGAACTGCTGGATCCCCTTGGTCGTGCTGAGCTTGGACATGTCGAGTTTCGATCCCAGCAGACGCACCTGCTGATCGTAATCCAGCGCACCAAACTGCGTGGTATCGAAACCGGAGACGACTTCCGCAACCTTGAGAAGCTTCGGGTCAGCCATCACGTTCTCGAGACTCATGTTCGTCGTCGCAGTCCGCGTAAAGTACAGCGCGTCCCCCAGACCCGGCGTCTCTGTTTCCAGACTGTCTTCGTAACTGTTGGTCAGATAGCTTTGCGTGATACTCTGGATGGTGTCGGACGATGCCAGAGGAGACGTCGACCAGTCGGAAAATGCCTTCGCAAACGCCTTCCAGGACGCGTTTCCACTGGTCTGGGCAAGAGATTTGGCGGAGGTCGGATCCTGCGTCATGAGCTTCGTCAGGACGGCCGTCTCACCAATCGCCTTGGACATTCCGTAAGCCCCAAGAACAACCTTGAGCGCCTTATAGTTTTTCAGGAGCTGCTGAGGCGTCTTGATCGAAGAGGCATCCTTCTGGAAAGCCGTGACAGCCTGCTGGGCGGAAACGCTTGTTTTTTCCCACTTGTTCGCCGAAGCCTGTTCATCCTTGATGATCGAGACATACTGCGGAATGGCGGGCATGGCGGAAATGGAAGAAGACATGCGTATTTCTCCGGAAAAGGAGTAGGTCCGTCATTCTATCCCTTCATTCCCTAAGACAGTCTTAACGTTCTCACCCTTCTCTCCAGCACCCGGAATCCCTTTATGTTCAGTCGCCTTACGATCCTTGCCGCGACGGCCGCGCTTCTGATGCCTGCCATGGCCGGCGCCTCCACGCTCTCCAATCTCCCGGCGTCCTGCTTTACCTATGAACTCGCTGGCACAAAGAGCGCCGCGCATGACCTGACTGCAAAAACCCTTCATGCCACGCTGACCGGAACTGACATCACGCTCGACATTCATGGTGTGACCCTGTCCGACCCATCGGGTCATGTGGAAAGCGCTACGCTGGAGCGCTTCAATGCCGTTGCCGCCTATGCCGCTCTCAGTGCCTTTCGGGGAGGCATCAGTGCCGCCTGCAGGGACCAGAGCCTCGGGATCAACAGCAGCGATATCCGTACAGGTACGCCACAGGCAACGTGGACAAATGTCACACTCGCCCGTCCCGGCCACGACATGACCATCCGCAGGGCGTCGATCCAGGCTGTCCAGACCACACCGGATCTGCGCCTGAAGGTGGAGGGCACGGGCATCCACGACACCAAACAACCGCTTATGCCCACACAGCTCTCGGCTGATCTCACGGTCCAGGGCCTCGATACCGCACGTCAGCAGATCACGATCAACGCCCTGCATGCCATCTCCGGCACCAGCGCCATTGATGGCAAGGGCACCATCGAGCCCGGCGCCACGGCGTCAACCTCGGCGGCGGATCTCCATGTGAGTGTCACGAATGTCGAAACCCTGATCGGCGAAATCCGTGACACCGCACCGAAGAAGGTCGTGGCTGCCCTGACCATTGCCCGGCTGATGGGACGTCAGAGCGGAGACGCGACCCTGTGGGACATCGGACTGAGCGGCGGTGTCGTGACCGTCAACCGCATTCCGCTGCCGTTCTCAGTCCCCTGAGTTCGCCGCTTCAAGTTTGCGGATCATCTTGCACAGAACGGTCGTGACCTTCTTGGCATAGCCAATGCGGGTCGCGTTCGTCATCTCGCGGATGACTGCAAGCTTGTGATCGGGGCGGATCTTCACGCCCGACTCCTTCTTGCGCGTCACCCAGTCAATCAGCGCAGCCGGATTACGGAACCGGTTGCGGCGGAACTGGATCACCATCCCCTTCGGTCCGGTTTCAAGACGCTCCACCCCGGCTTCCCGGCACAGACGCTTGATCAGCACCACATCGAGCAGATTGCCGACTTCCGGCGGAAGCGATCCGAAACGATCCACCAGTTCGGCGCGCATGGCCTCGACCTCGGCCTCGTTCGTCAGCGATGCAATGCGCCGGTACAGCCCCAGACGCACCGGCAGGTCTGGCACATAGGCTTCGGGGATCAGCACCGGCAGGCCGAGAATGATGGTCGGGGTCCAGCTATCTTCGTCGTCCTGACGCTTGCCGCGCTCACGACGCATATCAATGACGGCGTCTTCGAGCATCTGCTGATACAGCTCGATCCCGACTTCCTTGATATGCCCGGACTGTTCGTCACCCAGCAGGTTGCCCGCACCACGCAGATCCAGATCATGGGAGGCCAGCGTGAAGCCAGCGCCCAGTGAATCCAGCGTCTGCATGACCTCAAGCCGCTTTTCCGACGCCGGAGACAGCGGACGTGTCTGCGGCCAGGTCAGATACGCATAGCCACGCTGCTTGCCCCGCCCGACACGTCCACGAAGCTGGTAGAGCTGCCCCAGTCCGAACATGTCCGCCCGATGGATGATGATCGTGTTGACGCTCGGCATATCCAACCCGCTTTCCACGATATTGGTGGAGAGCAGGATGTCGTATTTCCCGTCCGCGAACTCCGTCATGACACGTTCGAGTTCCGTGGGCGTCAGGCGTCCATGGGCCTGAACGGTCTTGGCGTCCGGCACGATTTCCGTCAGGCGCTCGGCCATCCGGTCCATATCCGCCAGCCGCGGTACGACGCAGAAAATCTGGCCGCCGCGGAACCGCTCCCGCTGGATCGCCTCGCGGATCATGACGCTGTCGAAGGGCGTTATGAATGTGCGTACCGCCAGACGGTCCGTTGGCGGCGTTGCGATGAGGCTCATTTCCCGCACGCCAGACAGCGAAAGCTGAAGCGTTCTGGGCAGTGGCGTGGCCGACAACGTCAGGACATGCACGTCCTCACGCAGCGCCTTCAGACGTTCCTTATGCGCCACGCCGAAATGCTGCTCCTCGTCGATGATCAGAAGGCCCAGCCGATCAAACGCGACGCTCTTGGCCAGCAGCGCATGGGTGCCAACGACGATATCCACTGTACCATTCGCCATGCCCTCGCGGACCTTCGTGGCTTCTTTGGGCGTTATTAGACGTGAGAGCTGCGCGACATTGACCGGAAAGCCCTCAAAGCGTGTCGAGAAACTGCGGAAATGCTGGCGGGCCAGAAGTGTCGTCGGCACCACGACCGCGACCTGCATCCCCGAAAGTGCGGCCACGAACGCCGCCCGCAGTGCCACTTCCGTCTTGCCGAAACCCACATCACCACAGACCAGCCGATCCATCGGCCGCCCGGCGCTCATGTCTTCCAGCACGTCCGCAATCGCGCGGGACTGGTCTTCGGTCTCCACGAACGGGAAGCGCGCGCAGAACTCGTCCCATAGCCCTTCAGCCGGTGCGAGCGTCGGCGCATCCTTGAGCGCACGGGCTGCGGCTGTCTTGATCAGCTCACCCGCCATGACGCGGATGCGGGACTTCATCTTGGCCTTGCGCGCCTGCCAGGCGGTCCCGCCCAGCTTGTCGAGCTGCACCCCGGCCTGCTCGGAACCGAAACGGCTCAGAAGTTCGATATTCTCGACCGGCAGAAGAAGCCGCTGTTCTCCATCATAGAGGATCGACAGGTAGTCGTGCGCGACGCGGCCTTCGACAACCGTCTCCAGCCCGACATAGCGCCCGATCCCGTAATCGGAATGAACGACCAGATCCCCTTCCGCGATCTCGCCCACCTGCGAAATGAACTGCTCGCCACGCTTGCGACGGCGGGGCGGTCGGGAAATCCGCTCCCCCAGAAGATCCTGCTCGGAGACGAAGCACAGACGATCCGAGACGAACCCGCGCTCCAGCCCCAGCGTCAGCAGGCCGGTCGTGCCTTTCGGCATTCCTGCTGCATCCGGCCAGTCCTCATAGGACGTGGCCGTGACGCCATGCTCTGCCAGCAGATGCGAGATCCGTTCCCGCGACCCACGGCTCCAGGCCGTGACATAGGTCCTGCGCCCTGCCTCGGCCCAGGTTTTCACCTGCTGCCCGAAAGCTTCGAACATCCCTGCCCGGCTTCCGTCCTTGGCGCGGGCAAACAGCGGGCCGGGCCGGTATCCTGCGTCCACGCCCTGAGCTGTGTCCGGCATGGCAAACGCATTGAGGATGACGGAGGGCACATCCGCCAGCATCGCCTCCCAGCCGTGAGCATCCAGATACAGCCGGTGCGGCGGCAGCGGGCGGTACGGGATCTCGCCTTCCCGCGTTGGGACACGTCGGGCCTGATAATGATCGGCGATCATGTCCAGCCGGGCCTTGAGGATTTCCGGCGCATGATGGTCGAAACTGACCGCCCCGCCCGGCAGGTAATCCAGCAGCGTTTCCATCTGGTGTCCGTCACCATCATGGAAAAGCGGCAGATAATGCTCCAGCCCCGGATAGCGGCGCCCGTCCGAGACGTTCTCGTAGATCGTATCGGATGTTGCGGCTGGGCCGAACGAATCGCGCCAGCCTGTCCGGAAGCGGCTGATGCTGTCCGGGCCGAGCGAGAACTCGGACACCGGGCGCAGCTCGAAGCGCTTCAGCGTTTCGGTGGAACGCTGCGTGCCGACATCGAACGCGCGGATATTCTCGACTTCATCCCCGAACAGGTCCAGCCGGATTGGGTCGCTTTCGCCGGCTGGGAACAGATCGAAAATCCCGCCCCGCGTCGCGAACTCACCTGCCTCCATGACCGTATCGGTCCGGGTGTAGCCATTGGCCACCAGCAGCTCGATCAGCATGGCCTGATCGAGGCTCTCGCCCGTCTTCACACTGATGGACTGTCCCCGGAACGCCGAGCGCGGGGGCACGCGCTGCACCAGACTGTGCACGGTCGTCAGAACGATCCGCCGCGCTTTCGTGGGCTCCAGCAGACGACAAAGCGTCCCGGCCCGTTCGGCGATCAGAACCGGATTGGGCGAGACGCGGTCGTAAGGCAGGCAGTCCCAGGCCGGCAGACGCAGAACCTCCACTTCCGGCATGAGCCAGGCCAGCATGTCGGCCAGCGCGGCCACGGCGGCGTCATCGCGCGCAACGTGAAGCAGGGGGCCGTCATGCTCGGCAAGGCGCTGTCGGAGAAGAAAGGCCACACTGCCATCCGGCACGCCCCAGACGGTTGGGCCAAAAGACCTGCCGAAGGAGGCTGTGGACATTTCACGGGTCATGGTTTCGTTTTGTTCCATCCTGCTAATGCCCTATACCTGCCGTTCCATCGCCTGTCAGCCCGAGGAGCACGGGAAGCGCCCGTTGTCACGATGCCGTCCGAACCGTTCCCGCAGTCTCTCCCCTCCCATCCCGACACGGAACAGCGCCCCGAAGCCCGGGACGAACGTCTCGCCCCCCTCTTCGCACCGCTGACAAGCCTGCCCGGCATCGGTCCCCGGCACGCTACCCTGCTGGAGAAGATCGCGGGCGGCCGCCGCGTGCTGGATCTGCTGTTCACCCTGCCCGAACGGGTTGTTGACCGGCGCATTCTGCGCACAGTCGCAGAAGGACACAATCTCGCACCCGGCGAAATCCTGACAGCCCATGTCCGCGTCCTCTCCCTGCGCAAGGCCGGCCGCCCCGGACAGCCGTCCATCATCCGCACCGAGGACGACACCGGGAAGCTCGATCTGGTCTTCTTCCAGACGCGCAACATGCCCAGCCCGACGGTTGGCGCCGAACTCCTCGTCTCCGGCAAGACCGGAACCTTTCAGGGCGATCTGACGATGCCCCAGCCCGACCATGTCGTAAGCTGGGCCAAACGCGACAGCTTTCCCTCGCTCGAACCCGTCTGGCCCCTGACCGCAGGCCTGTTTCCCTATACGGTTCGCAAGGCCATGCGCGCCGCCCTGACGCTCCTGCCCGATCTCCCGGAATGGCTGGACCCGGCTCTCGTCACCCAGCGGAAATGGCCGTCTTTCACGCAGGCCCTGCGCCTGATGCAGTCCCCCGAGATCATTCCGCCCGAAATCGCCTGGGAGCCTGTCCGCAACCGCGCCCTGTCCCGCCTCGCCGCCGATGAACTTCTGGCCGATCAGCTCTGTTTCGGGCTTGCGCGCCTTAAGGCCCGGGAGCGGCACGGACGCAGCTTGCCCGGCACCGGCGAACTCCAGGCCGAAATGCTGCGCCGCTTCGGCCACAAACCGACCCACGCCCAGACCATCGCCATTGCCGAAATCGCCGCCGATCTTTCGGCCTCAACGCCCATGATGCGGCTGCTTCAGGGCGATGTCGGCGCGGGCAAAACCTTCGTGGCCATGAACGCCATGCTTCAGACCGTCGAGTCTGGCGCGCAGGCTGCCCTTATGGCACCCACAGAAATTCTTGCTCGCCAGCATTTTGAAACGCTCTCCCGTCTCTGTCCGACCGAATGCGTCTATCTGAGCGGCACCATCAAGGGCGCGGCCCGGCGCAAGGCGCTTGCGGCCATCGTAGATGGAAGTGCGAAAATCGTCGTCGGCACCCATGCCCTGTTTCAGGATGGCGTGACTTTCCATGATCTCGGCCTCGCCGTCATTGACGAGCAGCACCGATTCGGCGTTCGCCAGCGCATGAACCTGAGCGCCAAGGGCGAAGCGACGGACATTCTCGTCATGACCGCAACGCCCATTCCCCGCACACTCCAGCTCATGGAATGGGGTGAAATGAGCGTCAGCCGACTGGACTCGAAACCGCCGGGCCGCCAGCCGATTCGCACGACCCTGCACAGCATGGACTCGCTCGACAGCGTGCTCGCGGGAATCAGCCGCGCCCTGCGTGACGGAGTTCAGGTCTTCTGGGTCTGCCCTCTCATCGAAAACAGCGAAACGCAGGCCGCCGCAGCGGCGGAAGAGCGCTGGGCCTCACTGGAGCAGCGCTTTGAGGGGCTTGTGGGTCTCGCGCACGGCAAACAGGACATCACCGTCCGACAGGACGCGCTGGACACGTTCCGTCTCGGCAAAACGCGCCTCCTCGTCGCTACGACCGTCATCGAAGTGGGTGTGGATATCCCCGCTGCCTCCGTCATGGTCATCGAACAGGCCGAACGCTTCGGTCTGGCCCAGCTCCACCAGCTTCGCGGACGCGTCGGGCGCGGCTCGAAACAGTCTTTCTGTCTGCTGCTCCACGACAGGGCCGCCACACCGACCGCCGTCCGGCGTCTGAGCCTTCTGCGCGACACGAATGACGGCTTTCTGATCGCCGATGAGGATTACCGGATCCGCGGCGGGGGAGACATCGCTGGCGACCGGCAGTCCGGACTTCCCGGCTTCCGTCTGGCGCAGGGTGCGCGTCTCAGCCTGCTCCTGACCGCCATGCAGCAGGACAGCGAGCGCGAAATCGCCCGCAATCCACATCTGGAAGGTCCCCGGGGCCATGCGCTCAGACTTCTTCTGGAAATATTTGACCGAAATGACACGGACAGACTTCTGATTTCCGGTTAGACAGAAAAGTTCATGTGGACATCATTCTGTCCCTTGATCAGTAATGCATTCAACTGAATTTCATGGAGTACACGCGTGATGAGCAGTCCTGCCAGAGACGCTCAGAAAGAGACCCTGCACGAATACTCTGGCACCTCTTCGGAAAGCCGCTCCCTCCTCTTTCGCCTGCTGCTGCCCGCGACGGGGGGATCCGCTGTCGCCCTGCTGGAAATCACTGCCATCGGCACACCGTGTCTCCTCCAGTCCGCCGGAACCATTCCGGCAGTGCTGCACGAGGCGGCCGCAGGCAGGATCATTCTTGCGGCGAATCAGGAGCAGGGTGGTTCCTCCGTGTTCTCCTGCCCGTTTCCTGAGAACTGCTCCCTCATCGGGCTGGCTCTCCCGAACAGGTCGGTTGAAGGCAAGGCCCCGCAGTTCCTCATCGCCCTCTGCCCCTCTGGCAAAAGCTTCTCTCCAACGGCCCGATGCTCCCTTCAGGACGTCGCGGCCCAGCTTGCCAGTGAAACGGCAGGACATCCGGGCAAGTCAGCCCTTCCCGCCCGGGAGGAAAGCCTCCGCGTCCTGCACCAGTTCATGGAAAAGACGGCGAAGCTCTCCAGACGGGCCGTTTTCAGCCTGATCCATCTCAATCTGGATCATCTCTCGCTGATCAACGAACGTTACGGATGGGACACGGCTGATCTGATCCTTGCGGAAATGATCCGGCGTCTCAAAGCCGTTCTGCCCGAAGGCTGTTTCCTGAGTTCGATCGGGGGCGGTCATTTCATGGTCCTGACCCCTCCGGGAACGACGGCCGTCACGACGCGCTCGCTGGTCAACGCAATCCTGCGGATTTCCAGCACACCCGTCTCGCTGGATATGGGGGCCATTCCCTTCTCGATTTCCGCAGGCTGGAGCGTCTACCCGCAGGACGCCGAGGACGCGAACCAGTTGATCCTCGCCGCCCGCGCCGCCTTGACCGAGGCCAACCGCACCGGCGGCGGACACGAGCGTCGCGCCAGTGCGGAACTCACCAACGCGTATGCCATCACCTCCAATCTCGAGCAGGATCTGCTCAAGGCGGTCGGGGATGATGCTCTTTTTCTGAAATGGATGCCCATCGTCGATACGGCATCCCAGAAAATCGTCGGGCATGAGGCCCTTCTGCGCTGGAACCGCCCCGGTCATGGCGAAGTCGCCCCGAACCTGTTCATCCGCTACGCCGAGGAAGTCGGCATGATCGAGGCACTCGATAGCTGGAGCCTGCGCAATGCCTGCCTGGCCGCCCTGCGCTGGCCAACTCCCCTACGGGTCTGTGTGAATGTCTCGCCCGTCTGGCTGGTCAACGAGCGGCTTGCACCCCTCGTCGATACTGTTCTGACGGAAACCGGCCTTCCTCCCGGACGCCTGCAGATCGAACTGTCGGAATGCAGGCCCTTCGGTCCGTCCGATATCGCCTTTCGCGAACTCTCCCGCGTCCGCGCCCTGGGCGTACGCCTTGCCATCGATGATTTCGGGGCGGGCTATTCCTCACTGGAACGGCTGCGGATCTACCCGCTGGACCAGATCAAGCTCGACCGGGCCTTCGTCCAGTATCTGGGTGAGGACATGCGTGCCGATGAGATCATGTACGCCATCCTCTCCCTTGCCCGTTCCCTGAACATCACCTGCTGCGCGAAAGGGGTGGAAACGGAGCACCAGATGGCGCTGCTCGATGCCAATGGCTGCGAGGAAGTCCAGGGCTATCTGCTGGGAGCCCCGGTCCGGGACAGCCACGTCCCGCATCTCGCCCAGATATGAAAAAAGGCCACTTCCCGTAAGGAAAGCGGCCTTTTCAATTCCCGATCCCGGAAGCGTCAGAACTTGACCGAGAGCTTGAGCGATCCGTAGTTGAACAACCCGGCCTTCTGCGTCTGGAACTGGGCCGTCTGCCAGTTCTGGCTGTAGGACAGGCGGACGCCATGCCACATCACGGCAACGCCCGCGTGGATCTCACCCACATCCCAGACCTTGTCGACATGCGGTGCATTGGGACGGACCGTGCTGCCCTGAAGCGTCACGTCATACCCCACGGCCTGTCCTTCGACGCCGCCATAGAAATACCAGGCGAAAGGACGAGTCGCGCGGAAGGCATCCGTGCCGTCCAGCCCCGGTCCGATCGTCGCGTTGCCAAAATCACTGTCGAGCCCCTGCCCGATGCGGAACGTCGTCGCAACATCGGCATAGGTCCGATAATCACCCGCCGCACCCGAAATCGCCGGCAACACGTCGGCATGAATGCCATAGACATTCAGGACCGGCAGACGCCAGATCCGGCCAGCCTGGACCTGAAAGATCGGCTGGTTCGCAAGCTGGTGCCCCCAACCCGTGCTCGGGGTATCGCTGATGGCCTTGTGGAATCCGTTCTGGACCTGACGCCCGAGTCCTGACGGACCAAGCATGCCGAACTGGATTCCCATTACGGTCCGGGAAAGGTCGGTATCGTTGATGAGGTTCACCGTCCCCAGAAGCAGACCGGCATAGGGCCGGTCGCCCTTCGGCGGATTATCGGCCTGCGTGTCGCGCGGCGTATCGATGATCTGCTGCAGACCGATGCTGATACGCTGGACACCCTCACCCATGAGAGTGCGGTTCAGCTTCGCGATCGGGCGGGGTAGATTATCCGTCCCGGACGTCCAGTTGATGCGCAGACCAGACGTATAATACTGATCCGACGTCCCTTTCAGTGTTGAAATGGCGTCATTTTCACCCTGGACGGTCCAGGTTCCGTACGGATCCTGCAACGGCGTGGCCATGGCAGTGGAAGACAGCGCCAGCACGGCAGTGGCTCCAATGGAAAAAGTCAGTCGGCTTCGCATGGGCACCTCTGTTACGCGCGGGATCGGGAACCACCAAGTACTGGGAAACGTGTGTATGTCATTTTCACGACCGGAATCAAAGTGTCGACGGGTCTCATCCCAATCTTAAAATTAGCGCGAGTTATGTTTCAGCCCCATATTCCCTGTGGCAGAGAAGGAAAAAAGCGTGCTAGGGATTGCTGCAGGAGAGAAACAGCGTCGTTTTTTTCCAAATTTTTGAAATTACGTCACGGCAGGGTCCGCCCTATCATGACACCCCAGTCTCGGGATTAGACCGTTGAGAAACAACAGAACCGACCGCAGCAGCTTCAACTCACCTCGCCGCGGCGGGTTTGACGACACATACTCGTCCCAGCCGTCCTATGGCGATCGTGGAGGCTTTGGTGGTGGAAATGGTGGTGGCGGCTACGGCGCGCCCCGTCGTAACAGCTTCGTCGCAGCTTCAGGCCCGGAAATCAGCTCCCGCGTGAAGTGGTTCAACACTGAAAAGGGCTTCGGCTTCGTTGAACTGTCCGATGGCTCGGGCGACATCTTCCTGCACGCCAACGCCCTCACCAATGCTGGTGTCAGCAACGTGAACCCGGGCGCGACCGTTGTGGTCCGCATCGGCCAGGGTCCGAAGGGCCGTCAGGTCGCTGAAGTCCTCTCCGTTGACGAGAGCACTGCAGAAGCACCGCGTCCCCGCGCTGCTTTCGGTGACCAGCCCCGCTTCGGTGGTGCACGTCCGGGCCGTCCGGCTCCTGACCTGTCCCGCGCTGAAGACATGCGTGGCACGGTCAAGTGGTACAACGCCACGAAGGGCTTCGGCTTCATCACGCCGGAATCCGGTGGCAAGGACATCTTCGTTCATGCGTCCGCTCTCGAGCGCTCCGGCCTGCCGACGCTTGACGAAGGCCAGACGATCAACGTCAAGGTTGTTCAGGGCCAGAAGGGTCCGGAAGCTGCTGAAATCAGCGCTGACTGAATGATCCGGACTTCGGTCTGACTAAAAAGCCGCTGCCAGCCTTTGCTGCAGCGGCTTTTTTTCATGTCTTCATCCCGGCAGCAAGCATGAAAAAAGGCCGGGAAATCCCGACCTTTCCCACCATTATTCCCAGATCGAACCGGATCAGTAGTCCTTGCCGCTACTCCGCACCAGTCTGGCCTTGTCGCGTTTCCAGTCACGCTCGGCAATGGCATGCCGCTTGTCTTCCTTGCGCCGCCCCTGACCCAGACCAAGCGTTACTTTCGCCATGCCACGGGCATTGAAGTGAATATCCAGCGGCACAAGACTGGCGCCCGCACGACTGACCGCCCCAAGAAAATGAGCGATCTGCTTGCGGTGCATCAGCAGCTTGCGGGGTGCACGAGGCTCGAAACGGGAAAGAACGCCCCCCTGATATTCCGGAATATAGGAATTGAAGAGCCAGATTTCCCCATCACGCTCGGCTGCATAAGCCTCCGTGATCGTCGCCCGTCCGAGACGGAGGCTTTTTACTTCCGGCCCTTTCAGGACGATTCCCGCTTCCGTCGTCTCCAGAATCGTATAGTCAAACCGCCCTTTGCGGTTCTGGGCGGCCATTCCATGAGAAATCATGCCGCTCTTGGTTTTCTTTCCCGCCATACCTGCAATCAGTCCAGAAGCTCGAGGGAACGCAGAGCCTCGTCGATTGCCCGGCGCGTTGCCTCCTGTGGCTCGACCAGAGGCAGGCGCAGCGTCGCGTTGCACAGACCCAGACGCGACAGGGCGTATTTCACCGGTCCGGGATTGCTTTCCATGAACATGGCATCATGCAGCGGCGTCAGATGATCCTGAATGGCGATCGCATCCTCGATCCGCCCTTCCTGCCAGGCCAGATGCATGTCGGCGCACAGATGCGGCACGACATTGGACGTCACACCAATGCATCCGTCACCCCCCGCGGCAAGGAATGACAGGACACTGTTGTCGTCACCTGAAAGCTGGTTGAACGGCTTGTCTACGACACGACGTACCGCAATCGGCCGGGCCATGTTGGCCGTGGCGTCCTTGGTTCCAACGATATTCGGGTGTTCAGCAAGACGCGCCATGGTCGCGACCGAGATGTCCACGACAGAGCGGCCCGGAATGCAGTACAGGAAGAGCGGCAGCGGTGTTGCATCGGCGATCGTCATGAAATGACGGTACAGCCCTTCCTGCGATGGTTTGTTGTAATACGGCACAACCACCAGCACGCTGTCGGCTCCGACAGAATGGGCATGTTTGGCCATGATGACGGCTTCGGACGTACTGTTGGAGCCGGCGCCGGCCATGACCCGCACCCGGCCATTCGCCGTCTCGACGCAATGCGCCACAACACGCCCATGCTCTTCATGTGAGAGCGTCGGGCTCTCGCCCGTCGTGCCGGCCGGGATGAGACCTGTGGTACCCGCTTCGATCTGACGCTCGATCAGCTTTGCCGAAACGTCGAAATCAATCCGTCCGTCAGGATGCATCGGAGTGACGAGAGCCGTCAGCGACCCCTGATACATGCTCGTGTCAGCCATTGTTCCGCCTTCTGTCATGGGCTCTGCCTGTCCTGCCCTCACGCCTGACGCGAGAGGCTGCTTGGGTAAACACCCAGAATTCTCAGATCGTCGCTGACCTGCTCCAGTTCCGTGAGCGCCGCCGCCAGAGGGGCCTGTTCCGGATGCCCTTCGACATCCATCAGGAACTGCGTCGCCGCGAACGAACCGTCCAGCATATAACTTTCGATCCGCGTCATATTGATACCATGCCGGGAAAATCCACCCAATGCCGCATAGAGCGCGCCCGGACAGTTTCCAACCCGCATCAGCAGGGTCGTGAGCACATCTGTGCGTTCAGGGGAAGGAATGCAAGGTTTTCGGGCGACGCGATAAAAACGCGTCGTGTTGTGCGAGGCGTCCTCCACATTGCTGCGCAGCACCACCAAGCCGTTCAGTTCCGCTGCGAGCGAAGACGCAATCGCCGCATCCTCCCTGCGGCCCCACTGCGCGACCATTTCCGCCGCGCCAGCCGTATCGAACTGTATGACGGGCTCTACACCCAGTTCGCTGATCAGCTTGCGGACCTGACCCATCGCGACCGGATGCGTGTGAATCCGCCGTACGTCCCCGATTTCTGCCCCCGGCACGCCAAGCAGGCAGTGCTCCACACGCTGGAAATATTCCCCGACGATATGAAGTCCGGCATCGGGCAGGAGCGAGTGAATGTCCGGCACCCGCCCGGCGAGTGTATTCTCACACGCCAGCAGTGCCTCGTCGGCCCGGCCGTCATGGACCGCATCGATCGCATCGGCAAAGGTCGGACAGGGCAGCGTCGTCCAGCCGGGTCGCGCCTGACGGCAGGCCAGATCGGAATAGGCGCCGGGACGGCCCTGAAATGCAATGACCGACATCAGGCCAACCCTCTCACATGTTCCAGATCAGCAGGCGTATCCACGCCCTGAGGTGCATGGTCAATCCTCGCACAGCCGATCGTCATACCTGCCTCCAGCGCGCGAAGCTGTTCCAGACTTTCCCGCCGCTCCAGCGCGGAAGGGGCAAGAGACACGAAACGCTCCAGCGCCTGCCGCCGCCAGGCATAGACCCCCACATGATGCCAGTGCGGCCCCTCGCCCCAGGGAATGGGCAGACGTGAGAAATACAGCGCCCGCGTCACGTCATTCTCACCGAACGCACAGGCAATTTTCACGACCTGCGAGGCCTCGCGCTCGGTCTCGCCCGTCACCGGAGCCGCCAGCGTGCCTATGTCGAACGCCGGATCTTCCAGCGGCTTCAGGACAGCCGTAAGACTGGACGGCTCAATCAGCGGCAGATCCCCCTGAAGATTGATCACGACATCATGCACGCCATCCGGGTCCACCTTCGCCAGTGCCGCATGAACCCGGTCCGAGCCGCTCGCCAGCGCCGAGTCGGTCAGAACGCCGTGGACGCCGGGAATATCCCTGACGACATCAAGGATCTCCGCATCTCCCGCCGCCACGACCACCGGCCCGATCTTTGCCGCCAGCGCCCGACGGACAACACGGACGATCATTGGAACACCACCAATATCAGCGAGGGGCTTGCGCGGCAGACGGGTCGAAGCAAGTCTGGAGGGAATGACGATGATCGGATACATGGCCCCTCTGATGCCGCCCGCCACAACGGGCGTCAATCTCAGGCCATGCTCAAGCGACGGGAATAGACGAAAATCATGAGTGAAACGGTTCTGCAGACTGCCATCGAAGCCGCGACAGCCTGCGCAGACATCGCCCGCAGGACCGTTCTGCCCCATTTCCGGACGTCCCTTCGCGCCGATGCCAAATCCGACGACAGCCCCGTCACCATCGCGGACCGTCAGGCTGAACAGGCCATGCGCACCATCCTGGAAGAACGCCTGCCCGAACACGCGATTCTGGGTGAGGAAAACGGCATGAGCGGCGCCAGCAGCGACTGGCTCTGGGTGCTCGATCCCATCGACGGCACGCGTGCCTTCCTGACCGGACGCCCCACTTTCGGCACGCTCATCGCCCTGTTTCACAAGGGCCGTCCCGTTCTGGGGGTGATCGACCAGCCCGTCACCGGCGAACGCTGGATCGGCGTTTCCGGCCGCCCGACCCAGTTCCTCTCCGACCGTCTGCCCGGCACCATCGGCACACGTCCCTGCCCGAAGGCCGCCGAAGCCGAACTCTCCTGCACGGCCCCCGAAATCATGACCGCGGGGCATGCCCCGCGCTTTGCCAAGCTGCAGAAACACACCCGACGCACATCATGGGGTGGAGACTGCTACGCTTACGGCCTCCTCGCTCTCGGTCAGATCGACGTCATCGCCGAATGCACCATGAAACCCTGGGACTGGGGGGCGCTCGTTCCGGTCGTGGAAGGAGCGGGGGGCCGCATCACGGACTGGCAGGGACAACCGCTCACCCTTGAAAGTGACGACACCGTCCTGGCCTGCGGAGACGCAACCCTGCTTCCCGAAATCGTCCGCCACCTTTCCTGAATCCCGCCAATCGGCTAGGGAGAGGGCCCCGGCGGACATGGCGGCAGACATGAGCCGGGACCGGTCTGGTCACGGCCAGATCTGATGGAACCAGTTTGAATTGAAACCGGAGCCTTCCGGTTCATGACCGGGACGGATTTATGGAAACGCAGTTCTCTCTCCCCAAGAACAAGATCCGCATTCTTCTTCTGGAAGGCATTCACGAAAGCGCCGCAGCCCATTTCGCCGCAGAGGGCTATACGGAAGTCACGCGCGTCAAGGGTGCACTCGAAGGTGATGCCCTGAAGAAAGCCCTTCAGGGCGTGCATATGGTCGGCATCCGCAGCCGGACGCAGTTGACCCGTGAAGTCCTTGAAAGCGCAGACCGCCTCATGGCTATCGGCTGCTTCTGCATTGGCACGAATCAGGTCGATCTGGGTGCTGCGCGCATGCTTGGCATTCCCGTATTCAACGCACCGTTCAGCAACACCCGTTCCGTGGCCGAACTGGTGATGGGCGAGATCGTCATGCTGCTCCGTCGCATCCCGTCGCGCTCGGAAGCCTGCCACAGGGGCGGCTGGGACAAATCCGCCACCAATGCCTGGGAAGTTCGCGGCAAGACGCTCGGCATCGTCGGCTATGGCTCCATCGGCTCACAGCTTTCGGTTCTGGCCGAAGCCTTCGGCATGCGCGTGCTGTATTTCGACGTGATGCCGCGTCTGCCGCATGGCAATGCCATCGCCGTGTCCACCCTGCACGATCTGCTCGCGCAGTCCGACATCGTCAGCCTGCACGTTCCGCAGACGCCGGAAACCGATCTGCTGATCGGAGAGACGGAAATCCGGGCCATGAAGCCCAATTCCATCCTGCTCAACAATGCGCGCGGCAACGTCGTAGACCTTGAGGCCCTCGCGGCTGCACTGAAGGACGGCCATCTGATGGGCGCGGGCGTAGACGTATTCCCGGTCGAACCCAAGAAGGCCGGTGAAGAGTTCAAAACCCCGCTTCAGGGCCTCGAAAACGTCATTCTCACGCCGCATATCGGCGGTTCCACCATGGAAGCGCAGGAACGGATCGGCGTTGAAGTGGCCCGCAAGCTGGTGGATTACTCGGACGTGGGTTCCACGATCGGGGCTGTCAACTTTCCCAGTGTCCAGCTTCCGGAGCGTCCCCGGGGCACGCGCTTCATGCATGTCCATGCCAACCGTCCCGGCATCATGCGCCAGATCAACGACCTCTTCGCCTCGCAGAACTGCAACGTGACCGCCCAGTACCTCCAAACGGATGGTGAAGTCGGTTACGTCGTCGTCGAAGCCGAGTCGGAAGGCCCGGACATGGACACGACGCTGCTGGATGGTCTCAAGGCCCTCGACGGCACCCTTCGCGCGCGTCTGCTGTACCAGCGGTCCTGACACCCTTTCCGTTAACCAACAGGAAATAATTTCGGGCTAGGATTTGTCTCATGACGAGTCCCAGCCCGCACACACCTGCCCTTGCCCGCATCCAGAGCTTCGCGTTTTCCGGAATCGAAGCTGTCCCGGTCACGGTCGAGGTTCAGGTGTCCAGCGGCCTTCCGGCGTTCCTTGTCGTGGGGCTGGCGGACAAATCCGTCGGGGAAGCCCGCGAACGCGTCCGCGCTGCCCTGACGGCCATGGGACTGGCGCTTCCCCCCAAACGCATCCTGGTCAACCTCGTCCCTGCCGATCTTCTCAAGGAAGGCGCGCATTTCGACCTTCCCATCGCTCTCGGCCTGCTCTGCGCCATGGGTATCCTGTCCTTCGAGGCCGTCTCGGCCTACGCCGCTGTTGGAGAACTGTCTCTGGACGGCCGCATCAACCCCGTTGCAGGCGTCCTGTCCGCCGCTATTGGTGCCGTTGCCGAAGATCTCGGACTGATCTGCCCGGCTGCACAGGCTCTGGAAGCACGATGGGGAAATGACAGCACGGACGTTCTCGGCGCCCCCACTCTCGCGGCCCTTGTTTCCCATTTTCAGGGACAGCAGATCCTATCCCCGGCACCGCTGCCAACCGAGCATGTCATCGAATACGGTCCCGATCTCGCAGACGTCAAAGGCATGACACTGGGACGGCGCGCTCTGGAAATCGCTGCCGCCGGAGCGCATTCCATGCTCATGAGTGGGCCGCCGGGGGCCGGAAAGTCCATGCTCGCCAGCCGTCTGCCCGGTATTCTGCCCCACCTGACACGCGAAGAAGCTCTGGAAACGAGCCGGATTCACAGTGTTTCAGGTATTCTGCAAAACGGAAGACTGGTCGTCCGGCCGCCCTATCGCGCGCCGCATCACAGTGCGAGCCTCCCCGCCATTGTAGGTGGCGGCGCAAAAGCCCGGCCCGGCGAAGTCAGCCTTGCCAATAACGGCGTGCTGTTCCTCGATGAACTCCCGGAGTTCTCACGATCCTGTCTGGAGTCTCTGCGTCAGCCCATCGAAACCGGCAGTATTTCCATCGCGCGTGCCGCCCATCATACGACGTACCCCGCGCGCTTTCAGTTCATCGGTGCCATGAATCCGTGCCGTTGCGGCTATCTGGGTGACCCAGAGCGGAGCTGTCGCAAGGCTCCCCGCTGCGGCGAGGATTACACGGCGAAGATTTCCGGCCCGATGCTCGACCGCATGGACCTGTGCGTGCAGATCGAACCCCTCTCTCCGATCGACATCAGCCGCGCACCGAAGGGCGAGAACAGCGCCAGAGTCCGGGCCCGTGTCGAACTGGCCCGCCAGCGTCAGATCGACCGTCAGGGCGTTCCCAACTCGCAGGTCTCTCCCGACCAGCTCGACATGGATGATGATGCCCGTTCCCTGGCTGAACAGGCCGCCGAAAAGCTGCGCCTGTCCAATCGCGGGATCACGCGCCTGATCCGCGTCTCCCGCACCATCGCCGATCTGGAAGGCACACAGAGCATTCAGCGCCATCATGTCGCCGAAGCCCTGACTTTCCGCCGCCGTTAAGGTTCAGAACTGAAGGCTGTCCAGCCCTCGTGCCAGATCGGTCTTCAGATCCTTAACATCCTCAAGCCCGATATGCAGCCGGAACGTCGCGGAGGTCGGACCGCCCTCACCCGTCACGCGCCGGATATGCCCTGTTGTCGGCAGAACCAGACTTTCATATCCGCCCCAGGACGCGCCGATCCCGAACAGGCTCAGCCCGTCGATCATGCGCTCGGCGGCCTCAACGGAGATTTCCGGCTGAAGCTCCACCCCGAACAGTCCGCAGGCCCCGGTAAAGTCGCGTTTCCAGAACTCGTGCCCCGGACAGTCTTCCAGCGCCGGATGCAGAACCCGCGCGACTTCGGGCCGCGTTTTCAGCCACTGCGCGATTTCCAGTGCCGAACGCGACTGATGCGCCAGCCGCACGCCCATCGTCCGCAGCCCCCGCAGTGTCAGCCAGCAGTCATCCGGCCCCGCACACTGCCCAAGCTGGATCGCGGCATCCCGCAGCGTCTTCCAGTGGGCTTCATCGTTGACCGTGACCGATCCCATGATGACGTCCGAATGCCCGGCGGGATATTTCGTCAGCGCCTGGATCGACACATCCACCCCATGGACGAAGGGCTGGAACACCCCGATCCCCCAGGTGTTGTCCAGCAGCAGCAGGGCCCCTGCCTCATGGGCCACCTCTGCCAGCATCGGCACGTCCTGCACCTCGAACGTATGGCTGCCCGGGCTTTCCGCGAACAGGATCTTCGTCTCCGCCCGTACAAGGGCCGTGATCTCGGCGCGGGATGCCATCGGAGGGTAATATGTCGTCACCACACCCAGCCGCTGGAGCATCGTGCCTGCAAAGCGGCGCGTCGGTCCATAAACCGAATCGGGCAGCAGCAGATGATCCCCGCATCCCAGAAACGCCAGAAGCGGCATCGTGCAGGCCGCCAGACCCGAATTGACGACCTGCGTATGCGTCCCGCCTTCGATCCGGCTCAGCATTTCCTCAAGCTGGTGCTGGATCGGAGAACCCATCGCCCCATAAACCATCTTGTGCGCGTGACTGCGTCCATCCGTCCGGTTCATGGCTTCCAGCGTCGGAAACAGGACCGTCGAGCCGCGACTGACCGGCGCGTTCACAAACTCTCCCGTCTCCGGCAGATCATGTGAACGCCCCTCACGCACCAGCATGGAGCCCATCCGGCTCCACCCTGCGCTCACCCGCTTTTCCAGATCGCTCATGCTCCTTCTTCTCCCGTCACAACCGGCGCGTCAGGGTCGCTGCCCCATTCCGCCCAGGATCCATCATACAAAGCCGCATCGCCATATCCCGCGATCGACAGCGCCGCCACGATCGTCGCCGCCGTCAGCCCGGAGCCGCAGCTTGCGATTACGGATCGCCCTTTTGCAGCGCCCAGAATCCGCTTCAGCTCGGGTGCGGGCAGAAAACAGCCATTCCCATCCACAAGGCGCGTCCAGTCCATGCTCTGGGCACCCGGCATGTGGCCGCCACGCACGCCAGGTCGAGGCTCCGGCACGGTCGCGGCGAACCGGCCCGCACTTCTGGCATCCAGCACCAGAGCGTCCGTCCGCTCCAGGGCCTGACGCACATCGCCCGCACCCGCGAGCAGCCCGTAACGGGGCCGGGGCCGGAAAACCGCAGGTCTGATTCCGGAAGGTGCACCGCCCTCAACTGCACCACCGGCCTTCACCCAGGCCTCAAGCCCACCATCCAGAATCCGTGCGTTCCGATGCCCGAAGAGTCGCGCCAGCCACCAGCCCCGACACGCGCCAACACTCCCGCGCCCGTCATAGAACACGACCGGCATATCCTCACTTACGCCCAGCCCACCCATCAGCCGGGCAAACCGCGCGGCCCCCGGCACCGTATGCGGCAGCGGACTGTCGGGGTCCGCAAACACATCAATGTCGAATCGCTGTGCGTCAGGCAGATGGCGTTCAGCGAACGCAGCATCGGGATCGCCTTTCTGCCCCGGCAAAAGCACGCTGGCATCAAGGGGAATGAACCGGCCAACCTCGGGGATCAGGGTCGCGGCATCAACAAGTGGCGAGATCGTCATGCCCACACCATAGGTCGAGGGATGCGCCGGACGCCAGAGCGTGCCAAAGTAGCATTCCATGAACACGCATCGCACAGAGTCATGCGAGCCGGGGCGCCAGTCCGGCCATTATCGGGATAGCGCGTCCGCATGACGACCGAGCGGATCCTTCTCGGCCTCATCCTGGCCGGAATCGCCTATGGCTGCGGCATCATCCTGTGGCCGTTCCTCTCGGCCATCATGTGGGCGGCCATCCTCGCCTTCACGACCTGGCCGATCTACCGCCGGATGCGCCGTCATGTGCGTCCCGCGCTGGCCGCTCTTGCCATGATGGCCCTGAGCGCGCTGTTCATTGTCGTTCCCCTGGCTGTCCTGACCAGCGCCGGCATCAGCGATATTCCCGCCACGATCTCGGAAATCGACGCCCTGATCCTGCACGTCACCAGCGCGAACCCACCGCCCGCCTGGCTGAACCGCATCCCGATGGCCGGCCCCCATCTCGTGAATGCCTGGCATCATTTCAGCCATGACGTCGGTGCCTTCGCGACCGAAGTCCTGCGCCCCTATGCGGGACAGATCGCCCATGTCACCCTGACGGTCCTGCTGCGCCTCGCAGGCGGGCTCGCCGAACTCGTCATGGCGCTGTTCGTGGCCTTCTTCCTCTGGCTCAATGGCGATACGCTCGGCAACACCATCACGGCCCTGATCGACCGCATTGCCGGTCCCCGTACCACGCCCCGCCTCATCAACATCATCGGTCGCACAGTCCGTGGGACAGTCTACGGCATCCTCGGCACGGCCCTGATCCAGGGCATCCTTACGGGAATCGGCCTCATGCTGGCGGGTGTGCCATCCCCCGTCCTGCTGGCCGGCATCACCGCCTTCGTCGCCGTCTTCCCCATTGGCGCACCGCTGGTCTGGGTGCCTGCTGCCATCTGGCTGGGCATGACCCACCATTTCGGACATGGCCTGTTCCTTGCCATCTACGGCATCCTCATCATCTCCGGTGCCGACCACGTCATCCGCCCGGCATTCATCGCCCGCGGTGCGCAACTCCCCTACCTGCTGACCGTGCTCGGCGTTCTCGGCGGCATCGTGACATTCGGAGGCGTCGGTATTTTCCTCGGTCCCGTGCTGCTGGCTGTCGGCTACACCCTGACCAGCGAATTCGCCGCCGGTCCCCATCACCGCGAACGCAATCCCCTCTACCTGCCGGAGCCTCCGAAATGACGACATCCCTTCTGTCCGGAGCTTCTTTAAAAGTCCTGAGCTGGAACCTGTACCGCTGGGAAGGCGCATCGCTGGAAGATGTCCTCACCGTCATCCGCGCGGAAAATCCCGACATCGTCGTCATGCAGGAAGCGCAGGAAGCCGTGGATGAACTGCCCGAAATCCTGGGTGGCTATTATGACCGCATTCCGCTTCCCGGACGTCCGCACGGTACTGCCTGCTGGAGCAGCCTGCCCTTTACGCGGCCCCCCTCATTCTGCCGCCTGCCGCGCGGCCTTCTGGTCAAACGGACGGCCCAGCTCATTGATTTCGGCAGTTTCTCGCTGGCCAACGTCCATCTGTCGCATGGCCAGATCCTGAACCGGCGCCAGCTTCGCAGCATCAGCGCCAATATGCGTCACCGCGCCGTCATCATGGGGGATTTCAACCTCGTGGGCCCTGTCCTGCTTCCCGGCTTTCTGGATGTGGGCCCAAAGGAAAAGACCCACCGGATGCTGAACCACGTTCCCCTGAGGCTGGACCGCTGTCTCGTTCGGGGTCTCTCAAGGCTCGAAGCCCGTGCCCTCCCACGCTTCGGCTCCGATCACCGTCCAATCTCCGTTACGCTGCGACTGGGCGCGTAACAGCCTTACAGATATGGCAGCAGAAGCCTGATTGCGGAATTGCGCATCCGGATCAGGAACGGCAGGCGGTCCAGATCGTGATGTGTCAGCCGGTTGCGACGGTGTGTCTCCATGAATGAGGACAGGTCTTTGGCCACGGCCCGGTCGTAGATTTCCAGATTGATCTCGAAGTTCAGCCGCAGGGAGCGCATGTCGATATTCGCACTTCCCACAAAGCTCCATTCATCATCCACGACCATCAGCTTTGAATGATTGAACGGCGGATCGGCCATCCATACCCGGCAGCCGGCATCCAGAAATGGTCGCAGATTGGCATCCCGCGCATTGTCGATCAGCGCATGGTTACTGCTTTTGGGTACGACGATATCGATCACCACGCCCCGCAGCGCCGCCAGAATCAGTTCGGTTGAAAACCGGTCATCCGGCAGGAAATACGGCGTCATCACCCAGATATGCGAGCGAGCCAGCGAAAAGGCCTGCAACATCCCGTATTCGATCTTCTCCAGATCCGCATCCGGCCCGGACGTCACGATCCGCATGGGCACATCCCCCACCGGTGACGGCTCGGGCAGATAACGCTCACCTTCGAGTTCCTCACCCGTCGTGAACGACCAGTCCCATGCGAACGCCACCGCAAGCTGATGCACGATGGGGCCCTGAAGACGGAAATGCGTATCCGCGACCGGCAGCTTCGTCCGCAACCGGAGCATGTTCTCCTCGCCGATGTTCAGGCCGCCCATGAAACCGACTGTCCCGTCCACCACCAGAATCTTGCGATGATTGCGCAGATTGATGAACGGCATGCGCCAGGGCCAGACAGAATGCATGAACCGCGCGCACGCCACGCCCTCACGCCGAAGCCGACGCTCGATCCCGCAGCGGAAATATCCGCTCCCGATCCCGTCCACCAGCACCCGGACCTCGACCCCGCGACGCTTCGCCGCCACCAGAGCTTCGGCAAAACGCTGGCCCACCTCATCATCGCGGAAAATGTACGAGCACAGGATGATCGATTTTTTTGCCTGACCAATTGCTTCCAGCATGACCGGATAGGCATTGTCCCCATCATGCAGGCAGGTGACCGAATTGCCCCGCATCAGCGGCCGTTCCGTCAGCCGTCCCAGCATCTTCGACAACGGAGCAAGATTGCCATCCACCGTCTGACGGTACTGTGCCAGCGGATCGCGCCCCTCCCACAGATGCCGGTTGACCATCTTCTGCGCCCGGCGCCGGACACGGTTGATCCCGAACATCAGATACAGCACCGTGCCCAGCATTGGCGCGATCCAGCAGATGCCGATCCACGCCGTGCAGGAAACCGTGTCACGCTTGTGCACCAGGGCATGAACCGTCACGAAAAGAGGAAGGATCCAGCGCAGGACCTGCACAAGAATATGGAAAAAGGGCCAGTGCGTCATAAATCTCCCTGCGCCGGAGACGGCACACACGCCCCCGGATATTCTCTCTTCATCCTTTCGCAAAGATGAAGGATGCGCCAGCCCCCGTCATTGCGATAGGATCGTCTTCCGGCCCAGTCTTTCGAAAAGGAGAGCGTCTCATGCAGCACCGCCCACAGCTCTTCTACACGACGGCTCCGGCCCCGTGCCCCTACCTGCCCGACCGGACCGAGCGCAAGGTCCTGACCGAGCTTGCCGGCCCTGAAGCCGTATCCCTGCACAACCGCCTTTCCCAGGCTGGCTTCCGCCGCAGCCACACCATTGCCTATGCGCCTGTCTGTGTTGGCTGCCGTGCCTGCACGCCCATGCGCATTCCGGCCGCGACCTTCGCACCGACCCGGACCCAGAGGAAAGTCCGTAACCGCCATGCGGACCTTCAGGTCGCCATGGTTCCTCCCGTGCCGACCGACGAGCAGTTCCGTCTGTTCGAAATGTATCAGGCAGTCCGCCACGCCGACGGCGAAATGGCCCATATGTGCTGGCGCGATTACGTTGATCTGATCGCCAACACACCGGTCGAGACCTTCCTGGCCGAGTTTCGCCGCCCGGACGGTACCCTTGTCTGCGTCAGTCTTGTCGATCGCCTCTCGGATGGCCTGTCCGCCGTCTATACGTTCTATGACGTCAACGATCTGACGGCCTCATGGGGCACGTTTTCAATCCTGTGGCTGATCGAACAGACGGCAAGAATGGGGCTGGAACACCTGTATCTTGGCTATTACGTCCCCGGCAGCCCCAAGATGGCCTACAAGGCCGCCTTCATGCCCGCCGAAGTTTTCCGAGACGGCCACTGGATCCCGCTATCAGCACCGCTCCCGGCCTGAAAAAGCCGGGACCATCTTTCCCCACCCTCAGTTTTTGCGCAGCATCCATTGGGGGGCCGCCCGACCCACGGCCCCACGGCGTCCTTCAAGCGCTACCAGATCCGCCGTTCCCCGAACGCGCTGCCCTTCCTGCCACAGAAGACCCTCGGATACTGTCAGCGTCCGGATATCACGCAGCGTACTGTCACCCAGTTTCTGGAACGCCACACCGCCCCCACGCGTCATTTCCGGCACCTGCTCCATCGGGAAGATCAGCGCCCGCTTGTTGTGCCCCAGCGTCAGCACATGCGTGCCCCCGACCGGGATGCAGGCAAAGACCTCATCGCCATCCTTGACGTTGAAGACCTGCTTGCCCGTCCGCTTCTCCGCCACCAGTCCCGCTTCGGAGACGATCATGCCGCGCCCCGATGCCGAGGCGATCAGACGGCGTCCCTCGTCCGTAACCGGGAACAGTGTCACGATCCGGTCTTCCTGCGGCACCTCCACCACAGTCCGGAACGGCTGGCCGAACCCACGCCCGCGCGGCAGATCGGCCGCCTTGATGGTATAGGCCTTGCCGCTGCTGGAGATCAGGCACAAACGATCCGTGCTCTGACACTCTACGGAAAGCCAGCCCTCGTCGCCTTCCTTGAAGCGGTGTCCCTGCGGATCAAGCCCATGGCCCTTCATGGCGCGGATCCAGCCCTCGCGTGACAGCAGGACCGTCAGTGGCTCACGGTCAATTTCCAGCGCCGCGGAAATATCAACAGGCTTCGGAGGTTCAGCAATCAGCGTCCGGCGATCACCCAGCGGACCGGACCCAAATTTTTTAATGATCCCGTCCAGATCCTTGCCAATCCGCGTCCAGCGCCGACGCTCCGATCCCAGCAACGTCTCAAGCGCTTTCTTCTCGTCCGCAAGCTTGTCCCGCTCACGTCGGATTTCCATTTCCTCAAGCCGCCGCAGCGAGCGCAGTCGCATGTTCAGCACCGCTTCGGCCTGAATATCCGTCAGGCTGAACGTCGCCATCAGGCTGACCTTGGGCTCGTCTTCCTCACGGATGATCCGGATCACTTCGTCGAGGTTCAGGTAGACCGCAAGGAAGCCTTCAAGAATCTCAAGCCGTCGCAGCACTGCTGCCAGACGGTGATTCGACCGCCGCACCAGCACTTCATGCACGTGATCCAGCCAGGCCCGCAGAACCTGCTTCAGCGACAGCACGCCCGGAACACGGTCGCCGCCCAGAACATTCATGTTCAGGCTGAAACGGTTCTCGAGCGCCGTGTTGCGAAAGAGTGTCTCCATCAGCACATCCGGCTCGACGCCCTTGGTCTTGGGCTCCAGCACCAGACGGATATCGGTCGTGCTTTCGTCGCGCACATCGCCCAGAAGCGGCAGCTTGCGCTGCTCCATCAGGTCCGCGATCTGCTCGATCAGGCGCGATTTCTGCACCTGATACGGGATTTCAGTGACGATGATGACCCAGGTGCCGAACCGCCCCTGCTCGACGTCCCAACGTGCCCGCGTGCGGAAACTGCCACGCCCCGTTTCGTAAGAGCGGATGATGGACTCCCGCTCCTCGACCAGAGTGCCGCCCGTCGGGAAATCCGGACCCGGCATCAGATCAACCAGTTCGGCGATCGTCACATCCGGCTTTTCGATCAGAAGCTTCGCCGCCCGGCAGATTTCCGCGGCGTTATGGGGCGGGATACTCGTCGCCATGCCAACAGCGATACCGGCTGCCCCGTTCGCCAGCAGATTCGGGAACATTCCCGGCAGCACGATGGGCTCGTGATCTTCGTTGTCGTAGGTTGCCCGGAAATCGACTGCATCATCCTGGATGCCATCGAGCAGCGCCTGCGCCACTTCCGTCAGACGGCTTTCCGTATACCGCATGGCGGCCGCACCATCACCATCGATGGAGCCGAAATTGCCCTGTCCCTCGACCAGCGGATAACGGACCGCAAAATCCTGCGCCAGACGCACCAGCGCCTCATACACGGAGGCATCGCCATGTGGATGGAACTTACCGATCACATCACCGACGACACGTGCACACTTTTTAAACCCTGATGTGGGATCAAGGCGTAGCTGCTGCATCGCATAAAGGAGGCGGCGGTGTACCGGCTTCAGGCCATCACGTACGTCCGGAAGGGACCGCGACATGATTGTCGACATCGCATACGCAATATATCGCTCGCTCAGAGCCTCAGCGAGCTTGGTATCCTCGATATGACCAGCCAGATCCGTTCCCATGCATCTCCCCTCTTTCGTGCAGGACTTAGACACTGGCGTGCCATCCTGTCCAGCGCTCTCCTCATCAGCGCGACAGCCTGTTCACCCTATCGTCCTGTCCAGAAGGCGGAAGTCTCGTTCGCGCTGGCCGGCTTCAGGGCACATCCTGCCGATACGACTGCGCGCTGGGCGATGATGAACCTCCTGCCCCCCAACACCCTGACCTACCGCATGCAGAACGGGCAGCCAGTCCTGCTCTATGCCGATCCCATCGCCTGCGGCTGCGTTTATATGGGCGACAAAAGCGCTTATGCCGCATACAAGGCCAGCCATTCCGTCGATGTCGCGCAGGAGCAGCACATGACGGCCGAAATCAACCAGCATCCCGGCTGGGACTGGTCCGTGTGGGAAAGCACGGCTGACGTGGATGTCGTCAGCGGCCTGCGCCCCGGCCCCAGCCATGTGTTCTACTAAGCGGGATCAGCCTTCACGTCCGGAACCGGCAGAAGCCGCTGCACATACTCCACCAGTCGCTCCCGCGCTGCGGGCAGCGGCTGGTGCCGGACGCCAAAGACCCAGCGCGACAGGAAATGTCCCGTCAGCGTCAGCCCCTCCATCCAGTCCGCGGGTGTTCCATCCTGTGCTTCATCCATCATCAGGGCCGGTAGAGACAAAAGCCTGTCCCGCCATTCTCCCGCGCCTTCCCGGCTTACAGCCCGCCCTGACCGTGGCGACACATAGGCCAGATCTTCCCGTGTGCCTGTCACTGCACATTCCGACAGATCCAATCCGTACCCGAGCCCGGCCAGAAGCTGCGCCTCCCAGCGCAGGTACGCCCCCATGGGCGGTGGCTCAGGCGCAACGCTGATCAACGTCAGAAGACGTACCAGCCGCATGAAGAGCTCCGGATGTGCCTCACCCTGCGGCAATGCCCCATCCACCAGCGCGCACGCACTGCTCACCATCTCAAGCTGTAGCGGGGCGTCCAGAATCCGTGCTGCCACACACTGCACCGGCTCGGCCGTCAGCGTTCCAAGCTGATCCGCCAACCGCGCCCGCCAGCGCGCCATGACCAGATTGCCCGTCTGCCACAGCGACGCCTGACGACGGGAGGCCCCGCCCCGCGCCATGCCGTGCGACACGCCGTGCTCCTCGCTGAACAGATGAACCAGCGCACTGCCCTCGCCATAAGGCCGGACCGACAGAACCAGCGCCGCCGCTTCCCATTCCATCATCGATCCTCCCGGTATGACCAGAAACGCAAAAAGCCCCCGAACGCCGGAGCGTACAGGGGCCTTTCTACAGACTTTCGCCTCCGACCTGAACCGGGCTGACCCGGCTCAGGACAGGAACGGAAAACCTTACTTGGTGCCGGCAGCAGCCGCGACTTCAGCAGCGAAGTCGCTCTCTTCCTTCTCGATGCCTTCACCGAGCTGGAAGCGCTCGAAACCAACCAGCTTTGCGCCAGCCTTCTCAACAACCTTGGACACGCGGCTCTCGCCGTCCAGAACCCACACCTGCTCCAGAAGAACGACTTCTTCATAGAACTTGCGGATACGACCTTCGACCATCTTCTCGATGATGGCTTCCGGCTTGCCGGACTCACGGGCCTGTTCGATCAGAACGGCACGCTCGCGCTCTAGGGCCTCCGGATCGACGCTGGCAACATCCAGGGCAGCCGGGCGGGTCGCAGCGACATGCATGCCAACCTGACGACCCAGCGTGAGCAGTGCATCGGATTCGGACGGAGCTTCCAGAGCGGCCAGAACGCCGATCTTGCCGATACCCGGACGCAGAGCGCTGTGGACATAGCTTGCGACAACGCCAGACTCGACCGACAGGACCTTGGCGCGACGGATGGCCATGTTCTCGCCGATCGTGGCAATCAGGTGCGTCAGTTCGTCAGCAACCGTACGGCCGGACGGAACCTTGCCAGCCTTGATGGCGTCCAGATCGTCGCCGACTTCGAGCGCAACATGGGCAACCTGCTCGACGAATGCCTGGAACGCTTCGTTACGGCCAACGAAATCCGTCTCGGCATTCACTTCAACCATCGCGGCGCGGTTCTTGCCGGACACAACACCGACCAGACCCTCAGCCGTCGTACGGCCGGACTTCTTCGCAGCCTGGGACAGACCCTTCGTGCGCAGCCAGTCGATGGCGGCGTCCATGTCGCCGGCAGCTTCCGTCAGGGCCTTCTTGCAATCCATCATGCCGGCGCCGGTGGCTTCGCGCAGTTCGCGGACCAGGGCTGCTGTGATTTCTGCCATTTATCTCATCCCTCAAAAAAGATCATGCGGCCGGACGAATTCGCCCGGCCGCATGCCATGTTTCAGTTGCCGTTTTCCATGACCGGATCCCGGCAGTCTGTTCAGCCTGCGGAAGCGGGAGCTTCTGCGCCTTCAGCTGCGGCGGCTTCCAGAACAGCCGTCTCAGCCGGCAGTTCCTCAGCAGCACCGATATCCTGACCCGAAGCAGCCAGCTCGGCGGAAATACCGTCGAGAACCGCACCGGAAACCAGATCACAATACAGGGTGATGGCACGGATGGCGTCATCGTTGCCCGGGATCGGATAGGTCACGCCAGCAGGGTTGGAGTTGCTGTCCAGAACGCCGATGACCGGAATGCCAAGCTTCGTGGCTTCTTCGATCGCCAGCTTTTCCTTGTTCGTGTCGATCACGAACAGCAGGTCGGGCAGGCCACCCATTTCCTTGATGCCGCCGAGGGAGCGCTCGAGCTTCTCGCGGTCACGCGTGATGTCGAGAACTTCCTTCTTCGTCAGGCCAGCCGTGTCACCGGAGAGCATTTCGTCGATCTGGCGCAGACGCTTGATGGAACCCGTGATGGTCTTCCAGTTGGTCAGCATGCCGCCGAGCCAGCGGTGGTTGACGTAGTACTGGCCGCAACGCTGTGCAGCTTCAGCAACGTGGTCAGCCGCAGCGCGCTTGGTGCCAACGAACAGGACGCGACCGCCATTGGCGACCGTGTCACGGACAACCTTCAGGGCGCGGTCCAGCATCGGAACCGTCTGCTGCAGGTCGATAATGTGGACCTGGTTACGCACACCGAACAGGTACGGCGCCATGGCCGGGTTCCAGCGACGGGTGTGGTGACCGAAATGAACGCCGGCTTCAAGGAGCTGGCGCATGGTGAAATCAGGCATTGCCATGATTCAGAATTCCTTGCGTCTGGTTGAACCTCCGCATGGCAACGTCCTGAAATCAGGACACCAGAAAACCCGAGAGCCATGCGTGCGGATTGCCCTTCATCGAAGAAATCTCCGAAGAAGAACGGTCGCGATATGGCGGAAAACACCCTGAAACGCAAGACCTGTCAGCGGATTTTCACATTATGCGCGACCAGATCCGTTACCAGCCCTCAGACCTGCTCCGCCTTTTCGACACCCCGCAGGGTTCGCAACCGCTCGGCAAGCCGGGGCGTCACCCGATAAACCCCGGGAATGGAAATCTCCACATCCCGTGTCTCTTCTACCGACGGCAACAGTTTTATCCGCCCGAATCCGCCCTGAACTTCTTCCAGCAGAGCAGACAGATCCGGCAGAAGCGCATCCTCCTTCAGCCAGACCCGGAGTTCCGAACGCTCGGCAGCGGCCGCGACCTCCAGATCCATGACACTCTGCGCCGTAATCCGCAGCGCATCCCCGTCCACCTTGAGTTCCGCATTCACCAGGATGGCCTGTCCTGCCACCAGCAGGTCCCGGCAGGATGTCAGCGTCTCAGAAAACAGTGTAACCTCACATCCGCCACCACTATCCGACAGATTGACCCAGGCCATCTTCTTGCCCGTCCGGGTCGGACGCTCTTTCCGATCCACGACACAGCCTGCGATCTTGACGCGGGTTGTCCCTGTTTTTGCAGCATTTTCAAGCGCGTTGGACGGCGTGACACCCAGCCGTCGCAATACACTCCGATAAGCGTCCAGCGGATGCGCACTCATATGGAACCCGATGGCGGACGCTTCCAGCGAAAGCCGCTCGAAATCCGGCCAGGGACGCCCCTCGTTCAACCGCAGGATCTCGCGTTCCTGTCCCACGCCTCCAAACAAGCCAGCCTGACCCATCTGCTGTTCCTGCGCCCGTGCCTGCGCGCGGCGCAACAGGATATCGGCGCTTGAGAAAACGATATGTCGTTCCTTGAGGAGACTGTCGAAAGCTCCTGCTTTTGCAAGACTTTCAAGCTGGATCTTGTTCAGGCTCTTCGGATCACACCGTTCAGCAAAATCCGTCAGATCCTGAAACGGGCGATCTCCGCGCGATGCGACAACACTCTCCATCGCCGCAGCGCCCACGCGCTTGATGGCCGAAAGCGCATAGCGGATCCCCTGACGCCCATCCTCCAGCGTCTCAATAGAAAAATCTGCCATAGATCTATTGATATCAACAGGTAACACGGAAATCTTCATACGACGCGCTTCCTGGCACAGAGCCGCCAGCTTGTCCGTCTTTTCCCGGGCCAGAGACATGCAACCGGCGAGGAAGGCCACCGGATGGTTCGCCTTCATCCATGCAGTCTGATAGGACACCAGCGCATAGGCAGCAGCATGCGACTTGTTAAAGCCGTAATCCGCAAAACGAGCCATAAGATCAAAGACTTCAACCGCTTTTTCCTGCGGGATACCGCGCGCCGTCGCCCCTTCGGTAAAGATCGCGCGCTGCTTCTCCATTTCAGCGGCAATCTTCTTGCCCATTGCACGCCGCAGCAGATCCGCGCCACCCAGACTGTAGCCCGCCATCTTCTGGGCAATCTGCATGACCTGTTCCTGATAGACCATGATGCCGTAGGTCTCTTCAAGAATATCGCGGATTTCCTCGTGCGGTGGCTCCCAGGGCTCGCCATGCTTGCGCCGGCAGTAATCCGGAATATTCGCCATCGGCCCCGGGCGATACAGCGACACACCCGCAATCAGATCCTCAAGGCGACTGGCTGCCATCTGCTTGAGCATGTCCCGCATGCCTGCACCTTCGAACTGGAACACACCGGCGGTATCGCCCTTGGCCAGCATCTCGAACGTCTTTTCATCGTCCAGAGGTATACGTGAGAGATCGACTGTAATTCCTTGTTCTTTAAGGAAATCCAGACCACGCTTGAGAATGGTGAGCGTCGTCAGGCCAAGAAAGTCGAACTTCACCAGCCCGGCCTGTTCGACATATTTCATGTTGTACTGCGTGACGAGCATGTCGCTCTTCGGATCGCGATACAGCGGCACCAGTTCCACCAGTTCGCGATCACCGATCACCACACCCGCGGCATGAGTGGAGGCGTGACGGTACAGGCCTTCGAGCTGCAACGCGATTTCCATGAGTCGCTTGAGCGACTCATCACTGTCCCGCATTTCCTGAAGCCGCGGCTCACCATCAATCGCGTCAGACAGCGAGACGGGTTTTGCGGGATTGTTCGGGATCAGTTCGGCAACGCGGTTGACCATGCCATAAGGCAGCCCCAGCACACGCCCGACATCACGTACAGCAGCCTTGGCCTGGAGCTTTCCGAAGGTGATGATCTGCGCTACCCGGCTCCCGCCGTACTCTTCGCGCACGTACCGGATCACCTCATCGCGACGGTCCTGACAGAAATCGATATCGAAATCCGGCATGGACACACGCTCGGGATTCAGGAATCGCTCGAACAGAAGTCCGAACGGGATGGGATCAATGTCCGTAATCGTCAGGGCATAGGCCACCAGAGATCCTGCGCCTGACCCACGCCCCGGCCCGACCGGAATGTCATGCGCCTTTGCCCACTGGATGAAGTCGGCAACGATCAGGAAATAGCCCGGGAAACCCATCCGCGCGATGATGTCGAGTTCGACCTGCAGGCGCTCGGAATACAGCGTCCGCTTTTCCTCATCCGCATTCATCGCCTCAAGACGTTTTTCCAGCCCTTCCCAGGCCATCGCCCGAAGGGTCTCTTCCTCCGTCGAACCTTCCCGGACCTTGGGGCAGATCGGCAGGAGTGGTTTGCGTGTGCAGGCTGCCACGGCACATTTCTGCGCGATGATCAGCGTATTGTCACAGGCTTCCGGCAGATCATGAAAAACGGCCCGCATCTCGGCCGGTGTCTTGAACCAGGCCTGCGGCGATACATGCCAGCGATCCTCTTCCGCAATGGTCCGGCCCTGCGCGATACACAGCAGTGCATCATGGGCTTCATGCATTTCCGGCTTTGGAAAGAAGCACTCATTGGTTGCCACCAGCGGAATGTCCATCTGATCCGCCATCGGGACCAGAATGCTTTCAACCTCCCGCTCCCCGGCCTCGCCCAGCCGGTTCAGTTCAACCGCAATGTTCCCCCGGAATGCCTCTTCCAGCCGCGTCAGCAGCGCCTGCGCCTCAGCCTTCTGTTCTTCAAGGATCAATTTATTGATCGGCCCGCGATTGCCTCCCGTCAGCAGAAACAGTCCTGCCGCATGCTGACACAGAAAATCGACCGCTATGGAAGGATCGGCCGGATCGCCATTCAGAAATCCCTCGGATGACAGGATCTGAAGATTGGCCAAGCCTTCCTCGTTTCGCGCCAGAATCACCAGAGGCTCGGACATCGCACCCGGCTTTGTCGAACGCGGCGGCAGGGAAATCTGACAGCCCACGATGGGCTGCACGCCATTATTGCGACAGTAAAGCGAGAACTCGAGCGCACCGAAAAGATTGCCGCTATCCGTCAGCGCAACGGCTGGCATCCCGTTCTTGGCCGCCAGACTGACAAGCTCCGGAATCCGGATTGCCCCCTGGCTCAGGGAGTAGGCAGAATGATTTCTGAGATGAACAAAATCGGCATGTGACATACCCCTATTCTATCAGGGACACGCATCCGATGCAGAGTATTTTGATACCCCCCCTGCTCCGATTCATCCCCTCAGAACGGCACCAGCTTCCCATCCCGCAATGTTACGGTCCGGTCCATGCGGGAGGCCAGTTCATCATTATGCGTGGCAATCAGCGCTGCCGCGCCCTCTTCCCGCACGACGCGCAGAAGCTCGCCAAACACATGATCCGCCGTTCCGATATCCAGATTGCCTGTCGGCTCGTCTGCAAGAAGCAGCTTTGGCTGATTGGCGAGTGCCCTCGCAATCGCCGTCCGCTGCTGCTCGCCACCCGACAGGCGCCCTGGCAGCGAATCAAGGCGGTGTGACAGGCCGAAGCGTCCGAGCAGATCCCGTGCGCGCTCCCGCGCCTTGCGTGGCGCCACGCCAGCGATGAGCTGAGGCAGCATGACGTTTTCGCACGCCGTGAACTCACCCAGCAGATGATGAAACTGGTACACGAATCCGATCTGATCGCGCCGGATTGCCGTCCGGATGGTGTCGCTCAAGCCGCTGGCCGGGCGATCCGCTACAAAGACGGTGCCTTCCGAAGGCGCTTCCAGCAGGCCCGCCAGATGCAGAAGCGTGGATTTCCCGGTTCCACTCGGCGCCACCAGCGCGACAATTTCCCCGCCCCGAAGCTCAAACTCCGCACCACTCAGGATTTCCAGCGTCTCTTCGCCCGACCGAAAACGCCGTGTCAGCCCTTCAAGGCGCAGGGCGCTCGCACCTGTTGACACTTCACTCATGACGCAGCGCCTCGATTGGATCAGTTCTGGCCGCCCGCCAGGACGGATACAGCGTCGCCAGAAGCGACAGGATCAGCGACATCCCGATCACTTCCCACACCTGCGACCAGACCAGCTTCGCCGGCAGCCGCTCCAGAAAATAGACTTCCGGATTGAACAGGTTCGTCCCCGTGAGCGACTGCAGCCACTGGCGGATCCGCTCGATGTTCAGGGCAAACGCAATCCCCAGCGCCGCGCCCGCCACAGTCCCGACAACCCCGACCGAGGCACCGCACATGAGGAAAATCCGCATGATCGCCCCCCGGCTCGCGCCCAGCGTCCGCAACACGGCGATGTCACGTGTCTTGTCCTTCACCATCATGATGAGCGACGAAATCACGTTGAACGCCGCCACAAGAATGATCAGCGTCAGGATCAGGAACATGACGTTCTGCTCAACCGTCACAGCATCCAGAAAACCGTTCGCGCTCTGCGTCCAGTCCAGCACCCGCAGACGTGGATCTTCCAGACGTGCGGCAATCGCCTTGCGTGTTGGCTGCACATTGGACGGGTCGACCGTCGAAACCTGAATGAGCGAAACAGCGGACGTCCCGAGCATCAGAAATTTCTGCGCTGCAGGCAGCGGCATCAGGACAATGCTGGAATTGTAGTCGTTCCAGTTGGCATCAAAAATGATCGCGACATGATAGGTTTTCACTCGCGGCATCGTTCCGAACGGCGTGGCCTGCCCGTCCGGAGACAGCAGCGTGATCGGAGAGCCGATCGTCAGCCCGGCCCGGTCTGCCATCGTCGTCCCGATGGCAACTGCATTATCACCGGTAAAGTCATTCAGACTTCCCGCGATGATTCCACTGCTAAGCGCCGTCCAGTCCCGGAGCGACTGCTGAGACACGCCCTGCATTTCTGCACCAGACGAAAAACGCCCTGCCTCCACCAGCACAGTGCCCTGCGCCATGGGAATGACGGACCGCACGCCCGGAACCTGCCGGATCGCCGCGACGTCGTTTTCGTAAGCCTCAATGGGACGCCCGTAGCCATATACGGTCAGATCACCGTGCAGCCCCAGGATCCGCCCCATCAGATCGGCCTTGAACCCGTTCATCACCGACATGACGATGATGAGCGTCGCCACTCCAAGCGCAATCCCGATCAGGGAAAAAATGGCAATGATCGAGGCGAAACGTTCGCCACGGCGGGCGCGGAGATACCGTCCCGCCACCATGCGCTCGAAGCGGCCGAACATCAGGCTGCTCCGATTTTCGCCAGAGCTTCCTCGACCGACAGCTCGAACCGCTCGCCCGTGGCGCGCTGCTTGAGCTCGACCTTGCCTTCCTTGGCGCCACGGGGTCCAACGATGATCTGCCAGGGATGCCCCATCAGATCCGCATCGTTGAACTTCACGCCGGCACGCTCGGCACGGTCATCATACAGCAGGTTCTCGGGATCGGTGCCGTAGATGCGGTCACAGATCGCATCACAGGCTTCATCACCCTGACGCAGGTTCAGGATCGCGGCGCGATAGGGCGCGACCGATGCAGGCCAAATAATACCTGCGTCATCGTGCGACGCCTCAATGATCGCACCGACCAGACGCGACACGCCAACGCCATAAGACCCCATGTGCGGATGGAACGGCGCACCGTCCGGACCACTCACTTCAATCCCCATGGACGCCGTGTATTTCGTCCCGAAATAGAAGATGTGGCCGACCTCAATGCCACGGCCTTCGCGCTTGCGCTCGTCCGGGACCTTGGCCCATTCAGCCTCGTCGTGCTTTTCGTCCGTCGCCGCATAATGATCGGTTACGGTTGAGAAGAACGTGGCGAGGCTTTCAGCGTCGTCACAATCGACCGGGCGGCTCAGCCAGTCCTGCTCTTCAAGTGCGGCATCGAAGAACACGCCGCTTTCACCCGTGGGGGCCAGAACCAGGAACTCGTGGCTCAGATCTCCGCCAATCGGCCCGGTATCGGCCACCATGGGCACAGCCCGCACGCCCAGACGCTGGAAAATACGCAGATAGGACAGCATCATCCGGCGATAGCTGGCGACGGCACCTTCATAGGACGCATCGAAAGAGTAAGCGTCCTTCATCAGGAACTCACGTCCACGCATCACACCGAAACGGGGGCGAACCTCGTCACGGAACTTCCACTGGATGTGATAGAGCGCCTTGGGCAGCTCCTTGTAGGACTTCACGGACGATCCGAAGATATCCGTGATCATTTCCTCGTTCGTCGGCCCGTACAGCAGGTCGCGGCCATGCCGGTCCTGAATCCGCAGCATTTCCGGACCGTAGGCATCATAGCGCCCCGACCGGCGCCACAATTCGGCCGACTGAAGCGTCGGCATCAGGACTTCCTGCGCCCCGATGGCGTCCTGTTCTTCGCGCACGATCTGCTCGATATTGCGCAGAACCCGCAGCCCGGCCGGCAGCCAGGCATAGATGCCCGAAGCGGTCTGGCGCACAAGGCCAGCCCGCAGCATCAGGCGATGAGACGCAATCTGCGCCTCGGCCGGAACTTCCTTCAGCGTCGGCTGGAAGGCTTTCGTCAAACGCATATGTATTTCTCTCAGACGCGCAGCAGATGGACATCAACGAGCGGACGCTTCTGAAGCTTGCGCCCCAGAGCACGGCGCAGGGCCGTCTTGGCCGCATCACGGAAAGCCGCATCGTCCTGACGCAGTTCATCCGGAATCTGGTCGATGGAGTCCGCAAATTCTTCCTGGATCCGGATGCTTTCGGGATCGTCAGATTCGAGCAGACCCGGCGCGCTGATCTTCGGCTCGCCGATGACATAGCCTTCGTCATCAACCGCGAAGCTTGCCAGCACGATGCCGTTGAACAGCATCTTGCGACGGGCTGCGAGAACACCGCCCGTCATTGGCAGCAGACGGCCACCATCCAGTGCAAGACGCCCAGTCGGCGCCGTATCCACGACCTTCACTTCACCCGGGGACAGGTTCAGGATATCGCCGTCTTCCAGCAGGATCGGGTCAGCCCCCATCTCATGAGCCAGCGCAGCATGCGCCGTCAGGTGACGCCATTCGCCATGGGTCGGGATGCTGTATTTCGGCCGGACGACCCGGTACAGCGTGCGAATATCCTCGCTTGTGGCATGACCGGACGTGTGGACCTTCGCATCCTTGTCCGTCAGGACAGTCACGCCGCGACGCGACAGATTGTCCTGCACGGCCATGACGGCCTGTTCATTGCCGGGGATCATCCGCGAACTGTAGATCACGGTATCCCCCTCACCGAGGGCGATGTTCGGATGCGTGTCCGAAGCAATGCGCGACAGCGCCGAACGCGGCTCGCCCTGGCTGCCGGTGATGATCATCAGCAGGCTGTCATCGTCCACGTCCCGCGCATCCTGCTCGGTCAGGAACGGCGGCAGGTCCTTGAAATAGCCGCACTCACGCGCCGCCGTCTCAAGATTACGCAGCGAACGCCCGACGATCATGACCACACGGCCGGAAGCCTGGGCCGCCTTGGCGATGCTCTCGACGCGCGCCACGTTACTGGCAAAGCACGTCACGGCAATCCGGCCTTCCAGCCCCGCGATCAGTTCCGTCAGACCCTTGCGCACATCGGCTTCGGACTCCGACTTGCCCGGCTTGAGCACATTCGTGCTGTCGCCGACCATGGCAAGCACGCCCTCGTCGCCCAGCTTGCCGAACGTCTCCAGATCCGTCACCGGACCCACCAGCGGATTCTCGTCCAGCTTCCAGTCACCTGTATGAACGATCAGACCATGCGGCGTCCGCAGTGCCACGGCCTGCGCCTCGGCCACGGAATGCGTCACGGACACGAACTGCAGATCGAACGGCCCCACGTCAAAGCGCGAGCCCGGACGGATGACATGGATCTTCACCTGATTGTTCAGGTGTGCTTCCTGCAACTTGCGTCGCAGAACGGCAGCCGCGAACGGCGTAGCGTAGACCGGGCAGCGCAGATACGGCCACAGATGCGCAACCGCACCCAGATGATCCTCATGCGCATGCGTGATCACCAGACCGCAGAGATCCTTCGCACGGTCGGCGATAAAGGTCGGGTCCGGCATCAGAACTTCGGCTTCAGGCGTATCGTTACCCGAGAACCCGATGCCGCAGTCGATGGCAAGCCAGGTATCGTGACCGTTCTTCGTCAGACAGTAGAGATTGAAATTCATGCCGATCTCGCCCGTCCCGCCCAAGGGCAGGAAAGACAGACCGTCCGGTTTTTCTGTCATGATTGTTCCTTGCAGATATGACACATAATCAGAGTGATATTCATTGCCCGACGCCCTGTGAGCGTTCGGGGGAATAGGAAAGCGGCGGACCCGTATTGCGGTCCGCCAGAAGGCGCAGGCCATCCAGCGTCAGATCGGGCGCCAGCACATCAAAAAGCGGCGTTCCCTCAGAAAATAGCGGGGCCAGACCACCCGTTGCGATGACGGTCGGCTTTGCGTCCATTTCATCGGAAATGCGGCGGATCAGCCCCTCGACGAGCCCGACATACCCCCAGAACAGCCCCGAACGCATCGCCACGCTCGTATTGCGGCCAATCGCCGTGATGGGACGACCGATGCTCATCCGCGGCAGGCGCGCGGCCGCACGATGCAGCGCATCAATCGACAGGTTCACACCCGGAGCAATCGCCCCCCCACAGAATTGCCCCGCACTGTTCACGACATCGAAAGTCGTCGCGGTTCCAAAATCGACAACGATCAGGGGCGTTCCGTACAGTTCGCGTCCCGCCAGACCATTCAGGCGCCTGTCCGCCCCAAGCTCATCCGGGTTATCCACCAGAACGTCGATGCCCCAGTCCAGCCTTGCATTGGCGACAAGAGGCACGACATCCAGCCATTCACGACAGAAACGGCGCAATTCATAGAGCGCCACAGGCACAACAGTCCCGATAATGGCGCGCGTGACACCTTCCGTGTCCAGACCCAGCCTGTCAAACAGCGTCAGAAGCCAGGCCGCATATTCGTCCGCCGTCCGTGCTTCATTCGTCGATATTCGCCACTGTCCCAGCCACGACTCTCCATCGTGTACAGCAAACACGATGTTGGTGTTTCCGGCATCAATGACGAGAAGCACGTTGCGGTCCGGTCCTTCAGTCCAGCAGGATATCGCCGGTTACAACCGGAATGGTTTCACCGTTGGGCAAGGCAAGCAGCAGGCGTCCCTGCGCATCAAGCCCTGAAAACGAACCTGTAATATAGGTTTCACGCCCCTGAACCGCAAGCGGAGACCCGACCGGATGTGCCCGCGCAAGCCATGCGGCCCTGACAGGCGCAAATCCTTCCTGCTCCCGAATGGCATTCCACCGACCGATCTGCAGCACAAGCGCCTTCCCGAAAGCCTCCGCAGAGGGCGCAACAGTTTTTTCGGAAAGCGCCGCAAGCCGACGGCCCGGGATCTCTGGCGCCTGCCTCAGATTGGCGCCAATTCCAACGACAACCCACGGGTTATTCTGCGGGCCGCCCGTCTCGATCAGCACGCCCGCCATCTTGCGGCCATCCAGCAGCAGATCGTTCGGCCACTTCACCATGAAAGGTGATGGACCCGTTGCCGTCGGACAGAAATGAATTGCGGTCTCAAACAGGGAGATTGCGACAACAAATGGCAGGGCAGCAATAAACGCTGTCGGATTGGCCGGGCGGAAGAGCAGCGAGATCGCAAGATTGCCCCCCGGATCAGTCCAGCTCCGTCCGCGCGTGCCGCGCCCTGATGTCTGGGAAAAGGCCTGAATGGCCAGATGTTCGGGTTCACCTGCTTCGGCTCTGGCCTTGCACAGATCAGAAGTGGACCCGAGCGTTTCATGATATTCGAAACGCCAGCTCATGGCTGCATGGTGTTCTTCATGGTGGGCGATGACGGGATTGAACCGCCGACCCTCTCGGTGTAAACGAGACGCTCTACCGCTGAGCTAATCGCCCTCAGACTGTGTGTGCGGTCTATATACACGGTTTCGGATAGCGGTAAAGCCACCCGAAACCGTTTTGTGAGCTTTCTCAGCTCACGGCGTCCTTCAGACCCTTGCCCGGCTTGAAGCGGACCGAGGTGGAAGCCGGAATATCGATCTCTTCGCCCGTACGCGGGTTGCGGCCCTTGGCAGCCTTACGCGTTGCGGTCACGAAGCTGCCGAAACCGACGAGACGGACTTCCTGCTTCTTGGCAAGCGTCGCTTCGATCGTGCTGAACACCGCATCGACAACTTCGCTGGCCTTGGCCTTCGGAAGATCGGCAGCGTCTGCAACGGCGGCGATCAGTTCCTGCTTGTTGAGGGGCTTCTCCATGATGTGCCTTTCTGGTGTTAGAGCGCCTGAGCCGGGCTCTGATGAGTCCCTTCTGGCTCAGGCGCCTTGTTCGATCTGCGGCCGCACTATGAAGCGGATTTTGCCCGCGTCAACTGCTAGAATCGCAGAAGCTCGTCCGTGTTAGTGCGGAAGTGCCTGCGGAGCCGCTTTATCCACCGTTATTTCACTGATCGGATCAACATTTTCATCCCATTCAATGGCTTCCGGCATACGAGTCAGTGCAATCTTGAGCACTTCATCCACATGGCTCACGGGAATGATCTTGAGCGCGTGCCGGACATTATCCGGAACCTCCGCCAGATCCTTCTCATTGTCCTTGGGAATCAGGACCGTCTTGATCCCGGCCCGCAGAGCCGCCAGCAGCTTCTCCTTGAGCCCCCCGATCTCCAGGACACGGCCCCGCAGGGTGATCTCACCCGTCATGGCCACATCCTTGCGGATGGGGATCTGCGTCATGATGCTCACCAGCGATGTCGCAAGCGCAATACCGGCTGAAGGACCATCCTTCGGCGTCGCGCCCTCGGGAAGATGGATATGGATATCCCGCTTCTCGAACAGCGGTGGCCGGATCCCGAAATCCTGAGCCCGCGAACGGACATAGGACAGCGCGGCCGAGATGCTTTCCTGCATGACTTCCCCGAGCTTGCCGGTCTGCTTGACCTGCCCCTTGCCCGGAACCATCACGCTCTCGATCGTCAGGATTTCGCCACCGACCTGTGTCCAGGCAAGTCCCGTCACGACGCCAACCATGTCTTCCGTCTCGGTCTCGCCATGACGGAAACGACGCACGCCCGCATATTTCTCAAGGTTTTCCGGCGTGATCTCGACATGCTTGACGCCCGTCGTGATGATTTCCTTGACTGTCTTGCGTGCGAGCTTGGCCAGTTCGCGCTCAAGGTTCCGAACGCCGGCCTCGCGGGTGTAAGAGCGGATCAGTTCGCGGATCGTATCATCCGTGACAGTCCATTCCTCTGGCTTCAGGTTATGCGCCTCGGCCTGCTTGCCCAGAAGATGACGGCGCGCGATCTGCACCTTTTCATCTTCCGTGTAGCCGGACAGGTTGATGATCTCCATGCGGTCCAACAGCGGCTGAGGCATGTTCAGGCTGTTGGCGGTCGTGACGAACATCACGTCCGACAGATCGTAATCCACTTCCAGATAATGATCGGCGAACGTGGCGTTCTGTTCCGGGTCCAGCACTTCCAGCAGCGCGGAAGACGGATCGCCCCGCCAGTCGGCCCCCAGCTTGTCAATCTCATCGAGCAGGAACAGCGGATTGGACGTCCGCGCCTTCTTCATGCCCTGGATGATCTTACCCGGCATGGAGCCGATATAGGTCCGCCGATGCCCCCGGATTTCGGACTCATCGCGCACGCCACCCAGTGACATGCGGATGTAGTTCCGCCCCGTCGCCTTGGCGATGGACCGTGCCAGAGAGGTCTTGCCAACACCCGGAGGCCCGACCAGGCAAAGGATCGGCCCCTTGAGCTTCTGCGAGCGCGTCTGCACCGCCAGATACTCGAGGATGCGCTCCTTGACCTTTTCCAGACCGTAGTGCTCGGCCTCAAGCACGTCTTCGGCGTGCTTGAACTCGCGCGTGATCTTCGAACGTTTTTTCCAGGGAATACCCAGCAGCCAGTCGAGATAATTGCGCACAACCGTGCTTTCGGCCGACATCGGGCTCATGCCCCGCAGCTTCTTCAGCTCGGCATGGGCCTTTTCCTTGGCCTCACGGCTCAGACGGGTCTTGTTGATTTTTTCTTCAAGCTCGGCATTTTCGTCCTTGCCGTCCTCACCCTCGCCGAGTTCCTTCTGGATCGCCTTGAGCTGCTCGTTCAGGTAATACTCGCGCTGCGTTTTCTCCATCTGCCGCTTCACGCGGTTACGGATGCGCTTCTCGACCTGCAGAACGCCGATTTCCGTCTCGATATGCGCGAAAACCTGCTCCAGACGACGTGCAGCCGAAGCGGTCTCAAGAATTTCCTGCTTTTCGGAAATTTTGAGATTCAGATGGCTGGCAATCGTATCCGCAAGCTTGGAAATATCCTCGATCTGGTTGATCGAGACCATCACCTCAGGGGGGATCTTCTTGTTGAGCTTGATGTACTGCTCGAACTGAGAAACCGTCGAACGGCTGAGCGCCTCGATCTCGCTTCCCGGAGCCGCATCAACGGGCTCTTCTGGGATTTCCTCGATCTCAGCCTCGAAATGTCCATCAACATCGAACAGACGCGTGATATGCACACGCCGCGTTCCCTCGACCAGAACCTTCACGGTCCCGTCAGGGAGCTTCAGCAACTGCAGGATCGTCGAGACCGTACCGTACCGGTAGATGTCATCGACCGAAGGGTCGTCCAGCGAGACGTCCTTCTGCGCGACAAGCAGGATCTGCTTGCTTTCGCGCGTCACGGTCTCCAGCGCCTTCACAGACTTCTCGCGCCCGACGAAGAGCGGCACAATCATATGCGGGAATACGACAATATTCCGCAGCGGAAGCACCGCCATCACGTCATGGCGCACAGGCTCCTGCACCACCGGCACATCCGCCTCGGGCTTGGCTTTACGCGTCGTAGCCCGGGGCTTGCGCGCCACTTTCTTCGGCGCAGCGGCAGCCTTTTCGGAAACGACGGCTACATCATCCGTCTTCTTCGTGCGGCGGCGGGTTTTCGGCTTGGTATCGTCAGTCATTCACTTGATCTCCAGAGGGACGATCTTGCGATACCGACCTGCCTTGCAGCGCCGGCATCGCATTACTTTCATGCTTGAACGGCATGAATTCGGACAACCTCAGTCAGTTATGTCGAAACCCGAGAGGTCCTGTGCAAGAGCCAGCCGCCTTTTTCACGCAGACTGTTCAGCGGGTTCGGATTTGCCTTTTCCGTAGACATAGACCGGCTGGGCCTTGTTCTCGGCCACGTCCTTGTTGATGACGACTTCCTCGACACCTTCAAGGCCCGGCAGATCGAACATCGTTCCCAGGAGGATGTTTTCCATGATCGAGCGCAGACCGCGCGCACCGGTCTTGCGCTCGATGGCACGCTTGGCAATGGCCGCCAACGCATCTTCGGTAAAGGTCAGCTTGACGCCTTCCATTTCGAAAAGACGGCCATACTGCTTGATCAGGGCATTCTTGGGCTTGCTCAGGATCTGGATCAGGGCTGCTTCATCCAGATCGTTCAGGGCCGCGATGACCGGCAGACGCCCGATGAATTCCGGGATGAGACCGAATTTCAGCAGATCTTCCGGCTCGACACTCTGGAGGATCGCACCGAGACGCCGTTCATCATCAGAGCGGACATCCGCGCCGAAACCGATGCCGGAGCCCTTGCCACGGGCAGAGATGATCTTGTCCAGACCAGCGAAGGCACCACCGCAGATGAAGAGCATGTTGGTCGTATCGACCTGCAGGAACTCCTGCTGCGGATGTTTGCGGCCACCCTGCGGGGGCACGGAGGCCACGGTACCTTCCATGAGCTTCAGAAGGGCCTGCTGCACGCCTTCGCCCGAGACATCACGCGTGATGGACGGGTTGTCGGACTTGCGGGAAATCTTGTCGATCTCGTCAATATAGACGATCCCGCGCTGGGCCCGGTCCACGTTGTAGTCCGCAGACTGAAGCAGCTTAAGAATGATGTTTTCCACGTCCTCACCGACATAGCCGGCCTCGGTCAGGGTCGTGGCGTCCGCCATCGTGAAGGGAACATCGAGAATGCGCGCCAGTGTCTGAGCCAGCAGGGTCTTGCCCGAGCCGGTTGGACCGATCAGCAGGATATTGGACTTCGCGATCTCGATGTCATTGCTCTTGGTGGCATGGGCGAGGCGCTTGTAGTGGTTGTGAACCGCCACGGAGAGCGCACGCTTGGCCTCGAACTGACCGATCACGTAATCGTCAAGAACCTTGCAGATTTCCTTGGGAGTCGGAACACCGTCACGGGACTTCACGAGATGGGTCTTATGCTCTTCACGGATGATGTCCATGCAGAGCTCGACGCACTCATCGCAAATGAAAACCGTGGGGCCAGCGATCAGCTTGCGGACTTCGTGCTGGGATTTCCCACAGAACGAGCAATACAGGGTGTTTTTGGAATCGCCGGTTTTGTTGCTCATCACTGTTCCCTTTCCCTTGCGCACGACCTGACCACATTCACGCAGCAGACATGCGAAAGAACTTTAACTTTAGGCCGAGGTCGAAGCCTTCGGCAAGCCCGGAGCCAAAATGCCCCAAGACACGAAAAGCGGCATATCGGTATGCCGCTTTTCCGTTCCAAGGGGAGCGCCGGGCTCCCCTGCCCCGAAAGACGCCTCAGCTCGGATCGGGTGTGGTCTCGTGCGGATTACGCTCGACAACCTTGTCGATAAGACCGAATTCACGGGCTTCGCCAGCAGAGAGGTAGCTGTCACGCTCGAGCTTCTGCTCGATCTGCTCCAGCGTCTGGCCGGTATGTTCGCGATAGATCTCATTCAGCCGCTGACGGATGATCAGGATTTCGCGGGCCTGGATCTCGATGTCCGAAGCCTGTCCCTGTGCACCACCAGAGGGCTGGTGAACCATCACGCGGGCATTCGGAAGGGCATAACGATGCCCCTTCTCGCCACCGGCCAGAAGCAGGGAGCCCATGGATGCCGCCTGACCGATGCAGACCGTGCTGACAGGGCAGCGGATGTACTGCATGGTGTCATAGATCGCGAGACCAGCGGAAACGACACCGCCCGGGCTGTTGATATAGAACGAGATTTCCTTGGTGGGATTCACGCTCTCCAGATAGAGAAGCTGCGCGCAGATCAGGGACGAGACCTGATCGTAGACGGGTCCGGTCAGGAAAATGATGCGCTCCTGAAGGAGACGCGAAAAGATGTCGAAAGAGCGCTCTCCGCGGGCAGTCTGCTCGACCACCATCGGCACCAGAGAGTTGCTGAACACCTCGAGGGGATCACGATCCCGAATGGCCATGCTGTCTGTTCCTCAATGCCCGATGGGCTTTCTTCTGATCCCTAACATGGACCCGGCATGCCGTTCCGTCAAAGGGAGCAGGCAGGAAAAAACGGGCACCCCGAAGAGTGCCCGCTGGTTCCCGCGCCGAAAGATCAGAGTTCGGCAGGCGGGATTTCTGCCAGTTCTTCCGGCGTCACTTCCTTGTCGGTGACATCGGCCAACTCGATCAGGTAATCGACGACCTTGTTTTCCAGGATGGGGCCACGGAGCCCTTCAACGGCCTGCGGGTTCTTGGAGAAGAACTCGAAAACCATCTGTTCCTGCCCCGGGTAACGCTGGGCTTCCTGCTGCATCGCACCAAGGAGTTCTTCACGAGAGACCTGGATTTCCTGCTTGCGGCCGATTTCAGCCAGCAGCAGACCCAGCTTCACGCGACGCTCTGCGATGCGACGGTAATCAGCATTGAGGGTCTCTTCGTCCTTGCCGGCATCTTCCTCGTCCAGACGACCAGCCTTGCGGTCTTCTTCGACGCGGGCCCAGATCTGGTTGAACTCGGCATCAACCATGCTGGACGGAGCTTCGAAGTCCGTCTTCTCGGACAGGGCGTCCAGCAGGTCACGCTTGATGCGCAGACGCGAAAGCTGCTGGTATTCACCCTCAGCCTGCTCGGTGATGATCTTGCGGATCTGCTCGAGGTTCTCGAAACCGATCGTCTTGGCCAGTTCGTCGTCGATGGCCGGATCAACGGCCTTCTTCAGGGACTTTGCCTTGACGTCGAAGGTCACGGCCTTTCCGGCCAGTTCGACAGCCTGATAATCGGCCGGGAACGTCACGTTGATGACGCGCTCTTCGCCAGCCTTCATGCCTTGCATCTGCTCGGCGAAACCGGGGATGAAGCCTTCCCCGCCGATTTCGACGTTCACATCATCAGCCGTGCCGCCGTCGAACGGCGTGCCGTCCAGCTTGCCCACGAAATCGACGCACAGGATATCGCCCTGGGCGGCCGGACGGTCTTCCTCGATCGTCTCGAACTTGCGGCTGCGACGGGCAACGTCGTTCAGGGCCTTGTCGACGGTCTCTTCGCCAACCTTGGCGCCAAGGCGCGTCAGCTTCAGGCCGGACAGATCGGGGACTTCGATTTCGGGAAGAACTTCGGTCTCAACCTTGAATTCGAGATCCTTGCCGTCTTCGATGGCGGAAACCACTTCGACCTTCGGCTGCATGGCCGGGCGGATCTTCTGTTCTTCGAACAGCTTGGCGGTGGCGTCATTGACGGCTTCCTCAAGCAGTTCCGCGTTCACGGACTCGCCGTAACGCTGCTTGACGAGGGTTGCCGGCACCTTGCCCGGACGGAAGCCAGGAAGCTTGATCGTCTTGGCGACTTCGGCGAGTCGTGCATCGCGACGGGCCTGCAGGTCGGCAGACGGGACAACGACGGTGAAGGCGCGCTTAAGTCCTTCGTTGAGCGTGGGCGTAACCTGCATGAGCCAGGCGATCCTCTCGGTCGGTAGGTTAGTCAAATCTCTTTCTCGGGAAGCCGGGTTGGTGCGGGCGGAGGGACTTGAACCCCCACGACTTGCGCCACCAGAACCTAAATCTGGCGTGTCTACCAATTTCACCACGCCCGCAGCGCTCGGCTTCCAGGCTCGTGTTACCGAACCTCGGAAGCGCGGCCTTTAGCGCATGAAACGAGACTTCACAACAGGGAGCAGGTGGGGTTTTTGCGTCCGGCCTCCCGTGCAAGGCGTGTGGCCGTGGCGCGGGCCGGGCCCAGCGGCAGGTCCAGATCCTCGGCCACCGGCCAGCCACCATGAGTTTTTCCAGCCTGGATTCCGGCTTCTCCATGCAGCCAGACACCAGCGCAGCAGCCTTCCCAGACATCCATCCCCGCAGCGAGGAGCGTTGCAATCACACCGGTCAGTGTATCGCCCGAACCTGCGGTCGCGAGTGCAGAAGAGGCATGGGTGTTGATGGCGAGCCGACCGTCCGGAGCAGCGATGATCGTATCGGGGCCTTTCATGACAACCACCGCATCCATGCGTTTTGCAGCCGCAAGCGCAGCATCCAGACGATTGCCTTCCACCGGACCGAAGAGTCTGCGGAACTCTCCGACATGAGGCGTGATGACCGCGACACCTTTCAGGCGGGAAAGATCCTGCGCGCCCCATGTGAGCGCCCCGGCATCCGCAAGTACGATCCGACCGGATTTCAGAAGCTGTGGGAGAGTTTTTGCAACTTCGTCTTCCGTGAGACCGGGGCCGCAGATCCAGACCCTGCGTCGCGCATCTTCCAGCAGTTCGGACAGCGGAGCATCGTCCACGATCAGGCCTGGGTCTCCGAGTCGATAGGCCGGAGCCCCCTCACCTGCCGAGATCCGGACGAGCCCCGCACCGCTGCGTCGGGCGCCCCGGGCCGACAGCCGGGTAGCGCCGGGCATTTCAGTGCCACCACACAGACTGACGACGCCTCGGCGGTATTTGTAGTCACCGTCACCAGAGACCGGCAGAGTCCACAGACCGGGCTGGTTGTGCTGCACGACAGGCGCGATGCCCTCCCAGACCTGTTCGGGCATGCCGATATCCACACAGATCACCTCACCACACAGATCAGAACCGGGTTGCAGGACGTGGCCAGGACGCGGACGGACGAAAGTAACGGTGAGAACGCAGTCACGGGCCTTGCCGAGGACTTCGCCCGAAGCCCCCGCGACACCGCTGGGCATGTCGATTGCAACAACCTGACGGGCAGCAGCAAGAACTGACGCGACATCATCGCTGACGGGACGCTTCAGCCCGGAGCCGAACACGGCGTCCACCACCAGATCGGCATTCGCTACTTCCTCCGCCGCAAACGGGACGGTGGGCCCGGTCCATCGGGCCGCCATTTCGGCAGCAGGGGTACCGGATTTTGGAGGCGCCAGAGCGGCGATGCGAACCGACCATCCCCATTGCGCCAGATTGCAGGCGACGACATAGCCGTCCCCCCCGTTATTTCCGGGCCCACAGGCGACCGTAACACGACAGGGCGAGAAGCGGTTGCGGATGACGCGCGCAACAGCCCAGCCGGCATTTTCCATGAGGCGGGTGGAGGGAAGAATGGCCGCGGCGGCACGGTCCATGCGATCACTTTCCTCAGGGAGGAGCAATGCGAAAGGATGACTGGGCATATCGGGACGTTCTCCTGCTATGTCTTATGACAGAAAGCATGACCGGCTTGTGCGTTGCCTCTGTCGGACTGCCTCTGGCGGGTTCCCTCTGGCGCTGAGGGGGCTGCGTCGGGTATTCAGGGAAATGCTTCGGGAATGTTCTTCCCCTCTTTTCCCCTTTGCAACCATGACGAGGATCAATGACAGGATCGATCATCTGGAGCCTCGTGCTCGCAATTCATGTGCTGTGCATGACATACTGGGTCGGCGGATCAATCTATTCGACGCTCGTTGTCCGCTCCACGGTCGGACTGCTGGATCCGGGACCACGCAACTCCGTCCTGCTTCAGGGATACACGCGTTTTTTCCGCGGTCTCTATCAGGTCGTGCCGTTCTCGCTGCTGAGTGGCTGGGCCCTCGTTTTTCATGAAGGCGGGTTTGCTGCCGTACCCTGGCCCGTCAATGCGATGCAGCTTCTGGGCCTTGTCATGGCCGTGGTTTTCATCCTGACCGTTCAGGGACCGTTCCGCCGGGCGAGACGCGCCATGCGTCCTCAGCCAGCCCTGTTTGACACGCTGCGTAGCCGGACAGCCATGATGGCGGGACTAGGTGTACTGACCATTCTTGTCGCCGCAATGGCACGCGGCATCTGAAATCGTATGCGATACGGCGCTTTTCAGGCCGTATCGCTTGCCATTCCTGCCATTTATCGATAACGCACCAGTTATAGCTGCGGGTAATTATCCCGCCCTCAACTCCGGTCCACACCTGTTCAGGTGCACACCGTCAACGAGAGTCTCGAGAGTCATTTGAGCGCGAAAACGACCTCCGGTCCTTCCAAGCCCCGTACGACTGCCCCCTCCAGACGCGGACGCCCTCCCGCTTCGCGTACCGTTGCAGCCGAAATTTCCCCAAACATTGCGGATACCGGTGAAATTCCTCCGGCAGAGGAAGCTCCTGCAGCCAAGGCTCCGCGTGCCCGACGCACCAGAACTACGCCGTCCGCTACGGAAGAGACGGGTGTGGTGAAAGCCGCCGTGCGCCGCTCTCGCAAGACGGTGTCCCCTGCGGCTGAGCCTGTCGCTGAAGCCGAAGCGCCTGCCGCAAAGCCCAAGCGGGGACGCAGAAAGACCGTTACGGAACCGGAAACTGCCATCGAAACCATTGAGGCCGCTCCCGCTCCGCGTCGTCGGCGTTCCACCAAGGCTGTAGCAGAGGCAGATGTGACCGCCGTTGCCGAGACGGCTCCCAAACGTCGTGGCCGTCCCCGCAAGACTCCGGTCGCAGAACAGCCCGCTGCGGAAGTTCCGTCTGAAGAGACTCCCGTGGCACCACGCCGTCGTGGCCGTCCCCGCAAGGCAGATGTCGCTGCTGCCGGGCTTCCTGTGGAAGCGCCCGTGGAAAAGACGGCGCGTCCGGCCCGTCGCAAGGCCGCAACGCCCCTCAAGGAATCGGCTACACCCGTCGCTGAAGAGAAGACCACCGTTCAGGCTGAGCCGGTGAAGACCGAAAAGGCTCCGGCCCGTCGTCGGCGTACCAAATCTGTTGCGGAAACTCCGGTTGCTGTTGAGGAAATCGTGGCTGCTCCTGCCGCCATCGAAACCCTGATCGTCGCCGAAGAGGTTTCGGACAGGCCGCGCTTTGCTGATCTGGGACTGGGCGAGCCCATCATGCAGGCCATTCAGGAACTGGGTTACGAACACCCCACTCCCATTCAGGCACAGGCGATTCCCGAGGTCCTGAAGGGACACGATGTTCTGGGTGTCGCCCAGACGGGAACCGGCAAGACGGCGTCCTTCACGCTGCCTATGCTGCAGAAACTGGCAGGCTCCCGGGCACGCGCACGGATGCCGCGTTCGCTGATCCTGGAGCCGACGCGGGAACTGGCTCTGCAGGTTGCCGAAAACTTCAAGCTTTACGGCAAGTATCTGCGCCTCACCCATGCCCTGCTGATCGGCGGCGAGAGCATGGCCGAACAGCGCGATGTGCTGAACCGTGGTGTGGATGTGCTGATTGCGACTCCGGGCCGCCTGCTTGATCTGTTCGGACGCGGCGGCCTGCTGCTGACGCAGACCAGCACGCTTGTGATTGACGAAGCCGATCGCATGCTGGACATGGGCTTCATCCCCGATATCGAGAAAATCGTGGGACTGCTGCCGGCCCATCGTCAGACACTGTTTTTCTCCGCCACGATGGCGCCGGAAATCCGTCGCCTGGCCGATGCCTTCCTCAGGCACCCGGTGGAAATCACGGTTTCGCGTCAGTCTTCCGTCGCCACGACCATCGAGGAAGCCCTCGTCATCGTGCCGGAGGACGAGAAGCGCCGCACGCTCAAGAAGCTGCTGCGTCGTGAGAACGTCCAGAGCGCAATCGTGTTCTGTAATCGCAAGCGCGATGTGGACATGATCCAGCAGTATCTGACGAAGCATGGGATCGAAGCCGGGCATCTGCATGGAGATCTGGCTCAGTCGCTGCGTTTCTCGACGCTGGAGCGTTTCCGCTCCGGGGAACTGAAGTTCCTTGTCTGCTCGGATGTCGCTGCGCGCGGCATCGATATTGGCGGCCTGTCGCACGTTTTCAATTACGATCTTCCGTTCAATGCGGAAGATTATGTCCACCGCATCGGTCGTACCGGACGTGCAGGCAAGGAAGGCCACGCCTTCAGTCTGGCAACGCCGCGTGATCGCAGGCTTCTTGAAGCCATCGAGACGCTGACAGGCAAGGTGATTGCGCGTCCGGATCTCGAAGGTATCACGACTGTGGACTGGGCTCCGGAAGAGGGTGAACGCCGCCCGGCTGAGACTGTGGCCGCACCTGTACCACAAGAAACTGCAGAGGAAGGCGAGCAGCGGGGACGCAAGCGCCGTCGTGGCGGCCGCAAGCGTAATCGTGGTGACCGTGAAGACAACGAGATCGTTCAGCAGGACGCTTCGGTCCCTGCTTCTACCCCGTCTGTCGCGGTGATCGAGGATCCTGTCAGCCACCGCTCGGTTGAACTGGCTCCCGCTTTCGAAAACGATGGTCCAAAGACAGGCTTTGGGGGCGATACCCCCGCTTTCATGCTGGTCCCGCGCCGCAGGAAAGTGACGGTTTCCGGTAGCACCGATCCTGCTGCCCCTGTCCAGCATGACGGGCGCCATTACGGTAATGAATGATACCCTGACCGGAGTTGCAGAACTCCGGATTGAAGGACTGGGTGCGGCAGGCGACGGCGTTGCGCATCTTGATGGCCAGAGCATTTTCATCCCGGACACTCTGCCCGGGGAAGACGTCCGGGTCCGCCTTGCTCCCGGTCACCCCGAACTCGTTGACATCATTCACGTCTCGCCCGACCGCGTAACACCCCCGTGCGACCTGTTTGGCGAATGCGGCGGCTGCGCTCTGCAGCATCTTTCCCTCCCGGCCCTGCTGGACTGGAAAGCGCAGCGCGTCATACAGGCCCTCACCGCAGCGGGTTTCACGGACCTGCCGCGTGCGCGGATGTTCCAGACAATGCCGAAAACCCGGCGCCGCATGGATTTTGCTGTCCAGCGCGTGCCGGGTGGCGTGATCATTGGGCTGCATCGCCGCAATGGCGATCCCGTGGATATGACGGAATGTCACGTCCTGCACCCTGCGATTTTCGGACTTCTCGCGCCTTTGCGTGACGTTCTGGGCAGTCTGGGAGCGCTGACGGGACGCGGGAGCCTGATGGTCAACCTGCTCGATAGTGGGCCAGACCTGACTCTTCAGACCCCTGCTCCGCTGACGAGTGCGGATCGAATCAAGCTGGCAGCCTTTGCCCGCGAGCACGATCTGTCGCGGATTTCCTGGCAGGATCCGAAAGATCTGGGCATTGAGACGGTCGCCCAGTCCGGAGCAGTCCGGGAAGACTTTGGCGGTGTAGTCGTCTCGCCACCGCCTTCCGCGTTCCTTCAGGCCACGGCCGATGCGGAAAAAGCCATTGTCACGGCTGTTGTGAACGGATTGCCGTCACTCAACAAAAAGGACGTGACGGTAGAACTGTTTGCTGGTTGTGGCACGTTGACATTCCCCATGTCTGAAAAAGGCCGCGTCATGGCCTATGAAGGCAATCTGGCGGCCGCGAACTGCCTGAAAGCCGCGGCCGGTGGACGTCGCGTCGATGGATTTCATCGGGATCTGGGGCGGCAGCCGCTTCTACCGCATGATCTGAAATCGACGCGGGCCGTGGTTCTCGATCCGCCTTACGCGGGTGCCGGCGCGCAGACCGTGCCTCTGGCAAAGTCGGCCGTGCCGGACATCGTTTATGTGAGTTGCAACCCCGCCGCGCTTGAAAAAGACGGCAAGGCTCTGTGGAACGCAGGCTTCTCCGTCATTGGCCTAACGATCGTGGACCAGTTCCTGTGGTCCACGGAAGTCGAAGCCGTGGTCGTGCTGTCACGTGACGTGAAGCGGATCAGACGTGAAAACTCTCGCCGCAGCCGCAGCGACCTTTCTCGTTCGGATTCCTGAATGTAAAACCGGATTCGAGGTCCTTGACCTCGTAATCCATAACAGTACCGGTCAGGAACAGGGTGGCCTTGCGGTCCACCAGAAGGGTAACGCCCTGGTCCTCGACGCGCTCATCGGTTGGCTCTGGCGCTGTCACGAAATTCATTTCGTAGGACAGACCAGAACATCCGCGGGTTCCCACGCTGATGCGCAGAAGCTGACCCTGATGGGAGCCTGCGTAGAGGGCCTTCAGACGTTTGGCAGCCTGATCGGACAGGGTCATGAGAGCGGGCAGCGGGCGGCGCGTTGCGACGTCGGACATGATGGTTCTTTCCGGATCAGAACATGTTGAGGGCAAGACGGGCGTCGTCGCTCATGCGGCTCATGTCCCAAGGCGGATCCCACACGATTTCAACCGTGGCCTGAGTGACGCCCGGAACATGGGAGACGGCGTCGCGTACCATTTCCGGCAGTTCCTGTGCGCTGGGACAGTTGGGCGCGGTCAGGGTCATCTCGATATGGACGCGGCCATCATCATGCAGGTCGATCGCGTAGATCAGGCCGAGTTCGTAGATGTTGACCGGGATCTCCGGGTCATACACCGTCGCGATCGCCGCGATGATCGCTTCCTGATCAGGCGCTGTTCCCGCCGCCGGAGCGGTGGCTGTGTCTTCACTGGGGGTGATATCGATATCGGTCATGGCTTCACTCATGTGAGCATCATCCGGGCCCGTTCAAGGCCTTCGATCAGCGCATCAATCTCTTCAGTCGTGGTGTAGATACCGAAACTGGCGCGAGCGGTGGCATGAACGCCGAGGCGACGCACCAGAGGTTCGGCACAATGCTGCCCGGCACGAATGGCAATTCCAAGCTGATCGAGCAGTGTTGCAAGATCATGCGGATGCGCACCATCCATGACGAAAGAGATCACGCCCCCCCGCTCTTCAGGCTCGCCAAGGATGCGCAGGCTGTTGATGCCACGCATCTTTTCAAGCGCATAGGACGTCAGTTCGGCCTCATGGCGGGAAATGGCGTCATAGCCGATCTCTTCCACAAAGCGAACGGCAGCACCCAGACCGATCGTTTCCAGAATGGCGGGCGTTCCGGCCTCGAACTTGTGGGGAACATGCGCCCAGGTGGCGCGCTCGAAAGAGACGTTCTGGATCATGTCACCGCCGCCCATGAAAGGCGGCATGATGTCCAGCAGTTCCATCCTGCCCCAGAGCACACCGATCCCAGTGGGGCCGTAGAGCTTGTGCCCGGTGAAGGTGAAGAAATCTGCCCCCAGGGCTTGCACGTCGATTTTGCGATGCACGACTGACTGAGAGCCATCCAGCAGGATGCGCGCGCCATAAGCGTGGGCAATGTCCGTCAGCTTTTTGGCCGGAGTGATCGTTCCCAGCACATTGGACATGTGCGTGACGGCAACAAGCGCCACTTTACCGTCCGACAGGAGGGCTTCGTAAGCATCCAGATCAATATCGCCAGCGTCATTGATGGAAGCGACGCGCAGTTCGATGCCGGCGCGATCCCGCAGCATGAGCCAGGGCACGATATTGGCGTGGTGCTCAAGCTCGGAAATCAGGACCGCCTGCCCCGGCTTCAGCATGCTGCCGAAACTATGCGCCACGAGGTTGATGGCCTCGGTGCTGTTACGGGTGAAGACAATTTCCCGATGATCGGGCGCATTCAGAAGACGGGCTACGTCATGACGGGCCCGCTCATAGGCTTCCGTCGTGCGCTCACTCATCCAGTGGAGACCGCGATGGATATTGGCATACTGGTGATAGGCCGCGTCCCGCATGGCTTCGATCACGACATCCGGCTTCTGGGACGAAGCCGCGCTGTCGAGAAAGACCAGAGGCCGACCATGAACGGTTTCGTTCAGGATGGGGAAATGAGCGCGGATATCTACCGTCGTTATCCCCGACGTGCTGTTGCTAGCGGTCATGACATGATGCTCCGCAGCAACAGGTCACGCAGGGCTTCGTCGGCCACGAGATCCAGCGCATCGATCAGAAAGGCACGAACCAGAATGTCACGCGCAGCAACCTCCGGAATACCACGGGAGCGCAGATAGAAAAGCTGCTCGTCATCAAGCGCACCGACAGTGGCACCATGGCTGCACTTGACGTCGTCAGCGTAGATTTCCAGCTCCGGCTTGCTGTTGATCTGCGCCTTTTCAGAGAGCAGGAGCGCCTGATTCATCTGGTAGCCGTCGGTTTTCTGGGCAATGCGATCGACAAGGATCTTGCCCTGGAAAACGCCCTGCCCGGCGTCGGACAGCACCGTCTTGACGGTCTGGCGCGAACTGCCATCAGGAGCGGCATGATGGATCATGGAGGTCAGGTCATTCAGGCGCTGGCCGTCGACGATCTGCACGCCATTCACATGCGCCATGGCGTGAGGTGCGCCCAGCGTCACGACGGCTTCATGACGGGCAAGACGACCGCCATGGTTCAGAGTGAAGCTGTCATATTCACCCTTCTCCGCTACATCGACCGAAACGATGGCGAGATGGGTACCGGTCAGGCTTTCGCGCTGCGCCTTGACGTGACGCAGGGTAGCGCCTTTGCCGACGACGATATCGAAGCGCGGATTGGCGATATACTGCCCCTCACCTGTACTGACATCGTAGAGCGTCAGGGAAGCGCCATCCTCCAGCACAATGCGGTGCTGCAGATGCGTGGAAATGTCCTGACCATCGGATAGGCTGACAAGTGTCAGCAGACCGGCATCCGTTCCTGCGGGGACGCGGATATCGAGACCTTTTTCACCCAGCCCCGTGTTCAGCGTGGCGGAAAACAGCCCTGTGAGGGGAGAGACGTTTTCCGAAGCCTGACGAACTACTTCCGGCAGGGCCGACAGACTGCCCAGAAGCTGGCCATTGCCATAGACCATGCGGGCACCGGTTTCAGGCAGAGCCAGACGACCGAGCAGCGTGGTGGCTGTTTCGGACGACAGTGGCGTAGCCTTCCGCCATGCCGTATCCGCAATGGAGCGCAGCGGGGTATAGCGCCAGGCTTCGACACGCCGCGTCGGCAGGCCCGTTTCAGCCAGCACGCCGCCCTGCCCGGCGGCCCGCGCGACGAACGCCTCCAGCGCCTGGTCAGCGTTCCGCATCACAGTTGGCGCTCCACTCACGCTGCCGCCTCGAGGAACTGGGTATAGCCCTGCTTCTCAAGCGTCTTGGCGATGTCAGGGCCGCCGCTATGGATAATGCGACCATGCGCCATGACATGCACGCGGTCGGGCACGATGTAGTCGAGCAGACGCTGGTGATGGGTGATGACCAGAGCGGAGAAATCCGGGCTACGCAGGGAGTTCACGCCTTCCGCGACGATGCGCAGGGCGTCAATATCCAGACCGCTGTCCGTCTCGTCGAGGATGGCGAAGGAGGGCTGGAGCAGGCGCATCTGAAGGACTTCATTGCGCTTCTTCTCACCGCCCGAGAACCCCACATTGACGGCACGCTTGAGCATGTCATCCGACATGGAGAGGTGCTTGGTCTCGGCGCGAACGGCCTTGAGGAAAGCCACGGCGTCCAGTTCGGCTTCACCACGCGCCCTGCGGACGGCGTTCACGGCCGTACGCAGGAAGTTGGCGTTGTTCACGCCCGGCAGTTCCACCGGAGACTGGAAAGCCAGGAACAACCCGAGAGCAGCGCGTTCTTCGGGTTCCAGGGCAAGGAGATCCTGCCCCTTGAACGTGGCGGAACCACCTGTGACTTCGTAGTCGTCACGACCGGCAAGCACATAGGACAGCGTGGATTTACCCGAGCCGTTCGGCCCCATGATGGCGTGAACTTCGCCCTTTGGGACTTCGAGATCGAGGCCCTTGAGAATGTCCTTGGGCGTGCCGTCGGCGTCGATGCGGGCCTGAAGACCCTGAATTTTCAGAAAATCGCTCATTTTAACCCACACTTCCTTCGAGGCTGATCTGCAGAAGTTTCTGCGCCTCGACCGCGAATTCCATCGGGAGCTCCTTGAGCACCTCGCGGCAGAAACCATTGACAATCAGACCGACTGCATCTTCTTCCGAAAGGCCGCGCGAACGGCAGTAGAAGAGCTGGTCTTCAGAGATTTTGGACGTGGTCGCTTCATGCTCCACGCGCGCCGTCATGTTGCGGCTTTCGATATAGGGCACCGTATGCGCGCCACACTGGTCGCCGATCAGGAGGCTGTCGCACTGCGTGAAATTACGCGCATTGCGGGCCTTCGGCTGCATCCGGACCAGACCGCGATAGGTGCTGTCAGAGTGCCCGGCAGAAATGGTCTTGGCGATGATCGTTGAGCGCGTGTTCGGCGCCAGATGGATCATTTTCGTGCCCGTATCGGCCTGCTGGTGGTTGTTGGTCACCGCAACCGAATAGAACTCGCCGACCGATCCCTCACCGGCCAGCACGCAGGACGGATATTTCCACGTGATGGCGGAGCCGGTCTCGACCTGCGTCCAGGAAATCTTGGAGCGCGCGCCGCGGCAGATGCCACGCTTGGTGACGAAATTGTAGATGCCGCCACGACCTTCATCATCGCCCGGATACCAGTTCTGGACGGTGGAATATTTGATGGAGGCGTCTTCCATCGCAATCAGCTCGACCACGGCCGCATGAAGCTGGTTCTCGTCACGCTGTGGCGCCGTGCAACCTTCCAGATAGGAGACGGTCGCGCGGTCTTCAGCGATGATGAGGGTACGCTCGAACTGACCCGTGTTCCGCGCATTGATGCGGAAATACGTGGACAGTTCCATTGGGCAGCGCACACCCTCAGGGATGTAGACGAACGAACCATCCGTAAAGACGGCAGAATTCAGGGCTGCGAAGAAGTTGTCGCCAGCCGGGACAACGGTGCCGAGATATTTGCGGACCAATTCGGGGTATTCGCGAATGGCATCGGAAATCGGGCAGAAGATCACGCCGGCTTCGGCAAGCGTTTTGCGAAAAGTGGTCGCAACGGACACGCTGTCAAAGACTGCATCCACGGCGACGGGCAGACGCTGCTCTTCTGCACCTTCCACACCCGCCAGAAGGGCCTGTTCATGCAGGGGGATACCCAGCTTGGCATAGGTCTTGAGCAGTTCGGGATCGACTTCGTCGAGGCTCTTGGGGCCAGGCTTCTTCTTCGGCTGCGCGAAGTAATGCGCATCCTGATAATCGATCGGCGGATGATGGATATGGGCCCAGGTCGGCTCTTCCATTTCCAGCCAGGCGCGGAAAGCCTTCAGACGCCAGTCCAGCATCCACTGCGGCTCGCCCTTGCGCTCGGAAATCAGGCGCACCGTCTCTTCGTTGAGGCCCTTGGGCGCGATATCCATCTCGATATCGGTCTCGAAACCCCATTCGTAGCTGGATTTCGCGAGCTTTTCGACTGTCTCGCGGGTTTCCGTCACGGCTGGCATGGCATGTTGTCCTTAACTGACCGCGTCGGTCACGGAGGAGGTCTCCGCTCCAGCGGGGGCGGCAGGTGGGAACGCGGGGCCGCGCCTTGGCAGGCGCTCCGCGTGGCGACCCATATCCGCCAGTGTGATGCTGTTGAGTGTGTTGAGGATGGCATCATTCACGACATCCCATTGTCCGGACAGGCCGCACAGGGAACTGTGCTCGCATTCCCGGCCGTCACAGCAGGCCGTGATCGCAATAGGCCCATCCACCGCAGCGATAACGGCAGCAACGGTGACTTTTTCAAGCTCGCCGGAAAGACGGTAACCGCCCCGTGCCCCCCGATGGGAGAGCACCAGACCACTGGAGGCCAGTCCCTTGAGAAGCTTGGCAACGGTGGGTTCGGGAACGCCGGTTTCGACTGCAAGGGCTGCGGCTGTTGCCAGTCCTTCGTGACGACCGAGATGGACCAGAAGGACAGTGGCGTAATCGGCCAGTTTTGACAGCCTCAGCATCGCTTGCACACTCACATCTTGTTCTAATTCAAGACTTGCTAAGTCCTGATTTTCTTCAAATGGCCCATACCGGAGCAAAGGTCAAGACTTCTGTGCCCAGCCTGCCACCAGACATGGAGTGTTACACACCAAAAAACAGTCGTGAAACGCCATCCAGCGCCGCGCCGGCAAGAAAACCGACGACTGTGCCATTTATGCGGATATAGGCCAGGTCACGGCCAACACGCGACTCCAGCCGGGTCGCCAGGTCATTCCCGTCCCAGCCGGCCATGACTGCCGCAATGAAACCCGACAGCTTTTCGCGCAGGCCCGGCAGGATCCTCTGGACGGTGCTTTCGACAGCCTGATTGACCTTCAGGCGCAGGGACTCATTGGACCGCAGCGCGCTGGCAAGCTGGATGATGGCAGCATCAATGACGGTGGCGCTCCAGCCATCTTCGCGCCCACTGTCTTCCTCTACCATGCGGCGCAGTCGTTCCCACAGTTCCGAACTCCACCCCTTGAGACTGGTATGGGTCAGAACCGATGTGATGGTGTCGGCCATGTCCTTGCGACGCGCAGGATCATTTTCGATGCGGTCGATCTCGCCCCGGACCCACGTGGTAAAACCGTGTCGCAGATCCGAGTCCATGGGATCGACCCGCTCGAATTCGGCGTGAAGTGCCATGAGAACACGGCTGGCGACCGAGCCACCGATTGCCCAGCCCAGAAAGCGTCCACCCTGCTCGCGGACACGCTCTTCGACGAAATGGCGCAGATCCGACTCCCGGGACGTCACTGTGGTCTTGATGCGCTCAAGCAGGAAGGACAGGACTTCCTGATGCATTTCGCTGTCCACCATGGCCCGCATACCGCGCGAAACCAGCGGCGCCATTTCCTCGCCATTCAGCAGGACAGGCAAAGCCCGGGACAGGGCGGCCTTGGCGCGCCCGTCTTCCATGCGATCGAACATCAGCGGAATGGCGGAGCGCATGCTGGTGACGAGCGTCTGGCGGGTTGCCGGTTCGCTCAGCATATCGGCAATCAGGCCCGAAAGGTCGATTTTCGACAGGGCGCGGCGGACATCCTCCTCGGTGAAGAACTGACCTGAGATGAACCGCCCCAGCGCCTGTCCGAGGCGTTCCTTCTGCCGCGGCAGAATGGCAGTGTGAGGGATGGGCAGGCCCATCGGGTGACGGAACAGGGCCGTGACCGCGAACCAGTCGGCAAGGCCACCGACGACCCCTGCCCTCGAACCTGCACGCAGCAGGCCGAACGCCAGACTGCCATCGCCGATGTGACGGGCGGCGGCGAGTGTCGTGCCGGCTGCGAGAACGCCCATGCCAACGAGCAGACCGCCGGCCATGAATCTGGGCGAGAGACCTGTGAGGCCGGATTTCCGGGAAACGGGAGGGGTCGTGTCCACGTGCATGAACGCACCGATAGCACCATCCTGACGTGCTGTCGCGTTCAAGCACGGTTGCGCTTGGCGGCAGGGCGTGAAAAGTATTGCGGCCCCGTTTTCGTTCCACTTTCTTTTCCGCAGAAGCGAGACTGCTCCCGATGTCTGACTGCGCCTCCCGGCTCGATCCGTCCCTCCATGACCGCATTGACGCCATGACGTCACGACTTCTCCATGAGCGCGATGGCCTCTCGGATCTGATTGCATCCATTGGGCAGGGCCTGTCCGAAGATGACCGGATTGAGGACAAGACGCAGCTAACTGAAATCGAGAATGTCGTCCGCGCCCTGCGTGATGAACATTTCGTGGAGCGGGCTGCCCATCTGCGATCCTATGTCGGCCTGGATGTGGCTGATCCGCAGGAGCGGCTTGAGGCCGTGGCGAAGCGTCTGGTCGATCAGGCTCCGGATGCGGCCTCGCTGACAGTGCCGAAAATTGCTGCCGTTTTCACCGCGCATCCGACCTTCGCGCTGGCGGATCGTGTCTATGATATCCTGACCGAGCGCGCTGAAAATCCGGAGCTTGCGATTCCATGCCTGAAAACACATCGCCGTCCCGCCCCCCCGACGCTGGCACAGGAACAGGCTCTGGCACTGGCAGCCATTCTGCGCGGGCGGGATGCGCTTGACGACCTGACAGCGGCACTTCTTCGGGAGATGTCCCAGCGATGGTCAGGTGAAGCGGGACAGGTCGATCCATCTCCCGTAATTCTGGCGAGCTGGGTCGGGTTTGATACCGATGGACGTAATGACATCGGCTGGTGGGACACGCTGCGGATCCGGCTTGAGCTGAAATCCTCCCAGCTTCACCGTCTGACCGACGGGCTGGAACGGCTGGGGCTGCAGGAAAGTGCGCTGGCCATGCGCGCGCGCCGTGCGATCGAGGCGGTAAAGACGCAGCATGCCGCCTGCCCGACCGGACGGGATGCAAGCCCGGAGACGATCCGCGATTTCGCACAGACGCTGATTTCCCACCGTGAGAAGGCGCTGCTGGAGGCAAGCGAGCTTGTCCCACTGTTCCAGGACGCGGCAGCCGGACTGAATGAGGAAGACCGGCTGCAACTGCGGACCATCCGTGCGGGATTCATGAACCACGGACTTGGGATTGCGCGCATCCACACACGCCTGAATGCCGCACAGATCTACAACGTGGCACGGACGAGGCTCGGACTGACCGATGATCCTGCCCTGCCCTCCCGCCGGCGTGTGCTGCTGGCAAAGATCGACGAGGCCCTTTCGGATCTGACACCCCGCGCCGTGGATTTCGGCGCCCTGCTGGTCGAACCGGCCTCTGCGGCGCGCCTGATGATGACGATGGCGCAGATCCTCAAGCACATCGATTCAGGATCGCCCATCCGCTTCCTCATCGCCGAAACCGAGAGCGGCTACACACTGCTGGCCACCCTGTGGCTGGCGCGGCTGTTCGGCATCCAGGATCACCAGATCGAGATCTCTCCGCTGTTCGAGACGGAAAGTGCTCTCGAAAATGGCGAGACCATTCTGGAAGAGGCGTTCCGTTCGAGTCACTGGCGCGACTATCTGCGGGCGAACGGGCGTCTGTCGCTTCAGTTCGGGTATTCCGATTCGGGACGTTATGTGGGGCAGTTGGCCGCAACCAATCTGGTCGAGCGTCTGCGGATGCGAACCCTCTCCCTGCTGGCAGAGCACGGACTTGAAGACGTCTCCCTGACACTGTTCGACACGCATGGCGAAAGCATCGGGCGGGGCGCGCATCCGTTCAGTCTGCGCCAGCGCCTCGATTATTTCTCCCCTGCCCGCACACGTCTGGCCATGCGGGAAGCCGGGATCGGCTGTCGCGTTGAGACGGCATTTCAGGGCGGTGACGGCTACACGCTGTTTGGCACCAGAGCCATTGCGGCATCAACAATCGCGACCCTTGCGGAACATACGGCCGAAGTTCCACAGGACACGAAAGATCCCGTCTATACGCGCCCTGACTTCGCAGCGGATTTCTTCTCCACGATTGCGCTGGACATGGGAGCCCTGGTCGATGATCCGGGTTATGCGGCGCTGCTGAGCGCATTCGGGCCAGCCCTGATCGACAAGACGGGATCGCGCCCTTCGGCCCGTCAGTCGGACGCGGCCACGGTGACGCGCATCACCCATCCGGGTCAGCTCCGCGCCATTCCCAACAATGCGATCCTTCAGCAGCTCGGCTGGTGGGCGAATGTGCTGCATGGGCTGGGCAATGCAGCACAGCGGCACCCGGAGACGTTCGAGCAGTTTGCCACGGAGTCATCACGCTTCCGGGAGGCCATGGATTTTGCGCGTCAGGCGCTGGCCCATTCCGATCTGGATGTTCTTCGGACCACGATCCATCAGCTCGATCCGGGAACCTGGCTGGACCGGGCGGCGAAGGCGCAGAGCGATGAAGAACGACAGAGCCTGCTGGCCATTTCACATGGCCTGGAACTGCTGCGCTTCTGGGCCAGTGGCCCCGCGATGTTCCGCCGCGTTCAGGCGGATCATATCGCCCTGCGTGCAGCATGGCCGGATGCCCCGCGCATGGACGCCCGCGAGAAGCTGCTCCATGCGATCCGCTTCGCCCTGATCGACCGGCTGTGGGAACTCTCGACGCGTATTCCCTATTTCGGACCGCGAAACAGCCTGACGCGGGAAGCCATCACGAACCTCATCCTCTGTCTGGATGTGCCGCATGCGCTGCACCTCCTGGAGGATCTGTTCCCCGTGACAGCCCCCAGCGTTGCGAACCTTGATTTCGGAGAACCGGGGGGCGCCGCCGAAGCCGCAGGTTTTGCGCGCGAACATGAGGAAATCTTCGAGCCGCTGTCGCGCTGTTTTGCGCTGCTGCGTGAAGTCGGCATTGCGATCATGCACGCCAACCGGGCTTTCGGCTAAGGCAGGACACAGGGGCCGGAACTCTTGTCGATAAGGGCAGCGTGCGTTTAGAAAGCTCGCGTAACAAACCCTAACGGAAAGTTCCCTGCATGCTTCGCAAGGCCCTCCTTCTGGGTGCAGCCATAATGGCTGTGCCTGCTCTGGCCGCAGGTCCCGCGACACCGGCACCCAATGCTGACAGCGTGACGAACGGAACGGTGACCGTGAATGGCGCGACCATCCCTTACCGGGCGGTCGCGGGCACCATTCTGGTTCATGGCGCCGATTACAACGATTCCCGCGACGTGCTGGCCAGACGCGGCACCAAGCTTGATGGCGGCAAGGATGACGACAGCAAGAATGCGCCGGTCGCGTCCATGTTCTATACTGCCTATTTCAAGGAAGGCGTGCCGTCCGAAAAGCGCCCCATCACGTTCCTGTATAATGGCGGCCCGGGCTCGGCCTCCGTCTGGGTGCATATGGGGACATTCGGTCCGCGTCGTGTGAACACGCCGGGGGATACGCATCTGCCGGCTGCCCCCTACGCGCTCATCAACAACCCGCAGTCTCTTCTGGACGTGTCGGACGTCGTTTTCGTTGATGCGCCGGGGACCGGCTTCTCGCGAATTGCCGGCAAGGATGCTGCCAAGGAGTTTCTGGGCGTCGATGGTGACGGCGAGGCCTTCACGCATTTCATCTCGAAGTTTCTGGCCAAGTATCACCGTTACAACTCGCCGAAATACCTGTTCGGCGAAAGCTACGGCACGATGCGCTCGGCCGTGGTCATCAATGACCTTGAGCAGGACGAAAACATCGATTTCAACGGCGTAATCCTGCTGTCGCAGATCCTGAACTACGACAACAGCGATGACAGCCCTCAGTTCAATGCCGGCATGGACGATCCCTATGTACTGGCCCTGCCGACCTATGCGGCAACGGCCTGGTATCATCACTGCCTGCCTGCCGAACATCCGGATCTGAAAGCGTTCCTGCATGAAGTCGAGCATTTTGCGATGACCGACTACACACTGGCCCTGCGTCAGGGTGCGGATCTGCCAGCCGATCAGCGTCAGGCAATTGCGGCGAAGCTGCATGACTATACGGGTCTGCCGGTCGATTACATCCTGCGTGCTGACCTGCGGGTCAATGGCGGCGAGTTCGACCAGCAGCTTCAGGCCAAGACAGGCATGGCAACCGGCCGTCTGGACACGCGCTATTCAAGCCCGACAATCGACCCGATGAGTCAGGAGGTGGACTACGATCCGCAGTCCAGCGCCATCAGTTCGGCCTATGTCACGGTCTTCAACGACTATGTCCGCAACACGCTCAAATATGGCACGGACGAGGACTATCGCCTGTATAACAGCGAAGGACACTGGGACAGCCATCACCGCCAGCCCGGCCACGGCTATCAGCCGAAGGGCGAGCCGAACGTCATGACGGATCTGGCCATGGCGATGAAGACCAACCCGAACCTGCATGTGATGCTCAACGCGGGCTATTACGATCTCGCAACGCCATATTTCGAAGGCGTGTATGAGATGAAGCATCTGCCGATGCCAACCAGCCTGCAGAAGAACATCGAGTACGCGCAGTACACGTCCGGCCACATGGTCTATGTGGATCCGACGACCCTTCAACAGCTTCATGACAATGTCGCGGCATTCATCCGTCGCACAGACAACCTGCACTGATTCCTGACGGGACACGAAAGGGCGGCGGAGGGGCAACCTTCCGCCGCCCTTTTTTGTGCTCAGCTCTTACGGACAGGCCAGCCGATCCGCACAAGGACGCCGTCAGGCCCATTGACCGCAAATTCGTAGATGCCCCAGGACCTGATCGATGGCCCTTCCTTCTCAAGGACCTGATCCGCGAAGGCCGGCGCCAGCGCATCCACATCCGGGCGACGAATATAGAGACTAAACGGATTGCGCCCGATCTCCACCCAGCCGGGAAAAGCCTGCGTCAGATGGAGTTCTTCGCCTTCTGCCATCCAGCCGCCTGTATTCGGTCAAACTCCCGTCATGAAACGAGAAACCGAGGACCGCAAAGAACTGCTCGGTCTGCGCGAGATCGTTCACGGACAGAATGGCGATGACGGATCTCCGGGGTTCAGACTGAAACATCAGGTCTTTCCTTGAAGGAGGAACACAAAAAACCCCGCCAGATTGCTCTGGCGGGGTCTGATGTATCACCGGAGTGAAGAAATCAGGCGGACTTCGCGATGATTTCTTCAGCCACGTTGCGCGGCACCGGATCGTAGTGATGGAACTGCATGGTGAAGGACGCACGACCCTTCGTTGCAGAACGCAGGTGCGAGATGTAGCCAAACATTTCCTTCAGCGGCACCTGTGCACGGATCATGACGGTCGAACCAGCAGTTTCCTGGCTCTGGATGATGCCACGGCGACGGTTAAGATCGCCCACCACGTCACCGACGTGATCGTTCGGCGTCGTGATTTCCACGTCCATGATCGGCTCGAGGATCACCGGACCGGCGTTCTTCATGCCTTCACGGAAGCAGGCCTTGGCGGCGATTTCGAAGGCCAGAGCCGACGAGTCAACGTCATGGTACTTACCGTCGAGCAGCGTGAACTGGAAGTCCACGGTCGGGAAGCCGGCGAGAACACCCGTGGTGCTCTGCATGCGGATGCCCTTTTCGACTGCCGGGATGTATTCCTTCGGAACCGTACCGCCGACGACCTTGTTCGTGAAGATGATCTCGTCCGGCTTGTCAGACGGAGCGAACTCAATCTTGACTTCAGCGAACTGACCCGAACCACCCGACTGCTTCTTGTGGGTGTAGGTCTCGATATGCGGCTTCGTGATCGTCTCACGATAGGCCACCTGCGGTGCACCGATGTTGGCATCGACGCCGTATTCACGACGCAGACGGTCAACGATGATGTCGAGGTGAAGCTCGCCCATGCCGGACAGGATGGTCTGACCCGTTTCCTGATCGGTCTTGAGATGCAGGGACGGGTCTTCGGCCGTCAGCTTCTGCAGAGCCAGCGTCATCTTCTCGACAGCGTCCTTGGTCTTCGGCTCGACGGAGATGTCGATGACCGGAACCGGGAACTGCATACGCTCCAGAACCACCGGATCGGCAGCATCGGCAAGCGTGTCACCCGTGACGGTGTCCTTGAGGCCCACGAATGCGGCGATGTCACCGGCACCAACGGACTTCACTTCCTGACGCTTGTCGGCGTGCATCTGGAACATGCGGCCAACGCGTTCCTTGTGACCCTTCGTCGTGTTCAGGATGGTGTCACCGGAGTTCAGGACGCCACGATAAACGCGAACGAAGGTCAGCGTGCCGTACTTGTCGGAAATGATCTTGAAGGCCAGACCAGCGAACTTGCCATCCGGATCGACCGGAACGATCGGCAGGAAGTCTTCATCGACTTCTTCGTCTTCCGGCGGAGCAATACGGATGCCTTCGACTTCGTCAGGAGCCGGCAGGTAGTCGATAACGGCGTCGAGCAGGGGCTGCACGCCCTTGTTCTTGAAAGCCGTACCGCACATGACGGGACGGAATTCACCGGAAATCGCGCCCTTCTTGATGCACTTCTTCAGGGTCTCGACGTCAACGTCGCCCTTCTCGAAATACTCTTCCATGGCAGCGTCGTCCATGGCGAGAGCCGTATCGAGCAGCGTCTGGCGGGCTTCGGCAGCCTTTTCCTTCAGATCGTCAGGAATCTCTTCGTAGTGGAACTTGGCACCGAGTTCGCCGCCTTCCCACACGATGGCGCGCATCTCGACCAGGTCGACCACGCCCACGAAGTTTTCTTCGGCACCGATCGGGAGCTGCAGCGGCACTGCAACGATATCGAGCTTCTCCTTCAGCGTGCTGAAGGCGTAGTAGAAGTCCGCACCGGTACGGTCGAGCTTGTTGATGAAGATGATGCGCGGAACGTTATAACGGTCAGCGAGGCGCCAGTTCGTTTCGGACTGCGGCTGCACGCCGGCCACGCCTTCGATCACGAAGATCGCGCCATCGAGCACGCGGAGCGAACGGTTGACTTCGATGTTGAAGTCGATGTGGCCCGGGGTGTCGATGATGTTGATGCGGTGGTCGTTCCACTCACACGTCACGGCAGCCGAGGTGATCGTGATGCCACGCTCACGCTCCTGCGCCATGTAGTCGGTGGTGGTGTTGCCTTCGTGGACCTCACCGATCTTGTGAGAGACACCCGTGTAATACAGGATACGCTCGGTCGTCGTGGTCTTACCGGCATCGATATGCGCGGTAATACCGATGTTGCGAATCTTCGAGAGAGCCGACTTGGCTTCCTGAACGCTTTCGGACACGGAGAACCTCCAAAATACAATGAAAGGTGTTTCAGCCTGAACCGAAACACCTCCGCTGCGGTCCTGTGAAAGGACCGAACCTGATTTATCCCAGTGGCGGCTGAATGACGCAGACCGCCATGGTTTTCAAGAGCAATCTTGTTGCCAAACCGAAGTTCGGCAAAGATTTCTCAGGCGGTCTGGGCAGCCTTGCGTTCCTGGGCGCGCAGGATACGGCGCTTGATGACCTGGGCTTCCGTCGGAAGCTTGCGGTTCGGCGTACCCAGCAGGAACGAATCCAGCCCACCATTGTGCTCAACCGTGCGGATACCATTGGTGGACAGGCGCATACGCACCGAAGCACCGAGAATATCGGAGATCAGCGTGGTCTCCTGCAGGTTCGGGAGAAAACGACGGCGGGACTTGTTATTGGCGTGGCTGACGTTGTTGCCCGTCAGCACGCCCTTGCCCGTGATCTGGCAACGGCGAGACATGGTGGTACTTTCCTCGATGCTGGATGACGCAGGACAGCGAGGTCCGGCGTGTTCCGTAAATCAGGCGCGGCTTATGACGTAAGGTTGGGGCCTTCGTCAACCCCTGACTACGTTTTCTCCGGCCTGTGCGGCCCACATTGCGGCATAATGGCCACCTGCGGACAGCAGTTCCATGTGACTTCCCTGCTCCACCACACGCCCGGCGTCAAGCACCACGATGCGGTCGGCGTCCTGAACCGTGGAAAGGCGATGCGCGACAATAACCGTGGTACGGGCCTGTGAGAGCACTGCAAGCTCCTGCTGGATGGCGACCTCCGTGCGGGTGTCGAGTGCGCTTGTAGCTTCGTCCAGCAGCAGGATACGGGGATCCTTGAGAATAACCCGGGCAATGGCCACGCGCTGCTTTTCGCCCCCGGAAAGCTTGAGGCCGCGTTCGCCAACAACCGTATCATACCCATCAGGCAGTTCGCGAATGAAGACATCGATCTGCGCGCTGCGGGCGGCTCTTTCAATGTCCCCGGACGATGCCGACAGGTCGCCATAGGCAATATTCTCGCCGATGCTGGAATTGAAGAGCACCGTATCCTGCGGAACCGTACCGATGATGTTCTGGATGTCGGTCGGGGCAATGTCACGCAGATCGTGACCATCAATACAGACAGCACCTTCCGTCGGGTCGTAGGCGCGGGTCAGCAGACGCCCCAGAGTGGATTTGCCCGAGCCTGTGTGGCCGACGATGGCCAGGGATGTCCCTGCGGGCACATTGATGGAGACGTCATGCAGAATCTGCCGGGCCGGGCTGTAGCCAAAGGAAACATGCCGGAACTCGACGGCTGCCGCGCCAGCTTCCGACAGCTTGCCGGGCAGATGCACGGGCTGGGGGGCACGGGTGATTTCAGAGCGAATGGCGAGCAGTTCGAGATAGTTCTCCAGATCGACACGGGCATTCCGCCAGCCCGCACTGACATAATTGAGTGCGCCCACGGATGAATAGAGACCACTCAGATAGCTGCCGATCAGAACGAACTGCGCCACGGCCAGACGATGCATCACGATATCATGGGCCGCCATAGCCAGAAGGGTTGTTGTGGTCGCCGCGATCAGAAGGCCACGGCTGACCTGGGACAGGCTGACATAACGCTGGAGGCTGATCTCGGCCTGACGAAGATCTTTGCGGGCAGCATCGTAACGGGCGATTTCATGAGGCTCATTGGCAAAACTGCGGACCGTCTCGAAATTCAGAATGCTGTCCACCAACTGGTGCTGGGCATGATTGCTGGCACGGTTGCGGGCGCGTCGTGCTGTCATCCGCAGACGGGTAAAACCATAGGAGACGGCGGAATACAGTCCGAGCGCAATCAGAAGGAGCACGACATAACGCCAGTCGAATATCTTCAGAATGACCGTCAGCGTCATGATGAGTTCGATGACGTTTGGCAGGACGCTGAACAGGGCCAGTGACAGGAGTGTTCCGACGGCATCCGCGCCCCGGTCGAGGGTCCGGGTCAGGGAACCGGTCTGGCGGTCCAGATGGAAGCGGACACTCAGGTCATGCAGATGCCGAAGGCCGAGAACGGCAACGCGGCGCTGAAGGTCCGTTTCGACGGGCTTGACCAGGAGTTCCCGTAACGGCGTCGCCAGCCCCGAGATGACGCGGATGACCGCATACTGGCCAATCAGCCATACCGGAACAGCCAGCAGGGTTTCCGGGCGCGAGAGGCTGCTGACCATGCGGCTGAAGAGCCAGGGCGTGGCCACGGCGGTGGCACTTTCCACCAGAAGAATGATCAGTGCAAAACTAATGCGTGTGGCGTCGGGCCAGAGTTTCTCGGGACGGATCAGGGGCCACAGAACCCGCAGGGGAAGCGCTTCAGACGTCGAATCGGTTTTCTTGAGCATGTGCAGACTATGGGAAGTGCGGGCAATGCTTTGCAAATACCTGTCTGCGTGCGACATATCGGCCTGTGTCTGACAAATATCCTCCCCCTGCCCTCAAGCCTTTTCTCCAGCATATCGCGGCCTGCAACAGCGCGGTCCTGCCGGGCGGCCGCAGCCCGTTTTCCTGCGCGGCCGAACAGATCGGCTGGGTCAGTCCTGCGACAGCGCAGATGCTCGAAACCCTCGGCCTTCAGCAGGGTCCGGGTTTTGGGGTGAAAGCCGGGTCAGAGCTTTTTCCGCTCTCCCGCACACTTTGCGAGATGGGGCTTTATGCTTCCCATGACGAGGCTTTCGACGTCCGCAGCGACAGCGGGCTTGTACTGGGACAGGTGGACCGGGGAGCCATTCCGGTTCTGGGGCTGGCCGCCGAGGGTGTCCATCTGAACGGACTGGTCGAACGTGCGGAAGGCCTGTTCCTGTGGGTGGCCCGTCGCAGCATGAGCAAGCGGCTGGACCCGGGAAAGCTGGATCATCTGGTGGCCGGCGGCATGAGCGCAGGACTTGATCCGCAGACAACTGTCATCAAGGAAGCTCAGGAGGAAGCCGGTATCCCGGCCGAACTGGCCGCGACGGCGCGCTATGTCAGCCGGATCGAATATGCGCTCGAGCGGCCCGAGGGACTGCGCCGCGATGTGCTGCACTGCTATGACCTGCTGCTGCCTGAAGAATTTGTGCCGGTTGCGGAGGATGGCGAGGTGGAGAGTTTTCACCTTCTGCCGATCGATGAGGTCATGGCGCTGGTGCGTGATACCGATGCGTTCAAGTTCAATGTCAATCTTGTGCTGATTGACCTCTTCATTCGCCGGGGCCTGTTCGAACCTGCCGAAGCCACTCTTCTGAGGAACGCCCTGAAGGGGCAGGCTGCGTGAGAAAGGCGCTTGCTCTGCTGGTGCTGACGGCGCCTCTGCTGGGTGGCTGCATCGTACCGGTCAGTGTGACCCCCAATCTGTGCCGTGAAATCCAGACCCGTGACGGATTGCAGATCCGGCTGATGTTCGGTCTGACGCGGCCCGATGGCAGCGTGATTGATGGTGACGACTGGCAGGGATTTGTGGACCGTGAGATCACACCGCGCTTTCCGGCAGGTTTTACCGTCTTTGACAGTCAGGGCCAGTGGTATGATGCGGCTGGGCACAGAGTGATCCGTGAAGCGTCCCGAATCGTCTGGATTGTGGCCCCCTCTTCAGACCGTAATCTACAGCCTTACCTGAAGGCCATCCGTCAGGCCTATCAGAAACGGTTTAGCCAGCAGGCCGTTGGACTGACCATCCAGACGGGCTGCTCTTCATTCGAAAGCGTTCCCGTGGAATAATTCCGCAAGGCAGTAATCCCATTATGCGGAACGACGTTTCTCAGGCTTTCTATATTTTTCCTCATCCGGACTTCTCTCGTCGGGCCAGAACTCTCTGGGCAGGACGACAGTTCAGGCATGTTTTCACTCCGGAATTCTCATGACCGACCTTTCTCCCTCTCCTTCGCCCGACACCATCACAATAGAGGCCTCAGCCTCAACCGGAACGATCCAGCGGCGCGCCAGGGGCTTTCTGGCGCTCTTCTTCGTGGCGATCGGCCTGTACACACTCAAGGGCTTCCTGCCGGCGCTCCTGTGGGGCTGTGTCTTTACCATTTCGATCTGGCCGCTCTACCGGCGCGCCGAACTGCGCTTCGGTCGGAGCGACTGGCTCCCTCTGGTCTTTACACTGGCCGTGGCGCTGATCTTCCTGGTCCCGGTCTCGCTGGTGGGCGTGAAGGTTGCGGATGAGGCCCGGAGCGCACTGGAATGGATTGACGATGTGCGGAACAACGGTATTCCGATGCCGGAATGGGTGCCGCATCTGCCGTTCCTGTCTGCTCAGGCGACCAACTGGTGGCAGAACCACATGACGAGCCCCCAGCGCCTCTCCCATCTGCTTCATTCGGTGGATGTGGGACATGGAATGCAGATGACCAAGCAGGTCGGTTCACAGCTTGCCCGCCGCGGAACGCTGTTCGCCTTCTCGCTCCTGACGCTGTTCTTCCTGCTCAAGGATGGCGACAGCGTGATCCGCAAATGCCTGCTCGGATCCCAGCGCCTGTTCGGTGAACAGGGCGAAAGCCTGGCCAAGCAGATGATCTCTTCGGTTCACGGTACGCTGGCCGGACTTGTTCTGGTGGGTCTGGGAGAAGGCGCCATCATGGGTATCGTCTACATGGCGACGGGCGCCCCCCAGCCTCTGCTGTTTGCGATGGTGACAGCCGTGGCAGCCATGATCCCGTTTCTGGCATGGCCGACAGTCGGACTGGTCGCCGTGCTGCTACTGGCAAAGAGCAGCATGATCGGAGCGATTGTCGTCGCGGCCATCGGATCCGTCGTGATCTTCATCGCGGACCATTTCATTCGCCCTGCCCTGATTGGCGGCAGCACGAAAATGCCGTTTCTGTGGGTTCTGCTGGGGATTCTGGGTGGTGCCGAGACCTGGGGCCTGCTGGGCCTGTTTCTTGGGCCGGCCATCATGTCGGCGCTGCACCTGCTCTGGACACTGTGGACAGAGACCAACCCCCGCAAGGGCGTCTATGCAGCGGAGACAGATTCGTAAGGAAAGGAAATTACCGCAGGACTGGTCGGGCAGGCGGGATTCGAACCCACGACCCCCAGTCCCCCAGACTGGTGCGCTACCAGGCTGCGCTACTGCCCGTCGTCCTGCGGTGGCGGTGGTTTAGCAGTGTCCCGCCATCACCGCAATGGGGGATTGTGACTAGATGGGCAGAAGATTTCTCAAATTCTGAAGCTCTTCGAGAATCTCACGGAGTTCCGAACGCAGCAGACCGTTTTCAGCCTCGGTTTTTTCCAGTGTGCTGAAAAGAAGCTCGTTTTCATCGCGCAGGGTCATCAGCAGCGCAGAATCGGGAGCTTCGGCTTCGGCTTCGGCTTCGGCTTCGGCTTCGGCTTCGGCTTCGGCTTCGGGGATCGCAATTTCTGCCGGGATGTCAATCGTTTCCGTCACTGTGACGTCATGAGCGGTTGGCGGAAGCTCCGGGAAAACGATTTCGTCGGCAGGATCTTCTACAGGTGCGGGAAAATCCTCTTCGCTTTCAATCACCACATCTGCGTGCGCGGTTTCTCCGGACACCGGAACACCCTCCTCCGGCAGCGCAATCGTGACCACTGGAGGAAGAGCGGCTTCGGTCACTTCCAAAACACTGTCTTGAGGTCCAGTCGCGGCAGTGACGGCGGGAAGCTCTTCAGCACTAGTCTCCGGAAACGCTTTCTGTGCCGAACGGACCTTCTGCGCACGCCGTTCCCTCAGAACCCGGAGAACCCCCTGCCCCTTGTAACCCTGCACGTAAAGCAGATCCGAAATCAGCCGAAGCGTTTCAATATGCTCGGGGCTGTAATAACGGCGACCGCTTTCTCCCCGGAACGGCTTTACGCCCGGATAGATGGTTTCCCAGGAGCGCAGACGATGCTGGGGAATATGAAGTTCTTCGGCAACTTCGCTGATGGTACGGTAGGCTTCAGGCGCCTTTTTGACCTTCTCGGGACTGGTGGAGAATTCGTCGTTTGACGACACCATAATCGCCTGGGCGCTGGAATTATCTGTCATGGGACGAGGCCTCGGCCGCTGCGGCATTTTCGGAACCGTTCATGCGGTCCCTCAGCAGTTGGGAAGGTCTGAACACCAGAACGGACCGTGGCAGAATGGGAACTTCCACACCGGTCTTGGGATTACGCCCGATGCGCTCGCCCTTCTGGCGGACGGAGAATGTTCCGAATCCGCTCAGTTTCACGGATTCACCTGCTTCTAGACGGTCTGAGATCACGCCCAGAAGGCTTTCGAGAATCATGGAGGAATCGTGCCGGGAAAGACCGACACGACTATAGAGGTGCTCAACAAGATTCGCGCGCGTGACTGTGCTCATGTCACTTGCGTATCATGACGCTCAGAACAGTCAAAGGAATCAATCATTAACCTGCTCTATGACGAAGAGCAGCCTTACATCCGGATGAGAGCGGACCCCCAGGTCAGGCCACCCCCCAGTGCTTCCATCAGCACCAGATCGCCCTTCTGGATACGCCCGTCACGCACCGCTTCGTTCAGGGCCAGCGGGATCGAGGCCGCCGACGTGTTGGCATGACGGTCCACGGTCACGACGACCCGATCCGATGGAAGCGCGAGTTTCTTTGCCATCCCGTCGATGATCCGCAGATTGGCCTGATGGGGCACCATCCACTGGATATCCTGCCCGGTCAGGCCATTGGCGGCCAAAGCCTCATCCACGGCCTGCGAAAGCTTGACGACAGCATGACGGAACACCTCACGTCCCTGCATGCGCAGATGCTGCGATGTGGACGGACAGCCCACAGCACCGTCCACGTAAAGGATATCCCCGGTCCGGCCGTCCGAATGCAGATGCGTGGACAGGATCCCTTCACCTTCCTCCCCACCGGTTTCGAGCAGGACCGCCCCCGCACCATCGCCAAACAGAACACAGGTGGAGCGGTCATTCCAGTCGAGCAGGCGTGAGAAGACTTCGCTGCCGATCACCAGGATTTTTTTCGCCTGTCCGGACTGCATCAGGGCCCGAGCGGTGGCCAGAGCATAGACGAAGCCCGAGCAGGCCGCACTGATGTCGAAGCCGAATCCCGCAGTCATGCCAAGCAGGGCCTGAACCTGTACGGCAACGGCCGGAAAAACCTGATCAGGGGTGGAAGTGGCAACCAGAATGGCGTCGACGTCCGAAGCCGCAACTCCGGCATGATCCAGCGCCTGACGGGCGGCTTCTGCGGCCATGCTGGCTGTGGTCTCATCACCGGAGACGATATGCCGCTGGGCTATCCCGGTGCGGGTCCTGATCCATTCGTCCGAGGTTTCGATGCTGTATTTCCCCGCCAGATCGTCATTGGTGATGACGTCGCGCGGCAGGTAGCCCCCGACACCCGTCAGGCGGACACGAATGGGATCGGACATGTTTTTCAGCTCACAGGTTCAGGGGCGGCCTTGACGGACACGGGAACGACCGGCGCGGGAGCCCCCATTCCCAACTGCTCCAGACGATCGCGGATCTTGTCATTGAGATGGTGCGTGACGGCGTCCATGGCAACATCCACGGCTGCGGCAAAACCTTCACCATCCGCGCCACCATGCGACTTCACGACAATACCGTTCAGCCCGACAAACAGGGCGCCGTTGTAGCGACGGGGGTCAATCCATTCCCGCATCCGCTCCAGCCCCGGTTTGACCAGAAGATACCCCAGACGGGTCAGCAGGTTTGTCTCGAACACGCGCCGAAGAAGGCTGAAGGCCAGCTTGAGCGCGCCTTCACCGGTTTTCAGGGCGACATTGCCCGTAAAACCATCCGTCACAACCACATCCGTGGTCCCGGCCGTGATGTCATGTCCCTCGACGAAACCATGGAACTGGGGGGCGAGTGGACTGGCCCGCAGGCGTTCGGAAGCCTGCCGCAGACGGTCATCACCCTTCAGCTCTTCCGAGCCAACATTGAGAAGGCCAATCGTGGGAGACGGAAGACCAAGAGCCGCCTGCGCAAACGCCTCACCCATGATCGCGAATTCGACCAGGTTGCGGGCATCGCAGGCAATGTTTGCCCCCAGATCGAGCATCACGATATCGCCGCGGGCGGAAGGCTCGACAGCGATCATGGCCGGACGGGAAATGCCGGGAAGTGCTTTGACGATGATCTTGGCCAGCGCCAGCATCGCACCGCTGTTGCCCGCAGAGACGACCCCCTGGGCTTCACCGGCGGCGACAGCTTCCATGGCCATACGCATGGACGATCCGCGGACGCGAAGCGCCGCAGTCGGTTTCATGTCCATGGGAATACTCGCCGCAGAATGGCGGATATCGCACAGACGGGCAGCTTTGGGATATTTTTCCAGAGCCGGCTTGAGAAGGCTTTCGTCTCCGATCAGGAGAATCCGGGCCTTGGGATGCCGGTCGGCGGCCAGATCGAGTCCGGCAAGGACGATATCCGGAGCCCTGTCACCACCCATCGCATCGACGGCAAGGGCATAAGGCCCGGAGGCCGCGATGTCACGTTCGGGCGTGACAGGCGCTTTGGTCATTGAGACAGTTTCCCGGACAGCATCACAGATGCGGGCCGCGCTCTCTGGAAGCTACGGACCCGCAGGTAGGGATCAGGCGCGGACGGCGGTCTTCAGGCCCTTGCCGCTGTTTCCAGCAACGACCACTTCACGGCCGTCGTAATGGCCACAATGGCTGCAAACATGGTGCGGACGCTTCATCTCGCCACAGTTCGAGCACTCTGCATGAGCCTCGACACCCAGGGCTTGGTGGCTGCGACGCATGCCACGACGGGACGGCGTAGTCTTTCTTTTAGGGACGGCCATGGCTTTTATGCCTCTTTCTGCTTCAGTGTCGGCACCCCTGCTCCGCTCCCCGCGGCATCCGGTGCCCTGTTGTTCGTCGTCTCGTAATTACGTCGAGTTCAGGCGGGCGGCTCTAGCAGAGCCCGGGGCAACCCGCAAGTCAGACGTGGGATTTTATTCTTTCTTGTCCCCGTTTTTCAGCACGGAAAGTGCCGAAAACGGGTTGGGACGGCGTGGGCCATCCGGCCCCTCGCCAGACAACTGTGCCCCTTCTTCCCCTTCCGCAGGGGCCACGTCAACTGCATTTTCCAGTCCGACGCCGGGTTTACGCGGATATGGGTCCAGCATCAGGGCAAGCTGTTCGGCCGCAGCCTCTCCGATATCGAGGGCTTTTCCGTCATGAGGAACCTCATCCGGACCGTCCAGATCGATGGAATCGATGTCGAATTCGTCTTCCGGCATATCGGCTTCAGGGATGAAGCGCAGGAAGAACGTCTCAGCCAGCATATCCTCGAAAGGTTCGGACGTGATGACACAGACCTGCGTGACCCTGGCCGAAAGATGGCCTTCCGCAAGAACGCTCCGGTTATCGGAAGGCGTCAGTCGGAAACGACAGGTCAGGCTTTCGATCTCGGGGATTCCCAGACGCGCCGCCAGGGCCTTGCGCTCAGCGGACGAAGCCTCGATCGTCTCGTCCAGTCCCGATCCCAGCCGATTGAAGGGGATACGTCGGGAAAATTCGGGGGAATGGGACATTCAGGTACTCCAGCCCCCGGAAAATGGGGGAAATCGTTGACATGCAGGCGGCATTCGGGCACGCGCTCATTTGAGCGGTTCTCTTGCACAGGATAGTTTCCGGATCCATGAATAACGCATCTTCCCCGACGCCCCAAAGCAGAACACGCCTCCTTCGCCGTTTCGCACAGGCCGGCGTCGCATGTGTCCCGCTGCTGCTCGGCGGATGCTCGTTCTTTTCCCCGATTCCCGAGCCGAGGGGCTCCCTGATCGAAAAGACCGATTACGCACAGCTCATTCCCGGAACGAGCACCCGTACGGATGTGCTGGACCTGCTCGGTTCGCCGACCGCCCATGCGACCTTCGACGACAACACCTGGATCTATGTGTCCATGATCACGTCCCCAACACCGCTGACCTTCCCGAGTGTGAAGAAGCAGCAGGTCGTGGTCCTGAATTTCGACAACGGCGGAGTCCTGCGCAAGATGGACACGCTGAACAAGAAGAACGCGATGTATGTCGGGATGGTCGGGGCCAAGACACCGACCCCGGGCACCAGCTCTTCCATCCTGCAGGAACTGCTGGGCAATGTCGGCCGCTATAACCCGATGAGCGGCATGAGCAGCCAGTTCGGTGGCAGCACAGGACCGCTTGGCAATCAGGGCACCGGCAATGGTGGCGCAGGCAACAGCCTGCCCTGAGCCTCTGGAGACATGACTATTTCGGGAGACTGAGCATAACGCCCAGACCTCCCAGCGGGCTGTCCATCAGGCGGATTGATCCACCATGGGCGTGAATGATGTCCCGTACGATCGTCAGCCCCAGACCGCTTTTTCCGTCCTGACTTCCGCTGGTCGCGTTGAGTTCCGAAATGGCAGCCCGACGGCTGGCTGACAGTCCTGGGCCATTGTCTTCAACCGTGATCTCGATATTCCGCTCTCCTTCACGCAGGGAGAAGCGCATCGCGCCCCCATGACGGCGTGCATTTTCCGCAAGATTCGTCAGGACGCGCCGCAGGGCATCGGGACGCACCACAGCTTCCACGCCCTCCCGCCCCTCGACACCCAGAACCTCTCCCCCGGCCCGCACAGTGGCGGCGGCGACATCATCCAGCATTCCCCGGAGATCAATCGGGACAGGCTCCTCCGCGCCCTCTCCACGTGCAAATGACAGGTAGCTGCCAATCAGGCGTTCCATATCCTCAATATCAGTGACCATATCCGCAAGATCCGGCCTGAGAGTTTCGGCGCGGAGCGTGCCGGACGTCGGGATCATGGCAACGGTGAGGCGTAAACGGGTCAGAGGCGTCCGCAGATCGTGCGAGACGCCAGCGAGAACCGCCGTCCTCTGCGCTACGAAGCGATTGACGCGCGCCTGCATGCGGTTGAAAGCAATGGCGGCCTGACGGACTTCCCGCGCGCCCTGAGGACGGATAGGCCCCTGGTCCCGCCCCATTCCGAACAGTTCAGCAGCATGACCCAGACGACGGATGGCCCGCACCTGATTGCGCATGAACAGGCCCGCAATCAGGAACAGCAGAATGGAACTGCTGACGGCCCAGACGACAAAGAGCCAGATCGGCCCGATATTCAGCCGCTTCACCGGCACCATGACCACCATCACGCCGTCCGGAAGCTGGATGGATGCCCGGACGGTCTGGAAAGACTCCGACCAGTCCACATTATAGGGGCGGCCAAGATTCTGCCTGATGGAGCGCGCGAAATCATCGTCCATCGGACCGAGCACGTGGTTGGTTCCCTGCCGTACCAGCTTTTCGCCCGCATGGAAGGAGAAGCCCATCTGGGTCCGGGACGAGGCGTCCTGAAGCGTGAGGTCCCGTTCAGCTTCGGAAGAACTGTGCTCGATCATCGCCATGACGAGCGAGACTTCGCCCGTAACGCCATCTGACAGGCGCCGGGAGACGACATTCAGGTAAGTGCCGTAGAACAGGCCCAGCGCAATAGCCTGCGTGACAAGCAGCGGAATGAGGACGATCAGCATTGATCGTCCCATCAGGGAACGCGGCAGAAAACGCCTCAGGGGACGATCCAGTTTCTGCCAGACGTCCTCCCGTTCTGGGGTCGGATCAGCGTCCAGGTTTGAGAACATAGCCCTTCCCGCGAACGGTATGAAGAAAACGCGGTTCCTTGGGATCGGGTTCGATGCGACGACGCAGACGGGTGACCTGAACATCGACCGCACGCTCACCGATCTCATCCATTTCAAGCGCCCGGGCAATGGCTTCGCGAGACAGGACCGTCCCGGGCCGGGTGGTCAGGACGCCCAGCAGGGCAGCCTCGCCTCCGGTCAGATGGACCGGACCATGGGGACCGCTGAGGAGGCCGCGTTTGACGTCAAAGTCCAGTTCTCCCAGACGTAGCGTGTCAGGCATCTCATCGACCACCGGCAGAGCAGGCACGACCCTGCGGAGATGGGCACGCAGACGCAGAAGGAGTTCGCGAGGCTCGAAAGGTTTGCCCAGATAGTCATCAGCCCCCGCTTCCAGGCCGCCGATCCGGTCCGCGGGTTCGCCACGCGCCGTCAGAAGCAGAATCGGGAGCGACAGCCCGTCCCTGCGCAGGCTGTTCGTCAGGGACAGGCCATCCTCGCCCGGCATGGTGACGTCGAGGACGAGAGCGTCGGGCTGGATGCGTTGCAGGACTTCACGGGCGCTCAGGGCATCCAGCGCCGTACTGACACGGTAGCCGTTCTCGGACAGGTAACGCTGGAGCAGACGCAGGAGACGCGGGTCGTCATCGACGACCAGAATATGCTCGTCGCTCATCGTGCAGGGCTTTCCACTGGAACCTGAAGGGGTGTGAGGACGCGTCGGAACCCCTCCACAGATGTCATTCCGGCTTCCCGATAGGCCCGGGTCATGACTTCGCGAATCATGAGGAACAGTTCACGCTCAAGTGCCTCCCCCGTCTCCGTCAGTCGCAGAGGGCGTCTGCGGCGGTCGTGGAGGTCTTCTTCCTGCGTCAGCAGTTTGCGCTCCCGCAGGTCTCCCAGAGCACGCCCCAGAGACTGTTTTGTAATGCCAAGGCTGTTCAGAAGGGCGCCGGGTGTAATGCCGGGATGGGCGGCGGTCAGGAAAAGGATGCGATGATGGGCCGGACCCAGCCCCTTTTCACGCAGAAGGATTTCGCAGTCGGCATTGAGGGTCCGCCAGGCCAACATCATGGCTTCGTAGGACTGACGGATACGGTCTTCCCGCAGATAGAGATGCGCGGTGGCGGATGAAGGTGCTTCCATGAGGCGGGAGGTCACCGGAGAATTTCCTCCACATATCCGAAGCGGTTAAAATCGGTGATGCGCTGCGGGTAGAGGATACCGTTCAGGTGGTCGTTCTCATGCTGCAGCACATTGGCGTGAAAACCCGTCGCCTCGCCTTCGACCGCCTCGCCGTTTTCGTCCAGCCCGGAATAGCGCACCTTCGCATGACGCGGCACATCGGCACGCAGACCCGGAATCGACAGGCATCCTTCACTACAGATCATCATGTCATCGCCGACCGGCGTGATTTCGGGGTTGATGAGCACACGGGGCAGCAATGCCTCTTCGGGATTCGCGACACGGTTCGTGGGAACGTGATAGACGAAGATCCGCAGGGGCTGATGAACCTGGGGCGCGGCAAGCCCGGCGCCGCGGGCATCTGCCATCGTTTCCATCATGTCCGCGATGAGCGACTGGATTTCCGGGCTTTTCGGGTCAGAAACGGCCTGTGCCACCTGATGCAGGACGGGGTTACCCATGCGGGCAATCTTGAGCAGGGCCATGAAATTGTCTGTCCTTCGAAAGAGGGTGGCATCTGGTCAGCCCAGAGTGCGCGTTAGGAATAATCCATTCAAGCGCGGCTGAATGAATTGCGTTCCCGGCAAAAGATGTGTTAAGGGCACCATCCTTAGTTGGATTGCCATATCACGGGTGGCGCTGAAGAGCGGGCCCATAAGGAGTTGACGGCACCGTGCAGGTTCTCGTTCGTGACAACAATGTTGACCAGGCGCTTAAGGCGCTCAAGAAGAAGATGCAGCGCGAAGGCGTGTTTCGTGAGATGAAGCTGCGTCGCCACTTCGAAAAGCCCTCCGAGAAGCGCGCCCGCGAAGCAGCTGAAGCTGTTCGCCGCGCCCGCAAGATGGAGCGTAAGCGTCTGGAGCGTGAAGGCTTCTAAGTCTTCCCGTCCTCCGAACGGAAAAAGAGCCGCGTCCTTCGGGACAGCGGCTTTTTTTTATGTCTTCCCCCCTGAGGTGGCGCCCCTGCCCGCTTTGAACGGGCAGAGGATGGGTCAGGACGTTAATGGACGTCCATCAGCCTGTGGCTGAGATAGATGGCTTCGAGAGCCCGCTCATGGGCGACCTCTGCGGCATTGACCGTGCCGCCATGTCCACCTTCCACATCTTCGTAATAGAGGAATGGCAGTTTCAGGCTCTCCAGCCGGGCCGCGAACCGTCGGGCATGAATCGGGCCAACCCGGTCATCCCGTGTTGACGTAAAGATGAACGGCTCCGGATAGGACACGCCAGCTTTCAGATTTTGCAAAGGCGACATCTTTTCCCAGAAGGCGCGCGGCCCTGGCTCGGAGATGCTGCCATATTCTGCAGCCCAAGACGCACCAGCCGCCATCTGCTCGTAATTCATCATGTCCAGCAGCGGGACGCCAATGATCGCCGCATTCCACAGGTCAGGATGCTGGGTGAACTCCACACCCGCCAGAAGACCGCCATTGGACCGCCCCCGCAGTCCCAGATGCTTCGGCGAGGTGATATGCCGGGCGATCAGATCGCGGGCAACGGCGGCGAAATCGTCATAGGCTTTCTGACGCCCTTCCCGACGTGCGACCTCATGCCATGCGGGCCCGAATTCTCCCCCGCCGCGAATATTGGCCATCACATACACACCACCACGGTCAAACCATGTAATTCCAAGGTCTGGATGATAGACCGGCAGATAGGACAGTCCGAAGCCGCCATAAGCTGTCATCAGCGTCGGGCGGGCGCCATCCTTTTGCCAGTTCTTTGCATGGACGATGAAATACGGGATGGCCGTACCATCCGTACTGGTGGCCGACATCTGTTCCACAACCAGACTGGACGCATCGAACAGGTCTGGCTGTCGGTACAGGGGCTGTACGGTCTGTGAAGCTGTATCCAGACTCCAGAGCTGGGGCGGTTGAATGAATCCTTCAAGCTGAAGATAGGCCTGCGAAAGCTTCGGGTCTGACGAGACGATTTCCGCCGTCATGTTCCGGGGAAGCGGAATGGAGCGGGCAGTCCACGCCCCGTTCCCCTCATGACGAAAGAGCTTCAGAACAGGCTGGACGTTGTCATACAGCACCGCCACCAGACCGCCCCGCGTTACGGCCAGTGCCTCCCCCATTCCGTCCCCGATGGTCTGCCGGGAGGTAGGCGCCAGGATGAGATGGGGAGCAGCAGGATTTTTCAGATCCAGAGCGATAAGACTGTCGGCCTGGAATGTCTGGCCGGGCAACACCCAGTTCTGCAACAGATGCAGGACCAGTTGACCGTCGAGATACGACAGGCTGTCGTATTTCTCAGGAAGCGACAGCCGGGTCAACTGACGTGTAGCGGGATCGAAAAGGCTGAGTTCCGTGTGGAAAAAATCACGGTGACGGCTGATGAGAAAAAGCTGCCACCCCTTTTCATCACGCAGACTTTCCGGGGACACATCCATGTCTGTCGGCTGTCCACGATAGACCTCGACAGCCTGATTCAGTGGCTGGCCACGATGCAGCAGCCGGACCGAATAGGGATAGCCTGACCTGGTGAGCCCAACATCGCCAGTACCCCAGTCACGGGAAACAAGAATTGTATCGGCATCAACCCATGTGACGGTCTGTTTGCCAGACGGCAAGGCGAAACCGTCTTTTACGAAAGTATCGTTCTGCGTGTCATATTCCCGCACGACATGCGCATCCTCCCCCGCCCGGGACAGGGACATAAGACAGAAGCGCTCCTCCGGGGTGAGGCAATCCAGACCTTCCATGACCCAATTTTCATGCTCTGTACGCGCCAGGGCATCGAGATCAAAACGCGTTTTCCAGTCCGGATGACCGGAGTTGAAGGACGCGGTCGAAGCGCTGCGCCAGATACCGCGGACATGGACATCATCCTGCCAGAAGTTCCAGATCTCGCCCCCCTGCTGCCGGGGCACGGCAAGACGCGCCGGGGACTGCTGGGCACTCAGGATTTTCTGATAAAGCGGCCTGTAACGCGGGTCAGAGGTCAGCGTCGCTTCAGTATGGGCGTTCTGCGCTCTGACCCAGGCCAGGGCTTTGGCTCCATCTGTCTGGCTCAGTTCAGCCGGAGATGGAAGAGAGGAAGTGCCCGCATAAGCTGCCAGCGGCAGGATGGAAAGCGAGAGGCAGAGTGCTCTCGCAAAAACAGGAAACATGGAAAGCCTTTACGATACCGACGATATCGGCATCGTAAAGAGATCTGACAGATCAGGCCACAGCCGCTGCACTGACGGCTTCCTCGACGTCCTGAAAGCTCGGCATCAGATCGGAGGGAATACTCTTGCGGCCGATCTCGACGCTGACCTGCGGTGCATTCCCCTGAAGATGCGCCACGACAACGGAGCGGACGAGGTCGAGATAGGAAGCTTCTTCCTCGACCACACCCCCCAGCCGGCTGGCGATCGGCGCAACAATTCCATAGGCCAGAAGAATACCCAGAAATGTGCCGACCAGCGCTCCTGCAATCATTTCACCCAGAATGATGGGAGGTTTGCTGATGGAAGCCATGGTCTTGATCACCCCCAGAACCGCAGCCACGATCCCCAGAGCCGGCAGTGCATCGGAGACGGACTGAAGCGCATGGGGGAGATGCATTTCCTCGCGCATGTTCTTCTTGAGTTCGTTCCCCATCACTTCGTCCATCTGGTACGGATCAGTGGCGTTCATCCCCGCCATGCGCAGATAATCGCAGATGAAGGAGCAGACATGGGGATTGTCGCGGATTTTCGGAAAAGCTCCGAAAATCGTGCTGCCCTGTGGATCTTCGATATGGGATTCCAGCGCCATGAACCCTTTGGAGGAAGCCAGTTTCACGATATGGAACAGCAGACTCAGGAGATCGACATAATCTGCCCGGTCGTACTGGGAGCCTTTCATGGCCTTCTTGATCCCGGCCGGAAGATGCTTCACGGCAGCAATGGAATTGGCCATCAGAAAGGTTCCGATGGCAGCGCCCAGAATGGTCAGAAGTTCGAAAGGCATTGAGGATACGAGAGGGCCAATGGCGCCTCCGGAAGCCACGAACGATCCGAAAACACAGCCCAGAACAACGACCAGACCGATAATGATGAACATCCGAAAATTTCCTGACTGACTTGTAATTTATTGCGAAATATCGGGCGACAGCACCAGAACGATGCGACGGTTCCGGGGACTAAGGGGCTGAGCGGGATCAAAAAGGTTCCGGTCGGCATATCCGCTGACGGACTTCAACCGCCCGTCCGGAAAACCACTCTGGACAACGAGATCCCGCACGGCGACCGCACGTGCACTCGACAGGCTCCAGTTGCTCATTTGTCCGGGGCGATAGGGCGCGGCGTCGGTATAACCGGCGATGGACAGTTTGCCGTGCAGTTTTTCGAGATAAGGTACAATTGCTTTGATCAGTTGGACGGCATGGGGGTTGGGAGAGGACTGTCCCATGGCGAACATCGGCTGATGGTCGGAATCTGCGATCTGGACATGCAGTCCGTCATCCCCAACCGTGACCGACACCTGTGAGCGGATATCGGCGAGTTCGGGCGTATTGCTGATGAGAGCCTGGATTTTCTGGGCCGCCGTAACTCTGGCCTCCTGCTCGGCTTTCCGGGCAGAGGGCGTGACAGGAGGCTCACCGGGCTGAATCTGACTGTCATGCAGGACGACGATCTGTGCCGTATGAATGCCGGGATCGGTCTGATCCGCCTTTTGCTGGCCGCTGGCGCCACCCCGGGGCTGTTTGCCGTACTGGTCTTTTCCCGGCTTCAGGGCAACCGGCTTCGTTTCCAGAGAGACCGGCTCGGGTGCCGCGGGCAGGACGTTATCCACTGGTGGTGGCATGTCTTTCCAGACAGCCATCGGATTAAAGAAATTGGCGATACCCTTGCGCTGTTCTTCGGTCGTGGCGTTGATGAGCCACATGACCAGAAAGAACGCCATCATGGCCGTAACGAAATCGGCGTAGGCAATTTTCCACGCACCGCCATGATGACCGCCTTCGACCACATCAAAACGCTTGATGATGATCTTTCGAGCTTCTTTGCCGTTCTGGTTGGACATCCCGCCTCCTGAGTGATTTCAGTATGGCAGGCGAGTCTTAAGGAGAGGTTTAAGAACGGCCTGGAAGCTGCACGCCGACAAGCGAAGCTGGTGGGCTGACGGTATAACAGCGGACGGCCTGATCCCGGACTTCCCGACAGAGTGTCACGGCTTTTTCCGGCGACACGTCATGCCGCTGTTCTGCGATCCTCACTGCTTTTACAGCGGCTGTTCCGGGAAGACGGAAGAGATGCCAGCGCGGATCTGTCCCGATGACGGGCAGGATATCCTGTGTGAACGCCAGCCGGGCAGCCAGACCATAATCCTCAACAGCCAGAGCGGTGGCGCCTTCTGCCTTGGCCTGCAAGGCAACCTGTCGGGAAAACCCGTCCCAGCCGCCGGTCAGACGCAGCACCGGATCCCGATGCGGCACAAGATGAAGGGGCGAAAAAACAGCCTGTATGCAGACGATGAGGGTTATGACCATACCGCTGATAACCGGCCAGCGGATGCGCCAGCCTGCCTCAATGGCAGCGAGAGCAAGAACCGGATAGATCACGGCCGGCCAGTTCGGCTGAACCCTGTCGCCAAAAGCATGGGTAATGAACACGATCGTCGGAACCAGGGCCAGCCATGCCAGAAGCCGATTGCGCTTCAGGCAGGCCCAGACCCCGGCTGCAAACAGAATGAAAATAAGGGGCGTGGCCAGACCGACCTGCCCTCCCAGCAGTTCCCCCAGAAACTGGACTGCCCGTGCAGGATGCCAGTCCCCTGCCCGACCACCCTGCCTGAGAAAACTGGCCCAGTGATGGCAGGCGTTCCACAGGATGACGGGCGACATCGCCACGAACAGCCCCGGAATCGCCAGCCAGGGACCAGGTTGCCGGCGCAGGCGGCCGGTCGTGAGAACGGCGCCTCCTAGTCCGAGGCCGATCAGAACGGCAGTATATTTTGAATCGAAAGCCAGCCCCAGCAGAACACCCGAACCGATCCACCATGGAAGCGCTGCACGCGACGTCACGCCCGGATCGATGGCGCGGCTGAGCGTGTAAAGAAACAGCGTAATAAAAAACAGCAAAGGTGTGTCGGGCGTCATGGTGGCGGCACCCAGCCCCAGCATGAGCGTCGCGTTCAGCAGGAGCGCGGCGCTGAGCCCGGATTGGGGCCATGGGCTACCCGGCAGAAGCCGGCGGGCAGCCTGACAGAGCGCCCAGCTTCCCGGCAGGACAGAGAGCGGACCAAGCAGGCGCACACCCAGCGGCGTATTCCCGCCCACCCAGGTTCCGATGCGTATCCACAGGGCCACCATGAACGGGTGATCCAGATAGCCCGGCTGGAGGTTGCGGGACCAGACCCAGTAATATGCTTCGTCCGGTGTTAGCGGAACGCTGGCGGCAAGGAACAGACGGACAATCGTCAAGGCAGCGAGAAGCGCCCAGAAAAGCCGGAGTTGCCGTGTGGTATCGGTCAAGATTTCAGCGCCAGACGAGGGTGGAAGAGACCGCGTAATTCCAGACAACGCCAACAACGGCCCCGGCTGCGGAAGAGCGCTCCCAGTGACCATGACCCGCACTATCCAGCATCATGCGGGCAATCCCGATATTGGCGACCGCGCCCAGCGAGCAGACCGCGACGAAAATAACCAGCCCTCTCCAGAGTTTCGCTCCCGTGAGACGCCGGTCATGATAGGTGAAACGGTTGTTGAGAAGAAAGTTCGTCAGAATGGCGACAGCGGTTCCCGCCAGTTGGGCCCAGGAAAAACCGAGGCCGCAGGCCCCTGCCAGATTCAGAACGGCCACATTGACCGCCACGCCGATCAGCCCGACCAGCGCAAATGCCATGAACCGGGTGGGCAGCCAACCGCGCGTCAGCTTGTCGAGCAGCATGGTCGCGAACTGCAGCAGGACCACAACATCGAGTTTGCTCTCCCCTGCCAGACGCGGGCGGAAAACGAACGGCACTTCGACGATCCGGACCGTCCGGGGCGCGGACATCACCAGATCGAGCAGGATCTTGAAGCCCGTTCCGGACAGACGGGGCAGCAGGGTGTCAAAAAGGTCTCGCCGTATGGCAAAGAAGCCACTCATCGGGTCGTTCAGCGGGTGCGGCATGAGAACCTGTGCGGCCCTGATACCCGCATTGGACAGGAGATGCCGCCAGTGTCCCGCCAGACCGGAACTGTCCCCACCCTCGACATGCCGACTTGCCACAACGATTTCGGCACCAGCCTGTAATTCGGCCAGCATGGTGCGCAGAACGGTCTCGTCGTGTTGCAGGTCGCCATCCATGACCGCAACCCACGGCGCACTGGAGGACAGAATGCCTTCGATTACGGCTGAGGACAGACCACGGCGACCAACCCGACACAGCACCCGGACCCGCGGGTCCAGTTGCGCAAGACGGGAAACCTCGGCAGCCGTGCCATCCGGGGAATTGTCATCGACGAAAACGACTTCCCATTTCCGGCCTTCAAGCGCGCTGTCCAGCGCCGCGACCATCGGCGCCACATTGGCGACCTCATTGTAGCATGGGACTATGACGCTCAGTTCGGCCGGAAGAGGCAGCAGCCGGGAAGCGGTCATGGAATCAGCCGTCAGATCGGCACGCCGGCAAGATCACGGCTTGTATGGATGGTCTGGAGGGTCTGGACGCGGACAACATGAGGACTGTCGGTCAGCAGGCGTGTGAGGGCGTTCTGATGGGCGGCGTCACGGGCGACGAGGCGCACCAGAAAATCTCCACCGCCCCGGATCATGTGGCATTCACGCGTTTCGGGCCATGCGCCCACCTGCGCTTCGAAAGCCTCGAGGACACTCCCTTTCTGGCTCTCAAGGCCGATCAGGGCATAGAAATTCAGGGACCAGCCCAGCAGGGGGGCGTCCACTTCGGCGTGATAGCCCTTGATGATTCCCAGTTCCTCAAGTCGTCGGACACGTCGCAGACAGGGAGGCGCGGAAATGCCGGTCCGACGGGCGAGTTCCACGTTGGTCATGCGTCCATCGGCCTGGAGTTCGGCAATGATCTGCCTATCAATGGCATCCAGTTCAATCGGTGCGGGGTGTGAAGAAGCGTTCATTTCAATTCGACGTATATGGCACGTGACATGATCCGCAAAGATGGCACATGCGTCCGAAGTCTTTATATGAGGGGACCAGATACCCACTGAGGACCAATCATGCCCGAAATCCATCATACGGATCTGCTGGTCGTTGGCGCTGGCCCTGCTGGCTACACGGCAGCAATCTACGCTGCCCGTGCAAGTCTCAAGCCGATTCTCGTCACTGGAATGCAGCCAGGCGGCCAGCTCACCATCACGACTGACGTTGAAAACTACCCTGGCTTTGCGACTCCTGTGCAGGGGCCGTGGCTGATGGAACAGATGCGCGCACAGGCCGAACATGTCGGGACACGCCTGATCTATGATCTGATCGTGAAGGCTGATCTGAAGAACGGTCCGGGACCAGATGGTTATTTCCGGCTAGTCGGGGATTCGGGAGACGAGTTCCGGGCCCGGACAGTCGTGATTGCAACGGGCGCACAAGCGAAATGGCTTGGGCTCGAATCGGAAAAGCGCCTTCAGCGCGGCGGTGTGTCGGCCTGTGCGACCTGTGACGGGTTTTTCTATCGGGGCAAGACGGTCGCCGTGATTGGCGGCGGCAATACGGCCGTCGAGGAAGCGCTTTACCTGACGCATCATGCAGACAAAGTACATCTCATCCATCGCAGGGACAATCTGCGGGCCGAGCGCATCCTGCAGGAACGTCTCTTCTCCAACCCGAAGATCGAAGTGCATTGGAATCAGGCCGTCGAGGAAGTGTTGGGCTCCGGAGAACCGGAAGTGGTCTGTGGAATCGTGCTGAAGGATACCCGGACCGGAGCACTTTCAAAGCTGGATGTGGATGGCGTTTTCATTGCCATCGGTCACACACCCAATACAGGTCCGTTCCGGCATGAAGTCACGTGTGACGAAGACGGATATATCCTGACCGAAAGCGCCGGAACGGCAACATCCGTCAAAGGTGTGTTTGCCGCTGGCGATATTCAGGACCGGATTTTCCGTCAGGCCGTGACGGCAGCCGGAACGGGCTGTATGGCCGCGCTGGAAGCCGAACGATATCTTTCTGGCATACCTGCCATGACAAAAACTTGACCCTCGCGTGCGGTTCAGACAGTTTCGTCCATTCAACGACATATCTTGACGGATAACGCCGGGACATATGGTTAAGAAGGACGAGGACCGTCGCATCAGCGAACGGGGAGAAAACCAGATGGACTGGGACAAGCTGCGCATTTTTCATGCCGTGGCGGAAGCCGGGTCCTTTACCCATGCCGGTGACCGGCTGGGCCTGAGCCAGTCGGCGGTCTCGCGTCAGATCTCCGCCCTTGAAGACGTTCTGCGCGTGCCACTTTTCCATCGGCATGCGCGCGGACTGATCCTTACGGAACAGGGCGATGTCCTGAACCGTACGGTGCGGGAGGTGTTCTCGAAACTGGCGCTGACCCAGGCATTCCTGAGCGAGAGCAAGGAACGCGCGGCCGGAAAGATCAAGATCACCACGACGACCGGGTTCGGGCTGTCATGGCTGTCTCCGCGACTGAACCGGTTTCTGGAACTGCATCCCGATATCGAAGTCACGCTTCTGCTCGAGGATGCGGATCTGGATCTGGGAATGCGCGAAGCGGATGTTGCCATCAGGCTGCATCCGCCCACGCAGCCCGATCTGGTACAGCGTCATCTCGCGAACTTCCCCATGCCGATCTACGCAAGTGCCGAGTATCTTGAACGCCACGGCACACCGCACTCCCTGGAAGACTTGGCCAATCACCAGATCATCAGTTTCGCGGGCTGGCACCTGCCGCTCCCGAACGTGAACTGGTTGCTTGACCTGCTCCGTCAGGAAGGTGTGGCGCGACAGGGCAGCCGTCGGTTGGCGATCAACAATATTTCTGCGGTCGCAAATGCCATTGCAGCGGGAACGGGCATCGGGTCCCTGCCCCTCTATGCTGCGACAGGCTATCCCGGTCTGGTCCGGATCTTACCTAACCAGCAGGTCCCGCTGGTGGAAGCCTATTTCGTCTATCCGGAAGAACTGCGGACATCCAAGCGGATCGCGGTTTTCCGCGATTTCCTTCTTTCGGAAATCAGCAACCTCAAGGGCCACGACTAGGAAATGGGCGGGCGGGAAGGACCGCCCCTATCCCCTGCGTCCATGCACCGAAGAACACGCATGAACCCGGTTGTTGGAGCGGAACACTGCCTCCCCGATCGGAGCAAACCCGCTGCCACGCCCTAAACGCCGGGCACTGTTGGGCATCTGTTCAAGCACTATGACCCCAGAGGCGAGCCGGTAGCAGACTTTTGCCTGTGACAGCCTCGCTGTCGCGCTGTGATGAATCTGGCTCTTTGCCGGGGATTTTACGGCCCCATGCGCTCGTGCCACGGATGACACCGAGAGGGAGAGGCTGACAGCACAGCCGCATATAGCCAGAAAACGGGGAACAGGCTTCATGGCCTTACGATACCGCAAAACCGGTTTTCTGAACCAGCCCCAACAGGCTGGCAAAGCGTTCTGTCAGGATCCTGATGCAGCGCGGACACAATTCACTCAATCGCCAGTTTTCCGCGAAGACAGACGCTGGTTGACGCGCTCCCTGAGTTCTTTGCCTACCTTGAAGAAGGGGACACTTTTTTCCTCGACAGGTACAACATCACCAGTTCGAGGGTTACGTCCGGTTCTGGCCGCCCGCTCACGCGGAAGAAACGCCCCAAATCCCCGCAGTTCAACACGATCGCCGCGCGCCAGTGCGGCGCCGATCTCGTCAAAAACAGCGTGAACGATGCGCTCTATGTCACGGGTGAGAAGATGCGGATACGCAGCAGCCAGTTCCGCGATAAGTTCGGATCGGGTCATGACAGTTCTTCCACCTGACTCCGCCTTCTGTAACAGGCCATCAGAGTTGCAAAATCGCAACGGCTCCGTCAAGACCTTCATGATCGATAGCACTGGAGAAAGCTCCCCCCAGCAGCCCCTTCAGAAGCGCCTTTTTGCCGGGCCATTGATACCAGGATCGCGAGGGCGCGGGGAGTAGCGGCAGAACAGGATAGGAGGCATTGCCAATCCTCAACTGCTTCCTGAGCCAGAGCCGTGCGGCATCTTCATCTCCCAGCTCATCAACCAGCCCAAGGGCGATGGCCTGCCGTCCCGTATAGGCACGCCCATCAGCCAGTGAGCGAACTTTCTCTTCGCTCATATGGCGTCCACTGGCCACCATGGAAACAAACTGTCCGAACAGGTCATTCACGAGCCCCTGCAGCATCTGGCGTCCTTCAGGCGTCAGGGTACTCGTCGGATCCGTCTGGTCTTTCATGGCACCTGAGGTAATGGCATCCATCCCGATTCCCAGTCGTCCAAGGCCCACCGAGACATCGGGACGCTGGAAAATCACACCGATCGACCCCGTCAGCGTGGAAGGCAAAGCCACGATGTGCTGTGCGGGAACGGAGAGCATATAGGCTGCGGACGCTCCCATATCCCCCATCGAGACAGCTACCGGCTTGACAGCGGCAAAACGCCTGACGGCTTCATGCAGGCGTTCCCCACCTGTCACGCCACCACCCGGGCTATCCACCACAAGCAGCAGTCCGGTCACATCCGACGCATTCTGCGCCTGTTTCAGCGCACGGACAGTGCGTGAAACGTCATTCTGGACGATACCCGTAATAGCCAGCCGAACGATATGGGGTCGGTGACTGAAACTCGCACCGGCAGAACCGCCCCGTCCTGCCATGCAAACGATAACAGCGGCAAAAAAGGCGACGAGAGCCCCGACCCGCCAGACCATCAGTTGCCGATGTTTTACATGTCCCGCCAGAAAGGTGTTCAGTTCAGAGTTAATGGAACTGCTCCCGTCTCGGCGGTCTGAAGGCGGTCAATTGACGATATCATGATCTGAAGGGATCTCATCAGCCAATCGTGAAGTCTTCAGTCTTCCTTCTTTGCCCGACGGCTCCGCGTGCCTTCTTTCTTGCCCTCACCAGCAGTTGCGCTGATTTTTCGTCCCAGACCGATTTCACGGGCCAACGCGGAACGACGCTGCGCGTAGTTCGGGGCGACCAGAGGGTAGTCTGAGGGAAGGCCCCAGCGTTCGCGATACTGTTCCGGCGTCATGCCATAGGCGCTCTGAAGATGGCGCTTGAGCATCTTCAGCTTTTTGCCGTCCTCAAGACAGATGATGTAGTCAGGAAAAACGGAGCGCTTGATGGGGACGGCCGGCTGGGGACGCTCGGACTGCGGCTCTTCTTCCGGAACTCCAGCCTTGGAGAGAGCGTCGTATACCTGACGGATCAGGGCTGGCAGAGCTTCTGCCTCAAGGGTACCGCGGGAGGCCTGAGCAGCAACGATCTTGGCCGTCAGTTCCAGAAGGCCGGTATTGAAAGTGTTTTCGGACATGATATTTCATCCCTCTGCTCGAATGAATTTTTTGAGTTCTATAACGCCTGCAAACGATCAGGTAAATGCTGCATGGAAATATTTGACATGTGCCTTCGCCGAGTCATGATTATCATCATATCAAAATAGCCCGCAAACAAAAAAAGGTAAGCGCAATTGCGGGAGTATTCAATCCTGCAGCTTACAACTGGGATGGTGACATGAACGGCGAAACTGTTGTGCTTGCAACCGCAAGTGATTTTTCCGGCTGGCGCGCGTGGTCGAGAAAACTGCTTCACGACAGGGTAGCCGCCGAGGCGATACGATGGATAACAGAGGCCCCGGCAGACCTGTATGCCCCCTTTGCCACACGCGTCCTTCCATCTGCACCTTCCACGACAAACATACCGCGATCTCTGGCATCCCTTTTCCCGGCCGTTTTCGTCTCCGAAGATTCTGACCGGTTCCGGTTACTCTATGAAACACTTCAGACCCTGCGTGACGGCATGTCCGTGCCCGACGGGCTTGTGAGACAGTTACAGGAACTCGCCGCACAGAGCCGGGAGCGGGCGCTCGACCTTCGTTGCCAGATGCCGGATGCACGCAATCCGGACTGGCAGGTCATCCGGACTTCTCACGCTGCTGCCGTGATCGACAGTCAGGCTACTGCCCTGTCCAACCTGCGCCCCACTCCATGGATTGTAATCGCTCCTGAACGGACACTGTGCTGGGACGGTCATGAATATCGCTTCGGGCCAGGACTGGAAAACGAGAGTTCTGACCCATCCGAAACCATTGCGGCCGCACGCACCCTCGCCACGGCAGGTGCCGGAAATGCCTGGTGGGATGGAATTGCTCCGGTGCGACTGCATCCACAGGCCGCTGACATTGCAGCATCTCCGTCGATGGCCAGCCTGCGGGCGAAAGCGGTTGACTGCAAGATGTGCGATCTCTGCGGACCGGCAACACGGACCGTTTCAGGAGAAGGGAAGCCAGAGGCCAGAATCATTTTTGTTGGGGAACAGCCCGGAGACCAGGAAGATCTTCAGGGACGACCGTTCGTCGGCCCGGCAGGTCAACTGTTCGATCGCGCCCTGAGAGAGGCTGGCGGAAACCGGCAGGACGCCTGGATCACCAATGCCGTCAAACATTTCAAGTTTGTTCCGAAAGGACCGCGTCGTATCCATCAGAAACCGGACTCGACGGAAATAGCGGCCTGCGCGCCGTGGCTGGCGAGGGAGCGCGAGGTCCTCGTCCCAAAAGTGACCGTGATGCTTGGCGTTACAGGAGCGAGTGCTGTCCTGGGACGTCAGGTCACAGTGTCACGTGAACGTTCAAGGCATATTCCTCTGGAGGATGGAAGTATCGGACTGGTAACCGTGCATCCGTCTTATCTGCTCCGCCTTCCGGATGAGGAGTCGAGGACACGCGAATATACAAAATTTGTAACCGATCTCAGAATGGCAATTTCCGCTCTCGCCGGATAATGCTGTTAAGGGTAAGAAACTCCCGCAATGAGTGGCAGCACCATCTCCTCGGGACAACCGACTCCGGATAACACGACCACACGGCCTGCACCTCTGCGGCCGCGCGCGCGTCCCTTTCTTTCATGGCTGTACGCTCCCAGCCCCTCCTCCGTAACCTTCGCCCTGCGCAATACCATCGCGGCCTGTCTGGCAGTGGGCATTGCGTTCTGGATGGAACTGGATGACCCGGCCTGGGCGGCCATGACCGTCTGGGCAGTTGCGCAGACCAGCCGGGGTGAAAGTCAGTCCAAGGCAAAATGGCGTATCGTCGGCACCATCAGCGGCGCCATCGCGGCCATCAGCATCATGGCCGCGGCTCCGCAGGCACCATGGATGTTCTTTCCCATGATCGCGGTCTGGATCGGCCTGTGCAGCGGATTTGCGACATTCGTCAGCAACTTCCGCTCCTATGCCCTTGTTCTTGCGGGATATACCTGTTCCATCATCTGCATGGGCGCGGCCTCCAATCCCGACAATGTCTTCATGATCGCAATGTCCCGTGGCACCTACATCGTGCTTGGCGTGCTGTGCGAAGCACTCATGGGACTCATTTTCGCCACCAGTCAGGAAAGACACGCCCGCGCACAGCTTCGTCAGAAGCTTGAGTCGGCACTGGTCCTTGTCACGACCACGCTGTGCAGCCTTCTTGGGGAAGAACGCGGGGCGCTCAACGCTGCCCGCCGTCAGTTCGGCACGATCCTGACGATCAATGACCAGATCGAGTTCGCTGAAGTCGAGATGGGGCCCCATGGTCATGAAGGCGACCATGCGCGTGCAGCGCTTGCGGCGGTTTCGGCCCTGCTTTCCCGTGGCTTCGGAATGGCCATGCGCCTTCAGGTGCTCAACCACGATCACCCGGACTTCACCCGGACGGCCGACGAGATTCTTGCGTTTCTGAAGCAGTTTCCTCAACGCCTCCCCGACCAGAATGCCGTCCCTGCCCTCCTTGCGGATCTGCAGCACTTTCGGGATATCTGCCGGCTGTATGCAGCCCCCCATCGTGAAAGCGATATCCGCCCTGATCATGAACCCATTCCCGGTCAGGAACCGTTTGACCTGACCGATGAAGGTCAGAAACAGCGCGGCGACAGACTGGATGAACGCATCCTGTTCGTCTCTCTGGGAGAACTTCTGGGAGATCTCGAACAGGCCATCAAGGAATACGAAGCCAGTACCCATCGCATCCGGGGCGATCACTTCCATTTCCAGCTCGAAACCCATCGCGACACCCGCGAAGCGGTCCATAACGGTCTGCGCGGTGCCTGCGCGGTGCTGATCACGGCCTATATCTATGAAGTGACGGCCTGGCCGAACGGCCTCGGCTTCATCGCCATCACGACACTGGTCTGCGGTCTTTTCGCCACCAAGGAAAATCCGGTTCTCGGCACGACAGAGTTCCTCAAGGGCGCCGTGGCTGCCTATTTCATGGCCTGGATTCTGGTCTTCGTGCTCATGCCGAAAGTCACGACATTTGAGACCCTGGCGCTCTTTCTCGGTCCAGCCATGTTTCTGGGCGGACTGGCAAAAGGCAATCCTGCCACCGCAGGCGGTTCAGCCGCCTATGGCCTGCTGCTTCCGGCAATGCTGGGCCTCCAGAACCATCACGTCATGAACGAAATCGCCTTCTACAACGGCAACATGGCGACCGTTCTGGCCGTGGCCGTCAGTGTCATTGTCTTCCGGAGCGTGCTGCCATTCAGCAGCGATGCCGAACGTTTCCGTCTGCGCCGTATCATGCTGGGAGAGTTGCAGCGTCTGGCCCATCCGGGCTTTACCCCCCGGATCAGCGTATGGATCGGCCGCAATACGGATCGCTTTGCCCGCCTGATCCGCCATGCCGGACCGACGCCTGCCCCACTGATCGAGGCCTGTATCCTCGGAACACTGGCAACACTGACCCTTGGCCTGAATGTCATCAGGCTGCGTACCCTGCTGGACCGTGAATATCTGCCAGAGAGCGCGCGACGCCCGATCCTGCTGGTTCTGCATTATGTGGAACAGTCCACCCGGCGCCATGACAAGGCGGCCCGTATCGCGGAAGCCGCCGTCCGCCGTCTGCGCGTTCTGGATGCCCAGGAAACGGATCTGGTGACACGCCTCGAACTGACGCGCGCCATCACCTACCTCGTCGTCATTGCCTATACCATGCGGACAAACGAAGATTTCCTCGACGCGAGCAAGCCTTTCAGGGGAGAAAAAAACAGCCGCCTGCTCAACTCAGGCCAGGGCTGAAGCGGGATTCCTTAAACTTCTGAACCCCGGGAATACTGGAGTTCACCTTACCAGACAGCATCCCGGTACCTGTACCGCTTCCCCTACAGGGGAGCAGGAACAGGCGCGGCCGCGGCAATCAGCTTTTTGTGCTTGAGGTCATCCCAGAAGCCGGCGGGGATGGAAACTTCCATGGACCGTGCATTGGCCTGCATCTGGGCAGCGTTGCGCGCCCCGGGAATGACAGCCGAAACCGTCGGATGAGCCGCCGCGAACTGTAGTGCAGCCGTCCGCAGATCAATCCCATGCTGTCTGGCGATGTCGTTCATGGCTGCACGCTTGCGCGCCATCCCGGATGGAATTGTGTTTCCATAATCGTATCGATTGCGCCCGGCCGCGTAGCCGGCATTCAGCGGCGCACCGATAACAGCCGACACGCCCCGGGAAGCGAGGGCCGGCAAGGTATGGGTCAACGCTTCGTCGTGGCGCAGGATGGAATACTGCGTCGCCAGAAGAACGATATCCGGATCTGCGATCTCAAGGGTCCGCAGGACGGCCTGAGGCGTATTGACCCCAAGCCCCCACCCCTTGATGAGACCTTCCTGCCGCATTCTGGTCAGCTCTGGAATGGCACCCTTGGCGGCCTGCTCGAAATAGGTCGTCCATCGTGGTCCCATATCCTTGTTTTCAGGCGACAGGTCATGAATGTAGACGATATCGAGCCGGGAAATACCCAGCCTCTGAAGACTGTCCTCGACCGAACGCCGCACGCCATCCGCCGTGTAGTCATAGCGGTAGGCGAAAGGGGACGGATCGTGCCACATCGTCCCCCCGGGCGGCTGGGGAGCGGCGGTCAGCAATCGGCCAACCTTGGTGGACAGGACGAATTCATCCCGCGGCCGCGTATGCAGAAAATGCCCGAACCGTCGCTCACTCAGGCCCAGACCATACCAGGGCGATGTATCGAAATAACGCACCCCTGAAGCCCAGGCTGCTTCCAGCGCGGCTTCGGCATCCTCATCCGTACCGGCGGCAAAGCCGTTTCCAATGGGAACCCCACCCAGTCCTATGCGCGTCGGTGGACGAAACCGCTGACCCGTCTGAGCCACGTTCAGGGGCAATGTGTTACGGACCACGTTTCCCATGGTTGGGGTAACGTCTCCGGCATGTTGCGCATCCTGAGCCCGTCCGCTTCGGGGCATCAGAACTGCAGCACTTCCCAGAGCAGAAAGGGCGAGGAGATTGCGTCGGGTAGCGGTCATCGCGTCCTCACAATGATATGGATGTGACCTTTAATGCTCCGATCCGGTCAGGGTTCGAAACTCTCCGCCCCCGGGAGGGAAAGGTCACGTCATTGTGTCATCATTTCTTTCCCGCAAACGATTGATCCGGACGTTTCTTCTCGCGAAGACAGGGCGCTCTTCGCGCAGAATCTGCGCATGGCTTGAAGCGGCCTCTGACCGCCCTCATTTCTGTCGGATACGGCGAAAGGAAAGCGCGCAATGGGTCTGGAAGACAGCCTGAGAAGCGGACGCTGGCGACATATCTGTGTCGATATGCAGAACATGTTTTTCAGGAAAACGCCCTGGCATGCCCCCTGGCTCGCCCGTATTCTGCCCACAGTCCAGCGTCTTGTTTCCGCACAGCCAGAGAAAACGGTTTTCACCCGCTTCATTCCTCCCAACGATGTCGAAGATGCTTCAGGGGCCTGGCGGGATTATTATCGGCACTGGAACCAGATGACGCGCTCCCGCCTTGGAGAGGAAATGCTGGACATTGTCGATGACCTAAAAGTCTTTATTCCTCCAGCACAGGTTATCGACAAAAGAGGCTATTCGCCCTGGCATGAAGGAAAATTACAGAAACATCTTGAAGGCCAGGACATAGAAACACTCGTGATGACTGGCGGGGAAACGGACGTGTGTGTTCTGGCGACGCTGTTAGGCGCCCTTGATTACGATTACAGGGCCGTTCTGATCACTGATGGCGTCTATAGTTCGATAGATTCTACTCATGATCAGTTGCTGGGCTTCTATCGCCTTCGTTTTACGAACCAGATTACGACATGGACCGCAGAAGAGTTCAGCAGCCATTTGCAAAAGACCTGAACATGCCTGTGGATATTCCATACCCCTACCTCACCGCGATGGATCTCCGCCGCAGGCTCAAAGGCAGGAACATGAGAATATCCGTCACAACATTCGTTTTTTATCGGGCCGTTATCGTGTGGACAGAGCTTCCTGATAACGCTGCTCGACCCTCTCCCAGTTCACCAGATCCGTCAGGAAGGCATCCACATATTTCGGCCGCATGTTGCGGTAATCGATATAATAGGCATGCTCCCACACATCACATGTCAGCAATGCTGTCTGGCCATGAACAAGCGGGGTATCCGCATTGGCCGTCTTGGTGATGGCCAGTTTTTCACCGTCATGCACCAGCCAGCCCCAACCGCTCCCGAACTGGGATACACAGGCATTGCGGAATTCAGTCTTGAACGCGTCCAGGGAGCCAAAATCGGCCACAAGCTGCTTCTCGAGGGCACCGGGAATGGCGCCGCCGCCTTTCGCCTTCATGCTCAGCCAGAAAAAGGAATGATTCCAGTGCTGGCCGGCCTGGTTGAACAGAACCTTCTGGGCGGGATCCTGTGCTGATTCACGGATTACCGTATCCAGATCCAACCCATGAAACGGGCCGCTGGCAGTCAGTTCGTTCAGCTTGTCGACATAGGCCTTGTGATGCTTGCCATGATGATACTCTAGCGTCTCAGCCGACATGTACGGCGCCAGCGCATCCGGAGCATAGGGAAGCTCGGGAAGTTTGAACATTTTATTTCCAATCCTGTTTGGCTGATCTCTCATTTACGAGGGACGTCCCATTACCGGGGCGTCTTCCAGCCGGGTCTGCGCCGCGTAGCCGGCGATCTGATAAACCGAGAGCGCCGCGCTCCGCGCCCGAAGCACAAGGTTCTGCGTTTCCTGCTGTTCGGACACTGTTCTGTCCCCATGCTCCATCAGGGAGACAACGGCTGGCCGTAACTGCTCCACACATGCCAGTCGGGCCTGCAAAGGCAGAGCAGGCAGCCCTGCAAGGCGGGTCAGTTCCACGCAGGCATGGCGCAGAAAAAGAACTGCCTGTTCAGGTTCTTTCTGCCCGAAAAACAGATCAGCCAGATTATGACATGACACGACCAGCATAACGGGCGTCGAAAGAGGCAGCCCCGTCTCCTGAAACTGACACAGAAGACTCCGGGCTTCCTCCATGGCTTCTTCGTAGTGCGCCCGGGCTTTTCGCAGATTCTTGCGCGCGTAATCCCGATTACCCTCTCGGGTCAGACTCTGCCAGGTGGCGCTAGCTTCGGACGACTGGTGGAAGTGCGACATCTTACGGCGTTTCGTCCCGTGGCGTTGCAGCATTTACAGTCACATCATAGCAAGAACGTCACTTTATGCAATATACTATATTTATGCGCATAGCAAAACCGTTGCGCAACAGGAGGGGACACCCCTGCCCGGCCGCGACACAGCAAACTTCAGGATGAGTGAGAACTGGCCTTTTCAAAAACCAGTCCACAAATCTGTATTTTAAGGAAATCTGGCGGAGAGGGTGGGATTCGAACCCACGGTACCCGCGAAGGCACAACGGTTTTCGAGACCGCCCCAATCGACCACTCTGGCACCTCTCCGTACGGCTCTGCTTTTGCGCTGAACCTGATCGACGGAGGGGCTTATGGAGGGGTTTGTCAGACATTGCAAGAGGGCTGAAGCGCGATCCTGAAAGAAAGATATCTGGGCAGGGCTTTTTTCGCCATTTCTGATTGACTGAAAGCCTTCATATCTGTATCGACCGCGGCTGTTCCATGTTCCAATTCCTGTTGGTCGGCATGGAGCCAACGACAAAAAGCGACTGGGTCGCGCCAGATCGGGTCAACCCGGCAGAAGCGGCCACGAGATCGGAACAGAGAGAGTTTCCAGAATGTACGCAGTCATCCGCACCGGCGGCAAGCAGTATCGCGTTGCTCCCGAGAGCATCCTCAAGGTCGAGAAGCTCGAAGCTGAAGCCGGCAGCACCATCACCTTCACCGACGTCCTGATGGTTGGCGGCGAAGGCACCCTGACCGTTGGCGCACCGCTGGTCGCTGGCGCAACCGTGACGGCAACCGTTGTCGCTCAGGATCGTCTGCCGAAGGTGATCATCTTCAAGAAGCGTCGCCGTCAGAACAGCCGCCGCAAGAATGGCCACCGCCAGCCGGTGACCGTCCTGCGCATCAACGCGATCAACGCGGCCTGATCGGCCCGACACTCCAGGTAAGGATAAACAGCCATGGCACAAAAAAAGGCAGGCGGTTCGAGCCGTAACGGACGCGACAGTGCAGGTCGTCGTCTGGGCGTGAAGAAGTTCGGTGGCGAAAGCGTCATCGCAGGCAACATCATCGTCCGTCAGCGCGGCACGAAGATGAAGGCCGGCGCCAATGTCGGTATCGGCCGCGACCACACACTGTTCGCCCTGACGGACGGTCATGTGAAGTTCCAGCGCCGCGCAGAAGGCCGTGTCCACGTTTCCGTGGCACTGCCGGAAGCTGCTGAATAAGCAGCCCGCGTTTTCCAGCGCGAGCGGAAGGGGCCGGTCCTGTTCGGGACCGGCCTTTTTGCGTATAAAGCGCCCCTCACCTTTTCTTGCGGACAATACGATGAAGTTTCTCGACCAAGCCAAGATCTATGTGCGTTCCGGTGACGGCGGTGACGGCGTGATCGCATTCCGGCGCGAGAAATACATCGAATATGGCGGTCCGGACGGCGGTGACGGCGGCCGTGGCGGTGACATCCTTTTCCGTGCGGTCCCCGGCCTGAATACCCTGATCGACTTCCGCTACACGCAGCATTTCAAGGCCCGCAAGGGCGGCAATGGCGCAGGCTCCAACCGGACCGGTGCGGCTGCGGAAAATGTCACCATCAATGTCCCGGTCGGCACGCAGATCTTCGACGAGGATCGCGAAACCCTGCTGGCCGATCTCGACGCCGAGGGCAAGGAAGTCCTTCTGTGCCGCGGCGGTGATGGCGGCCTTGGCAACACCCATTTCAAAAGCAGCACCAACCGTGCGCCACGCCGGGCTGACAAGGGCTGGCCGGGCGAAGAGCGGTGGGTTTGGCTGCGGCTCAAGCTGATTGCCGATATCGGACTCGTGGGACTGCCCAACGCCGGCAAGTCCACGCTTCTGTCCGTGGCATCGCGGGCTCGTCCGAAGATTGCCGACTATCCGTTCACGACCCTTCATCCACAGCTCGGCGTGGTACGCCTGAACAATACGGAAGAGTTCGTGATCGCCGATATTCCCGGCCTGATTGAAGGGGCCAGCGAAGGCGCCGGCCTTGGAGACCGCTTCCTCGGGCATGTGGAACGGTGTGCAACGCTGCTCCATCTGATCGACGGGACGGAGAGTCAGGTCGTCAAGCACTGGCGCCTGATCCGCAAGGAACTGGAAGCCTATGATCCCGAGCTTGCCGCCAAGCCGGAAATCATCGTTCTGAACAAGTGCGATTCCCTGACGCCCACCCAGCGCTCCGCCAAGAAGCGGGCTCTGGCAAAGGCTTCCGGAGCGGAAGTCATGATGCTGTCCGGGGCGACACAGGAAGGACTGCCCGAACTGCTCCGCCTGCTTCAGGATCGCGTGACCACTGCCAAAAAGGACCGGCAGGGATGATCGCTCCGGCTTCTGCTCCTCATCTGGCGCAGGCTCGCCGGATTGTCATCAAGATCGGAAGTGCACTTCTGGTCGACTCAGCCAATGCGACCCTGCGGCTTGAATGGCTGCAGAGCGTCTGCGCGGATATCGCAGACCTGCGCGCCCGCGGGACCCAGGTCATTGTCGTCTCTTCAGGCGCGATCTCACTGGCGCGCCATCGTCTCGGCCTGACATCCCGCCGTCTGCGGCTGGATGAAAAGCAGGCGATGGCCAGCGTGGGCCAGATCGGACTGGCACAGGGCTGGAGCACGGCGCTTGCGGGTCATGATCTGGTAGCGGCACAGCTTCTGCTCACACCGGACGACACGGAAAACCGTGAGCGCCACCTGAATGCACGCGCGACGCTTCAGACTCTGCTTGATCTGGGATGCGTTCCCGTCATCAACGAAAACGACGCCATTGCGACAGGCGAAATCCGCTTCGGCGACAATGACCGGCTGGGGGCCCGCGTAGCCCAGATGACAGGCGCGGACTGTCTGGTGCTGCTGTCGGATATTGACGGGCTTTATACGGCCGACCCGCGACAGGATCCCACGGCGCAGCATATTCCCGTCGTCGAACAGATGACAGACGAGATCATGGCCATGGGAGGCGAACCGCCACCGGGTTATTCATCTGGTGGAATGCGCACGAAGCTTCTGGCCGCGCGGATCGCGACACGCGCCGGCACGAACATGGTGATCGCGGCCGGGCAGGATCATCATCCGCTTCGCAGGCTGCAGAATGGCGGCCTCTGCACCTGGTTCATGGCGCAGACCGATGCCGGATCAGCCCGCAAACGGTGGATCGGGGGGAGCCTTCAACCCAGGGGAACACTCACGATCGACGCCGGAGCCCATCGCGCCCTTCAGGACGGCGCATCGCTCCTGCCAGCCGGCGTGACCGGAATTGAGGGGACGTTTGGCCGTGGTGATCTGGTCGTCATCCAGGATGCTGACGGAGTTGTTATCGGGCGCGGGCTGATCGCCTATGATTCGGAAGAGAGCCGCAAGCTGATCGGTCACCGTTCAGAGGAAATGGAACAGATTCTGGGGTATCGCGGGCGGGATGCCCTGATCCACCGGGATGATCTGACTCTCGACCACCTCTGAAGGGTCAGACCTGCGCCCTTTGCTCAGTCCCGGGTTTGCTCAATCCCTGGGAGGCCAGCGCAGCTTGGGTTCCGAACGCGACCGGTAAGCATCATCTTCCAACGCAACGGTTCGGGAAGACTGTTTCCTGTCCAGGCCACGTCCAAGCGGCTGGCGTCCGCCCCCCGAAGCATCCTGTTCCCACGGAGCACGGGACCAGATGCGCTCGGACGTGCTGGATCCCCCTTCCCCTGCAACCGGTGGCGAAACGCGACCACGACGCGGCAATGTTTCAGGATCGCCTGCCCCCGGACCATCCTCATAGGACGGCAGATCGGGACGGAGGCTCCGCGCAGGCATCAGGTAATCTTCATCCGGCCGGGCCGTAGACGGCGTGACAACGCGCGCTTCAGGCACGGGAGCCATCCGGGATACGGGCGTGGTCGCCGACTGTCCTTCGGGGTCTGCAGAGAGGCTTTCCGGGCGTAGCGAAACAGCCAGTCGCAGGTTCAGCGCACGGAGTTCCGCACGCATTTCCGCGATCTGGAACTCCAGATCCTGCAACCGTGGTTTGGTGCCGAAAACGGCGAAGGGCATGCAGAGCAGCGCCAGCGCAAACAGCGCGGCCACCACAGCCAGGCACCCGAAGGCCCAGCCTGGCAACCATGAGAAATCAGACATCATGAGGAGGCCTGGTCCAGTCTGAAGGTAGCGCGTTTGGAAGTCCGGAGGCCGGAATTACATTCCAAGGGCCCGACGGTAGATATCGAGCAGTGTTTCCTGCTCCTCGACCTCGGCCGGCTCCTGCTTGCGCAGACGGATGATCTGCTTGATGACCTTTACGTCAAATCCGGCGGATTTGGCTTCGGAAAAGATGTCCTTGATATCGCCGGCCAGAGCCTTACGCTCTTCTTCCAGGCGCTCGACACGCTCGATGATGGAGCGCAGACGATCCGCAGCGATCCCGCCCGTGGCAGCGCCTTCGCTTTTGCTTTCTGCATCCATGTCCGGTTTCCTTTTGTCGTCTGGGCTACGTTTCACCGACGCTGCGCAAACACAGCATCCGCCGCGCGGCTTATCGTGATGAGGGCAGGACGGTCAACGGAATTATGCGCACGTTTCATGAACGCGTGAGCATGACGAAGCTTTTCTCCCGATGTCGTGCAGGGCCCCTCCCTTGACAGAAACCCCTCTGACAGGGAACTAGACGGTGCCTGAAAGGGCCTGAACCCTAACCCTTTTTTCCCCGGTCCGCGGGTTCGAGAGGTCAGAGAGTCTTCCATGGAACATTTCCAGCAGGTCGAGCCCTTCGACTATGTCATCTTCGGCGCCACTGGCGATCTCACGATGCGCAAGCTGCTGCCCGCGCTCTACAACCGTCTCCGGATGGGCCAGATTCCAGACGATGCCTGCATCATCGGAGCTGCCCGTACGGAGCTGGACCGGGAGGCCTATGTCGCACGTGCCCGCGAGGCGCTTGAACGCTTTCTTCCCTCAGACATCCTCAGCCCGGGGCTGGTGGAGCGCTTTCTGGACCGTCTCGATTATGTGACGCTGGACAGCAGTCAGGAAGGCCCGCAGTGGGAGACGCTGAAATCCCTGCTCGCCAAGACGCAGCCTGACCGGGTGCGGGTCTATTATTTCGCAACCGCCCCACAGCTTTACGGCAGCATCTGCGAGAACCTGCACACCTACGGGCTGATCACACCCAATTCACGCGTGGTTCTCGAAAAGCCGATCGGAACGAACATGGCCACCGCGACCGCCATCAATGATGGGGTCGGCCAGTATTTCCCGGAAAAGCAGATCTACCGGATCGATCACTATCTCGGGAAAGAAACGGTCCAGAACATTCTGGCCCTGCGCTTTGCCAATCCGCTCATGAACGCGGCCTGGTCCGCCGAGCATATCGAAAGCGTCCAGATCACGGCGGTTGAAACCGTGGGCGTGGAAGGGCGCGCAGCCTATTACGATACGTCCGGCGCACTGCGGGACATGATCCAGAACCATCTGCTGCAGGTATTGTGTCTGGTTGCAATGGAGGCGCCGGATTCCCTTGAGGCCGATGCCGTCCGCAACGCCAAGCTCGCCGTCCTGAACGCCCTGCGTCCCATCACCGACGCAACCGCGGCCACCGAGACCGTCCGTGCACAGTACACGGCAGGCGTTGTCGGCGGCGAGAATGTTCCGGGCTATCTGGAAGAACTGGGCAAGCCAAGTGCTACGGAAACCTATGCCGCAGTCCGTGCCTGGGTCGATACCCCGCGCTGGAAGGGCGTGCCGTTCTACATCCGTACAGCCAAGCGCTCTGGCCGAAAGGTCAGCGAGATTGTCGTGACGTTCCGGCCGGCCGCAACCACGATGTTCGGCGCGACACCTGCCAGCAACAGGCTGGTTCTTCGCGTGCAGCCCAATGAGGGCGTGGAACTGCGCCTGAACGTCAAGAATCCGGCACTGGACGTGTTCAACCTTCACACAGCGGATCTGGACACGTCCATCCGCATGGAAGGCGGCATGCCCTTCCCGGACTCCTATGAGCGGCTCCTGCTCGATGCGGTGCGCGGCGATCCGGTGCTGTTCATCCGCCGCGACGAAGTAGAAGCCGCATGGCGCTGGGCCGAACCCATCCTGGATGCGTGGAAACATGACAAGGTACCCATGCAGACCTACAGCGCAGGCTCCTATGGCCCCGAACAGGCGACCCGTCTGCTTGCCGGCCATGGCGACACCTGGCACGAAGCCTCGGAGTGAGTGCATTTGAACGACGATAAAAGCGCAACGCCCCGTCTGGGCCGCGCGCCGGGCAGAGGCACACGCCGGCAGCCCCGCAGCTTCAAACAGCTTCTGCTGCGGCGGCTCCTGGTGGTCATCCCGGCCTTTCTGCTGATGTTCATTGCAGTCCGCACCGGACTGCTGGACATGTCCTACGACAAGATCACCTTCAGCAAACTGAGCTGGTTCGACAACACTGCCCTGGTGGAGCATCTGCGCCTGGTCGTGGTGAAAGACAATCTGACGGACCTGCCCCGTCACTGTCTGGTCTTCGTCGTCAACGGCAATGCTGCGGACAACACGCCAACGATGGACGTTCTGGGACGCCACGGAAATGGCTGCCCCGGCACCACGCCCTCCGCCGACAAACTGTTCAGCCTGAAGATCAACCGCTCCGCACGTACGGTGCAGACAGACGCAGGAACGCCCGGCGCGTTCCATAATCTACCGCTTTAACGCCTCCCGAAAAGGCGGCGCCTCCTAAGAGGCTCCGCCTTTCTTCTGCACGAATGCCTCGCGCAGGAACATCCCCCCTTCCCGCAGCGCCTGACGCCCGTCCCGAAACAGCGCATAGCCGTTCAGGAAACCGTGAATCATGCGCGGAAAGTTCTTCAGCCTGACGGGCACGTCCGCCTCATCAAGACGCCGGGCATAGAGTTCCCCCTCACCCCGAAGCGGATCAAATCCCGCTGTCACGATCATGGCCGGAGGAAGATCCCGGAAGCTGTCTGCCAGCAGAGGCGAAAATGCCGGATCGAAAAGCTCCTCGGGTGTGCTGAGCGTCTGACCACAATACCAGTACAGGAGTTCCGTGGTCAGCATGTAGCCCTCTCCATATGCCTGACGTGAGGGCGGTATGAACGGACCACTCAGCGCCGGATAATAAAGAAGCTGGGCAGTGAGAGGACGCCTTCCGCTGACCTGCACCCATTGCGTGAGGGCAGCGGAGAGATTGCCCCCCGCGCTGTCTCCGGCAACCGCGACAGGCACATCCGCGGGAACAGTTCTGAAAATCCAATCCAGTGCGGACTTCGCGTCTTCCAGCCCCGCGGGGAACCGGTATTCCGGCGCGAGACGATAATCCAGAGAAAGAACCATCGCCCCGGACGCTGCGGCGAGACGACAGCAGATCCCGTGATGGGAGACGAGACCACAGTGCACGAATCCTCCCCCATGCAGAAAGAGCACGACACCCCGGACTTTTCCACGCGGCCGATACAGCCGCGCCGTACGAGGGCCATCCGCGCCGGGAATATGGATTTCCCACCAGCGACGGATCCGCAGCGATGAGAGCCGGACCGGGAAACTCGGAAGCCCCGTCACGCGCCGGATCTGTCGCAGGATGTCCGCGGATGGCGGTACGGCGGGGATGGGCGGGATTTCATCCAGAGCAACCGTACGGGGTGTGACACCCCGCCTGCGGCCCTGTCGGGCGAGCCAGGACAGGAAAATCCGCAATGTCAGGGTCGGGCGCATTTCGCCATTATGCCGGGATCATACCGAAAAGTCTGCCCTTGACCCCACGGGCGTCCCGGAGCAGTGTCTGCGCCGCCAGACGGCTGGACGATCGCTGTGTGTGCGATGAGGATCGCATACAGGGAGGAAAGTCCGGGCTCCATGGGAAGACGGTACCGGTTAATTGCCGGCGGGGGCGACCCCAGGGACAGTGCCACAGAAAACAGACCGCCCGCCGGACTGTGCTCCACGCGTTCATTCGCCGGGGAACATGTTGCGGGTAAGGGCGAAACGGTGCGGCAAGAGCGCACCGCATCTCCGGCAACGGCGATGGTCATGGTAAACCCTACCGGGAGCAAGACCGAATAGGAACGGCAGGTTTCCGCAAGGAAACCGGGGGTTTCTCGCCCCGTCGTTCGGGTTGGTTGCGTGAGGCCTGCAGCAATGCAGGTCCCAGAGGAATGATCGTCCCGCCCTCGGGCGGACAGAACCCGGCTTACAGGCCGTCTGGCACCCTCTGAAAAAATCTGTTCTTCCAGTAATTGTTCCACCCACCAAAGAAGAACAAAAACAGAACAAATAACGGCAGGTATAGATCCGCTTTCGCGATTATCCCTGATAAACCCTAACAAACCGCAAAAATTTCCGTCACATTTCCATTTTCGAAAATGCCGCAGTTTTCTGCGGTTTTCTGACGATATCTGTTTGACGTCCCATGAAATCCCATGATATCCCAGTCAAGACCAAGCCAAATAACCAGAAGCCGCATGACCGGTTCTGATCGCAAGTAAGGAGGCACATCATTCATGAGCATGTTCCTCGGCACGCATCAGAACCGTTTCGATGCCAAGGGGCGTGTTTCCATTCCCGCATCTTTCCGCGCCGCCCTGAAATCGCAGGCCCAGCCGGGAGATCCTCTGGTCATCCTGCGCCCGTCCCATCTTCACCCCTGCATCGAAGGCTGGACGGTCGGTGCTTTTGCATCCCTTGCGACACCGCTCGACGAATACGATCCCTTTTCGGAAGATCATGAGGATCTGGCCGCGAGCCTCTATGCGGACGCCTATCCACTGGACAGCGACAAGGAAGGCCGCATCATCCTTCCCGAAACCCTGCGCACCCACGCAGCCCTGACGGACGAAGTCGCTTTCATGGGACTTGGCCGGACCTTCCAGATCTGGAATCCGACCGCTGCCGCAGAACGCCGTCAGGCCGCCCGAAGTCGCGCAAAGACCCTCGCAGGCAGCCGTCGCCCTGTCAGCACCAACACTTCGGGAGCAGCGGAATGAACGCAATCACCCTGGTCCATTCCGGTCACGTCCCGGTCATGCTGCACGAGGTTCTCGAAGCCCTCTCCCCGCGCGCCGGTGGACGTTATCTGGATGGAACGTTCGGTGGCGGTGGCTATGCCCGCGCCATCCTGAACGCAGCTGACTGCACCCTTGATGCGATCGACCGCGACCCCGCTGCCATCGAGCGCGGAAACGCCATGGCCATTCAGGCCAATGGGCGACTGCGGATGCATCAGGGGACGTTCGGCGACATGGAAGCCCTGGTCGGAGCAGAAGGCCCGTTCGACGGCATCGTACTGGATCTGGGTGTTTCGTCCTTCCAGATCGATCAGGCCGAACGCGGATTTTCATTCCGGAACGACGGCCCGCTGGACATGCGAATGGGCTCTGATGGCCCCTCCGCTGCCGATCTGGTGAACACCAGCAAGGAAGCCGACCTCGCGGACATCCTGTACCGTTATGGCGAGGAAAAGCTCTCCCGCCGCATCGCACGCGCCATCGTGGCAGCCCGCGCCGAGGCCCCGATCACCTCAACCGGCCAGCTCGCGCATATCATCCGCTGCTGCGTCCCCCGCGACCGCGCCAATATCGACCCCGCAACCCGCAGCTTCCAGGGGCTGCGCATTGCGGTGAACGACGAGCTTGGCGAACTGGAGCGCGCCCTTGAGGCCGCACCGCGCCTGCTGGCACCCGGTGGTGTTTTCGTGGTCGTAACCTTCCATTCCCTCGAAGATCGTCTGGCCAAGCGCGCCATGGCGGTGCTCGCAGGCCGGACAGGAAACCCGTCCCGTTACGAACCAGCCCCGCTCCGTCAGGAAGCGCCGGCCTTTTCCCTTCTTCATTCCCGTCCCCTCTCCGCCACGGATGAGGAATCCCGGGAAAATCCGCGCGCGCGCAGTGCCCGTCTGCGTGCACTGGTCCGCAATCCCGTCTCCAAGATGCCCGTCTCAGGAATGCCCTCATGATCCGGCCCTTCACCGTCGCCTGCGCTGTCCTTGCCGCAGGATCTGGCCTGTTTCTCTATACCAAGAAGCACGAGACCACGGTTCTGGACCAGAAGATCACGAAGATCGTCCAGGAAACCCAGCGCGTGCGTGGCCAGACCGCCATGCTCCGGACGGAATGGGCCCTCCTGAACCAGCCGGACCGCCTGAACACACTGGCAGCCCGTTTCGTGCCTTCCCTGCACCCGATGGAGCCGGACCAGTTCATCCGCATGGCCTCGCTCGAAGCCCGTCTGCCCGCCCCTGGTTCGAAGGCGCAGCCAGCCGATCCGCGTGAAGGACTGCACGAGGTCGTCAACCGCGCTGCCGAGGCGGCACACCTGCCGCTGCCAGCACCACAGGTTACCCATACGCCTGCACAGCCCGCTCCGGCGCCTCACCCAATGGTCGTCGCCGTGGCAACGCACCCCGCTTCGGCACCAAAGCCTGTGCTGGGTCAGCCGCATGTCTCCCATTCGCATAACGCCGACATGCAGGTGGCGTCTGCAGCGCCACGCACCGTTACGGCATCTACCCACAGCCATGCGGACAGCGCCCCCAGCGTCCGTCTCGTGAGCTATCGTGAGAGCCACCCTGCCCCGCTGATGGTCGCAGCCTGGCATCCGCAGACCGTGCGTGTGAGTCACGCCGCAGCACCGGCCCGTCTGGCTGAAGAGCATCCGCACCCGCATCACGCACAACTTTCCGCTCTGGGAAATGCGAATGACGCATTGCCCGCGCCTGTGCCGTTGGCTAACTGAGAGCTCTTCCATCATTAACCGCTCGTTCAGCATTTTCAGATAGCTTAGGGCGAGCCCTTCAACAGGACGCACCCCCGCACGATGCCCCAGGACGTGCCACCTTCTTCCGGTTCGCAGCGCCCCGAGCGTCCGGATGTGCCGTCTGGGCGTTCCCGGCAGACCGCGCCGCCACGGGGATCGCGCAGGCTGAATCTCGACCAGATGCACGGGCGCCTGCTCGGCGTCGGCATGGGCTTTCTCGCGATTTATGGCGCCGTGGCGCTGAAAGCGACCGTTGCCACCGTCCTGATGCCAATGGAACCGGAAAAGCGCCAGATCGCTCCACAGGTTCCCGAGATTCCCAAGAGTGACCCGCGCGGGGAGATGGCAGGCGATTTCGTCCTGCCGACCGTCAAACGCGCAACCATCACCGATCGAACAGGACAGGCGCTGGCGCTCTCGCTCCCTGTCGCTCAGGTCTATGCGAACCCGATGGAGCTGATCGACCCGGCCGATGCAGCCGACAAGCTGCGAAAGGTCCTGCCGCAGCTCGACCGGGACGAAACGATCCGTCGCCTCTCCCTGAAAAAGCAGTTCGTCTATCTGGCACGTGACATCTCGCCCGTTCAGGAAATCGCCATCAACAATCTGGGCATCCCGGGCATCTATTTCGAAGCCGGGGAACGCCGTCATTATCCGCTGGGCCGGACTGCCGCCCAGATCATGGGCAGCGTTGACATCGACGATCACGGCATCGCAGGCGTGGAGCGGTATTTCGACAAGCGCCTGAACTCCGACAAGTCGCCGCTGCGTCTGTCACTGGACGTCCGCGTGCAGACCGTCGCGCATGACGAGCTTCAGGCTGCAAAGGACGAGTTCTCGGCCATTGGCGCCAGCGCCATCGTCATGGACGTGCGCACCGGCGAGATCCTCGCCATGGTCAGCCTGCCCGATTATGACGCCAATGACTTCGGCCATGCGCCCAACGATGCCCGCTTCAACCGGGCCGTCACCGGCATGTACGAACCGGGTTCGACCTTCAAGCTTCAGACAGCAGCGATGGGCCTGCAACTCGGGATCGTCCATCTGTGGGACCGTTTCTCGACAATTCCCATCAAGGTCGGCCGCTTCACAATCCGCGATATGAAGACAGACCATTTCGCCCCCTGGCTCTCCCTGCCCGGCGTTCTGGCCTATTCGTCCAACCCGGCCGCAGCGCACATCGCCCTTGATGTCGGCGCCACCCGCCAGCAGGACTGGCTGCGGAACATGGGCTTCTTCAACCGTGTTCCCGTCGAACTGCCCGAAGCCGGGCGCCCACTCGTTCCCGCATCACGCAACTGGGGTATCTCCACAGTCATGACGGTCGGGTTCGGTCACGGTGTTGCCGAGCCGCCGCTGGCCATCGTGCGTGGCACGGCAGCAACCGTGAATGGCGGCATCCTGCTCAAGCCGACCCTCGTGGCGCGCGATACCGAAGACGACAGCAAACCCACCGCGGATACCGCTCAGCTCCGCCCGGTCGCCTACCGGCCCGATGCCGATGGAGACGATATCGGGGCGCAGACACCTGTGGGCACCCGTGTCCTGTCCGAACAGACGTCAGCGATCCTGCGCAAGCTGTTACGTCTGGACGTCACACTGGGAAGTGGCAAATCCGCCGAAGTGCCGGGCTATTACGTCGGCGGCAAAACCGGTACGGCGGAAAAAATCGGCGCACATGGCGGCTATCTGAAACACGTCAACGTCTCGGCCTTCACAAGCGTGTTCCCGATGAATAACCCGCATTACGCAGTCTATGTCATGCTCGACAGCCCACAGGGCACGGCCGCCACGCATGGCTGGACGACGGCTGCCTGGAACGCGGCACCCACGGTCAAGAAGATCATCTCGCGTGTCGGGCCGATCTTGAATCAGTTCCCCGATCTGGCGAACAAGGATGCGATCGACGCCTCCCTGGCCATTCCGATGAACCCGCCCGTTCCCGCCGGATACCGCGCCCTTGGTCCCGGAAATGATCCGGGTGACCCGCGCAATCAGGCCCACGCCCCCAAGACCCAGCCCTCAAAGACACAGCACTGAACCGTTTTATGCGCCTCTCCCAGCTCTTCGCCCTCTGCGGCACGTCCCAGCCCCTGACGGACGATCCCGATATCCTGTCCGTAACGGCCGATAGCCGGAAGGCCGGACCGGGCGCCCTGTTCTTCGCCCTGCGGGGAGTAAAGCAGGATGGCAGCGCCTTCATTGCACAGGCCGCATCGCAGGGGACTGCTGCGGTCATCGTGGATCACGAGACTACCAATGCGGGTGGCGCAATCCCCGTAGTCGTGCGTCCGAATGCCAAGCATCTTCTGGCCCGCATGGCGTCCGCCCTCGCCGGTCCGCAGCCGTCCTGCATCGCGGCCATTACGGGAACGAACGGAAAAAGCAGCACGGCCGATTTCCTGCGGCAGCTCTGGATCCTTCAGGGGCACCGCGCCGCCAGTCTGGGAACGCTGGGCCTGGTTTCCGATACGGACGTCCCGCCACCACCCAGCCTGACTACCCCCGATCCCGTCTCCCTGTCCCAAACCCTTGCCGCTCTGGCCCAAAACGGGGTTGAGCATGTGGCCCTTGAGGCGTCCTCGCATGGTCTGGAACAACACCGGCTGGACGGCGTCAGACTGACGGCCGCGGGCTTCTCCAACCTCACCCGCGACCATCTCGATTATCATCTGACGCTCGCAGCCTACCGCACGGCAAAGCTGCGCCTGTTTGACGGGGTTCTTCCGGCAGGAGGAATCGCGGCCGTCAACGCGGATATGGACGGTGAAACGCTCGCAGCCCTTCAGGCCATTGCAGAACGCCGTGGCCTGGACCTGCGCAGTGTCGGACGCAACGGAACGACCCTGCGCCTGATCGAGGCACGGCCCACGCCTTCCGGACAAATCCTGCGTTTGGCCCTGCATGGCGAGGAACTGCCCGAAATGTCTCTCTCCCTGCCCGGACGCTTTCAGGCCGACAACGTGATGCTGGCGGCGGCCATGTGCTGGGGCAACGACGCCGACGCCCGGCAGGTTCTCGCACTTCTGCCGCGTCTGACAGGCGTCCACGGACGATGCGAACGGGCGGTCGAACTGCCCGGCGGCGCGGCGGCCTATGTCGATTATGCCCATACCCCTGACGCCCTCGACTGCGTCCTGTCCAGCCTGCGTCCCCATACCAGCGGAAAACTGGTCGTGGTCTTCGGCGCAGGCGGTGACCGTGACCGTGGCAAACGCCCCCTGATGGGCGCCGTTGCCGCCCGGATGGCCGATGTAGCGATCGTCACGGACGACAATCCCCGCACGGAAGAGGCGGCCACCATCCGCTCCGAGATCAGAGCCGCCTGCCCTGATGCGCTGGAAATCGCAGACCGTCGCAGCGCCATCGCAGCAGGTCTCGAAACCCTGAATCCCGGCGACATTCTGGTCGTGGCAGGCAAGGGGCATGAGCAGGGCCAGATCGTGGGAACAGACGTCCTGCCCTTCGACGACCGTCTCGTCATCCGTGAACTGGCAGGTGCAGCGTGAGCGTCCTGTGGAACAGTGCAGACCTTCGGGCCGCAACAGGCGGAACCCTTGAAGCGGATGTCCGCGTCACGGGCATTTCGATCGACACCCGAACGCTCGCACCCGGAGACCTGTTCATTGCCCTGCGTGGCGAGACCAGCGACGGCCACGCCCACATCCGGCAGGCGCTGGACAAGGGCGCAGCCTGCGTCCTCGTGCATGACACCACCGGACTGGACGATCCGCGCCTCCTGACCGTTCCGGACACCATGACCGCACTGGTGGAGCTGGGCCGCTATGCCCGCGCCCGGTTTCGCGGCAAAGTCGTCGCCATCACCGGGAGCGTGGGCAAGACGACGACCAAGGACATGCTAAAGGTCGCGCTGTCCGCCATCGGCCCGACCCATGCCGCCGTCGCGTCCTACAACAATCACTGGGGCGTTCCCCTGACGCTGGCGCGACTGCCGCAGGATGCACGGTTCTGCATCAGCGAGATCGGCATGAACCATGTGGGAGAAATCGCTCCCCTTGCCTCTCAGGTCCGTCCCGATGTGGCCGTCATCACCACGATCGGCACAGCGCATCTCGGTCATATGGGCAGCATCGAGGCGATCGCGCAGGAAAAGGCCTCCCTGTTCGGCGCACTTGCGTCCGGCGGCATTGCGATCGTGCCCGATGATGCACAGGGGCAGGCATTCTTTACGGCCGCTCTTCCGAAAGGATGTGCCCTCTGGCGTTCAGGCTTCTCCGAAACAGCACAGCTTCAGATCCACAATCTGCACTGTTCGGCAGAAGGCAGTCATTTTTCACTTCACATGCCCGAAGGCCTCCAGAACGTGACACTGACCGCGCCGGGTGAGCATCTCGCCCGCAATGCCGCTCTGGCCCTCGGCGCCGTTGCGGCCCTTGGTGAAAAGGTCGGCGTGGCCGCTGAAGCCCTTCGGAGTTTCGTGCCGGGTGCAGGACGCGGGCAGATCCGTACAATCCTGAACGACGTCCGTCTTCTGGACGAAAGCTATAACGCGTCCACGCCCAGTGTTCGCGCGGCACTGGCCACACTGGCCCTTCTGCCGGCACAGCGCCATGTCGCGGCCTTGGGGGACATCCGTGAACTCGGCACATTCGCCGATGCCGAACACCGCTCTCTGGCAGACGCCGTGCAGGCCACCAAAGCCCTCGCCTTCTGTTGCGGCCCTCATATGCGCGCGCTCTACGACGCGCTTCCGCCCGAGTTGCAGGGAGGATACGCCGCTGATGCCGCCTCTCTGGCGCCCCTGCTCCTCAAAGCCCTTCGCCCCGGTGATCTTCTGCTCGTGAAAGGCAGCTTCGGCAGCCGGATGCGTGACGTGATCTCAGTCCTCGACAACGCTTCCAGCCCGGTTTCTGCCTGATGCTTTTCAATCTCATCGCCGCCCATGACACGTCCCATGGCGGGTTCTTCAACCTGTTCCATTACCTGACGTTCCGTTCGGGCTGCGCCTGCCTGACGGCACTGGTCATCTCGCTGGCACTGGGCAACCCCTTCATCGCACAGCTCAAGCGCATCCAGCGCGAAGGCCAGCCAATCCGCACCGTCGGCCCCGAGCGGCATATTCTGGAAAAGGCTGGCACCCCCACCATGGGCGGCATGCTGATCCTGATCGCGCTGTTCTCAGCCACCTTGCTCTGGGCAGATCTGACAAATGGCTTCGTCTGGGCAGTCATGCTGACCACGGCGGCCTTCGGGGCCGTCGGTTTTGCCGATGACTACCTCAAACTCTCCAAACGTAACACGACCGGTGTTTCCAAGCGGACCCGACTGGGCTGCGAGTTCCTGGCGTCGCTGGTTGCCGGGATCTGGCTCCAGTCCCTGACACCGCCGGAACTGCGCAACATGGTCGCCTTTCCATTCGTCAAGGACGTGCTGCTGCCGCTGGGATACGCCTTCCCGATCTTTGCGATGATCACCATCACAGGCTTCGGCAACGCCGTGAACTTCACGGACGGTCTGGACGGTCTGGCCATCGTCCCGGTCGTAATCGCAGCCCTGGTCTTCGCCCTGATTTCCTATCTGGTCGGCAACCACGTCTTCGCCGACTACCTGCAACTTCACCCGGTTCCCGGGACAGGCGAACTTGCGGTTTTCTGCGCGGCCCTGATTGGAGCGGGCCTCGGTTTCCTGTGGTTCAATGCCCCTCCGGCCGCCGTTTTCATGGGCGATACCGGCTCCCTGTCCCTCGGCGGCGCCCTCGGAGCCATTGCCGTCGCGACCAAGCATGAACTCGTCCTGTGCATCGTGGGCGGCGTCTTCGTGGCCGAAACCCTCTCTGTCGTCATCCAGATCTTCTGGTTCAAACGCACGGGCCGGCGCGTGTTCCTCATGGCACCGCTGCACCATCATTTCGAGAAAAAGGGATGGCAGGAGCCAAAGATCGTGATCCGGTTCTGGATCGTCTCCATCGTCCTCGGCCTGTGCGGTCTGGCGACGCTGAAACTGCGATGAGCGGCTTTTCACCCACCCTTCTGGCAGGCGAACGTTACGCCGTCTGCGGTCTGGGGCGCAACGGCACGGCTGTTGTGCGCGCGCTGCTGGACATGGGCGCACAGGTACAGGCCTGGGATGATCGCAATGCTGATCTGCCCGCGCACCCGAACCTGACGGTTGCACCCCTGACCGATCTGTCCGGCATGACGGCGCTGATCCTGTCGCCCGGTATTCCGCATCTCCTGCCCAAGGCTCATCCCGTCGCCGAGCTCGCACGCGCGCAGAATGTGCAGATCCTGTCTGACGCCGAGATCCTGTATCGCGCCGTCCGGAAATCCGGTTCAAAGGCAGCCTTCATCGCCGTTACCGGCACGAACGGGAAATCGACGACGACGGCCCTGATCGCCCATCTCTTCACGGTTGCCGGTCGCCCCTGTGCAGCAGGCGGCAATCTCGGAACGGCATCGCTGGCATTGCCGCTCCTGCCCGATGACGGTGTGTACGTCATCGAAATGTCGTCTTACATGCTCGAACGGCTGGACCGGTTTCATGCCAGTGCCGCCTGCCTGCTGAACCTCACACCTGACCATCTGGACCGCCACGGCGATATGGCTGGCTATGCCGCCGCCAAGGCCCATGTCTTCGATAATATGGGCCCCGACGATCTGGCCGTGATCGGCATGGACGACGACTGGTGCCGCTCTATCGCCACTCAGGTCGCATTACGCGGCGTGCAGGTCGTTGAACTGGACGCGGATGCCCTGCCACCATTTGAAGGCCCTGCCCTTCCCGGACGACACAATGCCCAGAATGTGGGAGCGACCTGGGCCATCGCACGCCATCTCGGGCTTGCCGATGATCAGATCTGCACCGGCCTGAAATCCTTTCCCGGTCTGGAGCATCGCCTGCAGAAAGTCGCTGAATGCGATGGTGTCTCCTTCATCAATGACAGCAAGGCCACGAATGCCGAGGCCGCATCCAAGGCGCTCGCGTCCTATGACAGGGTCATGTGGATTGCAGGCGGTGTCGCAAAAGCCGGTGGCATTGAAAATCTCACACCCTTTTTCGATCACATCGCGGAGGCCTTTCTGATCGGACAGGATGCAGATGTTCTGGCTGGAACGCTGGCAGCGCATGGCGTACCCGTCCATCAGTGCGGAACTCTGGAAAAAGCGGTTCCAACGGCCTTCAGCGCGGCGCTTCGGGCAACAATCCCCGTCGTCCTGCTCTCACCCGCCTGTGCAAGTTTCGATCAATTTCGCAGTTTCGAGGATCGTGGTTCACACTTTCTTCAGATTTGCGATAATATTGTGAAATCAGGTCATTCGGGCACCACGCTCACGCAGAAGCAGGAGGATTGACAGCATGTCGGGACTGTCCCGTGTCGATGCCTCTGCGATTGGCCGCTGGTGGCGCAACCTGGACCGTGTGACGCTGGCCTGTGTGGGGCTGCTGATCGGGCTTGGCTATGTCCTGATGCTCGCGGCCAGCCCTGCCGTCGCATCCCGCATTGGCGCCTCGCGCAACATGTTCATCCTCAAGCAGGTGATCTTCCTGACACTGGCCGGAGCGATCGTGCTTGGGACGTCCTACCTGTCCCGGCAGGCCATCAGGAAACTCGCCATCATCGGCGGCATCATTGCGCTGGGTGCTACGGCCATGACGCTGGTGCACGGCATGGAAATCAAAGGCGCGCGCCGGTGGATCGCACTGCCGATGATGTCGGTTCAGCCTTCCGAGTTCCTCAAGCCCTGCTTTGCTGTCGTGACCGGCTGGCTGCTTTCCGCGCGCCGTTCCGTCGTGATGTGGGGCAACGTCGCGTTTCCAGGCATGCTGATTGCCTTCCTGTGCTTCGGGGTCATTCTGGTGCTGCTGAAATCGCAGCCGGACATCGGCATGCTGTCCGTCATCACGATGGTCTTCATGACCCAGCTTTTCGTGGACGGCCTCAAGCTCTACTGGGTCGGACTGTGCGTCGCCGGCATGGCAGGCGCGTTCGCCGTGGCCTATATCGTTTTTCCGCACGTCCAGTCGCGCGTGCAGCGCTTCCTTCACCCCGACGTGGGCGACCATTACCAGATCGACACCGCTTTGCGCGCTTTCGGAAATGGCGGCCTGCTGGGTCGCGGTCCGGGTGAAGGCCGGGTCAAGGATCTGCTGCCCGATGCCCATGCCGACTTCGTCTTTGCCGTCGCTGGTGAGGAATACGGCCTGATCCTGTGCATCGGCATCATCCTGCTCTTCGGGATCATCGTCCTGCGCACCCTGCTCAAGCTGATGCATGAGGACGATCCGTTCGTCATCGTCTCCGCCGCGGGACTGGTGACAGGTTTTGGTCTTCAGGCTTTCGTCAACATGGGTTCGACATTGCATCTGATCCCGACAAAGGGCATGACGCTGCCCTTCATCTCCTATGGCGGCAGTTCGGCAATGTCGGTGGCCCTGACCATGGGTATGGTTCTGGCCCTGACACGTCATCACGTCGGCCAGAGCAGGATCGGTCAAAAAACCTCTGCTTCTTACAGGCAGGGCCCGCTGTTTGAGAGGAACGCGCCGTGAGCCGCCCCATCGTTATCGCCGCCGGTGGCACGGGCGGACATTTCTTCCCGGCCGAAGCCGTCGCAACCGTGCTCGCGGAACGGGGTCACGACCTTGTCCTGATGACGGACGCCCGGCATGGACGCCGCGAAACCGGCCTGTTCAAGGACCGCCCGCAATATGTGCTGGATGGCGCGGGCGTGGCCGGTAAAGGCATTGGCGGGAAAGTCCGTGGCGTACTCGCCCTGCTGCGCGGCATGATGGAAGCACGACGGGTTCTGAACACCCTTGATGCAGCGGCGGTCGTGGGTTTCGGTGGCTATCCGTCCATCCCGCCTCTGACCGCATCGCGCCTTCTGCCTTCCGCAAAGCGCCCGCAGATGGTCATTCATGAGGGCAATGCCGTGCTCGGGCAGGCCAACGCCTTCCTGTCCCGCTTTTCGCCGCTGATCGCCACATCCTACGCAAATGTCGCCCGGCTTCCCAAAAACGCGCAGACGACGCTGACTGGGATGCCGGTCCGCACAGGCATCGAGGCGCTGTTCGGACATGTCTATGTCCCTCCCCAAGACAGGATCAACCTTCTGGTCTGGGGTGGGTCGCTGGGCGCGCGGGTCTTTTCCGAGATCGTGCCACAGGCACTGGCTGCCCTTCCTGCCGAGTTCCGGAAACGCCTGAAAGTCACACAGCAGATCAAGGCCGATGATCTGGACCGCGTCCGCACCATCTATGAAAATGCGGGGATCGAGGTCGAGGCCGCCCCCTTCTTCACGGATGTTCCGGCCTGCCTGAAAAACGCTCATCTCGTGATCGGACGCGCAGGCGGTTCTTCGGTTGCGGAGCTGGCCATGTCCGGCCGACCGTCCATTCTGGTGCCGTTGCCCATCGCAGCCTCTGATGAACAGGGCGCGAATGGTCAGGCGCTCGTCGATGCTGGCGCTGCCTGGATGGTCCGCCAGCCCGATTTCACGCCCGCAGCCCTGACGGCTCTGCTGACAGACCTCTTTTCTCATCCAGAAAAGCTCGAAAACGCAGCAAAAGCTGCTCATCTGTGCGCGCGCCCTCATGCTGCCGCAAAAGTCGCTGATCTGATTGAGTCCGCCCTGCGGTCCTGATCCCTGTTTTTATCGTTCCTGCCCAAGAGTACCTGCCCCATGCGCGCCCTGCCCCTGAACATCGGAACCATTCACTTCGTCGGTATCGGCGGCATCGGCATGTCCGGCATCGCCGAGGTCCTGCACATGCTCGGCTACAAGGTGCAGGGTTCCGATATCGCCGAGGGCGCCAATGTCGAGCGCCTTCGCCAGGCTGGCATCATCGTGCATATCGGTCATGACGCAGCCAATCTCGGTGATGCTCAGGTCGTCGTGACGTCCACCGCTGTCAAGAAGGACAACCCGGAAGTCGTGGCGGCCCGCGCCAAGCTCATTCCGGTCGTACGTCGTGCGGAAATGCTGGCCGAACTGATGCGTCTGCGCTGGTCTGTCGCCATCGGCGGCACGCATGGCAAGACGACGACCACCAGCCTCGTGGCCTGCGTGCTCGAACATGCCCGTCTGGACCCGACCGTCATCAATGGCGGCATCATCGAGGCTTACGGCACCAACACCCGTATGGGTTCGGGCGACTGGATGGTCGTCGAAGCCGACGAAAGCGACGGCTCCTTCCTGCGCCTGCCAGCCGTGATTGCCGTCGTGACGAACATGGATCCGGAACATCTGGATCACTGGGGCACGGAAGAGGCCATGCAGGCCGGTTACGACCAGTTCGTCTCGAACATCCCGTTCTACGGTTTTGCAGTCCTGTGCGTGGATCACCCGCAGGTGCAGCAGATGATCCCGCGCCTGTCCGATCATCGCGTCATCACCTACGGCTTCAGCCCGCAGGCCGATATCCGCGCCGAGAAGGTCGTCATGGACAAACGGGGTGCCACGTTCGAGGTCGTGGTCACCAACCGCCAGCGCAACCGCTCGCGCCGCGCCGGTCCGTTCCGCCTGCCGATGCTCGGACACCACAACGTCCTGAACTCCCTCGCCGCCATCGCCGTCGCGCTGGAAATGGAAATCAGTGATTCCGTGATCGCGTCCGCCCTGACGACGTTCAAGGGTGTCAAGCGCCGCTTCACGCGCACGGGCGAATATAACGGCATCTCGATCATTGATGATTACGGTCATCACCCGGTCGAAATCGCCGCTGTACTCAAGGCCGCCCGTCAGGCTGGCGCGCGCAACGTCATCGCCGTCATGCAACCGCATCGCTATTCGCGCCTGAAGGTCCTGTTCAACGAGTTCTGCACCTGCATGAACGACGCCGACACGGTCATCGTGGCAGACGTCTACGCGGCAGGCGAAACGCCGATCGAAGACGCAGGCCGTGATGCGCTCGTCGAAGGCCTGCGCGATCGTGGGCATCGGTCCGTCGTGCCTCTTCCCAATCCCGCACACCTGCCGGAAATGATCAACGCCATCGCCAAACCCGGCGATTACGTCGTCTGCCTCGGCGCCGGCACCATCACCCAGTGGGCGCAGGCCCTTCCCGCCCAGCTCGAAGCCCTGAACCGCCAGACCGCGACCGAAGGCGCCGTATGACGGTCAGCAGCGATTTTCCCATCACGGGCCTGCGCGGCAGACTGACCCCGAACGCCCCACTTGGCCCCCGTGCCTGGTTCCGCGTGGGTGGTCCCGCGGACTGGCTGTTCGTCCCCGAAGATCAGGACGATCTGGCCCTGTTCCTGCGCGAAAAGCCGATCTCCATGCCGGTCACGGTTCTGGGTGCCTGCTCGAACGTCATCATCCGCGACGGCGGCATTGTCGGTACGGTCATCCGGCTGGCGCGTGGCTTTGCGGACATCACCGTTCAGGGCAACAGTCTGATCGTGGGCGCGGCCGCCCTCGACATCACCGTGGCCGAACATGCCGCCGCTGCCGGTCTTGCAGGACTGGAGTTCCTGGCAGGCATCCCGGGATCAATCGGTGGCGCCGTCCGCATGAACGCGGGCGCCTACGGATCGGATATCAATGCCGTTCTGGAATGGGCGGACATCCTGACGGCTGAAGGCGATCTGCGCCGCCTGTCCCATAACGACCTCGGTTTTGCGTATCGCCATTCGGACCTTCCAGAAGGCAGCCTGGTGATCCGCGCCAGCCTGCGCGGCACACCAGACAACGCAGACGCCATCCGCAACCGCATCGCGGATATCCGCGCCTCACGCGAGGCCTCGCAGCCCGTGCGGGCCCGAACCGGCGGCTCCACCTTCCGCAACCCCGATGGCCACAAGGCCTGGCAACTGATCGACGAAGCCGGCTGCCGTGGTCTGAAGATCGGCGATGCACAGGTCAGCGAAAAGCACTGCAACTTCCTGCTCAATCTGGGACAGGCCAGCAGCGCAGATCTGGAAACGCTGGGCGAAACCGTGCGCGAAAAAGTGCTGGCACAGAGCGGCGTGGACCTGCATTGGGAAATCAAACGCATCGGACGCAAATCCGAAGGAGAACAGACGGTATGAAGGTCGCAGTCCTGTTGGGGGGAACATCCAGTGAGCGGCCTGTCAGTCTCGTCAGTGGGGAGGCCGCGGTCGAAGCCCTGCGCGAAAAGGGACATGACGTCACGCCAATCGATGTCGGTCCGGATATCGCAACGACCATCGCCAGCCTGAAAGCCGCTGCCCCGGACGTCGTTTTCAACGCCCTGCACGGCCCGCGCGGCGAGGATGGCGCCATTCAGGGTGTGCTGGAATGGCTCAACCTGCCCTACACCCATTCCGGCATCCGTGCTTCGGCCGTCGCGATGGACAAGGGTGCCACTCGCATCCTGCTGGCCGCTGCCGGCCTGCCCGTGGCGCAGGGACGTGTCGTGACAGTCGATGAACTGGCCGAAGCCGACCCGCTTCCGGCTCCCTACGTCATCAAGCCGGTCGCCGAAGGCTCCTCCGTCGGGGTCGAGATCGTGCGGACGGGAGATAACCGCCGCACCGAGATCGCACAGACCTGGCGCTTCGGAAAAGACGCACTGGTCGAGAGCTTTATTCCCGGCCGCGAGCTGACCGCAGGCGTCATGGGAGACCGGGCTCTGGCCGTCACGGATATCCTGCCCTGCGAGACGGCTGCGTTCTATGATTTCGAAGCCAAGTACAAGGCGGGCGGTTCACGCCATGTGGTCCCTGCGGAACTGCCCAAAGCCGTGACGGACCGCGCGCTCGATTACGCCCTGCGTGCTCATCAGACGCTGGGCTGTCAGGGCGCCAGCCGCACGGATTTCCGCTACGACGAGGACACCGACACGCTTGTCATTCTCGAGGTCAACACACAGCCGGGAATGACACCGACCTCCCTGCTTCCGGAACAGGCGGCCTATTGCGGGATTTCCTATCCGGAACTGTGTGACTGGATGGTCCGGGAGGCACTGACGCGCTGATGCGGGAGGATCCGTCCTTTCAGAGAGACGATTTTGTCCGGGAGCGCTATTCCGGGGCCCTGCCGCCCCAGGAAGACCGCCCTTCACGGGCAAAGCTGTTCTGGCGCCGGCAACGGCGGCTGGTCCGGCCTGCGATCGTGTTTCTGGTTGTGATGGGGATTGCCGGGGCGGCCATGCGTCTTCTGTATGACGCGGCCTCCGAAGAGCGCTTTGCCCCGATGCGGGCCCGACTGGTCGAAATGGAGCCGCTGCCCATCCGCCATATCGTCATCAACGGTCGGGGCATGACCAGCGAAGCCTCGATCGGGGAGGCTCTGGGAACCTCGATCGGCCATCCCATCTTCGGATTTTCCGTCGAGGCCGCCCGTCAGAGGCTGGATGAACTTCCGTTCATTGATCACGCGACCGCCGAACGGCACATGCCCGATACGGTCATCATTACCCTTGTTGAGCGCACCCCGATTGCCGTCTGGCAGGACCGGGGGCACTTCATGCTCATCAACCGGGCGGGAGAAGAGGTTCCCGATCAGGGCATGACGGGGAAAAATGCCCAGGCATTCCTGCAACTGCCTCTGGTCGTGGGTGAAGGCGCGAATACGGCAGCAGCCAGCGTGATCGATGCCCTGAACAAGGAACCGCTGGTCAAAAGTCAGGTGACGGCCCTGATCCGCGTGGGCAACCGCCGATGGAACGCCACCCTCAGGGACGGGACGACAGTTCTTCTGCCTGAAGGCGAGGAAGCCGCGGCGTTTACACGTCTGGCCCGCTATCAGCAGAGCATGCGCCTGCTGGAACGACCGGTTCAGTCGATCGACCTGCGCCTTCCCGACCGGATGGTGGTTCACCAGCCGCCGCAGCCCCCGGCACCAACGCCGGACAAGGCAAAAGCCGATCCGTCCTCACCTCCACCACCAGCAGACGGCACGAAGCAGCCATGAATGACCTTACCTCCATGTCAGATCTTCCGGCATTCCGTCGCCGGGGCGGTCTGAGGGGCCGGTCCCTCATTCCCGTCGGTGGCGAACGTGACGTTGGCGTCAACCGGGTTCCACGCGACATCCTGCCCCTCCCCCCGGAGGAAACCCAGCGGAACATCTCCTGGCGTCCGGGGATTTTCGGCGCACTGGATATCGGCACGACCAAAATGACCTGCCTCATCGGAAAGGGTGAGGCCGATGGCTCCATTCAGGTTCTGGGTTATGGATGGCGCCGCTCCCATGGCATCCGTTCCGGGTCCATCGTCGATATCCGGGAAGCCGAAGCCGCAATCCGCGCCACAGTCGGACAGGCGGAGGAAGCCGCCGAGCGCCGTATGGATTCGCTCGTCGTCAACCTGTCCTGCGGCCGCCCTCTGAGCCGTCTGGTAGACGCCCAGATCCCGATCGGGGGCCGGGAGGTCACGGCTGGAGACGTACAGCGCCTGATCGCGGAAGGACAGGCCCGCGCCTGGATGGAAGGCCGCGAAGTCATCCATACGCTCCCTATCGGATATGTCGTTGATTCCATCCCCGGAATCGCCGACCCGATCGGGCATCAGTGCGAAGAACTGGCCACGCGGATGCATGTCGTGGACATGAACTCCAGCGCGCTCCGCACCCTGGACGCCGTCCTGCAACATGCAGAACTGAAGCTGGATGGGCTGGTTGCAAGCCCGTTCGCGTCCGGCGTTTCTGTCCTTGCCGCCGAAGAACGCGAACTCGGGGTGACGGTCGTGGAAATGGGCGGCGGCACGACATCTCTTGCGGTTTTCTGCGAAGGCAAGCTGCTCCACACGGCCCAGATCCGGGTTGGGGGCCTGCATGTGACGCGCGATATCGCGGGCGTACTTTCGACCTCGCTGGAAACAGCCGAACGCCTGAAGACGATGTATGGCGCAGCGCAGATGGGTTCGGACGACCAGCGGGAAATCCTCTCGGTTCCCCTCATCGGCGAAAACAGCGACCGGCTGGTCCGGCTTCAGCGTTCCAAGGTCATTTCCGTCATCCAGCCCCGGATCGAGGAGACGCTCGAACTCGTCCGGCAGTCGCTCGACAACGCAGGGCTGGGCCGACTGGCAAATGGTCGGGTCGTCCTGACAGGCGGCGCGTCGCTGCTCGAAGGAATCGTGCCCGTTGCCACCCGTATTCTGGGCCGGCCTGTCCGGATGGGGAAACCCCAGAACATTTATGGCCTGCCAGAGACGGCCGCGGCTTCGGCAGGCTTTTCAACCGCTGCGGGGCTTCTGGCCTGGGCAGCGGGTGCGGATCGGGATTTCGGAGATATTTCCGCTCCTGAACCAAGACCTCGCGGACTTGTTAAACGTCTCGTAGGCTTCATACGCAACAATGTATAAGCTACTACAGATCATAACGCCCTCACCTGTCGCTTTCATGCAGTTCCGGACCAGATCATGACGCTGAATCTTACTCCTACTCCCAATTCCCACGTTGAACTGGCGCCACGGATTACCGTGATCGGCGTTGGTGGTGGCGGTACGAATGCCGTCGACAACATGATCGCGTCTGAACTCAAGGGCGTGGAGTTCGTCGTTGCCAACACCGATGCCCAGCAGCTTGCCCATTCAAAAGCCGAACGCCGCGTCCAGCTTGGCCCACATCTGACGCGTGGTCTGGGTGCAGGTGCAAAACCGGAAATCGGTCGCGAAGCCGCCGAAGAAGCTGCGCAGGAAATCGACCGGCAGCTTGAAGGTGCAAATCTGGTCTTCATCACGGCTGGCATGGGTGGCGGCACGGGGACGGGCGCCGCTCCGGTCATTGCACGCATGGCCCGTGAGCGGGGCGTTCTGACAGTTGGCGTTGTCTCCAAGCCTTTCAATTTCGAAGGCCGCCGCCGTACGACGGCCGCAGAAAACGGCATTGCCGAACTGCAGAAGCATGTCGATACGCTGATCGTCATCCCGAACCAGAACCTGTTCAATTCGGCGACGCAGAACACGACCTTCCGTGAAGCCTTCCGCATGGCCGACAACGTCCTGAACATGGGCGTGCGCGGCATTACGGATCTCATGGTCTCCCCGGGCCTCATCAATCTCGACTTCGCGGACGTCAAGGCCGTGATGGAAGAGATGGGCAAGGCCATGATGGGGACGGGCGAGGCATCCAGTGAGGAAGACGCGGAAGACCGTGCCGTGCTGGCCGCCGAGCGCGCGATTTCCAACCCGCTGCTGGAAGATGCGTCGATGGCTGGCGCACGTGGCCTCCTCATCAACATCACCGGCGGCGAGGACCTGACACTTTATGAAGTCAATGCCGCCGCAGACCGTATCCGTGAGGAAGTGGCCGACGACGCCAACATCATTTTCGGTGCACTGATCGACGAAAAGCTGAATGGCCGCGTCCGTGTCTCGGTCGTCGCAACCGGCATTGATACACAGCCCCGGCAGGATCCGTCCGCTCCGAGCGAACCCCGGCAGGCAGCGGCACCCCAGACGAACTCTGCCGCCACACCGGCTCCGCGCGACAATCCGGCATCCCGGGCCGCAGCACAGTCTTTCCAGCCCGGTTCCACCTATGCAGGAGGGCCGCCACGCCCGAATTTTGCGATCGACTCCCATCAGGCACCGGCACAGAACACCGCACCCCAGGTCCCGCAGGAAGCTCCGGTTGCCCAGCCTGCCAGCCCTGAAGCACAGCCTTCACGTCAGGAGAACGCACATCAGCCTTCGCCGCGTGCCGGACTGTTCTCTGATCCGTCGCGCCATGCGCCGCAGCCTCAGGCCGAACCACCGCGCAGCCTGTTCGGTCTGGTCACAGGCGCCTTCCGCAGCCGCCCTCCCCAGCAGCCACAGCAGTCCACGCAGCAGCAACCCCAGCAGCGCATGGAACCCGGCACCCGTGACGGGTATCAGCAGCAGCCTCCCCAGCATCCGGAGCAGCCATCCGGTAATGGGGATGATTCCAACCTGGATATTCCCACCTATCTGCGCCGCTGACCTGCTTTCCCCTCACCCTCACGGTGAGGGGGTAATATCCGGCAACAATCGTTGACTGGAACTGAGCCTCGGTATCTGTTTTCTAGTCTTCGGGATCAGATTTTTCGGAGGCTTTATGCAGGTTACGCTCACGCATGGTGGCAACACGGCGAAAGGCGTTGATGCGGGACTGGAGACGCTGTCCGGCATTGACAGTTCGCCCGCCCGCCCGGAGCGCAGCGGTTCGAAAAACCTGCAAACGACCCTTGCCAACCCCATTCACTGTCAGGGGATCGCCCTGCATAGTGGCGTGACCGTCAATCTGGTTCTTTCCCCTGCGCCCGCGAATACGGGTGTCAGGTTCCAGCGTTCCGACATCGAGGGATCTCCCTCCTTCCCTGCCCTCTACGACCATATCGTGGACACCCGTCTTTCGACCGTAGTGGCGTGTAAAACCGATCCCTCCCGGCGCGTTGCAACGATCGAACATCTGATGGCGGCCCTCAACGCCTGTGAAATCGACAATATCCTGATTTCCGTCAGTGGCCCCGAACTGCCGGTTCTGGATGGAGCATCGGACGCCTTTGCCTTCCTGATCCACTGCGCGGGCCGCAGGATGCTGGACACGCCCCGACAGGTCATTGAAATCCTGCGTGACGTCCGGGTCGAAGGCGAGAACGGTGCTTTCGCCGAACTGCGCCCGGCCCAGCGCGGGCTTTCCCTGGCCATTTCGCTGAGCTTCGCGGCTCAGGCCATCGGGAACCAGCGTTACGCCATGCAGCTTGACGAACATCGTTTCATGGAAGAAGTCGCGTTCTGCCGCACCTTCGTCAACCGGCAGGATATCGAGTATCTTCAGAGTATTGGTCTGGCGCGCGGCGGGTCTCTGGACAATGCCGTCGTCGTGGATGGCGAAAATATCCTTAATCCCGCCGGCCTGAAAATCGAGCGCGAATTTGCCCGCCACAAATTACTCGACGCCATTGGAGATCTCTATTGCACCGGCCACAGGATGCAGGCTGGTTTTATTGGTCACAAATCCGGACATGCCCTCAATAACAGACTTCTGCGTGCCGTCTTTGCCGATGCTGCCAACTGGCGTTTCGTACCCACCGGCTCATCCCGAGCCGTTCCCAAGGCCCTGCGCACGCGCGTTGCTGCCTGAGACGCATGGCAGGTCTTTCGTCGGCGCATTCCCGTGATATAAGACGGGCTTCCACGGGAAGAGCAGGTATGACAAGCAGCACTCAGCGTCATTTTGAAGCATCGGTCACGAATGGTGGTTTCATTCTGAGAGCTGCGGCTGTCAGCGGATTTCTGCTGCTTTCCGGCTGTTCAATATTTTCGCATCAGCATGAAAAGCCTGCGATTCCCAAAACCGCTGATGCCGAGACCCTGTACAATTACGGAATCGATGCCCTTCATACGGGGCATTATGAGCTGGCAGGTGGCGAGTTCGAACTGCTTCAGCAGAACTACCCCTATTCCGGCTTCACGGGGAACGCGGAACTCATGGAGGGGTATTCCTACTACCTTCAGGGTGAATACGCGCTTTCGGTCCAGCAGCTCGAACGCTACCTGCAGTTGCACCCGACCAGCCCCGACGCTGCCTATGCATGGTATCTCCGCGCGCTCTGCTATTACGAGCAGATCGCAAATGTCGAGCGTGACCAGCAGGGTACGGTCGAAGCACTGGACGCGCTGGAAGAGGTCATCACCCGCTTCCCGCAGACATCCTATGCCCGTGATGCCCAGTTGAAGATCGATCTGTGCCGCGACCATCTCGCAGGTAAGGAAATGCTGGTCGGGCGCTGGTATCAGCAGCAGCGCAACTATGAAGCGGCCATGACCCGCTACCAGCGCGTCGTTCAGGACTATCAGACGACCAATCACGTCGCCGAAGCCCTGGAACGTCTGGTCGAGGTCTATCTGGCCCTCGGCCTGAAGGATCAGGCGCATCAGACCGCCGCCGTTCTCGGCTACAACTATCCCGACAGCCAGTGGTATCGTTATGCCTATAATGATCTTCGGGAAAACAAGCTGCTCAAGGGCGATCTCAAGAAACCGGTCGTTCACCACACCGAGCAGAGCCATCGCGGATTTTTCTCCCGGATGTGGCACAGCGTCTTCTGATACTGGCCCTTTGAAACAGGCCGTCACACTCCCAACATTGCTGTCATGCTGACACATCTCTCGATCCGCGATGTCGTTCTGATCGAAAAGCTCGATCTTGGTCTCGCCCCTGGTCTGACGGTCCTGACTGGCGAGACCGGCGCCGGCAAGTCCATCCTGCTCGACAGTCTGGGCCTCGCCCTCGGAGAGCGCGCAAGCGGCGGCCTCGTGCGCTCGGGAGCCACGCAGGCCAGCGTATCGGCCATTTTCGAAATCTCCGCCGACCATCCCGTTTTCGCCCTGCTCGATGAACACGGCATCGTTCGCGAAGACCCGACGGACCCGGTTGTCCTGCGGCGCATCGTGACCCCGGACGCCCGCTCGCGCGCCTATATCTGCGATCAGCCGGTCGGCGTCGGCCTGTTGCGACGTGTGGGCGCACATCTCGTGGAAATCCAGGGCCAGCATGAACAGATGGGGCTTGCCGACCAGAGCACCCATCTCGATCTGCTGGATGCCTTCGGGACAGCCCCCGCCCTCAGGGACAAAACAGCCCGCAGCTTCCGGCAATGGGCGGCGGCACGCAGCGCCCTCAAAGCCGCCCGCAATGATATGGAAACCGCGGCCCGCGAAGAAGAATGGTTGCGCCAGACAGTCGATGATCTGGAGCGGCTGGCCCCACAGGAAGGGGAAGAAGATGCCCTGGCCGCAATACGCGTCAGCCTGCAGCGCGATGAGCGCCGCGGGGAGGCCGTTGCCGCAGCGTTATCGGAGCTGACCCCGCGTGATCGCCGCTCCTCCGCGCCCGCCGCCGCCCTGCGCTCGGCAAGCCGTGCCCTGGCCAGACTTCTGCCTGCGCCAACGGAAACCGAAACCCTCTCGGACAGTCATCAGACGCAGGCTCAGGATGCGCTCGATGCACTTGGAAAAGCCGAAGAGGCCCTTGCCGAAGCCGAAATGCTGCTCAGCCGCCTTGCAGCCGATACGGAAGGCGATCCCCGGTTGCTGGAAGAGACGGAAGAGCGTCTTTTTGCCCTCCGTGCCGAAGCCCGCAAACACAACGTGTCGGTCGCGGAACTTCCCGGCTTTCTCGCAGACCTGAAGAAACGGCTGGCGGCCCTCGATTCCGGGAATGCCGAACTGGCACGGCTGGAAACGGCCCTGACCGAAGCCCGTCTCGAATATGAGGACGCCGCACGCACGCTCTCTGCCGCACGCCGGAAAGCCGCCGAAAAACTTGAAAAGGCCGTCAGTGCAGAACTGCGTCCCGTCAAGCTGGAACGCGCCCGCTTCATCGTCTCGCTCCTCCCGCTCGAGCCTGACCACTGGAACAGTCAGGGCATGGAGCAGGCCTCCTTCCTGATCGCCGCCAATCCCGGACAGTCCCCTGGCCCTCTCGCCAAGGTGGCGTCCGGCGGTGAACTCTCGCGCCTCATGCTGGCGCTGAAAGTGGTTCTGGCCGAACGCTCCGACGTGGGCACCCTCGTGTTCGATGAGGTCGATTCCGGCGTCGGGGGGGCAACCGCCTCCTCCATCGGCGACCGGCTGCACAAAGTCGCGCAGGACGTGCAGGTTCTGGTCGTCACCCACAGCCCACAGGTTGCGGCACGCGGCGACCATCACCTGCGGATCGCCAAGCGTGTCCGCAACGAACGCACCGAAACCCTGGCCGAGCCTCTGCCCCATGACGCCCGGCGTGAGGAAATCGCCCGGATGCTCGCGGGCGATACCATTACCGACGCAGCCCGCGGGGCTGCCGACAGCCTTCTGGGACATCAGATTTCATGACCATTGCCCCTGTATCTGCCGCCGAGCGTCACGCTGAACTCGAAGCGGACCTCGCGCGGTGGGACGAGGCTTATCATGGCCATGACGCGCCCGAGGTTTCCGATGCCGTTTATGACGCGGCCCGGCGGGAGCTTCTGGCCCTTGAAGAAGCCCATCCGGAGCTGCGGACCGAAGGCGGCGCCAGCCAGCGCGTTGGTGCCGCACCTGATTCCGCGTTCGGGAAATACCGCCATCTCGTGCCGATGCTGTCACTCGATAACGTGTTCGACCCCGAAGGTTTCGACGGCTTCGTCTCGAAAGTCGGGCGTTTTCTGGGGCTGGACGAGGAGAAGTTGCAGGCCCTCCAGTTCGTGGCCGAACCCAAGATCGACGGCCTGTCCATCAGCCTGACTTACGAGCACGGCCGCTTCGTACGCGGGACCACGCGCGGTGATGGCATCGAAGGCGAGGATGTTACAGCCAACCTGCTGACCCTGAATGATATTCCGCACGAACTTCCCTCAGATGCCCCCGAGCGTCTCGAAATCCGTGGCGAAGTCTTCCTCTCCAAAAGCAGCTTTCTGACGCTCAACGAACAGCAGATTGCCCGCGGTGCCCGGCCTTTCGCCAATCCCCGCAACGCCGCCGCCGGCTCCCTCCGCCAGCTCGATGCGGAAATCACCCGCAGCCGTCCCCTGTCGATGTTTGCCTATGCGCAGGGCTACACCTCCTCGCCCGTCGCCCCGACGCACTGGGACTATCTGGAAAAGCTGCGATGCTGGGGCTTCAGGGTCAATCCGCTCTCGCAGATGATCGCCCATGCCCGGGATATCCCCGCCTATGTCGAGAAGCTTGCCCGCGAACGTTCGGGGCTGGATTACGATATCGACGGCATCGTCTTCAAACTGGACGATATCACTCTTCAGGACCGGCTCGGTTTCGTGGGCCGCGCGCCACGCTGGGCCATCGCATGGAAGTTTCCCGCCGAACAGGCCATCACGCGCCTGCGGGAGATCGAGATCCAGGTCGGCCGGACAGGAGCCCTGACTCCGGTCGCCCATCTGGAGCCTGTCAATGTCGGCGGCGTCATCGTCTCGCGCGCCACCCTGCACAACGAGGACGAAATCGCCCGCAAGGATGTTCGTGTCGGTGATCTGGTCCGTCTTCAGCGCGCAGGCGACGTCATCCCGCAGATCCTTGGACCTGTCCCGAGCGAGGCGCCTCGTTCGGAGCCGTTCGTCTATCCCGACCACTGCCCCGTCTGCGGATCGCTCGCCGAGCGCATACATGGCGAAGCCGTCCGCCGCTGCACAGGCGGCCTGACCTGCGAAGCGCAGGTCGTGGAACGCCTGATCCACATGGTCTCGCGCAACGCCTTCGACATTGACGGTCTCGGCGAACGCAGTATCCGCGAGTTCCATGATGCCGGCTATATCCGCACGCCCGGCGACATTTTCCGCCTGCGCGCCCATGAAGATACCCTCCTCCAGCGTGACGGCTGGGGCCGACTGTCCGTGGACAATCTCCTTCGCGCCATCGACGAACGCCGGACCATACCGCTGTCCCGCCTGATTTTCGGCCTTGGCATCCGGCGGATCGGAGAGCGCAACGCCCAACTCCTTGCCCGCCATTACCAGACCTTCGGGAACTGGCGCGCCGCCATGCTGGCCGCCCGCCCGGACTCCGAGGAGCGTGCCGCCCTTGGTGCAATCATGGGCGTGGGTGACGCAATCGCCGATGAACTCTCCGCCTTCTTCTCAGAAAGCCACAATGTCGAAACGCTCGACGATCTGGCTTCGGAGCTCACGGACATCATCCCCGAAGAAACCCCATCGGAAGGGCATCTTTCCGGAAAGGTCATTGTCTTCACCGGCACGATGACCACCATGAGCCGCCCTGAAGCCAAGGCCATCGCCGAGCGACTGGGGGCACAGGTCACCGACAGCGTCTCGAAAAAGACATCCCTGGTTGTGCTGGGAGAAAAAGCTGGCTCAAAAGCGAAAAAAGCGGCCGAACTCGGGATCAAGACCGTCGATGAGAGTGGCTGGCGCACGCTCGCGGGACTGTAAGAAAGCCGTAGAAACACACCCGCGAGAAAGTTGGTAACAGGGCGCCTTTTCAGGGTATAACGCCTCCCGCATGTCAGTTTCCCCCTCTTCCCAGCACCAGATTGTCCTTCTCCTGCTGGGCCTTGCCGCCACGGTCGCGCTGATTGGCGTCTCCGTGCTGATCTCGCTGTCCGAAATCTCCTTTGCCGCCGCACGTGATGTGCGGCTGCGCTCCAAAGCGGAAGCAGGGGATCCAAGAGCCGTCGCATTCCTCAAACTGCGCCGCAACAGCGGTCAGGTCATCACGGTCCTTCAGATCTGCCTGAACGCGGTCGGGGTTCTGGGCGGCATCATCAGCGAATCCATGCTGAGCGACCCGATTGCGGAAGGCTTCCGTGTTCTCGGGACGGGCCCGGCGCTGGCCAACAAGCTGGGCTCGGCCTGCTCCTTCATCCTGATCACCGGCCTGTTCGTCCTGTTCGCCGATCTTCTGCCCAAGCGGATCGCCATGAACGCCCCGGACCGGATCGCGCTCAAGGTCGGCTGGTTCCCGGCTGTTGCCCTCAAGGTTCTCTATCCGGCCGTTCTGGTTTTCTCGAAGATTTCCGACTGGCTGCTCAGACTTCTCAAGATCCCGGCCGCGGCCACCGTCGAGCCCGTAACGCCGGAAGACCTGCGGGCCATTCTCGCAGCCGGAACAGCCTCGGGTGTGCTTCTGGAAGAAGAACACCAGATGATCCAGAACGTCCTCGGCCTTCAGGACCGCGCCGTCACCTCAGCCATGACCCCGCGCGACGAGATCGTGTTCCTCGACGTGCAGGAAAGCCCGGAAAGCCAGCGCGACAAGGTCCGGGTGCGCCCGTATTCGCGCTATCCGCTGTGCGATGGCGGCCTCGACAAGGTCATAGGCTCCATCCGCGCAGAAGACGTTCTGGTGGCGGTAGTGGACGAACCGCAGCCCAAGAGCACAGGTCTTGCACCCGTCGCCAGCCAGATCTTCAAAATGCGGCGCGACGTGCTTTCCCTCCCCGACACGCTGAACCTGTGGGAGACACTGGCCCAGTTCGAAGCCCATTCCGCTGGATTCGCCCTGATCGTCAACGAGTATGGCCTGGTTGTGGGCCTCATCACCTACAAGGACATCATGGGCGCCCTGATGGACGGTCTGGTCAGCCCGTTCGAAGAACAGGCCATCGTCCGCCGCGACGAAAAATCCTGGCTGATCGATGGCGCAGCACCCATTGGCGATGTCATTCGTGAACTGGACATCCCCATGTTTGACGATGCCCAGAACTTCGACACCGTTGGCGGCTTCGTCATGAACCGCCTCCGTCGCATGGCGCGCAAGGCGGACAGTGTGCAGTCATCCGGATTCCGGTTTGAAGTCGTGGATGTGGAAGGTTTCAGAATCAACCAGTTGCTGGTGACACGTCTGAACTGACTTCCGTCGGCTGACGGAGCCTGCTTAGATCATGGGTATGACCGATCTCAGCCGCTCCGCTCTCATTCTTGTCGATATCCAGAATGATTTCCTGCCCGGTGGCGCTCTTGCCGTCCCGGACGGGGATAGCATTCTCAGGGCCGTCAATGCGCTCGCCAGACTCCCGTTCAGGGCTGTTATCGCAACACAGGACTGGCATCCCCTTCATCATTGCTCATTCCGCACAGAGGGTGGTCCCTGGCCGTCTCACTGCGTCGCCGGAACTCATGGGGCGGATTTTCCAGACACACTCTTCCCCGAGCCTGTGACGCATATCGTGCGCAAGGGTGTCCTTAAGGACAGGGACAGCTATTCGGGATTTCTGGACAACGACCGTGCAACTTCCACCGGTCTGGACGGGTTGTTACAAGGTCTCGGCATCAACCATGTGGTCGTCTGCGGACTGGCTCTTGATTACTGCGTTATGGCCACAGCGCTGGATGCCGTGGGTTGCGGCTATCAGACTGACGTCATTCCCGAGGCCTGTCGGGGGATTGCAGCTGATCCAAAAGCCACTCTGGAAAAACTTGAAAAACAGGGCGTTCTGTTGAAAAGCGTGAATGCCTTCTAAAGGTCACGATAATGCACATAACCAGACTGCTACCCGCCATGCTCGCATGTGCGGCGCTTCAGACCGCCTCGGCAGCCAGCCCTCCGATAACTGCCGATCTGGCCAAGACACAGGGGTTCCGGCAGGCCTATCAGGCTATGGTGACGTTGCCCTCATGGGTCACGACGGCGCATGCGACATCGGGGCCCGTCAGCGATTTCACCCTTGGAGGCAAATCCTATTTTCTGGGATATATGTGTCGACCTCATGACTGTGCAGCAGAACAGCTTGAGGTTGTGTTTGCGAAAGACCATTCAGCCGCATGGGGGCTGTTGAGCATCAAACAGGACGGGCCGTTGAAACAGGATTTTCTCGGAGCGCCCGATGCAGAAATGCAGAAGGTTCTTCTCAAAGCCTATAAGGCTAATAATCCAGCAGACTGAATTTAAAGGACAATGGAGCGCCAGCTGATTTCTCTTGAATGGCTGGTGCGCCCTGATGGATTCGAACCATCGACCCACAGCTTAGAAGGCTGTTGCTCTATCCATCTGAGCTAAGGGCGCATCAATGAGGCCATTAACTGGTCGGGGCGCCCGGACTCGAACCGGGGGCCTCTTGTACCCAAAACAAGCGCGCTACCAGGCTGCGCCACGCCCCGAACCGGCCGGAACCTAGGATGTCTGACCGGTTGAGGCAAGAGGGTTTTTTTATTCGCCTTCGCTTCGTACGAGCGGGGGCACGAAAAGCGGTGCGGTATCCCACGGGAACAGGACCCAGGTGTCCTGGGCGACTTCGGTTACATAATGATCGGTGAAGGGCTTGCCGTCAGGCTTGGCATAAAGGCACGCAAACACGGCCTTGGGCAGCAGTTCACGGACAATGCGGGCAGTTACACCCGAATCCACCAGATCATCCACGATCAGGAAGCCTTCGCCATCACCTGCGGCAACAGGGGGCTTGACCACCTTGGGCTCGTGCTGGGTGCCTTCTTCGCCGGCATAGCTGATGACCGAAACGCTTTCGATCAGGCGGCAACCCATTTCGCGGCCAAGAATGGCGGCCGGGATCAGGCCGCCACGGGTAATGGCAACGATTCCACGGAAAGGACCATGCTTCTGCATGAGAGTTGCGGCCAGAAGGCGGGCGTCACGATGGAGCTGGTCCCAGGTGACGGTCGCATAATGAACGGTTTTGGGAGTTTGATTGGCTGTCATGCTCTTCCTCTGCCTTCCGTCTCGCAATTTTGCAATAAACTTGAGAGACGGAAATGCCTAAAGTGCCGCAATGATTGATCCGGCCCTGCGCTCCCTCCCCGGCCTTCCGTCCCTGATTGTCGGAAGAATTTTCTCACAGCTTTCCGCCACGACCATGACGATCGCCATTGGGTGGCAGATCTATGCCCTCACCCATGACGTGGCGTCCCTGGGGTATCTGGGACTGGCCCAGTTCCTCCCCATGCTCCCCTTGACCTTCGTCGCCGGCCATGTCGCGGACCGTTTCAACCGGCGCACCATCGTCCTGATCTGTCAGGCCTGCGAAATCCTGGCCACGGCGGCACTCGCGATCGCAGCGGCATTTCATGTCCTGACAACAGGTGCCATCTATACGTTCGCGGCATTCTACGGCGTTCTGAGAAGTTTCGAGATGCCCTGTCAGCAGGCATTTCTTCCTGCGATTGCACCGCCCTCCCTTCTTCCCCGCGCACAGGCCCTGCTCTCTTCCCTGTTCATGACAGCATCCATCGTCGGCCCCAGTCTAGGCGGCCTGCTCTACGGGATTGGCCCGGTCGTCTGTTACGGGCTTTCAACTGCCGGGTTCGCAGCAGCTTTCGCAGGAACCCTGTCACTCAGGCTGCTTCATACCGTTCCAGCGAAGGAACCCGTCACCTTCGCATCGGTTTTCGCCGGCCTATCCTTTCTCAATCGGCGACGGGATCTTCTCGGCGCCATTACGCTCGATCTGTTCGCGGTGCTGCTCGGGGGCGCAACAGCGATGCTTCCCGTCTATGCGGACGGGATTCTGCATGTGGGCCCTGTCGGTCTGGGCCTATTGCGCGCTGCTCCGGCCATCGGGGCGCTTCTGATGTCCTGTGGGCTGTCACGATATCCGCTGAAGGGTCGGGCGGGCCTCATCATGTTTGTGGCAGTCGTGGTCTTCGGTGTTGCGACGATTGCCTTTGGTGCCTCCCATACGGTCTGGCTCTCGATCGTTGCCCTGATGGTGCTCGGAGCATCCGACGTCATCAGCGTGGTGATCCGCTCTTCACTGATCCAGCTCGCGACACCGGATTCGATGCGCGGGCGCGTCTCGGCCGTGAACACGCTGTTTATCGGCTCCAGCAACCAGCTTGGTGAATTTGAAAGCGGCATGCTCGGAACCGCAATCGGGCCGGAAGCGGCTGTCATCGCCGGTGGCGTCGGCACCATTCTGGTGGCGGCCGTCTGGGCCCGCCTTTTCCCGCGCCTGTGGGCGCTTGATCGACTGGAAGACGTCTTTCCGGAAGAACAGTAGGGCCAGAAATGCAAAAAGCTCCCGAAAGGGAGCTTTGTTTGCGGCCGGAGCAGCTTTCCGAAGAAAGGCTGGCTCCCGAAGTAGGACTCGAACCTACGACCCAGCGATTAACAGTCGCTTGCTCTACCAACTGAGCTATTCGGGACCGGCGAGGTGGTATGTAGCCAAATGGTCGGGGTCGGTAAAGCCCCTAAATGAACTTTTTTTGTCGATTTTTTCGTTTCTCTTCAAAGACCTGAGAAAAACCGTCATTTTTCAGAGCTCTTCCCGTCCCCGGGTTGCGAGCTGGTCCACCCGCTCATTGTTTTCGTCACCTGAATGACCCTTCACCCAGAGCCAGTCGATCTCATGCGGCTTCGCGGCTTCAAGGATTCGCTGCCACAGATCCATGTTCGCAACGGGATCGCCCGCTGCATTGCGCCATTTCCGCCGGACCCAGCCTGTATGCCAGCGGGTAATGCCGTTGCGCAGATATTCGCTGTCCGTATGCAATGTCACGACACAGGGCCGTTTCAGGGCTTCCAGCGCCTCGGCCGCCGCTGTCAGTTCCATACGGTTATTGGTGGTCTCCGGGTCGCCGCCCAGAAGTTCCTTTTCCTGACCGCGACAGACGAGAAGCGCGCCCCATCCGCCGGGACCGGGGTTGGGTTTGCATCCCCCATCCGTCCAGATTTCAACCTGAGGCCGTTCCGGAGATGCCTCAGACATGGTTTACACTCGCGAAATGACGCAGACGCACCAGATAGGCCAGCGGGTCCTTGCGGGTCACCAGTGCATTCGCAGGCGTGTTGATCCAATCGTACAGCCGCGTCAGCAGGAAGCGGATCGCAGCGCCCTGACACAGGATCGGCAGCGCAGTTTTTTCTGCGTGACTGAGCGGACGGATGCTTTCATAACCCTGCAGAATGGCAGCCGCGAAAGACGGTTCGAACGTTTTTTCGTCGCGAAAACACCAGGCATTCAGGCAGATCGCCAGATCGTAGGCCAGAAAATCCGTGCAGGCAAAATAGAAGTCGATCAGCCCCGAGACCTGCCCGTTCTGGAAAAAGACATTATCTGGAAACAGGTCCGCATGAATCTGCCCGCGCGGGAGAGCGTCCGGTGCAGGCCATGCGGCCTCGACGTTCTGAAGCGCCTTCCGGACTTCAGCCGTCAGACCGGGGGAAAGAGCGTCCCCGCTTTCGCCGCAGCTTTCGAGCAGCGCTCCCCATGCCGCCGGAGACAGGGCATTGGGCCGGACCGCATCATATCCTTCACCGGCAAGATGCAGCCGGGCCAGCGCCTTGCCGAGTTCCAGACACAGGCCCGCATCAAGCTGGGTCGCAGAAATACCGGGAAGAAAGGTCGTGATGGCGGCGGGACGGTCTGCAAGACTTCGAAGAGCCTTGCCGTCCCGATCCGATACGGGAAGCGGGCAGTTCAGCCCCCTGCCCGCCAGATGCTGCATGAGCCCCAGAAACCACGGAAGTTCAGCGGCATTTACACGCCGCTCGAACAGCGTGAGAATGTAATCCCCCTCCGTGGTGCGGAGAAGGAAATTACTGTTTTCGACACCCTCGGCGATGCCATGAAACGAGACCAGCGTCCCGATCTCGTAAGTGCCAAGAAACGCTTCGAGCGTCTCGGCCGCCAGTTCCGTATAGACGGCCATGAGAAATCAGTCGTCCTCGCCAGCCAGGGGGCCAGGCAGACGGAAGTTGATGTTCTCTTCCTTGACGATCCGCTCTTCGATCTTGAGCGTGTACTTCTCGGCCAGAGCCGTCACCATTTCCTGCACGAGGCTCTCGGGAGCGGACGCGCCGGCACTGATACCCAGCGTTTCCACGCCTTCGAGGACGCTCCAGTCAAGGTTTTCGAGCTTCGGCACCAGCAGCGCACGGCGCGCGCCCGAACGCTCGGCCACTTCCCGCAGACGCTGCGAGTTGGACGAGTTGGGCGAGCCGATCACGATCACCAGATCGCTCTCGGGCGCGATGGCCTTCACGGCTTCCTGACGGTTGGTCGTGGCATAGCAGATGTCCTCACGCTTCGGCCCTTCGATGAGCGGGAAACGCGAACGCAGGATGTCCACGATCTCTGCCGTGTCATCGACAGAGAGAGTCGTCTGCGTGATGAAGGCGAGCTTGGTCGGGTCTTCCGGCTGGATCGTGCGGGCTTCTTCCGCATCGTTGATGAGCGTGACGGCGCCCGGCGGGAGCTGGCCCATCGTACCCACCACTTCCGGATGACCGGCATGGCCGATCATCAGGATGTGGCGCTGGTCCGGGCCACCGCCTGCGAAGTGACGCTCGGCTTCGCGATGAACCTTCGACACCAGCGGGCAGGTCGCATCCAGATACAGCAGATTGCGGCGCTGCGCCTCTGCCGGCACGGCCTTGGGAACGCCATGCGCCGAGAAAACGACATGTCCGTCTTCAGGAACCTCATCCAGTTCCTCGACGAAAATGGCGCCCTTGGCTTCCAGTCCTTCAACGACAGTCCGGTTGTGGACGATCTCGTGACGGACATAGACCGGAGCGCCGTAACGGCGCAGGGCCTCTTCCACGACACGGATGGCACGGTCCACACCGGCGCAGAATCCACGCGGACCGGCGAGCAGGACGCGAAGGGTTTTATGGGCTTCCACACCGTCGGTGCGGGAAGGAGCGAAAGTCATCTGTTCTGACATGGTGTTCCCCAAGCGGGCGGAGTTCGATATGTAGGACCAGTATCGACCGGATTGCCTCTCGTCGCAACGTCCGGGCCGCTTTGTTGGGAGTTTCTTCAGCTGATGCCAGCCATCCGGCGCTTCGCCTCGCCCCTGTTTGCTCCGGCTTTTGCCCTTGTGGCACTTTCGAGTCTGGCCGGCTGCGACGAATCCAACCCGAGTTTCTTCGCACCCGCCTGCCCGGCGCTCGACATTCCGGGTTCGGCAGCGGACCAGTTCGTCTATGACGGCAAGAGCGCGGATATCGGCAGTCTCGTCAGCCACGCCCAGATCGCCTCCCTCTCCGGGGACTGCGAACGTGGTCCGGATGGTCCGCATGGCCACCAGACGGTCCGCACGCGTCTGAGCCTTGCGATGAACCTGACCCGTGGTCCGGCTGCAACCAGCAGCACGATCGATGTGCCGTATTTCATCGTCATCATGCGGGACGGCAAGATCGTGGACAAGAAGGTCTTCACCGACAGCTTCCGCTTTCCGGCCAATGTCAGCACGCAGTCGGTCCGCACGAATCTGCGTCTGATCGACCTGCCGGCGACCGAGAACATGACGCAGGAAAACCCGTACACACTGGAAATTGGCTATCAGTTGACGCACGGTGAACTGGGCTACAATCGCGAGCATCTCGCTCCGGTCGCCTTCCATTCCCACACCCAGTAAAAAGCGCCCGGCCCGACAGTTTTCAGACAAAAGCGGCAATCAGCTCCACTAATGGCGATTGTCGCATGAACGGCCCGACGCGCGGACGGAGCGCAACACTTCGTACCCGCTATCATTTCGGAACTGAAACACATGGACAGTCGCGAACTGACCCTCCGCGGAATTATTCTCGGAGCCCTCATCACGGTCGTCTTTACGGCAGCGAACGTCTATCTGGGTCTGAAGATCGGCCTGACTTTCGGCTCGTCCATTCCCGCCACGATCATCTCGATGGCCGTCCTGCGCTTCATGGGCAGGGGGACCATGCTGGAAAACAACATGGTCCAGACGCAGGCTTCGGCCGCCGGAACCCTGTCCTGTGTGTTTGCAGCCCTCCCGGCCCTCATCATGGTCGGATACTGGCATGAATTTCCCTATGTCATCACGCTCCTGCTGACGATGGCGGGCGGCATGACGGGTGTTGTCTTCACCATCCCGCTGCGACGGGCGCTCGTCAGCAACTCCGACCTCCCCTATCCCGAAGGCACAGCGTGCGCGGAAATCCTGCGCGCCTCCTCGCCAGAAGGAGATGCCCGCAGCCTGAGATCGCTGACCCTCGGCACAGTCGTCTCCGGTGTCATCGCTTTTGCCACTTCGGGACTGCGTCTTCTGTCGGACGGGTTTTCCGCCGCCACCGTCATCGGATCATCGGCTTTCCGCCTGAACGGGAGTTTTTCGCTTGCCCTGCTGGGGACCGGTTATCTGGTCGGCATCGGAGGCGGGATTGCCATGCTTCTGGGCGTGTTTCTGGCCTGGGGCGTGATGGTCCCGGTTCTGGGTCACCTCGCCCCCTCCGCCACTCCGCTCGCAGAAGCCTCGGGTCTGTGGCTGCACAAGGTCCGCTTCATCGGCGCCGGAACCATTGCGGTCGCGGCGATCTGGACCCTGCTGGCTCTCGCAAAGCCCGTGGCGCAGGGGCTGAAAGAGGCCCTCTCGGTCAGTCATCAGACGACTGGTGACGAGAGTGACCGCGATCTGGCGCCCCGGACGCTGATCGGACTGTGTGCAGGGCTTGCGGTCCTTCTGGCCGGACTGTTCAGCTATTTCCTGTGGCCTGTCATGCCGCATGGGGGAGCCCTTGGCACACTGGTCGTTCTGGGCCTGATCGCCTGTTTCGGGCTGGGTTTTCTGGTCGCCAGCGCCTGTGGCTATATGGCTGGCATCATCGGTTCGTCGTCCTCGCCCATTTCCGGCGTCGGGATCATCGCCATCATCGCCATTTCTGTCGCTCTCTGGGGACTGGAAAGCAGTGGGCTGCTCACGGTTGAACAGCGCCCGATCGCCATTGCCTTCGGACTGTTCGTGCTCTCTGCCATTACGGCATCAGCCGCTGTATCCAATGACAATCTTCAGGATCTCAAGACCGGTCAGCTTGTCGGTGCGGCTCCCTGGAGACAGGAGGTCGCCCTGCTGATCGGCTGTGCCGTCGGCGCGGTCGTCATCCCATGGGTGCTTCAGGTCCTGTATCAGGCTTACGGCTTTGCAGGGGCGATGCCGAGTGCAGGAATGGACCTGTCACGCGCACTGGCCGCCCCCCAGCCTGCCCTGATGGCCGCGATCGCCACCGGCATTCTGACCCATCAACTCGATTGGCTGATGCTCGAAATCGGGGCTGCCATCGGCGTAGTTCTGGTCTTGCTGGATATCGCGCTGCACCGTCGCAATCTGGCGCTTCCGCCGCTTGCCGTCGGCATGGGCATCTACCTTCCGGCAGATGTCTCGGTCACGATCGGGATCGGTGCGGGGCTCGGGTGGCTGCTGCGGCGCTTCCCGAAGGACCAGGGAACAATGATCGCATCAGGCTTCATCGTGGGAGAGAGCCTGATCGGCGTGGCATTGGCAGCAATGGCCGGTGCCACGGGAAGCGCCGATACACTGGCACTGCCCATACCGGCCCTGCTGAATGCAGGGCTGGGCTGGGCCGTCTTCTGTGGCGTCCTGCTCTGGTTCGGACGGCAGGTCAGACAGTCACGATAAACAAACAGGCCTGTAGTCAGGCCTTCACCCACCACTGCACGGGTTCCTGCTCCGCCACATCCGCCGCTTCTGCCATTTCCACGGCTTCCGGAGCAGCTTCCTTGCGCGGACGCCCGACCGGACGGGGTGTGCGACGAGCGGCTTCCGCGGCCTGCTCACGGGCCTGATGGAGACAGGCCTTCAGTGTCTGGATCGCGTCCTGATTTTCACGGAGCTCGCGGTTCAGTTCGCTGATCTGGATCTTCGCGTGAGCTTCGCGCGTCTCGAACGCCTTAAGCTGCGACCGAACTTCCGTCAGGCTCCGCTCGGCTTCTTCCCAGCGGCGCTGCTCACGCTTGACCGACTGGCGCAGACGCTCGATTTCTTCCTGGTCTTCCTGACTGGGATTGCGCGCAGCAATGCCACGGCCACCCTGATGTTCGACCACGACCTGTCCGTCACGGACAAAGCGACGGCGACGTTCGGTCATTGTCGGGGTGACAGGCCGTGATTTGTTGGGAGATCGGGAAGAGGCTCCTGCCCCCAGACGGGCCAGAGCCTGCCGCAGCTTGTCTTCTTCGTTAACCTGATGCTCGTCCTGCATTCTGTATTCTTCAGCCAATATGATATTTATAGATTTCTCCCCTGTCGGACAGGTCTGCCAAACGACAGAAAAGCTGAACGGGCCCTTGGCCCACCCAGCAACGACATGTCCTGACAAGGATATGAAAAGTCGACTCGTCTGGAGGAACTCCAGCGTTCTGACGCAAGTTTCCTAGCACTTCACGAACATTCTGTCATCAGCCCATTAGGCGGATGCTTATATTTTCTTCTGATGCCAGCGTCCGGGAGACCAGAGAATATCCGTTTCACCGTGATTATTGGCATGACGGGCAAGAACAAAGAAGTAATCGGACAGTCTGTTCAGAAAGCGGAGTGCTTCTGCCGGAGGCTGCTCCAGCACGGCCACCCGACGTTCGGCCCGGCGGGCAACCGTTCTTGCAAGATGCGCCTGCGCGGCAACGGGGCTTCCACCGGGCAGGACAAAACTTCTGAGTTCCTGCTGGTGTTGGCGCAGATCTTCCAGCCGGACTTCAAGCCATGCGCAGGCCTGTGGCGTCAGGCTGGGAGAACGGTCCGGATCCGGCATGCAGAGATCCGCCCCGAGATCAAACAGGCAGGACTGGATCTGCCGGACCTCGTCTCCGAGACCGGCAGTCCTGGTATCCTGTGTCATGTGACAGCACAGGACACCAAGATGGGCATTAAGCTCATCGACAGTGCCCATGGCTTCGATACGATCGGACGCCTTGGAAACACGCGTTCCGTCTCCAAGTGACGTCTGCCCCCCGTCGCCGCCACGGGTTACGATCCTGTCGATACGGATGCTCATGCCCGTTTTCCGTCTTTCCTGAAGATGCTCAGCGGTTTCTTTTGTACTTCGCGTGATGACGGATCGTGTGATCCCCCATCAGATCATGCGCACGGGACGTATGATCCGTGAGCATCTTGTCCGTGTCCGAAGCAAGGGTCTTGATATCGGGCGTACCGCCTGAGGCCTTGGCCGTGGTGATGGCCTTGCCGAGATCCGCCGTCCGGGTGCTCACGACGTCGCGCAGGAACATGCGGTCAAATGCCGCACCATAAAGGTGGGAAAACGAATCGACGTGTTCCTGATCGGCTGCATCGATCTTGGCGGCCACGGTCAGGTTGGCGTCCGATGCGATCTTGGCGACAGCCTTCTGGTTTGTCGTATGGTCACCCTGAACCGTCGTCGCAAACGCCTTGATCACATCGCTGTTGCTGTGTGTGGCCGCAAGGGTGGCAATGGCGATCTGTGTCTGATCCATTTCATCAACCTGCTGGATGAATGCCGCATCCGCCGTGGTCAGCTTGTAGGTGGACGCCACGCTGGGGAGAGCGGGAGCCGGCGGCGCATCGGGAGCATTACAGGCGGCAAGACCGACAAGAAGGCCGGCGGACATGCACAGGCGGAGATATGAAACAGTCATCAAAGCTTCCTTTTTCAAACGCACCTGCCCCTGAAGGACAGGCCGCGACAGACTGACATTCCACTCATGACAGTCTCTCATTCGCTGTTCAGACAACACATGATACATTCATGGCATGTCCGCAAATCCTGTCCGTTCCAGCATGCCCGATCCGATCCGGGGAAGTTTCATTTTCGCTGCCCTGTCCGCTGCGTCGGGCGTCATGCTGGGTGCCTTGTCCGCGCATCTGCCCGACCGGCTTTTCGCGGTTCCGGGTGGGCGGGCCATGCTGCATTCCGCAGTCGAAATACAGATGTGGCATGCGCTGGGCCTCTGCCTGCTTTCGCTCAATGCCAGCCGACTGTCACCCAGGCTGATCCGCATGGCCTGTCTGTGCATGGCTGTTGGCATGGTGCTGTTCTGTGTGCCCGTCATCCTTCTGGCCCTGTTCGACATGAAACTGGGCTCCATCTCGATCGGACGGATCGCCCCCTATGGCGGGACGATGCTCATGATCGCCTGGTGCCTGGCGGCCGCCTCGGCTTTCCGGCGTCCCTTCCAGAACTGAAATGCTGTCAGAGACGGCGTTTTCTGATTCGCTGAAAAATAAGGATGCCAATTGCCTGAACGGCAAGCGCCACAAGGAAACAGACAATGATGATGCCGGTCAGGATCAGTTGTTCGCGTCCAAGACCGGATTCAATATGAAACAGGCTATAGAGTTCCTGCCAGACGGATGTCCCCGCCACATGCTGCGCAAGTCTGATCGCCGGCTGCCAGAAACGGAACACCGAGGCGAAAGCAAGCGTCAGCCCCACAAGAGTCACGGTACGGATCAGGGTTTCCCTGACACTGACTTCCCGGGGTGACCCGCCATCCGTGCGTGCTGCTGGTTTCTTCAAACGCATGACCTTTCATGGAAATTGAGCTTTAATCATCTGGTCCTGTCATTCTGCGTTATGGCATGCAGACGACAACATCAATGAAAGCCTTTTTCATGCGCCGCTCCCTTCTTGCCGCTGCCGGCCTCGGTCTGGCGCTCACCACGACTCTTCCCGCTCATGCCGCATCCACGAACGTGGCGGCAATTCCAGCCCCCCGGTTGAGCGAAACGTCTGCGCCTCCTGTTGCCACCCCGTATCCCGATACGGCTGTGGCCCATGATCAGGTGGCACAGGCTTTCGCTCTGGCACAGAAGACCCATCGCAGGGTTCTGCTCGATTTCGGCGGCAACTGGTGCCCGGACTGCAAGATGCTCAGCGGTATTTTCGCCCTGCCCGATGCCGCACACTGGCTGGACAGCCAGTTCGTCGTGGTGCCGGTCAATGTGGGACGCATCAACACGAATCTTGATCTGGCCGCCCGGTATGGCGTGACCATCAAGGCAGTTCCGACCGTCATCATCGTCACACCTGATGGTCACGCTCTGAACGGCGACGGCTCCACGGCTCTGGGCAATGCCAGAAGCATGTCCCCGCAGGCCGTTCTGGACCTCATTTCCGACTGGAACAAACGCGGATAAGTTCTTGAAGCTCCGGCTTTTTACCGGAGCTTCACCAGACTGTCAGAGGGCGAGAACCTGCTCGGCCTCATGGACGACTTCTGCCAGAACATCTGCTTCGAATGGAGATGTCAGCCCGGCTTCGGACACAAGCTGCGCGAACGGTTTCGAGCCCCCCTCCGCACAGAGTTTGCGATAGGTTTCCAGCGTCCCTTCCCGATCAAGCCGCGAGCCCAGCCAGAGCTGCAACGCACAGCACTGCGCCAGCGCATAGTCGATGTAATAAAAGGGCAGCCGGTAGATATGGAGCTGCGCCTGCCAGCGACCACCCTTTGCCGGATAGTCCAGATCGCCCCAGTCCCGCCACGGCATGTAGAGCTTTTCAAGCCGCTGCCATGTCTCATGCCGTTCTTCCGACGTCATTTCCGGATGTGCGTAAATTTCGTGCTGGAAGTGATCGACGCAGACGCCGTACGGGAAGAATGACAGAGCATCGATCAGATGCATGCGGCGATAACGATCCGCCGCGCCATCCTCGACCAGTTCACCAATCTGGGGCCAGGTCAGGAACTCAAGACCCATGGAATGGATTTCAGCGGCTTCCATGGTGGGCCAGAGCTGGTCGATCCACGGCAGGTCACGACTTTTCCAGTTCTGGAACGCATGACCCATTTCATGCGTGAAAACACCAATATCATTATGGGTGCCATTGAAATTGGCAAAGATATAGGGCGTTCCAACAGTCGGGAAAGACGTGCAGAAACCGCCCCCCGCCTTGCCATCACGGTTTTTAAGATCGAGATAGCCCAGATCGCGCATCTGGACATAGAAATCAGCCATCTCGCCTGACGGATCGAGATCGCGGAACATGGTCTCCGCACGCGAGACCAGAAGATCATGATCTCCTGCGGGTTCCGGATTGCCCTGCAGATCGATCAGCGCCTCATCCCAGGCCATCAGCCTGTCACAGCCCATTTTCAGGCGGCGACGCTCCATGAGCGAACTGATGAGCGGCGTGACATACGCCAGGACTTTTTCCCGGAACGCCGCGACCTGTTCGGGGCCATAATCCGTCCGACGCATCCGGCGATACCCAAGTTCGATATAGTTCTCGAACCCCAGCGTCTTTGCCATGCGATCCCGCAGGGCCACGAGTTTGTCGTAAAGCCCGTCCAGCTCCGCTCCGTTTTCCTCAAAAAAGGTCCAGCGCGCCTTTTCTGCGGCATGACGAACGTCCCGATCCAGTCCCTGCAGGTAAGGCACCAGCCCGGATAAATTGAGCGTTTTTCCATCGAAAGGAATCTTTGCCGATGCCAGAAGCGCCGTGTACTCACCGGTGAGACGCGCCTCTTCCTCAAGATCCGTGCTGATACGCGGATCGAACGTCGTCGTATCAGACTCCCAGAGGCGCACCACATGCGGCGTGACGATAGCGTCAAGGCCTTCGCGATCGGGGTCCGCCAGAAGGCGTTTCTTGACCGTCACTTCATGATCGGTTGCGACCGGAGAGAGCCGGTCGGCATAGTCCCGGTCGGCTTTGGCGGTCTCGTCCTGCGTATTGCGCGAAAACTGCAGGTGAACGTGCGACGCCCAGGATTCATACTCGCGTCGGACCGCATCAAAAGCGTGCAGGGCTTCGACACGGTCCCCTGCGTCAAGCAGGGATGCGATGGCATCATAACGGGCCTTGAGCGACTGCTCGTCAGGCCGGGGGAAAGACAGTTCGGAAAAGGGTGGGATTGTCTTCGTCATGGCATAATTCTGCCATTCCCCCGCTCCCGCGTCCATGCCTGTCAAAGGCGTTGGATATCGCCCACGAACTGCGCGATACGACGGCAGGCCTCCACAAGCTGATCATCCGACGCCGCAAAGGACAGGCGCAGATACGGACTGTATCCGAAAGCCGAACCCGGCACGGTCGCGACATGGGCCTCGTCCAGCAACGCTTCTGCGAATGCCACATCCGTATCGAGCAACCGGCCCTGCCCCGACGTCCCGCCGATCAGCGCCGCAATCCCGGGATAGGCATAGAACGCCCCCTCCGGCATCACACAGGTCAGGCCGGGAACGCCCTGCAATGTTCCGACGACCAGCCCGCGCCGGCGCTCATAGGTTTCCAGCATCCGTGCGATCCCGTCGGAATCTCCATCCAGCGCCGCGACCGATCCCGCCTGCGCCAGCGTGCACACACCGGATGTGGAGTTGCCCTGCACGCCGATCATCGCTTCGATCAGGGGAACCGGACCACAGGCGAACCCGACCCGCCAGCCCGTCATCGCATAGGCCTTGGCCATCCCGTTCACGATCAGGATGCGATCCGCCAGATCGGGCGCGACACTCAGCAGGGACAGGTGTTTTTTCCCGTCGAACGTCAGATGCTCGTAGATCTCGTCGCTCATCACAAGAACATGCGGCGCGTCCCGCAGCACATCCGCAATGGCTTCCAGATCCTGACGCTCAAGGATGGCACCGGTCGGGTTGTTGGGAAAATTCAGCACCAGCCATTTCGTGCGCGGCGTAATGGCCTCGCGGATTGCCGCGGGGTCAGGCCGGAAACCATTTTCTTCCCGACAGCGGATCTCGACCGGAACCCCACCGAGCATGCGGGTAATCAGCGGATAGCTGACCCAGTAAGGCGCAGGCACAATGACCTCGTCGCCAGCTTCCAGAGAAGCCATCAGCGCATTGAAGATCACCTGCTTGCCGCCATTCGCAACCATGATCCGGTCAGGCGTGACGTCCAGACCGTTGTCGCGCCGGAACTTCCGGATAATGGCGTCAATCAGGGGCTTCTGACCCCGGATTGGCGGATAGCCGGTGTCTCCCGCTTTTGCTGCGCCATAGGCGGCTTCGATGGCCTCTGGCGGGGAAGGAAAATCCGGCTGCCCGAGAGCGAGGGAAATGACGTCTGCTCCCTGCGCCCTCAGTTCACGCGCTCTCGCAGCCATCGCGATGGTCGCGGGCTGCGGAAGATTCGCGAGGCGTGAGGCAATGGTAAAACTCATGAAAGCCCCCGGCAGAAATTCTGGATGCGGGTGCAGGCCTCCTTCAGCAGTTCAGTACTGGTGGCATAGGAGATCCGGAAATATCCCGGCGTCAGGAATGCCGTTCCATGCACGGCCGCGACGCCGGTTTCCTCAAGAAGGGCGGTCACGAAAGCCTCGTCGCCATCAATCAGACGCCCCCCTTTGCTGGTCTTGCCCAGCGCTCCGGCAATGGACGGGAAGGCGTAGAAGGCTCCTTCCGGAAGCACACAACTCAGGCCCGGCGCATCGTTCAGCATGCCGATCACCAGATTGCGCCGCTCCTGATAGACCTTCACCATGTCCGAAATAAAGTCCTGCGGACCGGACACGGCTTCCTGTGCGGCAGCCTGAGCGATGGAGCAGGGATTGCTCGTGCTCTGCCCCTGCAACTTGATGAGCTGTTTTGTGAATTCCACGGGTGCCGCAGCAAACCCGATCCGCCAGCCTGTCATGGCATAGGCCTTGGAAACACCGTTCATCGTCACGGTGCGCGACCGCAGGCGCGGCTCGACCTGCACGACGGTCTTTGCAACTGCGCCGTCATACAGGAGCTTGGCGTACATATCGTCTGTCAGGATCCAGATATCCGGATAGTCCAGCAGAACGTCCGTCAATTCCCTCAGGGCCGCCGCATCGTAAGCCGCACCTGTCGGATTACAGGGCGAATTAAGGCACAGCCATTTGGTACGGGGCGTAATCGCAGCGCGAAGCTGCTCGCCCGTGAGGCGGAAACCGTTTTCCGGGGCGGTCTGGACAATGACAGGCGTGCCATCGGCCAGCGTCACGATATCGGGATAGGACACCCAGGCAGGAGCCGGGATAATGACCTCGTCACCTGCGTTCAGCGTCGAGACCATAACATTATAGATGACCTGTTTGCCGCCCGTGGAGACGCAGATTTCCTCAGCCTTGTAATCAAGATCGAAATCAGCGTTCAGACGCGCCGCCACAGCCTTGCGGAGCTCAAGGGTCCCGGCAACATCGGTGTATTTTGTCTTGCCTGCCTCGATAGCCCGGATCGCCGCCCGCTTGATGAAGTCAGGCGTATCGAAATCAGGCTCTCCTGCGGAGAGGCTGATGATATCGCGACCCTCAGCTTTCAGGGCGCGTGCTTTCTGGGTCACGGCAATCGTCTGGCTGGGAAGAATACGGTTCAGACGGTCGGCAATAAAGGACATGACAGGTTTCCGGATCATTTCGACGGCGCGATCCTAGACACGTTCGGGCAGTTTTGACCACAGGCGGCCAGGCTCCAGTCAACAAAAAAGGCGCCTTCCCTGAGGAAGACGCCTTGAAGGGGACGGAGCCAGAAAAGCCGCGCTGAAAAATCAGGCCAGCTTTTCCATTTCGCGAAGAACCGCCTGCCCCATCATTTCGGTGCCGACTCGAGCCATGCCCGGTGACATGATATCGCCAGTCCGCAGACCGGAGGCCAAAACGTTGGAAACAGCCGTTTCGATCAGATCCGCATCGTCACCCCGGTTGAGGGAATAACGCAGCAGCATGGCGAACGAGAGGATCTGGGCCAGAGGATTGGCGATCCCCTTTCCTGCGATGTCCGGAGCACTGCCATGGATCGGTTCATAGAGAGCATTGCGCCTGCCATCGGCACGAACCGGACCAAGCGTGGCCGAAGGCAGCATTCCCAGCGATCCCGTCAGCATCGAGGCCAGATCGGAGAGAATGTCACCAAACAGATTGCCGGTCACGATGACATCGAACTGGTTCGGATCACGGACGAGCTGCATTGCGCAGTTATCGGCCAGCATATGGGACAGTTGCACGTCCGGGTATTCGCGCTTGTGGACGTCGGTTACGACCTCTTTCCACAGAAGGCCGCTTTCCATGACGTTGCACTTCTCGACCGAACACACGCGATTGTCGCGCTTGCGGGCAAGATCGAAAGCAACGCGGGCCACACGCTCGATTTCAGAGGTCGTATAGACTTCCGTGTTGATCCCGCGGCGTGAACCATCCGGCAGGGTCTCGATCCCACGCGGCTCACCGAAATAGATGCCACCAACCGTCTCACGGACGATCATCAGGTCAAGCCCGCGCACCACTTCAGGCTTTAGAGCAGAAGCGTCAATCAGCGCATCAAACAGCTTGGCCGGACGCAGATTGGCGAACAGTTCAAGTTCCTTGCGGAGCTTGAGGATCGCCACTTCCGGACGTTTGTCAAAACTGACATGGCTCCAGGCCGGATCACCCACCGAGCCGAACAGAACGGCATCAGACTGACGCGCCAGTTCGACGACCTCATCCCGGATCGGCACACCATGTACGGCAAGGGAGGCCGCACCGACGAGTTCTTCCGTGATGTCCAGCTTCAGACCGCGATGTGCGCTCATCCAGTGCACGATCCGCGCAACTTCGCGCATGACTTCCGGACCAATGCCGTCTCCGGCCAGAACCAGAAGCTTGTATGCGTCGCTCATTTCGAAGTTCCCATGGTAATTGACGGCACCCAGGCACGGCTCGGACGGTGCTCGAAGCTGGTGATCTCGGCATCATGCGCCATGGTCTGCCCGATATCATCCAGACCTTCGAGCAGCATGTGGCGCCGGAACGGATCAACATCGAACGCGATCGTCTCGCCATTCGGACGCACGATCACCTGACGCTCCAGATCCACCGTCAGACGCGAATTTGAACCCTGACGGGCATCATCCATCAGTTCGTCGCAGATTTCGCGCGGCAACCGGATCGGAAGGATACCGTTCTTGAAGCAGTTATTAAAAAAGATATCGGCAAAGCTGGGCGCAATAACGCAGCGGATTCCGAAATCCAGCAGCGCCCAGGGCGCATGCTCACGCGAAGAACCACACCCCAGATTGTCATAGGTGATCAGGATTTCGGCATGCCGATAAGGCTCCTGATTGAGCACGAAATCCGGGTTCTCGTTGCCTTCGGCGTCATAGCGCTGGGCCGCGAACGCATTCTTGCCCAGCCCCGTGCGCTGGATGGTCTTGAGAAAACGCGCCGGAATGATCTGGTCCGTGTCGATGTTCTCGGTCGGCATCGGTGCCGCAATGGCGGTCAGTTCCGTGAACTTGTCCATCAGACGGTCTCCTTCACCAGTTCACGGACATCGCACAGACGGCCCGTGACAGCCGCCGCCGCCGCCATGGCCGGCGAACACAGATGCGTCCGCCCACCTGGGCCCTGACGACCTTCGAAATTGCGGTTGGATGTCGAAGCGCAGCGCTGACCCGGCGTCAGGCGATCCGGGTTCATCCCCAGACACATCGAGCAGCCGGCTTCGCGCCATTCAAAGCCTGCATCAAGGAAGACCTTGTCCAGACCTTCGGCTTCGGCTGCGTGCTTTACCAACCCTGAACCCGGGACGATCATGGCGCGAACACCCTCGGCCACGTGACGTCCACGAACCACGTCTGCAGCAGCGCGCAGGTCTTCCAGACGACTGTTCGTGCAGGAGCCGATAAACACCACATCCACCGGCGTCCCGGCGATCTTCTGCCCGGCTTCAAGACCCATATAATCCAGGGCGCGCTGGATCTGGGCTGCACGAGCCGGATCGGGCTCATCAGACGGAGACGGCACGGAACCATCAATCGGCAGCACGTCCTGCGGGCTGGTGCCCCACGTGACGGACGGGATGATCTCTTCAGCGGCGAGCGTAACTTCCGTGTCGAAGTAAGCCCCCTCATCAGAAGCCAGGCTGCGCCAGTAATCGCAGGCCTGCTCGAACGCTTCGCCCTTCGGTGCGAACGGACGACCCTTCACATAGGCGAAGGTCGTTTCGTCAGGGGCCACCAGACCAGCGCGTGCACCGGCTTCGATGGACATGTTGCACAGCGTCATACGCCCCGCCATGTCCAGATTACGGATCGCGGATCCTGCGAATTCAATGACATGTCCGGTCCCGCCAGCAGTACCGATCCGGCCGATGATAGCCAGCATGATGTCCTTGGCCGTCACACCCGGGCCGATCTTGCCTTCAACCGAGACGCGCATGTTCTTCGCGGGCTTCTGCAGGATCGTCTGGGTCGCGAGCACATGCTCGACTTCAGACGTCCCGATGCCGAATGCCAGCGAACCAAGGGCGCCATGCGTGGAGGTATGGCTATCGCCGCAGACAATCGTCATACCCGGCAGGGAAATGCCCTGCTCCGGACCGACGACATGCACGATCCCCTGAGAGGCGGAACGCAGCGGAAAATAGGGAACGCCGAACTCGGCGACATTCTTCTCAAGCGTCTCGATCTGGAGGCGGCTTTCCGGCTCCTCGATCGGCTTGGAACGGTCGGACGTGGGGACATTGTGGTCCACCACGGCCACCGTGGCGTCCGGACGGCGTACGCGGCGCCCGGACATCCGCAGACCTTCAAAAGCCTGCGGACTTGTCACCTCATGAACGAGGTGCCGGTCGATGTAGAGGATGCACGTCCCGTCCTCGAGACGTTCGACGACATGATCGTCCCAGATCTTGTCAAAAAGGGTTCTGGGCGAATTGGTAACGGGCATCCTGTCTCTACTCCGAACGGTTTAGGAAGCGGCCTTGCTGTCCGCCTTGGGCAGATCGCGGGGACGCTCGGCAATACGAGCGGACTTGCCCGAACGGCCACGCAGATAATACAGCTTCGCGCGACGGACCTTACCGCGACGCACGACCTCGATGCTGGCGATCGACGGAGCGTACAGCGGGAACACGCGCTCCACGCCTTCACCGTTGGAGATCTTGCGAACCGTGAAGTTGCTGTTCAGACCCTTGTTGGAACGGGCAATGACAACGCCTTCGAAGTTCTGCACACGCTCACGCGTGCCTTCGACAACACGGACGCCAACGCGGACCGTGTCACCTGCGATGAACTCGGGAACAGCGCGGGCGCCGGAAAGACGCTCGATCTCGCGCGCCTCATACTGCTGGATAATGTTCATGACCAAACTCCTGAAAACAAAACTTCAATGGACCTGCTGTCGTGCCAGATACGCATCCCAGAGGTCCGGGCGGCGCGCCTTCGTGACGGCGATTGACTGTTCATGGCGCCAGCGGGCGATGGCACCATGGTTGCCGGAGAGAAGAATGTCGGGCACGTCCCGCCCGTCCCACACTGCCGGCTTGGTGTACTGTGGATATTCAAGAAGCCCGTCGGCAAAGCTCTCGTCCTGACCGCTGACGTCCGACCCCATGACGCCGGGAAGAAGACGGACGCATGCATCCAGAAGAGTCAGAGCAGGAATTTCCCCCCCTGACAGTACGACATCGCCCATGCAGAGCTGTTCGATATCGTGCTTTTCCAGAACGCGTTCGTCCACCCCTTCAAAGCGACCGCAGAGAACCACGACCCCCGGCCCGGACGACAGGCGCTCCGCATCTTCATGCGACATGCGCCTGCCCCGCGGCGTCGGATAGACAACCGGACGGCCATCCAGCGCGGGAAGCGCCGAGAGGGCCGTGTCCAGAACGTCTGCCCGCATCACCATGCCGGCTCCGCCACCGAAAGGCGTGTCATCCACGGCCCGGTGACGTCCCAGTCCGTGCTGGCGCAGGTCATGCGCCTCACAGGACCAGATCCCCCGCTCAAGCGCCCGGCCCGCCAGGGAAAACCCCAGCGGCCCCGGGAACATATCGGGGAAAAGGGTCAGGATGTCCGCGCGCCAGCTCATGCCCGCACCTGGACCTCGCCGGAGAGATCCCCCTCGACCTCGACTTCAACGGGAGGGATAAGAACCACTTCCCGTTTTACCAGATCCACGCGGGGCACGCAGGCCAGCGTAAACGGCACGATCAGTCCACGATCCACTTCAAGGCTGACGCCCGCGCCGTAATCGTGAACCACCGAGACCGTTCCCAGAATATCTCCGGTTTCCGAGACGGCCGTCATGCCGATCAGATCGGCATGATAGAACTCGTCGTCCCCGGTCTTGGGAAGAACCGTACGCGGAACATACAGCTTTGCATTGACCAGACGTTCGGCAGCCGTACGGTCAGGAAGATCCTGTCCGCCAGCATCCGTCAGCGCAGCCACGCCTGCTGAAATCCAGCGCACGGTCCAGCTTCTCCCCTGCTCGTCATGCAGCGCGCCCAGCGTCTCGACCGAAGCCGGATCGTCGGTGGCAGCATGAAGATGCACCAGACCGCGAACACCGTGCGGGCGACCGACGGTGGCAATCAGGACATCACAGTCAGGGTTGAAGCGGGGCACGTCTCAGGCTTCCTGAAAAGCGGCTTGATCAGGCCGCGGCAGCAGCGGCAGCAGCGGCCTTGGCGCGCTCCTGAGCCTTCGCCTTCGGAGCGGACTGCTTCGGCTGCTCGTTGTAGGTCGGCTTCGGAGCGAGACCGGCGTTGCCGAGGAAACGGGCAACACGGTCCGTGGCGAGGGCGCCGTTGGACAGCCAGTGCTTGATGCGCTCGTCAACGAGACGGATACGGTCGGCATGATCGGCCGGCAGCATCGGGTTGTAGGAACCAACCTTCTCGATGAAACGGCCGTCGCGCGGGCTACGGCTGTCGGCCACAACGATGTGGTAGTAGGGACGCTTCTTGGCACCTGCACGTGCAAGGCGGATCTTGAGGCTCATGAAATACTCCTGAGAGACAGACTTGTAAAAACGGGACGGATCAGACGAAAGGCGGGCGTCCACCGGGCTTACCCCCGGGACCGCCAAGGCCCTTCATCATATCCGCCAGACCTCCTGCACCACCCATGCCACGCATCAGGCCACCAAGGCCCATCTTGCTGATGCGTTTCATCATGGTGGACATGTCGTTGAACTGCTTGAGCAGACGGTTGATCTCGGGAACCGTGGTTCCCGAACCTGCCGCGATGCGCTTCTTGCGGGACGCCTTGATGATGTCCGGCGTCTTGCGCTCCTGCTTCGTCATCGAGGAAATGATGGCCTTGTGACGCTTGAAGATCGACGTATCGATCTCCTTGTCACCCAGCATGTCCTTGATCTTTCCCATCCCCGGCATCATGCCGAGAATACCGGAAATCGAGCCCATGCGGTTGATCTGGTCGATCTGGGAGACATAGTCATCCAGATCGAACTTGCCCGCGAGCATCTTCTTGGCGACGCGCTCACCTTCCTCGTGGTCGAGGGTTTCGGCAGCACGCTCCACCAGCCCGGCAACGTCACCCAGGCCGAGAATACGGCCGGCAACACGCTCGGGGTGGAATTCTTCAAGCGCTTCGAGGTTCTCACCCGAACCAGTCAGCTTGATCGGCGCGCCCGTGATCGCCTTCATGGACAGGGCCGCACCACCGCGCGCATCACCGTCCATACGGCTCATGACAACGCCGGTAATGCCAACAGCCTCGTTGAACGCCTTGGCGGTGTTGACGGCGTCCTGACCGGTCATCGCATCGACGACCAGCAGTGTCTCGGCCGGATTGGTAAGAGCGCGGATTTCCCGCACCTCATCCATCAGCGCCTCATCAATCGACAGACGGCCTGCTGTATCGAGAATGACGACGTCGTAGCCTTCAAGACGCCCCGTCTCCAGAGCACGCTTTGCGATCTGGACGGGAGACTGCCCGGCAATGATCGGCAGAGCCTGCACACGGCCGGTCTTGGCGTTGACGCGCTCGGCCAGCTGCTGAAGCTGGAGCTGCGCAGCCGGACGCTGGACGTCCAGGCTGGCCAGAAGGATTTTCTTGTGTTCGCGGCTGGACAGGCGCAGTGCGATCTTGCCGGACGTCGTGGTCTTGCCTGAACCCTGCAGACCCACCATCAGCACCGGAACCGGCGGATTGGCGGACAGGTTCAGCGGCACCGCCCCTGCCCCGCCAAGCGCGTCAATCAGCGCGTCATTGACGATCTTGGCGACGGCCTGACCGGGAGAAACGCTTTCCAGCACTTCCTGCCCGACAGAACGTTCACGGACCTTGTTGACGAAGTCCCGCACCACAGGCAGAGCAACGTCTGCCTCCAGCATGGCGAGACGCACTTCACGCATGGCCTCGGTGACATCAGCCTCCGAAAGCTTCCCGTTCTTGGAAAGCCCTTCGAGGACACCGGACATCTTGCCTGAGAGTTGATCGAACAACGGGTCACCTTAAAGCAAACAGAAACACGCCACTGCGCGAGTCTTCGCGAGGTGGCGTGTCCGGAAACAGGACTGCTCTATCGTCTTGATGCAGAAGCGTCAAGCAATAGACGCAGGATCAGCCGTTTTCAGGGCATATCGTCCGGATCGCCTTCCGGCGGGTGCCCCATCAGAGCCTTCATCTGTTCATGAAGTGCCTTGAGCTTGTCCATCGTATCCTTGGCCTGCTGGCGCTGAGCCGGCGTTAAAAGGTCATGAAGCTCTTCCATGGTCTCAAGGTGAAGTGCGGAGATCTTGGCCTTGACCGCATCCTCCTGCCTACTCAGATCTGCAAGAGCGGAGCGATCCAGATCTCCTGCCGTTTCAAGCGCAGCATGGATCTTTTCGTCGATGGCACGCCCTTCAAGACGCAGGGCATGCTCGTCCTGATGCGCCTTGTCAAAAATGGTCTTGAACTTCGCTTTCTGCGTAGCTGTCAGCGTAACGCCAGGCGGAATGGGAGGCATCATGTGACCCGGACCACCATGCGGACCTCCCGGCGGAGGACGCAGGCCGTCCGGAGAGTGATGCCCTTCAGCCGAAGCCACAAGAGGAGCCATCGCCAGACCGAGGGCAGCAATGACAGGAAGGAAAGCAACGGGACGAAAGATCGTCATGGACGTCATATCCTTGGAGGTTATGGCAGCCGGAGACGCAGACATCGCGCCTCCACATCATTCTAGATGGCATGCTTCAATGTTGCTGACCTCCCCCTCATGCGTTTCAAAAAGTAAGGCGAAAGGGTTCATGTAACACGATGGCTTGACGCCGGATGCTTCCCGTCGCATGAAGCACTCAGATCCGCGCTGCGCTTTTCAGAAATGAGGGCCGCCGGATGGAGAGGTGGCCGAGTGGTTTAAGGCAGCGGTCTTGAAAACCGCCATACGTGAGAGCGTATCGTGGGTTCGAATCCCACCCTCTCCGCCAGAAGATATATTCCATGACATTCCATGATGCGCATCCGGCCTTGAATTCGGCGGGTTTCCGACGATTTTAACGATCCAGAGCGTACTGTGGCAATCCTTGAAGCGCATGCAATGCGGGGGTAGTTATGGGGGTATCAGACTGGTCTTGGGGGTATCGATGCTGACAGATGTCCAGCTCCGGCGCATTGCCCCGAAAGGCAAGGCTTACAAGCTTGCAGACGCAGGTGGTCTTTTTATTCTGGTCCAGCCTAACGGATCGCGCCTCTGGCGTATGAAGTATCGCTTTGGTGGCAAGGAGAAGCTCCTTGCATTTGGTACTTACCCTGAAGTGACGCTGGCAAAAGCGAGAGACGCCCGTGATCAGGCGCGTAGCGAGCTTCGTGCCGGTCGGGATCCTTCATTGACCCGCAAACAGCGTCAGGCAGAAGCCCGCCAGACAGATCACCAACTCAGAAACGTTGGAGAAATCTGGATCGCTTCCCAGGCCTCGCGCTGGACCCCGCGCCACCGGAAAGACGTCGAAACAAGCTTGGAGCGGTTCGTCTGGCCTGATCTGGGCTCTCTCAATCTTGACGATATCACTCCGCCAATGGTGCTCGCGACCATCAGAAAGATCGAAGCCGGAAGAGCCAGGGAAACGGCACGCCGGATACGTCAGAGACTGAGCGCGCTTTTCCTGTTCGGCATTGCCCACGGTCTGGGCACACAGGATCCCGCAGCGGTCATCAAGGGGGCACTCGTCCCGCTGAAAAAAGGTCGTCAGCCCGCCATCACCGATCTGGGGGAGCTGCGCGATCTGTTCCGTCAGGTTGAAGCCATTCCGGCTCACCCTGTGACGTTACTGGCGCTCCGCTTTCTGGCCCTTACCTCTGTACGTCCCGGCGAGGTCCATGCCATGGGCTGGCACGAACTTTCAGAGGATCGATCCGTCTGGCTGATTCCGGCAGAGCGCATGAAAATGCGTCGGGAACATGAAGTCCCCCTCTCCCGACAGGCGCGGGAGATTCTCGAGGCAGTTTTCCTGCTGACAGGCAAAGGGCCGCTCGTTTTCCCAAACAACCGATGGGCGCATCGCCCGATGAGTGAGAACGCGCTCAGTTATCTTCTTCAGCGGGCAGGATATTCCGGGCGCCACGTTCCGCACGGCTTCCGGGCGTCATTCTCGTCAATCATGAACGAACGCTACCCGTCCGACAGGGCCATCATCGACCTCATGCTGGCGCATCAGAACAAGGATCGGGTGGAAGCAGCCTATAATCGTGCTCTTCATCGTGAGCGACGAAAAGAACTTGCCCAGGTCTGGGCCGATCTTCTTATGGACAACGCTTCACCCCCAACTGATTTGCTCGGTCACCAAAAGCGATAGACAGTCACCCCCATCTTTCGGCAGAAGCCAAACCAGAAACAGATCGAAAATCAATATCGTTCTTTGGTTAACGGCATGTCAGGGCTTCACTTGAGTGGAATGTCTGCCTGGCAGGGAATGAATTATGAAAGTCGTTTTTTGTTGGGCAGGTACGGACGGCGTTCCACGCAGCTTACACAGAAGACGCCACTTTCTGCACAAAATGATAAATTTTGACTTTCTAATGAGGAAACCTGCTGAATCAATCGAAAGGGCTGTCTGTGCGCTTGGGGTCTGATGCCGGAACAGATTACGTACCTGATGACAAAGGGAATGAAGAATGAAGCGCTGGATGATTATTGCCGAGGATGGCCGTCACGCAACGCTTGGTCAGTACCGCTGTCCTACTGAAGAAGAAATCAGTCGGGTAGCCGCGTCTTTATCTGCCAATAGGCTGGGTGCATGGCTCGTTTTGGGAGACGGAGACTATTATCAGATTCGAAGGCCGTTCGAACTGGAGAAGGTCCGACAGGTTTCCGAGAGCGAGGTTTCCTGGGAGGTGGCTGAAACACGGTTCATGGATCTCAGGAGCCGGAACAGTTCTCCGACCGGGTAATTTTTTCCTGAAGAGAGTACAGTTTCCGGTCAGAGCGGATCCAGGAAATCGTTTCGGCTACCAGCGTTTCCCACGGAAGACGTCCGGGTCCCCTCATGGCGCATTCCCAGACCTCAAGAACTCGCCAACCCTGATCAAGCAGGGCCAGACGATTTCTGTCGTCCCGCTCCCGGTTTCCGGAAATTTTAGCACGCCAGAACTCCGTGCGGGTTCCGGGTAAGCGGAACAGATGACAGTGATGACCATGCCAGAAACATCCGTGAACCAGAATGACAGCTTTCCAGCGGGGCAGAACGATATCGGGTCGTCCTGGTAGTTTCCGATCATGGAGACGATAACGGAACCCTTCTGTATGCAGGGCCTTGCGGAGGAGGATCTCAGGTTTCGTATCCTTGCCACGGATCCCGGACATCATGCGGCTACGAACATCCGGAGAAACAATGTCAGCCAATGGAAATGTCCACGCAGACTAATGAAAGTTCCCTTTTGCGCTTCGGATATTCAACGAACTGCATGGTCGTCCGGATGCTGGATATACAGAGCCAAAACTTCTGAAAGGTAGTCCGCACCGTTCGGATCATAGCGTCACAAAACGGCTCCAGCAGAGGCAAAATGCTCTGCGGCAAGGTAGCGGGGCTGGTGTTATCATTTACAGGCACAACCCGCATACAACTCATCTCCACGAAATCTTATGATGCACCGTATGTGGATCGCATGCCGCCATGCGGTCTGGTAAGTCGTGAAGACATATAATGATCAGGCTCAAAATGCCATGAAACATCAACCTGATCTTCCTGCTCTCTCGTACATCAAAACTGAACCCCGTTCAGAACATCTGGCAATTTCCGAAGATCAACCGGTTGTCAAAACGCCGTTCTTGATAGCTTTCTGGACATCAATAATACTGCCCATTTCACTCGGAAGCATTCTCTCTCCATATACAGATAATATCCGCCGAACAGATCTCTGAAAATAATTACCTGAATATGATCAATAGATCATGTATAAATTCTGGAATTCCGAATGCGGGTCAACACAAAATATATCCAATAAAAAATAATATTTTATAAATTATTGTGATTTAATATTTTTATTTGTGCGGCAGATCTTATCAAATAAAAATCTACCGCACAATAAGAGGTTTTAATTTAAATATTATTCTTTATTCCTTTCATCGTCTTTAGGATCTCTACGTTTAGATGCATTTTTTTTGAGCCAAGCCTCAAGGTCACTGTCCAGCCAGCGAACGGCCCGTGGCCCAAATCTATGTGATGGCGCAGGAAATTTCTGCGCAATCACGAGCTTGCGAAGGTAGCCCGATGAGAGGCCGACACGACTGGCGACCTCCCGGATTGATAGTAATGAAACAGGAGACATGATTTAGCTCCGTGAAACCGACGGGAAGAGCCCGCTCTCACAGCGAATCGTATAGTGATACCCTGTGATTCATTATTGACTCCGATACGGAGACGACGCCACAATTCTTTTCTGTTTACAAACGCTCTAAAATCTGAATAGTGATTCGCATATTATCACTATGACTGATTTTTGGAAAATATTCCATGGTAAGAACAATTCCAGACGATTTAAGGAAAGTGCCTTTAACCGCAGACGATTGCCGAAGTGCTCGTGCTCTTCTGGGCTGGGGACAAGAGGAACTCGCGGCGAGATCTTCTGTGCCACGTGTGACGATTTCGCGCTTCGAAGGGGGATCTTCCACGCCCGTCATTAAAACTCTTGAAGCCCTGCGGGCAGCTTTTGAGTCGACGGGACTATACTTGCGGGATATCGATGGACGTCATCGCCTTTTTATCAAGACATCATGCTGGCTTGTTGCCTTCCTTAAGACATCTCAACAGATCGAAATCGGTGATCGCATCGAGGTTGACGAGGGGCCTGACGAGCTGCTGATTCTGAGGAATGTGTCCCGCGATGATGACATCCGGGCAGCAGGCGCACCTTTGGGAGGGCAGTGGCGCTACAATTATGCCCGGGCAGGCGACAAGGGTATCGTTTACGAGGTGAGCCCGCCGCGACAGGATCCCGATTATGGCGAAGTCTGTCAGGTTTCTTACCGGCTTGATCCGTTTGATATCGAAACTGCGATCAGGAGCGCCTGAAAACAGGCCGCCTACCAATGATTTGGCAAGGCGACCTGAAAGCTTTTGCCGAGTATCCGGTTACTCAGCACGCTGTCCCTGAGACCGTCTTAAACGAACGGTACACGAGGTCTCACCATGGGTGGCAGTCTGGGTCGTTTCCCCACATTGCCGCAAAATCGCAGCCATGTGCCCGCGATTTTCTTCCAGAATCTCGCCCCAAACGTCGACATCGCCCTGATCATTGGTGATGTCCCGGGCAACGTCCGTGATATCGCGCAAAAGCAGGGGAAAGCCCCACTCCGTCTGAAGCCATCCCCGATTTCGCTCGATGACTGTTCCGACAGAGATCAGGAAAAAACAGGCAACACCGGCCAGAAAAGCCCTCAACAGCCAGTCGCTCAGTCCTCCGCCGAAAGGACCAGTCCCGACAAAACTGTTCATCCGACGCGTGACGATGCGATCGATTTCCGTTTGTGCGCTCCGGATCCGGCTTTCGTCCTGTTTGCGAAGCCGTTCCAGGGTCGTGTTCAACTGCTGGGTCGTATGGAGGTTTCCTTCCCGGAGTTGAAGGACGAGGAGTGTCAGATGCTGGACCTGCTCACGCAGGTCATGCACCACCACGTAGACAGGGTCATCCTTATTTAGCAGCGCTGCGTCGCAGGCCTCCTGGAAGGCCTGCTCGCTCATGATCCTGTCGTTCCCGGGAGGAATGGCACGTGAAAACCGGGGCATCAGGAAGCCGGTCATGGAAGTTTCTCCTCGAAGTCTTCAAGTTGTGCCTCAAGGGACTTCAGCCATTTCCGAACATGATTGGCCCGGATCAGCCGCAGCACGGCGCCATTGGGTGCCGGACGTCCAGCGGCGGCGTCCCGGAACAAAAACCGGTTCTCTGCCAGAATCCGGGCGCCCCGCAGGGTTTCCATGAGCACGATTTCGGCGCCCGCTTCGAGAGCCTGCAGGATATCGGGATGCTCAAGAAGACCTTTAAAACCCGCCCGTCCTTTGGTGCTTTCGTCGGCGAGTGCCTCGTTCAGCACAAAAATGACGTTGACATCATCCAGTGCGCCCATGGCCTGCAAACGGCGATAGGGCGCGAGATAGTCGGCGTCAGAGCCAAGCATAAACAGAACTGTCACGTCAAAGCCGTGCGTACCCAGAAATGTCACAATATCCAGATCGTGCAGGATCCGCGGCCCGATCAGATCGCCGCCACCCAGATCGATAACGCCGCTGATCCGGTTTTGCACCAGGTCGTCCACGAACTCCTCAGCCGTTGTCAGGAGAGTGTTGTCTGAAGCGTCATCCGCAGTAACGGCATCCGCAAAATAATGACTGGTTGACTGGTTCGTACGATCCAGGTCCGCAACCCTGACGTCTCGTCCGGCCCGTCTGGCGCGTTCGATCAGATTGACCAGCATCATTGTCTTGCCACTGCCGCCGCGTCCCTGCGCAAGAAGCAGGATACGCCTTCTGTCCTGGTTGTTGTCGGTGTTTTCGCTGGACATTTCTGTCTCCTCCCATTGCCACTGAATGAAAGAGAGAAAGTGGTGTTTTATTCAATAAAAACAGATCTTTACGCGCGGACCTCTGGCGGTGTCAGGAATGCTGTGAAGCGCTCCATGACGATCCAGGTGATGAATGAGCGTTCACCTCACTTTTAGGTGATGAGTGTCCTACTTAGGTCGTGGGGGCATGGGAATCGCACTTTTGCCCAGTCGCTCCTGAATGTCCTGCAGACGCTGCCTGCCAGCCCCGGCTGAGGAGCGCCCGACCGGTTCAGGAGACTTTTCAGGAAGCCTGACCGAAGGTTGGTTTTTCACTCTGACGGGCGTCTCGACGTGTACGGGATCGGATTGCACCTGTTCCTGCTTTCGGCTCCGACTGGCCCGAGGACGTCGCAATGGAGGTCGGGTGTGCTGGAGGCGTTTCCAGGCTTTCTGAACGGATTCCAGCGTCGGAACGCGTCCTGCCCGGTCCCGAAGGTCCAGACGGGCCACCACACTCATGAAGAGTTTCCAGTCCATCCGGCCATTGACGCACTGGGCTTCAAGCTCGGCAACATTGTCCCGCATCCAGCGCGTCAGCGATCCGGCAGTGACCTCTGAGCGGGCCTGTTCGAAGAGTTCGGCAACGCCGGGTTTCCGGGTCGTCCTGTCTGCCATGGTCTGAAGTTTCTGGAAGTTACCTGCCAGCCTTTCGGATGTTCTGCCTCATCTGCATGTGGCGTTTTTTTTTCGAGCAAAACAAGACATTTTCGGGATCTGTTTGATCCCTTTTGTTCTCTTTCTTCCTAATAGAGAGACAATACAGGGACATTACAGGCACTTTTTTTGCCACCATTTTCCCTGTCCTGAAGAGCACGCTACCGCAATTTCATACGCACACTTCGTATGCGCATGAAATCGCTGGTTTTTTTCTCCTCTTCTGCTGTCTCTATCGCATTTGAAAATGCTCCCTTTAAGTCTTTGATTTTATGGATATTCCCTGAAATCCGCTATGAAGTGCGCGATGTGAAGAAAGGCATTTTTTCCCTGTGTTTCCGACTGCACGGTTTTTCCGTCATTTCCCCAAGGGACTTCGACTGGAGACGCTGGTGCATTTGTCTTCAATTTTGAAACATATGGTGAATATCCATGTCCCACTTTTCCTTATCCGGCTTCCTGCCACCTCCCGATGACGTGCTGCATGCCACTGTCGAATTGAAGGCCCTGATGGCCGTTCAGGGCCTGATGCTCCTTGAACTTCTTGGTGGGAGTTCGGCCGCGCATCATGCGCTCGAAGGCATCGTCATCCTGCATCGCGATCTTGAATATCGCTTTGAGCAACTGGAACGCCTTCTTCTGGATCAGCCCGGCTGAAGCGCTCAGGCCAAGACATTCATTTCAACATCATCATTTCTGTCACGGCTCCGGCGCACTCACTGTGTCTGGAGCCATTTTTGTGAGGGCCATGTTCTTATGACTCAGGACTTCCGTTTTGATCCTGTCCGTTTTGCCCTGCCTGAAGGGCATAGTCTGTTCCCCATACGGGATCTGGATTGTTACGCGACACTTGCCGCTCGTGTAGGCGTCTGTCCGCACGGATTCATGCTCGCGGACCTTGGGCCGGATGCCTGGGCGCTTCGAAAGACATACTGGGCTCCCAGGAACGACACGTGGCGGGCTTTTCGATCTGCTGTTCAGCAACGGCATCCTCATCTTCCCGCATGGGAAGACTTGACCCAGAACGGAATAAAATTCGCCTCGCTTTATGAACTGGCCGTTTATCGTCGGTTGCTGGCTCTTTTGCCAGGCGACGTCATCCTGAAAGTTCATCCCAGACTGAAAGACTGTTTCTGCGACCCAAAGGCCGAAGGGGATTTTTGCCTGACGTCACAGCACACCGGAAAGAAAAGTTTTATCGAAGTCGTCGGCGCTTTTGATCAGAGTTTCTCAGCCCATTCGGCCTTGCAGCAGGAACGCCGTCCTGAAACACTCCGGCGTCTCCACCGGTATCCGGCTGACGAACGACCCATCCTGATTTTCAAGGACATGGTGTGCGATCCGGAGCTTCGGGACGCAGCGCTCCGACAGGCTTTGGCCATCGTCAGGACATGATGAGGGATCCAGACTGTCTCACGTCTGTATGAGACAGCCTGGAGCGCAACGGATTGTTCAGCGACAGCTTTAGAATCTGGACAGAAGAATATTTCCCCGACTGCGCCCACGGCGTGCATATCCAGCCCGACGAAGCACAGGCAAAATATCCTGGGCCCATCGGGCACTTTCAGTGTCTTCCATAATAATATGGTCAGGCAGAAGCGTCATCGGAGCAGCTCGAAAGAAAGGAAGAAGCGCACGGTCCTCATAGCCTTCAATATCAATTTTCAGAACGTGAATGGCTGTTGCATCGCACTGGTACAGGATATCCAGAAGTGGCCGGACACGGACCCTGTCTCCCGGTCCATCCTCACCCATTCGACCACTTCCGAAATCCCTGTTTGTCTGAACTAGCATACCCATTCCGTCATGATCGCCGACAGCTACCTGAAACAGATCCGCTTTCAGGCCATTGAGCGCCATATTTTTTTTGAAGCGGTCAAACAGCGTCCTGTTCGGCTCGATGGCGATAACGCGGGCTTCTCGTTGAGCGGCGTACAGAGAAAAGAATCCCATATTCGCGCCAATATCGACAAATGTCCCACCTCTGGGCAGGTGACGGGAAATCCATCGGGTCTCCCGGTGATTGTAGCAGGAACCACAGACTGCTGATTTTGCATCTGTCTGATTGTCCCGTGGATAAAAACGGACCTTGAGACCGAATAATGTCGCATCGACAGGGTCCGGGCGGTCCTTTTTGAAGTGTTCGATGAACGGGCGACGAAGGCGGCTGTATCCCAGCGGGGTATTGAAGAAGATTTTTCGGATCCACTGCTGCTTCTGCGTGAGGGGATACGATCCGAATGGAATGATGCTTCTAGAATATCCGTCTTCGGGCGCGCTCTGCGCCAAAGCCTGATTGGATTTCACGGACATGAGTTGTCACCATATTTCAGCGCCCTACGACAGGCGTGTTTAGGCATCGGCGCCGTCCTGGCGTCGGGTGGGTCGTAGCGTGTGAAACAAGGTGAACTCACGCCCTGCCTATTTCCAGAACGCTGAACAGCCGAAGCCATTCACCGTTGGACATAGTCCAAGGTGTTGTATTTGGCAGGCCACCCGACATAGGGGCCCCCCTGTTTCAAAAGCGCTACGACACGCCACTTGCAGGATAGCAGGAACACGCCATCATCGCCATGCGGCGGTTTCCTGCTTCGGTGTTTTTCGTGATAATCAGGATTGTGAGCGTTGCGCGGCGATGGCTACTTATTGTCACGTGAGCCTTGTAGGGCTTCACATGAGGCTTCAGTTATAATTCAAACCCTTGGATGGAACGCTTTGTGCTGAGGGATGCCCAATGGGCGCCGGTTGAGCCCCACGGCCTTGGCAAATCGACAGATCTGGGCCGAAGTGGTGAATACAGTCAGCTTTTTATGGAAGCGGTACTTTGGATTGTCCGAACGGGAAGTCCATGACGTTTAAAGCACCGCTTTTCGTCGCTTGGACGACTGGCGCAATGCCGATGTCTTCGAGTGGGTTTTCGATGCCATGATCGATGCGACGATCGTGAAGGTTCATCGGTACGGTCAGAGCGCAAAAGAGGGACGCAGAGACAAGCCCTTGGCCGCGCGAAAGGCGGCGTGACGACGAAGATCCTTGCGCTGGGGGATGCCTTGGGAAATCTCGCGCATTTCGGTCTAATGCTAGGGCAGCGCTTCGACAGCGTGGATGTGCCGCTGTTGATTGAAGGCCTCGAATTCGAGGCCTTCATCGTCGATGAAGGCATTAGACAATAATACCATTATCGCTGAGCTCAACAAAGGGGCGCTATAGTGGACATTTCCCAACAGCCAAGGCGCTCAAAGCCGCTACCCCTTGCAGGGGAAAATGTATAAGTGGCGGCACTTGATCGAGAACTTTTTCTGCAAGCTCAAGGAGTTCAAACGCATCGCGATGCGGGCCGACAAAATAGATGAAAGCTTTAGCGCCATAGTCTACCTCGCCGCACCCATCATCCATTCACGGTACAGCCTCACAAGCCTTTCCCATCGAGAATACCATTTCCCATTTCTGGCCGACAGAGTGTATGCTGGTAACAGGATATCCGAGAGGTGCATGGCTGGTGATTTGCTGTCGCATGGTCGACTGTGTAGACTTTGGAAAACGGCCTGTCATTTCGCATCGATAGTGGTAGACACCCCCTATTACCCGACTTTCGGAAAGCACGCGAGTTTTGTCAAAATATTCGGTCGTCGACATTTTTGCAGGTCCAGGCGGCCTGGCTGAGGGATTTTCGAGCGTTTTAGGTGTCGATGGCCAACACGTTTTCAATATCGCCCTTTCAATAGAGAAAGAAACTTCCGCCCACGAGACGCTGCGCCTTCGCAGCTTCCTGCGCCAATTTGAGGGTGCAGTTCCTGCTGTGTACTACGATTTCATCAACGGCAAGGTGTCCGAGCCCGACTGGGCTTCCCTGTATCCAGATCAGTGGACGTCCGCTACGGACGAGGCTTGGCAATTCGAGCTTGGAAAGGAAGACCCGTCGGAGCGGCTTAACAAACGACTTGATGCTATTCGCGACGCGACCCAAGGCGACGCCATCCTTATCGGGGGGCCGCCGTGCCAAGCCTATTCGCTCGCCGGCCGTTCGCGTAATGCGGGCAAGGAGGGTTATGTCGCTCTCCAAGACAACAGGCACTTCCTGTATCAAGAATATATCCGGATACTTGACCGCCTAAAGCCAGCGGCTTTTGTCATGGAAAATGTGAAAGGCATGCTATCCGCCTCAGTCGACGGCGCAAACCGTATCTTCGATCAGGTACTTCGTGACTTGCGAGGAGAACGAGAAGGTGGTCAGCCTTATCGGCTGATCGCATTGGATCCACGAAGCCGCCAGCAGCCTGATCTTGGGCAGTTCGAACCACGCGCGGCTGACTTCATCTTGCGTGCCGAGGAATTCGGTGTGCCTCAGGCACGCCATCGCGTCATCGTGGTTGGCCTTCGAGCGGACGTCGCGGAAGGTCTGCCAGACAGGGCGCTGGCCGACCTCATGGTCCGGCACAACCTGAAGACGACAGTCGGGCACGCCTTGAATGGCATGCCAATACTACGCAGTGGCCTTAGCCAAGAGCCGGATAGCTCTGATGCTTGGCACAGAACGGTACTAAAGGCGATGACCTTTGTTGCCGAGCTGGAAACCGGTCTGACCGATGATCAGCATGCAGCCTTTACCGAACGTGCGAGCGAATATTATCATCGCTTTGAAGCATTGAACGATCTTCCCGGTCGCGATGGATTTGGCATTGGGATTTCTGAGGACTGCCCAGACGATCTACGGAACTGGCTAACCGACATAAAGCTAGAAACGCTTCCTAACCATGCGACGCGAAGCCACATGAGCAGCGATCTTGCGCGCTACTTCTTCGCTGCGGTATTTGCCGAGGTTACCGGCAAATCACCCAAGGCGTCGGATTTCCCGGAAGAGCTCGCGCCAGCACACGAAAACTGGACCTCCGGCAAGTTTGCTGACCGTTTCAGGGTCCAAGTGGCAACAGGACCATCTACTACAGTCACAAGCCATATTTCCAAGGATGGGCACTACTTCATCCACCCTGATCCGCTACAGTGTCGCAGCCTGACAGTCAGAGAAGCTGCTCGGTTGCAGACGTTTCCCGACAACTATTTATTCAAGGGGAACCGTACGCAGCAATATACTCAAGTTGGTAACGCCGTGCCGCCTCTGCTTGCACGCTGGATCGGCGAAGCTCTCTACGAAATACTTACCTCTGACTGCGACGAAATTGCATTTAGATCCAGAGAATCTCTTTCCTCCGAGGCAGACGAGATGGAGTGATCATTTTAGCCGTCACTGTTGTAAAATTGAATTATTTCAATTTTTCTAGAATTCCACTTGTTATTTATGTCCTATTCATTGCACAAAAAGGGAGTTGGGACTCGAACTTTACGAGCTAAGGAAAGCTTGATGGCATCAGTAACACAGACAGAGTCGTTTGCCAGACAGCTACGCGCTCGCCTCGCGACGGCAGTCGATGTTAATGACGCCGCGCGCCTTGTTCGTGTTGATCTTGAGGCATTCCTTGGTGTCTTCTCGTCGGAGCAGGAGGAGGACTTTTCCGCTGCGATAGAAAGCGTCAGCAGCATGATACGGCCGGTGGAAATCCTTCGTGTAAATTCCATGTTTCGCGTGCGCCGGCAGTGGTATCGCGGTCCTGCAGAGGGCGACCGGCACTGGCCTGCACTACGCTCCTACCTCGTTGATTCCAAGGGTTGGCCGGCCGAGACGGTCGACCAACGGATCGGTGTCGCTTCCAACGAAATCGTCTCACTTCTTGAAAATCCTGCGATCGACAGCTTTGCGTGTCGTGGCCTTGTGATCGGTCATGTGCAATCGGGCAAGACGGCCAACATGACGGCAGTCATCGCAAAGGCGGTCGACGCCGGCTACAATTTGGTCATCATCCTCGCCGGTCTGACAAACAAGCTGCGCAGGCAGACCCAGAGTCGGATGCGCAAAGATCTGGTCGATCGGTTGCGCGACCGATGGGAACTCCGGACCACAGAGGACGATCAAGGCGATTTCAGAATGCCTCCGAACGGCGGCTTCTCCGCGCCAGCGGCGGGTGTCGTGCAGTTCGCGGTCGTCAAGAAGAACGTGGCTCCGCTTGGTCAGCTTCTCGCGACACTCGATCGTACTCTGCCGGCCGTACTTCGCAGGCTCCGCGTGCTCATTATCGACGACGAATGCGATCAGGCGAGCGTCAATACCGCTTCGGGCGAGTATGACATGACCCGGATCAACGAGAACATCCGGCTGATCCTGAAGAAGCTGCCGGCAAACTCCTATGTCGGCTATACGGCCACACCCTTCGCAAACGTGCTCATCAATCCCTTCCCGGCCGGCGGACGCGAGCTCGACGATCTCTATCCGAAGGACTTCATCACCGCACTGCCGACCCCCGACGGCTATTTCGGTACCGAACGGCTGTTCGGCCGGTCCCCGGTCGACGCAGAGGCACCGCTCCCGGAGGAGGAAGGCCTCGACATGATCCGGGAGATTCCGGAAAACGACACGCTGCTGCTTCAGCCTCCGAGCCGTGCTGAAAAGGACGCCTTCCAGCCTCGGATGCCGTCTTCGCTCGAGGATGCAGTGCTCTATTTCCTGGCGTCCTGCGCAGCGCGTCGTTTCCGGGGCCAAGCCGACAGCCACATGTCGATGCTGATCCACACCTCCGCCTATGTGATCATGCATGATCGACTGGCAACGCTGGTCAAGGCATGGCTCGAGGTCGTCGGTAGTCAGCTTGTGAACGTCTCATCCCCGTTGTGCCAGCGCATGCTAACTCTCTGGGATGCAGAGCAGCTCAGAATTCCGGATGGAATCTGCACGCAGCCGCATGTCAGATCGGAACAGCTGACGCCGTTTATTCAGGCAGTGCTCGACGCACTCGAGGTGCCTGTCGAAAACGGGGTGAGCGAGGACCGGATCGACTATGATGGTCCGCCGAAGACCTATATCGTAGTAGGCGGGTCGATCCTCGCCCGCGGCCTCACGATCGAGGGCCTGTGCGTCAGCTATTTTCTACGTACGTCCAGCCAGTACGATACCCTGCTGCAGATGGGCCGCTGGTTCGGCTATCGTCCGGATTACGAGGACATGCCTCGTATCTGGATGACCGAAGCTCTGTCGACGGCATTTCGATCACTCGCCCTAATCGAAGCCGAGATACGCTCGGACGTCGGCGAATATGCCATCCGGCGCAGCACGCCGATGGAATTTGCGGTCCGAGTTCGATCGATCCCGGGCATGGCAATCACTGCCGCAAGCAAGATGCGCGCCGCAATTCTGACCGACGTCAGCTACGCCGGGAAGCATGTCCAGACGATCCGTTTCGATCATCATGATCCGCGGATCGTCCAGGCCAACTGGACCGCGGCTGCGCATCTGATGACACAGGCTACCGACCTCGGTCTGCGGTCGCCCGATGACTCGACGATCCTGTTCAAAGGTGTTCCGGGTAGACTGATCGTCCAGTTCTTGCGCGCCTTTTCCGTTCAGACGTCGCACCGGGAGCTCTCTGCCGAATTCCTGCTCGGCTATCTTGATGCGTCGGGCGACAGTCAGAAGGCATGGAACGTCGGTGTCGTGGAGCCCCGTGCAGGAACCACGTCCAGCGAGCCACTTGGCGGCCTCGGAATGGTCCGGCTGTCGACAAGAAGCCGGCTCAATCGGCCCGAGGATTTTGCCGACATCAAGGCGCTGATGTCGATACGGGACGTCCTGTTCGACTGCGGCGAGGCCGGAGACGCTGTTCCGAAGTCCGACTGGAGCACTCTCAAAGCGGCACGTGTTGCAATCCTTGGTCCCGTACCGCTTCTGCTTCTCTACCCGATCGACAAGGCATCGCAGCCACGTCCCGGCTCGACCGAACGCTCTTCGCTCGATGCGGTCGGCAATCTCGTCGGTTTCGGTATTGTCTTCCCCGGCGCAGCGGAAGGCGCCGGCGGCTACTACAGCGTTCGACTGGAGCCGCCGTCTGCGGACGATCTTGAGGAGATAGAGGACGAAATTGCCGAGCAGATTGAGGCCGGGCGTGCCCGCTGAAGCGTCCGTGGGTCAATGGGAGATGCTCCGTCGCGGCGGGCAGGTGTCCACTGCGCTTGAGATCCCGAGCGTCGATACAGGCATAGACACCGGCTCCGGCTCGGTGCGGCTGGCACTCGGCAACGCAGGCGAGCTCAGGCTTCTGCTGCCAGTCCGACAGAGCGAACGCATCGGCGAGACTCCATCCAGCCAAGCGCTCGGTATCGGTGTTGCCACGTACACGCTGGGCGGCATGCCAATCCGCTTTCTCGACATAGTCTGCCTCAGTGCGACCCTCGACGGTGTGTTCGCCGATGTTGCCGACGAGATCATGGAGAGGATTGTCGGAGGCGCATTCCCTGTCGAAGCGTGTCGAACAACTATCGAGGACTTCCGCTCTCTGCTGACCATGACAGCGGCAGAAGTGAGCATTCAGGAAATCCGCGGCCTGATCGGCGAGTTGCTGATGCTGCGTACGCTGCTCGGCCTCAATCCAGCCGCTTGGAAGCTCTGGCGTGGGCCGCTTCGTGAACGCCACGACTTCCGCGGCGGAGCCCTCGCGACAGAAGTGAAGACGACCAGCAGGTCGGCGATGCCACATGTGACGATCTCTGCTGTGGATCAGCTTCTGCCGCCCGCGGGCGGAACCCTGGCGCTTGCAGTGTATCAGCTCGCGGAAACGTCTGGTGGAGACATCTCGGTGGCGGGAGTTGCAGCCGAAGTCCTTCGAGTGGCCTCCGACAGACAGGGAGTTCTCCGCCTCCTCGCGGGCTACGGCTGCACCGATCCCGAATCCTGGGAGTGGAACCGGTGCTACTTTCGGCTGGAGAATGAAGACCACTATCTTGTCGATGCCGAATTTCCGCGGATCATCCCCGAGAGCTTTTCGGGCGGCTGCGTTCCGGCCGGCGTCGAAGAGATCTCGTATGTCGTGAACCTCGGAATGGCTGAGCAGTGCCGCCTGAGTGACGCTGCCGTCGGGGCTCGACACGGGGAGCTGGTCGCGTGCCTTGCTCACCTCTGACTCTTCACTCAGAAGCGTACTCGGCGTCTGGCAACCTGGCGGCCGACGGCTACCGCAAGCTCCTCGGCGCGCCCTCCATCGACCTTGTGCAGACGGTCGTGAGAGAGGCGGTCCAGAACAGTTGCGACGCGGCGCTCTCGGATGGCGGCGCGGAGGTCCATTTCCGTGTAAGAGCCCTGCAGTCGGCTGAGCTCGAGGCACTTCGCGATACCGTTCTGGCAGAGCGACCGCTCGACGAAAGTGCGGCAGACCCGCTCGAAGCCTTTCTGTCGAGTGCAACTCCACATGTTCTAGAAATATGCGATTTCGGGACGGCCGGACTGGCAGGTCCAACGCGCGCGGATGTGGCAGCGACGGAAGACGAGCCGACCGACTTCGTCGACTTCCTCAGGAATGTCGGTTCCCGGCGGAACACGACGCATGGCGGCGGAACGTACGGCTACGGGAAGACATCGCTGTATCTCGCCAGCCGGTGCTCGACGATCGTCATCGACAGCCAGACTACTCATGCAGGAGAACCTCGGCGCCGTGTCATCGCGGCTCAGCTAGGCTCTGCGTTCAGCGCGAATGATGCCGACGGCATTCGACGCCGTTTCACCGGTCGACACTGGTGGGGACACGCGTCAGGTGATGATGAATATGTCGACCCGGTCGAAGGGGAGGATGCAGCCGACCTCGCCGGGGCTCTGGGCTTCCCTAAGAGATCACCGGAACATAGCGGCACATCGATCATGATCCTCGATCCGCTGTTCGTGGAAGAGGACCACGAGCGCGCGATCGATCTAATCGAGGAGGCGCTTCTATGGTTCTTCTGGCCTCGATTGCTGGAGGGCACGCCCGAAAGCAGGAAGATGCACTTTCGCATCTTCGTGGACGGCGAGGAACGCGCGCTGCCTCGACCAGAGGATTTCCCTCCGCTCGATCTCTTTGCTCGCGCGATGAAGGGGCTGCGCTCCGATCCTCCGGGCGGTAACATTGTGAAATCCCTGCGACCAAAGCGCGATCTGGGGCGTCTGAGTTTTGCTCGTGGCCTCCGTGCTGATCGCGTTGCGCCTGCCCGTCGCGAGGACAGCCTTTTTCCCGAGCGCTGCGCGGCAATTGCCGTTATGCGTCCGGTAGAGCTGGTCGTCCGATACTTCGCGGGGACCCATATCGCAGATGACCGCTTCGAATGGGCTGGTGTCTTTGTCGCTTCGGACGATGATACCGTCGAAAAAGCTTTCGCTATGGCGGAGCCTCCGGCTCATGATGACTGGCAGTACGAGGCGCTCTCCGACAAGGCAGCTCGCAGCATCGTCAAGATTGCAGTGGATCGTATCCGAGCAGCTGCGCTGGAATATGCAAACCCGGTTTCAACGCCTGCTCCGGACGGAGACAAGGGGCCGTCGCTCGCGGGTGTTGCCGGACTCTTCGGCAGAGCGCTGGAGGGCGATGGCGAAGGAGCCGGCCCGCGTCGACCCGGGCCAGGCGGCAGCTGCGGTCGGACGGGGCCGTCAGTTACTAGGCCCACGTTCGTCCGGCTTGAACTGGGCGAGTCCGGACCTGTCGGTGTCTTCGAACTCGCGGTCCGAGGCGAGGGTCTCGCGCTCTCGCTCCATCTTGATCCACTTCTCGTCATGGATGGCGGGACGGCATCGGAATATTCGACTGCCGAGCGCCCGACGGTGACGCGCATTGTCGACGAGGGCGGAGAAGAGCTCGCGATCGACGGACCTGTGGTCATCGGCGACCGTCGAGGGAAGTTCGAGGTCTCGGTTGCCATGCCGGCAGACTGTGCAGTGACGATGACCGCCCGCATAAGCTCTGACGAGACCGACTGATGGGACGGATTGCCTTTCCGTTCCTGACCCTTGATCAGACCGCGATCAGTCCGGAACCATGGATGCTTCTCGAGGACGGCCTAGAGACACCGATAGGGGATGCGTGGCTGCCCGACTGGGACGCTGCGAGAGATCTTCGTCTTCGACGTCTCGTGACAACCGATCTCGATCGCGCTGCTGATAGGCTCTCGATGCCGATCGATGATGGTGCGCTCGAGCTCGTCATCCGGATCGGAACTGGCATCGGCAACATGCCGCGTCGAATCATTGCGACTTCGAAGCTGCCGTTGACGCGGATGGAGCCGACAGTTGTCATCGACGAACTGGTGCCCGGCCGCAGCCTTTCACAGCGATTGCTCGTCGATACCCTCGTCATTCTGCGCCAGCCGCGCGACGGCTCGCTCTTGTCGCCCGGTCGTGCCGGATCGAAGCTGTGGTCGGATCAGCTCGATCTCCGCCTAGAAGGCGAGGAGCCGCGTTTTCCCATGGAGGCCGTCAGCTTTCTGGAGCGCTTTGCCGGCCGGCCCGAGGCCTATGCCCCATGGTTGCTGCACTGGACGCCGGGCAACTTGCATCGCGACTTTGGCGGAAGCGTACGCCTCTATCTCAACAGTGACCGCGCCGATGTGACTGATCGACTGCTCGCAGGCGATCGCGCCACCACCCAAGTGATTCTCGCCGATGTCATGACCCAGATCATTACTGCCTCGCTGCGCCAGAATGAATTTGAGCGGCTCGTCATGGAAGCCGATCCATGCTCGATCGCCGGACGAGCAGCCCACTGGATTGGCCTGGCCTTTCCGGAGCAAGACATCGCGGCAGTGCGCAGTATGATTGATCTTCGCCCGTCCACATTTTATGCCGGCATTCTGGCTGCCGCGGACATCGTCAGTCTGGAAAACAGCGCGTGATCGTGCAGCTGTTCCCTAGGCTGGATCGACTGGCTGTCGATGCGCTTCTGTCCGCACGCGCCGACGACGCGGTCCGTCCGGAACCCGTTGTCGATGCAGACAGCTTTCCCGTCGAGACCCGCTACGCTGCAAGTGGCGGCAGTCCGATCAGGCCTGATGTCCTCATCGACATTCGCGCTGGCCTTGAAGAGATCGCCGCTGGCTGTGGGTTTCCTGACCGGGGAAGCGCAGCTGATCGCGCGCAATTCGACGAGCGCGCGTCCGCCTTTCTTGCCCAGAGGAACGAGCTTAAGGGCGGCGAGGCCCTGCGCGACGACGTATGGGCATTTCTTGCCTGTGTAGTTCTTCCCGATTTGGTCGCTTGGCGATTTGTGGATCGGCCTGCCGAACGTTTCCACGGTGGCGTGCGCAACACATTCCAGCGATTGTGGATGCGCGGCCATATCTTGGATCGCGGTCCCGCGTCAGATGCGCGCTGGGAGTTGCTTGGCGCACTCACTGAAGACGCGCTGGTTCAAATCACGGAGCGCCCTTCGATAGGCAATGACGCTCGATTATCACAAGCTCTAGCCGAAGGCTGGCTGCGTGCTTCCAAAATACTGGGGCGATCGGCGATGGAAGACGCCATGCGTGAGGCAGTGATCCGACTGCGGCTTCGCAATCAGGTCCAGCTTCTTTCCGAACTTGACGATCAGGAGCTTGAAGATGCGGTCAACGCATTTTTTGCACAATCGTCAGTAGCGATAGACCCCGAGTCTCGCTCAGGAACTGAGCTTCTACAAAGTAGAAGCCTATACAGGGCTGGGGTTGAGGTGACCACTTAGGCTGCGCTGCTTGTTGGGATATTCCACTCGCATAACTAACGCGTAGCATAGTGAAAATTATGCCATCCGATTAAAGGGAGCGGGGAGAATTCTTCTCATTCATCTCGGTATCCTGCACCTAGTGGAGGATACGCGCGGTGGGGGTATAAGTGAGGGTATTTTCGATAAAGCCGCTCGGAAAGAAAAAACGAAAACAATATTATAATAGATAAATTCGATTGACACCCTCTCCGCCAGATTTCCAGAACAGAATCCTGAATCTGCCCATACCGCGGCTGCACGCAATTTTTTCTACATGCGCCGTCCGGGTGGAATACGAAAAAGGCCGCCCCTGCATTTGCAGAGACGGCCTTTTTTAATCTTCGTCTGGATAAAAAAAATCAACGCGGGCCTGAGCGTGGGCCGCCGCGACCGGGTGCCCCACCACGACCACCACCCGGACGTCCACCCGACGGCGGCCCCGAGCGACGACGTCCGCCCCCTCCGCCGCCACGACCACCACCCAGAACCGGCGGACGCTGCGTGGACAGGCGTGCCTCTTCGGAATGGAACGGGTGATCAGTCACGACGGGAATGGGCTTGCCGATCTTCTTCTCGATATCCTTGAGCCAGGCGCGCTGTTCCGCGTCACACAGGGATACTGCGCAGCCTTCACGCCCCGCACGGGCCGTCCGGCCGATGCGATGGACGTAAGATTCCGGCACATTCGGCAGATCGTAATTAAAGACATGACTGACCTCGTCCACGTCGATACCGCGGGCCGCGATGTCCGTAGCAACCAGCGCCTTGATGGCGCCGCTCCGGAACCCAGCCATGGCACGTTCGCGGGCGCCCTGCGACTTGTTGCCATGGATAGCTTCCGCCCGGATTCCGTTCTTGTTCAGGAACTCCGCGACCTTGTTGGCTTCATGCTTCATCAGCGTGAAGACCACAGCCCGGGCCACGCTTGGACTTTCCAGCAGCATGAGAGCCGCATCTTTCTTGCTGCCAGAATCAACAAACATGACAGCCTGATTGATACGCTCAACAGTGCTCGACTCAGGGGTTACCTGAACCGTAGCCGGGTCCCTGAGCAGCGAATGGGCGAGATCACTGATGGAGGACGGCATTGTTGCCGAGAACAGCAGGGTCTGACGCTGCTTGGGCAGCAGGGCCATGATACGCTGGATGTCGCGCACGAAACCCATGTCCAGCATCCGGTCGGCCTCATCAAGGACAAGGATTTCCAGGCTGGAAAGATCGATATGCTTCTGCCCGATCAGATCGAGCAGGCGCCCGGGGGCTGCGACGAGAACGTCTACACCACGGCGGGTGGCTTCGATCTGACGTCCCTGCCCCACACCGCCGAACACGACCGCATAAGAGAACTTCATGTGCCGCGCGTAAGCGGCAAAGCTCTCACCAATCTGGGAGGCCAGTTCACGCGTCGGCGCGAGAACAAGGGCACGAACACCCTTCGGAGGCGCGGGCCGGCGATTCGAAAAGATATGGTTCAGAATGGGCAGGGCAAAGGCTGCGGTCTTGCCTGTCCCGGTCTGGGCGAGACCCAGAAGATCACGCCCTTCCAGCAGATAGGGAATGGCCCCAGCCTGGATCGGCGTCGGTGTGGTGTAACCCTCTTCTGCGAGAGCCTTCTGAATGGGCTCGGCAAGCTTGAGTTCGGCAAAACTGGTCATGGACCTCTCCTTTGAGACGGCAAGGTCATGCTCAGGCAACCACACCGTTTATACGCTGCCAGAGCACTGGCTGCAGGCTTTCATGGCAAATGACGACCTTCTGTGCCTCACCTGTGAAAGCGGACCAGAACAGACCCGGACAAATCGAAACCGGAAAGATCATGATGTCGTCATCACACTTCAGAAAACTGCCCTGAAGTGCTCGTGGGATGTAGGACAGCATTTGTCCCATTGCAAGGAGACAGCAACCACGCCCTGAAAAAAGCTATTGTTATTTCTTGAAATTTTGCAATCAAGAGAAGTAGTCACACTGAACCACTGCATCAAGAGGCAAAAATCCACCGCGCGGTCTGAAATATGATGCCTCACATCCAGACGCGATGAACATCACAATGTGATGAGGCAGTGAAAGCATGGCGGCACGTCCCATCTGGCTGAAGCCGCAATTCTCCCTGAAGCGCTTCTGCCACTCCTGCGCCGCCGCCACTGTCAAAGGTCACTTCGCCGCAGCCCAAACGCTTCAGTGGCCTGCACGCCTGAGCAGAAACATGGCCTGTTCGCCAAAAAGATTGGCCAGCCGGATGGAGCGGCGCCAGGGAGCGCGGGCACCGTCCTCGTCAATCGCCAGCCATTGCTGCACGACATATCCTTCCTCTTCACAGAGCAGGAGAAAATCCCGGATCGTGCAGGGGTGGATATTCGGGGTGGAATACCAAGGCGTGCTCCATACAGGCGTCATCGGCATCCGCCCGGTTGTCAGAAGCTGAAGTCTCAGACGCCAGTGTCCGAAATTAGGAAAGGATACAATGGCATGCCGGCCGATCCTGAGCATTTGGCGCAGGACTTCCCGCGGACGCTCAACCGCCTGCAGGGTTCTCTGCAGGACCACATAATCGAAGGTATCATCCGGATAGTCCGCCAGATCATGATCCGCATCGCCATGCATGACTGGCAGACCATGCGCGACGGACTGCGTCACATTCTGCATGTCGATCTCAATCCCCCGCGCATCACAGGCCCGCGTGCGATACAGATAATCGATCAGGGTTCCATCCCCGCTGCCGACATCGAGAACACGGGCACGGGGTGCAATCATTTCAGCAATGAGGCGCTGGTCGACACGCATCAGTGCTCTCCTCGCAAAAGGGCCGCATGTTCGGCGGCACCCGTAATGAAACCCCGGATCGTCCGGTCGAAATCCGGCTCCTCAAGCAGAAAGGCGTCATGCCCACGGTCACTTTCAATCTCGACGAAAGAGACGTTTGCCCCGGCCCGGTTGAGCGCGCGCACCAGAAGGCGGGACTGTGAGGTCGGGAAGAGCCAGTCCGAACTGAAAGAGACGACGCAGAAACGCGTCTGTGATTTCCGGAAGGGATTGGCAAGATCACCCTCATGCTCGGCCGCCAGATCGAAATAATCCATCGCCCGTGTGATGGTCAGATAGGAATTGGCGTCAAACCGACGCACAAATGTCGAACCCTGATGGCGAAGATAGCTCTCGACCTCAAACATCTCTCCAAACAGCGATGGACTGCTGGAGGCCGGAACCGCCGTTGCAGCGTCATGCCGCACCCGCCTTCCGAATTTACGGCTGAGGGCCTCCTCGGACAGATAGGTGATATGAGCCATCATGCGCGCCACCCCGAGCCCACGGGCCGGAATGGCATCGAAGTCCCGATAATGTCCGTCATGCCAGTCCGGGTCGGCAAAAATGGCCTGTCGGCTGACTTCATTGAAGGCGATATTCTGGGCCGAATGAAAGGGAGATGTCGCGATCGGCATGGCTGCAAAGACACGATCCGGGAAATCCGCAGCCCATGTCAGGGCCTGCATTCCGCCCATTGATCCGCCAATAACCGCAAAGAGACGGTCAATCCCCAGATGGTCGATCAGTTTCGCCTGTGCAGCCACGATGTCATGCATGGTGATGGGTGGAAACTCGCTGTCCCAGGCTTTTCCCGTTTCAGGACAGATCGACCGTGGCCCCGTGGTGCCCATACAGCCGCCAAGGACATTGGAGCACACAACGAAATAACGATCCGTGTCGATCGGCAGGCCCGGCCCCACCATCCGGCTCCACCATCCGGGTTTTCCCGTAAGGGGGTTCTGCTCTGCCAGATACTGATCTCCCGTCAGCGCATGACAGACCAGTATCGCATTGTCACGCGCCGGCGAGAGTGTCCCATAGGTGCAATAGGCAATCTCCAGCGGTGCCAGATGCACACCACATTCCAGATCGAGACCACTGTCCAGCCGTACGGTCCGGTGTGTGTAAACCGGACCATCCGCGATGGTCGGTGACGCGCTGATGTCCATCGCTAACCCACCTCTGATGCCATGAATGAAGGCAGCATGCCTCCCGGGCGCCACGGTATGGCACCGCCAGACGATGCGATCAAATCCCTTTTGGATTGACGATGAATTAACGACTTGAATAAAGTTAAAAAAACGTAAAAACTAAAGCATGCTGAATGCGTTCTCTCATGTTTCCTCTGATGCAACACGCACATCACCGTTCCCGGCTGATGCGTCTCCGTTGCAGATTTTGGGATATTCCGGAACGTTTGATGCGTTCTATTATCTGAAGACCAACCCCGATCTGAACACGCTCGGAACGGCCGTTCTGCGGCATTACCATCAGCATGGATGGCGTGAGGGCCGCAAACCCAATCCTTTCTTTGATCCGCACTGGTATCTCAGCCAGAACCGCGACGTCATCGGCGATCCGTTACTGCATTATGTTGTGCGTGGAGAACGCGAAGGCCGCCGTCCAATCGCCTGGTTCGATCCGGTATGGTACGCACGCACCTACCATGTTCCGGAAGGCATGCTGGCCCTCGCCCATTATCTTCTGAACCGTCACCACATGCCTCTGCGGCCGATCCCGGAGTTCGATCCGGACTTCTATCTCCGCTCCTATCCCGATGTCGCCAAAGCGGGCCTGGATGCGCTCGAACATTATATGGTTCAGGGCTTTCGGGAGGCACGGCGCCCCTTCGACGGGTTTGACCCCCTCTATTACCGGCGGAAATACCTGCGCCATTCTCCTGACAGCAACCCGCTCCTGCATTATCTGGAAAATCGCGACCGGCCCGACATCCATCCCAGCAGCCCGGAAACCGAAATATCGGTCTTCAGTGAAATCAAACGGCGGAGCAAGCCTGGTCCGCTGTTTGAAAAGGCCCGCCCTCTTCCCCGAAGTGCCATTCGCCGCGCCAGGGTTCTGGCTTATTATCTGCCCCAATTTCACACCATTCCCGAAAACGACGCCTGGTGGGGCGAGGGTTTTACGGAATGGACCAACCTGCCACGTGGCATTCCCCGTTTTTCCGGCCATTACCAGCCCCGTATTCCACGGGACCTGGGCCATTACACCCTGAACACGCCTGAAATCCTCGAGCGACAGGCTGCGATGGCCCAGGCTGCCGGGATTGAAGGCTTCATTTTCTATTTCTACTGGTTCAACCGCAAACGCCTGCTGGACCAGCCTCTGGAAATCCTGCTGGCAAATCCGCAGATCGATCTTCCGTTCTGCCTCATGTGGGCCAATGAAAACTGGAGCCGACGCTGGGACGGATCGGATGAGGATCTTCTGATCGCGCAGGATTACCGAACCGAGGACGATGGCGCTCTGGTGGACTGTTTCGCCCGGTATCTGCAAGATCCACGATATATCCATTTCGATGGACGACCGGTCCTCATGGTCTATCGACCGGGAACGATCCCGGATGCTCCCGCCGCTTTTGTCAGATGGCGTTCAATGTTCCGGGACCGGCATGGACTGGACCCGCTTTTTGTCATGGGACAGGCCTTCGGGGATGAGAACCCGGATCTGTTCGGTCTGGACGGTGCGATCGAGTTTCCACCGCACAAGGTTGTCTCAGGGTGCAACCTGCTGAACGACGAACTCAGGCTGTTCGATAACGAATTCAGTGGTCAGGTCTATGATTACGGTGAAGTCGTGAAGGCCTCCCTTGCTCAGCCCAGAACACCGTTCCCCCTCATCAGAACCGCAGCACCCTCATGGGACAATGATGCGCGCCGTCAGGGAAAAGGTCTTGTCCTGCACGGCTCAACGCCCGAACTCTACGAACGCTGGCTCAGCGGCCTGATCGAGCAGGCCCAGTCCCGCACCTTTTTCGGAGACCCTGTTGTCTGCATCAACGCCTGGAATGAATGGGCTGAAGGAGCCTATCTGGAACCGGACCAGCACTTCGGAAGCGCCTATCTGAACGCCACCGCCCGCGCCTGCACCGGCTTTGGCAAAAATCACTCACAATCCAGACTTCTTCTGATTGGCCATGATGCGTTTCCAGCAGGAGCACAACATTTGCTTCTGGAAACCGGACGGACACTGAAACACTGTTTCGGGGCGGATATCCAGTTCATCCTTCTTGAAGGAGGGGCTCTTCTTGAGCAGTACCGCAGTGTAGCCCCGACTGAAATCCTTCCCGCGGGAACAAAAAATACAGCAGCCCGACTGGACTTTCTCTACAAACAGGGATTTCAGTCCGCAGTCATCAATAGCGCCGCTACTTCAGCCATCGCCCCGCAACTTGCGGAAACAGACATCGGTTTCCTGTTTCTCATTCATGAACTCCCTGCCCTTCTGCGGAGCCGCAACCTTTGGGAGGCAATGGAAAAAGCCTGCTCCCTTGCGCGCCACGTCATTGTTCCCGCTCAAAGCGTGGCCAGAAAACTTGCTCTTGAAGCCCAGAAAAATCTGACGATCCTGCCGCAAGGCCTGTACGCCACGACCTCCTTTTCCGTGCAGATACGACAGCGTCTCCGGAAACAGATGGGCCTCCGTTCGACCGACCGCATCCTGATAGGGGCTGGCTACGCAGACCTGCGAAAGGGGTTTGATCTCTTTCTGCAACTCTGGCGCAAGATGCGTGGAAAACTCCATTGTGTGTGGCTGGGCGACATTGATGTCTCCCTGAAGAACAGTCTTCATGTCGAATTGGAAAATGCGCTCTCCAGTGGAACATTCCATATGCCCGGCAGGGTCAATAATGTTCCGGCCTGGCTGGCCGCCGCGGATGTTTTTGTCCTACCCTCTCGCGAAGATCCCTACCCTTCGGTCATCCTCGAAGCGCTGGCCGCCGGTTTACCCTGCGTTGCCTTCGACGGAGCAGGTGGGATTCCAGATCTGCTACGACAGAATGATGATACAATCAGTCACCATAGCCAGATTGTTCCTTTTGCAGATGTGCCTGCCATGGCCCAGGCTGCAGAAGAACTGGCAACATGGTCCTTAAAACGGCCGAGCAGGGAACGCCAGAAGAACGCGCGTGCTGCGGAACATCGCTTCTGCTTCAAGAAGTACACTCATGAAATCCTCAGCCTCGCCTTACCTGCAATACCGAAGATTTCTGTCGTCATTCCTTCCCACAATTATGCTCGTTACATGAGCAGCCGTCTCTCTTCAGTTTTTGCACAGACAGTACCCGTTTTTGAAATTATCGTTCTTGACGATGCATCAGAAGATAACAGTCTGGAAATCGCCCGTCAGACTGCAAAAGACTGGGATCGGGACATTATCTGCATCGAAAATACCATCTCGTCCGGGTCGGTCTTTCGACAGTGGCACAAAGCCCTCAAAATCGCACGTGGCGACTGGATCTGGATTGCCGAAGCGGATGATTTTTGTGAACCGGATTTTCTGGAACATCTCCTGGGCGGTATCAAAAACAATCCCGCTGTCGTCATGGCATTCACCGATAGCCGTGCCGTCGATGAAAATGGTGCCCCGATCTTCCCATCCTATCGCACCTATTACTCTGAAAGCGCCGGACTACTTCTGGAAAATGACAGTCACTTCACAGGTGAAAATTTTCTCAGGGGATGCCTGTCGGAACGTAATCTTGTTCTCAATGTCAGTAGCGCACTCTTCCGAAAAGAACGACTGCTAGCGGCTATCAATAGCTGTCAGAAAGATCTGCGAACACTTCGCGTTGCTGGCGACTGGCGCATTTATGTAGAACTTCTGACCCAGAAAAAAGCCGAAGTCATATACATAGCAACGCCTCTCAACATCCATCGGCGTCACGGGGAGTCAGCGACACACACACTCAATCGACGTAACCATATTGAAGAAATCGCTTATATGCACCGTCTGCTTGCAAGTCGACTGGCACTGCCCAAAACGCAAATCTCCCGACAGGAGCGCTATCGCGCAACGCTGGAACAGCAATTTGGACTGATCCCCCAAGAGGCACCGGAAAGAATAATCCTTTCATCCTGACGGTTGCGTCGGGCGGCCAAACGAAAATCCCAGCCCGTTACCGGACTGGGGTTGGTAATGCATTCGCATCGCAAGTTCAGATAGTTGGGAGCGCACACAACTATAGAAAACTGCAAATTGCATGCGGTCTCGTGAGGCCATCGTCATCCCTGATACAGTATTCTCGAAATTACTTAATTGATCAACTGCGATCTGGAAGCAGATGTGGATGCCTTAAAAGCTTAGATTCGAGAAAATTCCATGATACTTTCTCTGCTCTCCAGAAATTCCATAGTATAGATCTTTTCGGCCATTCCCGAGGACTAATGTCCTTTAACTCCGACTGGGTCGAGACCTTCGTGCCCCCTCCGCCCGGTTGGACTGACACCCACCACGCCTGAGTAACTCGCCTGACAGCAAAAAAGCCCGCGGCACAGGCCACGGGCTTTTTGTCTTAGAAGTCCGCACGCACACTTCCGAAGAACATCCGGGGGGCCCCGATCTGCATGGACTGGTCCGTCAGTGCGCCTGTCGCAATATCCGCCGGATTGCCGTTCTGGCCCATTGTGGAAATATAGCGTTTATTCGTCAGGTTAGACCCGTTGAACGCAACCGTCAGGTTTTTGATGGCACCCAGATAGCGGTTATACTGCTTCATGTTCCCGAAACTGTACTGCACGCCCACATTCGTCAGCCAGTAACCGGAGCTTTTGACGTCCGCCGTATAGCTGTAATTACGCGTGCCGGTATAGCTGCCATCGGCATAGGCCGTCATACCGTGCCATTCGTAAGAAACCCGCCCCTTGTACATGAAACGCGGATAATTAACGATCTGCTTGCCCTTCGTCGCATAGACCGTGGAGCCGCTGACGAGGTTCTGGTCATAGACGCCGTGGTTGTAGCTGATGGAATTGGTCAGTGCGAAACCGCGGAACGGCGTTAGTGTCAGGCCGGCATCCACACCGTTCATCGTCACTCCGCCCACGTTCGAGACGGCTGAGATCGGATTGACGACCGGTCCTTCCGTGATCTGCTGAAGGCGATTGTTGTAGTTCGTCCGGTACGCATAGACCGTCGCAGCCACCAGTTTGCCCGTATAGCGGTAGCCAATGGCGTAGGTCCAGGCCGTCTCGGGGCGGATCGAGGATTTCGTGTCGTCATAGGCTGTCTGGGAGACCGCAAACGGTGAGTTCGAGAGCTTGTAGCCAGACTGCGCATAGGTCCGGGCATTTTCCGAAATATCGAAATACAGCTCGTGGTCCTTCAGGAAGTGCCAGTCCGCGCTAATATGCGGCAGAAACGGCTTGGCTACCGTCAGGCTTTCCCCGCTCGTAACCGCAGCCCCTGCGCCGTAATAGTCCTGGTTCAGATACCCGTCGCCCACATTGGTCGTGCTCAGCAGGGACTTGAAGCCGAAATGCAGAGCCAGGTTCGGCAGCACGTTATAAGTATCCTGCACAAAGGCCGTGAACGTGTTGGTGTTGTAGTTCTGGTTGAATATCTGGGCGAACGGATCGCGCCACTGGGTCAGCGGATCATGCACCTTTCCCTGAACCACGCCATTCACCACCGCCGGCTGTGCATAGGCGTTCATGGGCGACATGTAACTGTTGTTCTCGTACCAGACGCCCGCACCGATATGATTGCGCGCGATATTGTAATGCAGCGCCGAGACGATGCCGAAACGCCGGATTTCCGGCTCCTTCATCAGTTCACTGACCGGCGATCCCGTGGGCGACGGATAATAGGGTGTCGCCCAGGAGGTCTGGTTGCGCTCCCCATGCCCGTAAGCCGTGGTATTCCAGGTCAGACGATCCGTCAGGCGCAGATCGGCCTTGATGCCACCAAACGTATCGACCGTATTCGTACTGCCATCATAATAGGCTGCGTCCGCCGGATCATCGAGCGTGCCGACCTTCCCCGGATAGATCCCATTCGCGGCATTTACAGCCGCGATATAGCCGGAATTGCTGCCGTTCTCGTAGCTCGGCAGACCATAGCCCACCCGTTTGATGATCTGAGGAGAGATATCCGGATAGGTGTTCTGATGCAGGTCGCTCCAGTCAAAGAACGCGGAAATCGAGCTGTCATGCCCGATCGGCTGCACGAGCTTGGCGTTCACCTGCTGCATGAACTGCTCGCCATAACCCTTCCACATCCCGCTGTCGTTACGCATGTAGGACGTATAGAACTTCGTGCCGCTGGAATTGAGCTTCCCGCTCTCGAAGCGCAGGAACGTATGATAAGTGCTGTAGCTGCCGAAACCCGCCGCAGCCGTGCCACCCATCTTGTCCGACGGCGTCATCGAGACGTAGCTCAGACCGCCACCCAGATTGTTACTCGCTGCCATGCTTTCCGCACCGGCCGACTGCGACACGTCAATGCGCGCCACGTTCTCCGACGAAATCGCCATGATCGGGTTCAGACCGTTATAATTGCGGTATGTCATTTCCCCGAGTGGCATCCCGTCCAGCGTCATCCCGATTTCCTGCTGCTGGAAACCATGCATGAAGATCTGTGAGCTCCACGTATCAAGACCCTGCGCATCCCCGGACTGGAACACGATACCCGGAAGCTGGGAGATCACCTTCATCGGGTTGGTTCCGGCAGGAGCCTCCGCCAGCATTTTCTGGCTGACCGTCTCCACCGTTCCACGCGGCGGATGACGGGCCACAACCGCCATGTTTTCCGCGCTCCTGCTCATATAGGGTCCGATATGCCGATGCTTCGGTGCCCCCACACGAGATGCACCTTTATGTGCAGCAGAAACCGTCCTGTGCACCACGGACGAATGTCTGGTGGCCGCCATGGCTGACGAAGAAAAGGCGGCTGACAGCATCGTCGTCACGGAGAGAGCGAGGTGCAGGGAGCCGGGTCGTTTACACATATACAGTCTACCTCATCTGGCTTACAGGCGCGTCCTGTAGCCGGGCGGAAATTCAGTCCTGAAAGTCAGTAGCGGCCCTGGAGCGCCTCGAAGAAACCATCGAAGTTGTCCCAGGGAATCATATGACCCGCATCCGGAACGGAAGCGATGACAATCGCAGGATTGAGCTGAAGGATTTCTTCAACATCCTCCTGCTGGATCACCCCACCCCGTGTTGCCACCACAAGAGTGGCAGGGGTTTTGAGATGGGGCAGATCCTGATGGATGTCTTCCGTATGGAACTTCTCGAACGTGATCCGGGTCGCCAGTTCGTCACAGGTATGGAGCCACTGCGCCCGTAATGTGCACTGCTCGTCTGTCCATGTCGGACAGAACCGCTTCATCTCCGCACCACTCATGCCCCTGCGCGCCAGACGAATGGATTCCGTGTACCAGTCCAGCCTGGCAGGATAGGCACGACGTCCGGGACCGCTGACGGGCGGGTCGATCAGCGCCAGATGCGCCAGCCCTGCGTCGTTCTGACGGGCCGTGCGGATTGCGATCCGTGCCCCCATGGAATGCCCCATCAGGACTACGTCCTTCAGGCCCAGCGCATCAATGAACCCGCGAATATCCGCCGCATAGGTATCAAGATCATAATCCAGATCCGGCCCTGTCGAGGACAGACCACGCCCGCGCACATCCAGAACATAGACATCATGCGTCTCGGCCAGACGGTCCGCCACGAACCCCCAGGTGATCGCCGGGCTCGTAATGCCGGGCACCAGTACCAGCGGTGCGCCCTTGCCGCCGTAGCGCAGATAATGCTGCCGGATGCCGTTGGCATGGACATTCGCACCGTAAAGCAGATGTGTCTGGGTCATGAAATGGTCCTTCTGAAAAATTGTGAGGTCAGGCGTTGGGAAGACGGGACAGCAGGGTGTCGAGGTCCATGACGTCTCCGCATTTCTGCGCCATATCAAACAGGTTGGCCTCATGCGGCCCGATGGCCCGGTCGCCCACGCAGTCGGAAACGACCACCGGGCGGAACCCGTACTGCATCGCATCCAGCACACTCGCCCGCACACAGCCGGACGTCACACACCCGGCGACAACAACGGTCTGCACCCCGTGCGTCACCAGCCAGGAAGCCAGCGGCGTGCCCGCAAATGCCGACGGCACCGTCTTGCGGACCACATATTCGCCCGGCTCCGGCGCCAGTTCGTCCACGATGGCAGACGCGGGGTTACTTTCCGTCAGCCCCAGCATCGTCGGCACCTTCAGCGAGAAGATGTTCGCATCCGCGCCATCATCCGCGAACACGATCCGCGTATGCGCCACTTTCCATCCCAGACGACGCGCCGTTGCCAGCAGCGTTTTCGTCCGCTCGATCGCTTCAGGAATATTGCCGCCACCAAAGGCTTCCGGATCGGCAAACCCGTTGACGAAATCGACAATCAGCAACGCAATGCGCCCCGTCATACCCATTTCGTTTCCGAAACCCTGCTTCTTGTAGCGGTCCTCGTCGCGATTGGTCTGCGCGCTCATCATGCGTTCTCCACCAGCTTGCCATCTTTCACGACCGGCACATCATCAAGCGTGACCGTGCAGCCCCGCATCGGAATATCGATATGACACGCCGTATCGCGCGTGCCTCCCGCCTCATTGTTCGGCCCCGTGGACCACAGGAAGTTCCCCGAACAGGCGCGCGGGTCCATGCCAATGCTGGCCTCGCGGTCATAGAACCCCATGACCGACCAGTGCGCCCGGTCCTGCATTCCCCAGCCGATATGCGACACCGCATAGACTTCCGGATCGTTGAAGCTTTCCATGTAGTCCCGCAGATGGTCGGCCTCGTAACCGCCTTCCATCGCCCGGACGAAGCCTTTTTCAAGGTGGCAGGTGATGGGCGCCGTCACATAGGATTTCTGCGGCAGGAGAATGTCTCCCGGCGCCAGAACGATCTTCCCTTCCGCCGACCCCTCATTGGACCATGTCGCCAGAAAACCGCTCGGCCAGTGGTCCCATCGTCCCGGCGCGTCCACGAAACCATATTCTTCCAGCATCGGATAATCACCCAGCGCAAAGGACGCATCCGTCCCCGCCGCCGACGTCACCCGCATGACCTTCGCCGCCTGAAGCTTTTTCGATGCCGCCAGAACGCGCTCGCGATCTTCCATCGTCGGCGTCATCCGCACCAGAACCTCCGGCGGCTCCACTGCCAGCAGGATCCGCCCCCCCGCCGCCAGGATTTCATGCTGCTCGGCCGAGAACAGCAGCGTCATCAGATCCAGCACCAGATCGCTGGCCTTGAGCATCTCGACCGCCGCCCGGTTATTTGTCAGCGGCGTCGTCCCGACAAAAGCCAGTGGATCACGCGAGAAGGACAGCGCCCCGTTCGTCGGCTGGAGATCCAGCCGGTTCGCAATCGCCCCTTTTTCCCGGACGGCCAGAACCGCGCAGCGGAGGGTCTGTTCATTGCTGCCCAGCGAGGTCAGCAGCGTCACGGTCTGCCCCGCTTCCAGGCGGCACAGCGTCAGCACCTGTCGCCAGGCCTGGACCAGTTCAAAATCACTTACGGGCATGAAGGTGGCTCCTTGGACTCCGATCCTGTTCTCAGGATCTGGTTGAGGCCGATGGCGGCGATCGTGGCGGTCGCAATGCCACCCAGCGTCACACCGCCGATTGTGAAAGTGAGGTCCCCCGCCCCGGCCACGAGGGCCACGCCAACGGGAAACAGCGTTGAGGCGCGGGAGAAATCGACGCGATTATCAACCCAGACGCGCACCATCGTCGCCGCGATCAGACCAAACAGTCCGACCGAGAGGCCACTGAGCACAGGCTCCGGAATGGCCCGCAGCAACGCCCCGAAGAACGGCGAAAAACCCAGCAGAATGGCGAAAATTCCGGCCATCCCGAAGGTCAGCGTCGAATAGACCCGAGACAGCGCCATGACGCCGATATTCTCGACATAGGTGGTCACGCCCGTACCGCCGAGACTGGCCGCCAGCATCGTCGCCAGCCCGTCCCCGAGGAACGCACGCCCCGTCAGATGATCCAGCGGCCGCCCCGTCATGGCGCCGATCGCCTTGAGATGCCCGAGGTTCTCCGCCACCAGAACAAGCGCGACAGGGGCGAGAAGGATCGCCGCATGGCCGGTAAAACGGGGCGCCGTCAGATGCGGCAGCCCGATCAGCGGCGCGGCCAGAACTTCGGAAAAGTCCATCGCCGGTGCCAGATGCAGCCCGTTCGCCACCACGACATACACAAGCGTGGAGATAATCAAGGAGAGCAGGATCGACAGCCGCCGCAGATAAGGCCCGCCATAGACCGCCAGCAGCGCCGTACACAGCAGTGCAAAAATGCCGCAGGCCGTGCCCGCCCCGCCATGCCCGAGGCCGCGCGACGCCACGGGAGCCAGATTGATCCCGATCGCCGCACCAATCGCCCCGGTGACAGACGGCGGCATCAACCGTTCGATCCACCCCGCCCCTGTAATCCGGACCAACAGACCGATCAGCGTATACACCACGCCTGCGACAAAAATTCCGCCACAAGCCAGAGCAATATCGGGGTTCGGGCCATGCCCGGAATATCCGGTCAGCGCCACGACGAGCGCGATGAAGGAAAAGCTCGATCCCAGATAGCTCGGAATGCGTCCACCGGTGATGAGGAAGAACAGGATCGTTCCCAGCCCCGAGCACAGGATCGCCACATTGGGGTCAAACCCCATCAGCAGCGGCCCCACCACGGTCGATCCCGTCATCGCAAGAACATGCTGGCCGCCGAGAAGGATCGTCTGCCCCACGCCCGGATGTTCATCGGGCGCGATCATGTCCGTCCGTTGTGCCCGGCGCCAGACCGGAAGCCAGCGTTCACCCATTCTCAATGTCCTCCCTGCGCACGGATCTGAGTGCGGATCCGGGTCACATGGGCTTCCAGATCCGTCCATTCGGGACGACCGGGGGCCATTGTCCGCCGCAGATACGCAACAAGTTCCGCAATCTGACGGTTAGACAGGATGTCCCCGAATGCCGGCATGGTGGTCGCCTGCGCATAAGCGGGCTCCGACACGCCTTTGAGAATGACATGAACAAGATTATCCGGGCTGTCCGCCTGGATATTGCTGTTGAGCGCAAGCTGCGGACGCGCACCGAACAGATGCGCCCCCTCGCCTTCATGGCAGCTTGCGCAGCTCCCGTTATAAATCCGCGATCCCTCGCCCCGGTCCAGCGCCTGTAACCCACGCGCCTGCTCCAGCACCGCCTCCCGACGCGCCGCCACACCTTCAACGGCGTTCCTGCGATCAAAGGACGCGATGTAATGCGCAATCGCCCGCACATCCGCATCCGGCAGGGCCGCCATGGAATGCACAACCGGCGCCATCGGCCCACCCGCCGGACCATGCGCCGGGCTGAACCCGGTCCGCAGATAGGCGTACAGATCGTCCTCACTCCAGGGCAGCGGAGACTGTGACAGCGTGCTCAGCGCAGGAGCCGACCATCCCTCAGCCTCTCCCCCGGCCAGATACGCATTCTTCCAGCGCTCGGCCCCCAGCGCATTGCGCGGCGTATGACAGGCCGAGCAGTGCCCCAGCCCTTCCGCCAGATAGGCGCCACGGTTCCACTGTTCGGACTGTGCCGGGTCGGGGGTGAACGGCGCGGGATCATGGAACAGCATGTTCCACCCCGCCATCGAGAAGCGCATGTTGTAGGGAAACTTCAGCGCCGTCTTCGGCACCACATTGCGCACCGGTTTCTGCGACATCAGATAGGCATACAGATCCCGCAGATCCGCATCGCTCGTCTTCGCAAAGGCCGTGTAGGGAAATGCCGGATAGAGATGCCGTCCGTCCCGGCTGATGCCATGACGCATCGCGCGCTCGAACGCTTCGTAGGACCAGGATCCAAGCCCGGTGTCCACGTCCGGCGTGAGATTGGTAGAATAAATGATCCCGAACGGCGTCTCCAGCGGGAACGCCCCCGCATTCGTCACCCCACCCGGCGCGGTATGGCAGACCGCACAATCCCCCGCGGCCGCAACCTTCTCGCCTCGCGCAATCGCGGCGTCGGAAAACAGACCGGCTTCCGGCGGCGAGACCGGCGCAATCGCCGACCGCCATGGCATGACCGTCGCCATCAGACCGCCCACCGTCGCAAAAGCCGCTGCAAACGCCCCACGGCGCAGCTTCGCGCCCAGCGTCGTCCGTGCCATCGCCGGACGCATTTCCGGACCTGACACACCCAGCGCCGCCAGTGGTCGCACCGCTTCCGCAGTCAGCGGACCCAGCGCCTCATCCAGCCGCGCCTTCACCTTTTCCGGCGTGAACGGCACATCCCGAAAGCGCACGCCCGTTGCGGCATAAAGCGCATTGGCAATCGCCGCCGCACTCGGCACGGATGCGGACTCTCCTGCCCCCAGAGGCGGCTGGTCCTGCCGCTCCATCAGAACGGGTTCGATCGCCGGAAGCTCCGGGAAGGTCAGGATCGGATAGCCGCCCCAGTCCCTGCTCTCGACGCCTTTTTCGTCGAACTGGACCTCTTCGCGCAGGATCCGGCTCGTGGACTGGATGACATTGCCCTGAAGCTGATGACGCACCCCGGCCGGGTTCACCATCATGCCCGCATCCTGCCCGACCACCGCCCGCGTGACACTGACCACGCCGGACTGACGATCCACCTCCACATCCGCAACCCAGGCCGACCAAGCCGCCGCCGTGCCCGGAAACGTCCCATGCACATACTGCGCATAGGCCAGCCCCCGCCCCTTCAGCACGCGGGCCTGCGGATCAACCTCGACCGGTCCCGCCCGATACGTCCACCCGACGCGGTCCGCCGTCGCCTTCAGAAGCTCGCAGGCCCGCTGGTCCAGCAGATGCTCCAGACGATATTCCAGCGGATCGGCCCCGGCCTCCGCCGCCAGCTCGTCAATATAGCTGTCATGCGCAAAACTGTTCGGAAGCGCAGAAACGCCCCGGAACCAGGACGCCCGCGCAATCGGCGGCATGTCCTGAACCGTCACCCGCGCGTTGGGATAATCATAAGGCGGAACAGACGTCCGGTCCCCCATCTGCGCCACGGACGGCACGTCTGCCGGAACCACCCCTGTCAGAACCAGCGCGAGCAGCGGCGAGACATTGGACGGATAGCTGGTGTCCAGATCATACGCCACAGGCTGCCCGGACGCATCAATTCCGCCCCGGATCCGCACGAGCTGGGCCGCGCCTTTCGGCTCCCAGACATGTTCCTGCTCACGCGAAAGCTGCACCCGTACCGGACGCCCTACCGCGCGCGATAGCAGAGCCGCATCGCCGCCCACATCATCCGCGCAGTTGCGCCCGTAACACCCGGCCGCCTCATGCCGGATGACCTGAATGTCAGCCGTGGACAGTCCCATCAGCAACGCCAGATCCGCGCGCAACATGTGCGGGTTCTGTGTCCCGGACCAGAGTTTCAGCTTGCCATCCTGCCAGTCCGCCACCGAACAGGACGGGCCGATGGAGCCATGCATCTGGTACGGCCAGAAATATTCCCGCTCCAGAACAGTCTTCGCACCGGCCAGACCGTCTTCGAGCGCGCCACGATCCAAAACGACGCGCGGCGTCGCAGGATTATCCCGCACAGCCTCGACCGGATCGGTCAGATCCGGCAGCGCAACAGGCGCCCACTTGACCTGCAACGCCTCTGCAGCAGCCGCGGCCTGTTCCTCGCGTTCGGCCACAACACCCACGAAATCGCCGATCACGACCACATCCACCACACCCGGTAGATGCGCCACAGACTCCCGATCAATCGAAAGCAGCGCCCGTCCGACATGAGGCCCGTGGTCGTAACCTTCATAAGGCGGCCGTACGACACGCCCATGCAGCATCCCGTCCACACGGACGTCATGCACATAGACCGCCCGGCCCGTCACCTTGTCCGGAATATCAACGCGCGGCATGTTCCGTCCGACCAGACGATATTCGGACGTGCTTTTCACCGCCGCCGTATCATCCAGCAGAACCCGCAGCTCGACGCCCTCGACCAGATCCCCGATCCGATAGACCCGGTTTGACAAAGGCGGTTCACAAACCAGTTCGCCATCACGCAGCATCATGGTCCCGATCGCACGGCCTGTCAGTTCCGCCGCACGTTCCAGCAGGAGACGCCGCGCCTGCGCGGCGGCCCGGCGCAGCGGGATGGCCGTGACCTGAATGGTCTCACTCGCAATCGTCGCGCCCTGATCCGGCGTATCCTCGGTATGGCCCAGCACCATCCGCACCTGCGCCGGGCGCGCATCAAGCTCTTCCGCCACGATCTGCGCCAGAGACGTCGCAATCCCCGTTCCCAGATCCACATGCCCGCAGAACGCCACGACCTGATCGTCGGCCGTGATGCGCAGGAAAATCTCGTCTTTGGGAATAAAGCCGCCCCGTGCCGCCAGTCCTTTCGGAGGCTGCGCAGGACGGAAAATGCTGAGGGAGCCTGTGGGGAGCAACGTCTGCGCCATCAAGGTTCTCCCTTCACCAGACCTGCCGCGATGCAGGCCGCCTTCATGATTTCCACATGCGTGCCACAGCGACACAGATTATATCGCAGCGCCTCTTTCAGCGCCGCCTCATCAGGATCGGGCACGGCATCCAGAAACGCCTTCACCGTCATGACCATTCCATTAAGGCAATATCCGCATTGCGCGGCCTGTGCCTGGATGAAGGCCTGCTGAACAGGATCGGACCCGTCAGGGGAAAGCCCCTCCAGCGTCACGACGGACGCGCACGCCGCGGCGGTTTCAACCCGAACCACACAGCTTCGCGCGGCCTTGCCGTCCAGCAGCACGGTACAGGCCCCACATTCTCCCAGTCCGCACCCGAATTTCGGGCCATTCAGACCAAGGTCATTGCGCAGCACTGTCAGAAGCGGCGTGCCGGGGGCAGCGTGAACTTCACGCTGCTCCCCGTTCACCATCAGAAAGACGCTGTCCGTCATAGCGTCCCTCTCCCTCACGTCAGGACGTCAGTTTCAGATCGTAGACATTGTCGCCGTAGCACCAGTACGGATCTTCCGGCTGACGCAGCCAGGTATTGGCGTTGGAGATCGTCTGGACCTTGGTCGCGCGCTCCTTGCGGGCGCCGTAATAGGCCTCGAACGTCGCTTCCAGATCGGCAACGCCAAGCTCGCTCAGACAGCGTGTCAGAACCGCCGCATCCTCAACCGCCATGGCGGCACCCTGCGCCATGTGCGGCTTCATCGGATGGCAGGAATCGCCCAGAAGCACCACCCGGCCCTCATGCCATTTCGGCAGCGGCTCACGCGTCTTGAGTGGCCATTTCGTCACGGTTTCCGCCGCATCGATATAGCCCTGAACCATCGGATGATAATCCGCGAAGGCCGCCTTGAACTCTTCGCGCGTGGAAGGAAGCTGACCGGCCCGGCTGGTCCATTCCGCCGGCTCTCCCGTTACCAGATAGAATTCCTCTTCCTTGCGATCGAGATAGTAGCAGACGATATGGCGGTCAGCGGTCCACCACTTGGCATTGACATCCGCGCCCAGCGCCTTGGCCGCAGCCCCGGGAATAATCGCCCGGTGCGCGATCCAGCCGGTATAGAGAGCTTCTTCCAGACCGAAGATTTTCTCGCGTACACGTGAGTTAATCCCATCTGCCGCAACCAGAATGTCCACCGTATCCGTAGAACCGTTCTCGAATTCCAGCGAAACGGTCTTACCGTTATCCGTGAAGTCGACGAGCTTATGACCCCATTTGATGCGGTCCGGCTCAATGCAGTCCAGCATGGCCTGATGCAGATCACCACGATGAATGGTGATGTAAGGCGCGCCGTAACGGTCACGCTCTGCATTCAGCGGGATTTTTGCGAGAACTGCTCCGTCCGTTCCGTTTCGGCTGACCCAGTAGTCCGGAAGACAGGAAATTTCCTCGAGTTTCTTGTCCAGGCCATCAAGATGAGCAAGGATTTTCAGGACATTCGGGCCAAACTGAATGCCCGCCCCCAGTCGGGAAAAACCGGGCGCCTGATCGTAAAGCGTTACATCAAAGCCCTTACGCTGCAAAAGCCCCGCTGCAGCAACGCCGCCAAGACCAGCCCCCACAATACCGACCCGAACACCACCCGACATCTGATTGCCCTTCTGTTGGCGACCATCACGGAGCAGAAGAGCTCAACAATAATGGCGTACACACGATATATAGATAATTCACAGTCCCCCTTGGAACGTCAAGCGAATTATGACGATTCCGTTTCGTTTCCTGTAAGGGATATATCCCGGGGGTTTCAGTCTTCGAAAAACGCCAGTTTCTTGAGGATATGCAGCGCCGCAATCCTCTCGCATTCATCAAGCGGTGCCAGCGTTCGTGCGGTTACGTCAGCAGCACTCGGAATCGTGCTCTCCACAAGGGCAAGCCCTTCTGCTGTCAGGGAGACGATGCGCTGTCTACGGTCATTGCGGTCCTGGACGATGTTCAACAGCCCTCTCTTGCGCAGACGCATGACGATATCACGCAGAGTTGCATGGTCGATGCCGGTTGCCGCGCTGATCTGTACGAGGGGTGCCTCTTTCAGGCGATGAACCGTAACCATGGTCGCAAACTGGGCGGAGGTCAGCCGGTCATCGGGAATTTCACGCTGGAAGATGATTGTGTGCCGCTGGTAGGCACGCCGGAGCAGATATCCGATCTGATTGCAAAGTTCATAATCTGCATCATGCGACATCGGATTTTTCTCCATTAAGACCATCCAGGATTCTTACAGGCTCCTTGAGGATTGTATATTCAAATTTCCCGATCGTACTTCCCCTCCCCCCGAGGATAAGGACAACACCCCATGCCTCGTCCCGGATATCCCGACCGACCATCCCCGGCCGCACGAAATTCAGCATGACATGCAGTCATGATTAATGACGTACACACCACGGAAAGGCTTATGTCTGTCAGAGATACATAGAGATCAGAAGCAGAAAAGAGTGGCAGCAATACAATGTTTTCTTGCGAATTTGTTTTTTGTTGCAGAATCGAATTGTCGTTCATATTATCGTTTACACGTTATAAAATCGCAACGTAGCGTTCCCCGGTTGTCCAGATTGCCACCCGTTAGACCCGTGTGAGGGCAAGGATTGATCTCAATGCGTATCGTCCCCCAGAACAAACTCGCGTTACGTCACCTGGCTCTGCTTTCCACAGTGCTGGCCGTCATTCCCTCATACGGATGGGCGGCAGAGAAATCACAGCATGCCCGCAAGGGAAAGATGCCTCCGCTTCCCCTTCATACAGCTCCTGCGTCCAGAACGCCTGCCGCACGGCATGCTGCTACTCCCCGCCCTGTGCAGCCCGAACTCCTGCAGGTCCAGGGGCGACGCGTTTCGCATGGTGCGCAGACGGTCATCTCCCAACACGTCTTTACGAACGCCGTTGCCGGAACCTCCGTCATGAAGGCATTGCAGAACGTGCCGGGCGTGCTGTTCCAGTCGGATGATGCGCAGGGCGTCGATACGGGGGGCGTCAAACTCTATATCCACGGGTTCTCACAGAACCAGATCGGTTTTTCACTGGACGGCATTCCCCTCGGTGAGTCCGTCTATCGCAACTATAACGGCCTGAACGCCGTCGCCGCACTGTCGTCCGAGAACGTCGGCCATATGGAGATGTCGCAGGGCGCCGGTGCCGTGGACATGCCCAGCACCAACGTGCTCGGCGGCGCCATCATGATTTCGTCGTCTGATCCCAAGGACAAATTCGGCGGCACCCTTGCCGCGACCGGTGGCAGCAACGCCACCACGCATGCCTTCATCCGCATCGACAGCGGCAAGCTGAACCCCACCGGAACCAAGTTCTACGTGTCCTACATGCGGAATGACACAAAACTGTGGAAAGGATACGGCACCCAGTTCTTCCAGCAGGCCAACCTGAAGCTGGTGCAGCCGATCCATAATGAAAGCAGCGTCTCGCTCCTGTTTGACTGGGCGGATGTCCAACAGTTCAACTATCAGTCCGAAACACTGGAGACGGTCCAGAAGCTGGGCTACGGCATCTCCAACTATTATCCGAACTATCGACTGGCCTATAATGCCGCGCAGGGCATCTATTCGCACGGCGAAGATACAACCAGTGACCCGAAGGATGTATCCTACTATGCCGGAACGACAGCCTCACGCGATCTGCTGGGCGGGCTGAATTTTCATCTGAAGCTGGCGGATCACCTGCGATGGGATTCCGTTGTGTACGGCCATAACCAGAAGGCCAATACCCAGTGGTCGGACCCCTGGATGGCCTCGGCGAACGGCGCGCCCCTGTCCGAAATCGTCAAGCAGCCCGATATCCAGCGCTTCGGCCTCACATCGAGCATGACGTATGATATCGGCAAGCACGAAATTCATGGCGGCATCTGGTACGAAAACAATAAATACGTCTCGAACATGTATGCCTATAATGACCCGCTCCTTGCGGACGGGCAGACGCTGACGCCCAATCCGTTCCGAAAATGGTCCGATCCCTTCGCCAAGCTCTGGGGCCAGACCTACAATACCAACACGATGCAGACCTATATCGAGGACACCTGGCGCCCGGTCAAAAACCTTTCGCTCCATGCGGGCTTCAAGTCCATGCTGAGCACGACCCGTGTCGGGCAGACCGGAAATTACGAGCCCTATACCGGCACCAATGCCCTTGCCGGCGGCGTGGGCCTGACGACATTCGGGGCGTTCCTGCCGCATTTCAGCGGGGACTGGCACTTCCTGACGCATCATGAACTGTATTTCGATATCGCCAAGAACATGCGCGCCTACCCGCAAAGCGGTTACCACCTTTCGGCCTCACCGTTTGCCGTCTCGCAGGAGGCCTTCGACCTGTCACGCAGTTCCGTCAAACCCGAGACCAGTTGGGCCTATTCAGTCGGCTACCGCTTCACACAGCGCCGTGTGGACTTCTCGGTCAGCGCCTACCGCGTGAACTTCTCGAACCGGCTGGGCGCGCTGGTTCAGGGCAGTCAGACCAACCCGCAGACGACGGTGCTGAACCTCGGCGGCGTAACGATGAACGGCGTGGATGCAGGCCTGACCCTGCGACCGCTGCATGGCCTCTCGATCTTCAACTCGATCAGCTACAACCACTCGACATACGACAACAACATCACCCAGCAGGGCACGACCTACGCCACAAAAGGCAAGCACGTCGTGAACTATCCGGACCTGATGTACAAAGCGACGGCGGAATACACTTACAAGAAAGCCAGCTTCAATATTGATGCGCTCTACACCAGCAGCCGCCCGTTCAGCTATACGAACGACACGTCACTCCCGTCCTACTGGCTGGTCAATTTCGGAGCACGCTACAATTTCGGCCGCATCGGACGTCTGGAAAATCTGACGGCATCGTTTAACGTCACCAACCTGACAGGGTCGCGCTACCTGATCATGACGGGCGACGACGGCGGCAATCCGCTTTCGGGCGATTACCAGTCGCTGGTCGTGGGCGCGCCCCGCCAGTTCTTCGGTGGAGTGAAGGCAGACTTCTGACGTAACCCTGTCCGGATCGGACATCCTCCCAGGACTGCCTTTCCGGATGGATGGAAAGGCAGTCACGCCCCCAACCGGATGGCTGCATGAACGGTACGACGAACAACCAGCGCCCTGCCCTGTGGGAGCGGATGAGCTTCGGCTTCGGCGATCTGGCAGGGAATGCCCTGTTCGGAATTACCGGGGCCTATCTCATCTATTATTACACCAATGTTTACGGTATTTCCGCGTCTTCCGTCGCCCTGCTGATGCTTCTGGCACGTGTGGTCGACAGCGTGGTGGACCCGGTCATCGGATATCTGATCGACCATCGCATCCTGTTCGGAGGGCGCGTCCGGCCCTATCTGAAATGGTTTTCGCTACCGCTCGGCTTCCTGACATTCTGCTGCTTCCTGCCCCTGCCACTTGGGGCAGGCGGACGCCTCGCCTGGGCCTATGCCACCTATCTTGTGATGGGCGTACTCTTTTCGCTTGTCATCGTGCCTTACGGGTTATTGCCCAATGTAATGACCCGCAACCGGGAGGACCGCCTCTCCCTGTCCACTTTCCGCATGATGGGCGCAACGCTTGCGACGTTTCTGGTCGGATCGTCCATTTTGCCAATGGTGCACCTGTTTGGGGGGGGCAACGAGAAACTGGGATATCCGCTGGCGATGGCCGTTGCAGGTGCCGTGGGCGGAGGGCTGGCGCTCATTCCCTTCTTCACCTGCCGCGAGCGCTATGATCTGGAAGCGAATGACAGCCCGATCCGGGTTCTGCTCGGCTCCCTGTTCCGTAACCGGGCCTGGGTGATTGTCACGATCGTGCTGAGCCTGTTCTACATCAACCTGACGGCGTTCTACGGCCTGTCGCTCTATTACGCGACGGAAGTCCTGCATCGCCCGCAGTATTTCGGAGGACTGCTCATCTCGATGATGGGCGCCAGCAAGGTTCTGGGCGTGACGTGCTCGCCTTGGCTTGCACGACGCGTCGGACAGAAGCTGACGATTGTCCTGCCCTACATACTGTCTGCCGTGGGTCTGGCGCTGTTTGCGTATGGCCCGAATAATGCCATCTATCTGGTCGCCGTCTTCGGCATGATCTGCTTCTTTCAGGGTATGACCCTGCCTGTTTTCTACGCGATGGTCGCGGATTCCATTGATTACGGCACGGCCGTTACAGGCGTTCGGGCGTCCGGAATGGCCTATTCCGTGAACAGTTTCGCGGGAAAAGTCGCCTGGGCCGTCGGCGGCTCGCTCTCCGCAGCTATTCTGGACTGGGGTGGTTATGTTCCCCATGCCGCCGCCCAGACCCACACCGCCCGCGCCTTCATCACATTCGGCTTTCTGGGCGTGCCGGCCTGTGTCGCCCTGCTCTCTGTCTTGATTATCCTGCTTTACCCTTCCGAGGCCGAGATGACGCGCATCCTCCAGCCGGAGACCCTCGTTGAACCCCAGAGCATCTGACATGACGCACGCATTCGACAGGGAGGCTGCCACGATCGTCGCGCAGATGACGATTTCGGAAAAACTCGACCTCGTCTGTGGCAACGGCCTGTGGCGCACGACAGGCGTACCTCGTCTGGGGCTGCCCTCCCTGCTAATGGTCGATGGGTCCAACGGCCTGCGCGTCGTGCCGGACCAGATTTCCGCGGACGCGCAGAACGCCGATCTCGGGGCGTTCCTCGATGCCGTTGATACAACGGACGATCCGGAAAACCGGGACAGCAATGTCCTGCTCGGCAAAAGCGTGCCGGCAACATGCTTTCCAGCGCTGTCGGTTCTGGCCAATAGCTGGGACATCGCGCTGGCCCATGAGATCGGGGAAGCGCTGGCGATCGAATGCCGGGCTGCGGGCGCGCAGATCCTGCTCGGGCCGGGCATCAACCTGCGACGCTCGCCGCTGGCGGGTCGGGGGTTCGAGTATTTCAGCGAAGACCCGATCCTGACGGGAGAAATGGCAGCCGGCGTCATCCGGGGTCTTCAGGACAAGGCCGTAGGAGCATCTCTCAAGCATTTTGCATGCAACAATTCCGAAGTTGAGCGCATCAGCATGGATTCCGTCGTCGAGCCCCGCGCGCTGCACGAACTGTATTTTCTGGGTTTCGAGCGCGCGATTGCCCGGAGTAACCCGTGGACGGTCATGACGTCCTACAACCGGCTTAACGGAGTCCAGACCTCCCAGAACCCGTGGCTCCTGCGCGGGATCCTGCGCGGACGATGGCACTATGACGGCGCGATCATGTCCGACTGGCACGGAATTCAGGATCTGCCCGCTGCGCTGAAGGCCGGGAACGATCTGGACATGCCGTTCAATGCCGCCCGCAGGCGACGGCTTGAAAACGCCGTCCTGAACGGAAACGTGCCCGAGACTACGCTGGACGAAGCCTGCACCCATATCGCGGCCCTCACCCTGCGGATCGTGGATGCCCAGCACAGACTGCCCGTTTCCCGCCCGGACTTCACGGCCCATCATGATCTTGCCCGCAAGGCCGCCTCCCGCGCCTGTGTCCTGCTGAGCAACAAGAACGATATCCTGCCGCTTGCCCCAAAATCCGGCAAACGCCTGCTGGTCATCGGTACAGGCGCGGTCTCGCCCGAAATTCAGGGAGCCGGAAGCGCCGCCGTCCGCCCCATACGATGCGATATTCCGCTGGACTGCCTGAAAGCGACGGCACCGGAAGGCGTCTCCATCCACTGGGAGCCCGGCTGGAGCGCGAATGGCGACCATGACGCACACCGTCAGGACGCAGCCCTTGCCGCAGCGCGCACGGCCGAAACCGTCATCGTCTTCGCCTCCACCGCACCCTGCGTCAGCGGCGAAAACGCCGACCGGCCCGATCTGAATCTCTGCCCGGCGCACGATCGCCTGATTGCCGAACTGACGAAGATCCATGACAGGATCGTAGTGGTTCTGCCCCATCCGGACGCCGTCGTTCTGCCATGGGCCGACAACGTGCAGGCCATCCTCTCGGCAGGCTATGCAGGGGCCGGGCTGGGACAGGCCATTGCCGATATCCTGCTCGGGCATGCCAATCCTTCCGGCAAAACATCCGTCACATGGCCCGTGCGACTGGAAGACTGCCCTGCCTTTCTGGGCTATCCTGGTGAACAGGGAACGCACCTGTATCGGGAAGGCATTTTCGTCGGATACCGGTTTTTCGACATCCGCCACATACAGCCGCTTTTCCCGTTCGGCCACGGACTGTCCTACACGTCCTTCACCTACGATGCACTGGAACTGACGACCGCTGCGGATGACGTGACCGTCCGCTTCACACTGTCCAACACCGGCGCGCGGGCCGGTTGGGAAGTCTGTCAGCTTTACCTCGGGCGCAGTCCAGCCGCCCCAAACCGGGCGCTCCCCCACCATCCGCTCCGGGCCCTGAAAGGGTTTGCGACGGTTTATCTGGAACCAGGAGAGAGCCGCGTCGTGGACATGACGCTGAGCCGCCGCGATCTCGCCTATTTCGATACCGTGCGCGAGGACTGGACCGTCCCCGCCGGAACGGTTCACGTCGAAATCGGGACATCATCCCGCGATATCCGCCTCTCGGCTCCGCTTCACGTCACGGGTGATGCCACCGCAGCGCGATGGCTCACCCTGCACACTCCGCCCGGACAGGCGCTGGAAGTCCCGGGCGTGCAGGACGATCTGGTCACATGGCTTGCCGATGTGACGGGTCAGAGCATCGCCGAGACCGAAACGCGGCTTGCTCCCTGCCGCCGTTCCTTCCTTGGCGTTTACGACACGCTCTGCTGGTCATTCGGTCTTGAATTGGACGAAATCCGACTGACACAGATCCTTGACGACGCCAACAGACGCAGTGGCGCAAGAAAACCCGGACATCGCCCTGACCATAGCAGCGAACTGGATCCATCATGATTGTTGAAAGCACCGTGCCCCCGGCCCGCGCATGGAACACCTGGTCCGACCGCCCGGCGGCGATGACGTTCCTGCCACTGGGCGTTCATGTGACGCCCCTGCTCTATTCCACCAGCCAGCGCCGCGCGACGCTGCTCCCACCGGGAAAGGATCTTCTGTTCGGCCGTCATGACATGGACGGAAGGCTGGTGGAGTTCGAAACCCGGCATGGCGGAACGGAAATCGCATTCCGCTATGAGAAAGATGATCCCTATTGCCTGCTGGGGACATGGGAGGGAAAAGTCCTCGCGGAATGGGGACTACGATACTGGCTGACACTGTGTCTGTCTTCCGAGTGTGGCACCACAGTGACCTATAACGGGGAAGCCGCCGTCATCCGGCTGGGCTACCGGTATGTGGCCCTGATAGGCGACATAGCCCCCGTGCAGGTCACGGCTCATGAGTCTCTGGAAGCCGTCGCAAAAGATTTCGACGATAACGGCTATTTCCATACAGCCAGCAGAGGCACATCCGCCCCCGTCATCGCATTGCGTTTCAATCTGGAAATGATGCGCAGAGGGCGCTTCGCCGCAGCCGTTGCGGACAACGAAGAACTGGCCGTCGCGAAAGCCCGGGCGGTACTTGAGGGCACTCTTGAGAAAGAACCTGTGCTTCCCGCTCAGACCGGACGTCACACCGGGGCCTTGGATGCCGTTCGGGATGTCATGGCCTGGAACACCCTGTATGACGGCATCAATCGGCGCCCTTATACCACTTTCAGCCGGATCTGGAATCTGGGGACATTCGCAGTCTGGTACAATGATCAGACATACTCCGCACTGATGAGCGCCCTCATTGATGGGCAGGCTGCGCGAGAAAACATGGCGGTGGCCACGGCAAGCGCAACGCCTCAAGGCAATTTCGCCTGCCTTGCCACATCGAACGATACCTGGGTGGACCGGACACAGGCTCCGAACGGCGCCTTCATGACGTGGATGATCTATCTGCGCCAGCGCGAAAGATCATTCCTCGAATGTCATTACGAGGCATTATCCCGCAATCACATGTGGTGGCGACAGGAACGTGATCCCGACGGTATGGGACTTGTCTCATGCGGAACATCCGATGTCGGAGAAGCTTTGTACAAAGGCACCCACTTCGGAGCCCGTAACGAGACGGGGATGGACAATTCGCCAACCCATGACGAAGCGCTCTACAACCCCGAAACACGCACGCTGTCATTGCTCGATGTCGGACTGAACTGCTCTCTGGCGCTTGATGCGGAATGTCTGGCTCATATTGCGCGGGAGCTGGGACGCACTGAAGACGCACAGACTTTCAATGCACTGGCAAACGATACCCGTAGCAAAATCCGGGAACATCTGTGGGATCATGAACGCAGCATTTTTGCCAATCGCCAACGCCATGGCGGTTTCGTCCGCAGTGTCGGCCCCACAAGCTTCTTCCCGCTGATCTGCGGTGCCGCAACACCTGAACAGGCACAGTCCCTGATCGGACATTTCTCTGATCCGGCCTGCTTCAACGGCCCGTTTATGATCCCCAATGTCAGCCGGGATGATCCTGCTTTTGCAGATAACGTCTACTGGCGGGGCCGTATCTGGCCAAATGTGAACTATTTTGTGTGGCATGGTCTGCGGCGCTACGGTTTTGTCGCCGAAGCATCCCTGCTCGCCGAACGCAGTATGGCGCTGTTCAACCAGTCATGGACGGAACGCAGGATCGCCGCAGAAAACTACTCCGCGACAACAGGAGAGGCAAACGACCAACCGGATACGGATCTGTTCTATTCCTGGGGTGCGATGCTGCCAATGCTGGGCGTTGCAGACGTTATGGACATTAACCCGTGGGCAGGCTGGGAGCTGCATAATACAGGAGCGGACGTCACACTTGGCCCGATCCACACACCAATCGGGCAGGTCATCATGGCTGTTACGAACGGCCGCATGACGCTCTCCCGTGGACAGGAAGAGATCCTCTCCTGGACGGGAACAGGCCGCCTGACAGAACTCACCATCAGCGAAGGGCTCATGAGCTGTCGCATCCACGCCCATGAAGGCCAGCAGAGAGTCCTGACCCCCGGTCCGACATATGCCGCGCGGATCGTGGAAAGCCGCCTGGATGGCACCCCCCTCCCCGCCACACAGAACCCGAACATAGACCTGTCCGGCACGCGATGTGGACAACGGCTCGATCTTTACCTCACCCCACTGACTGCGGCGTGAACACCCCGGCATTGCCTGACTGGTTCCAGACACCCGAAAACCGTTTCCGGACTGCGGCTTTCTGGTTCTGGCATCATCTGCCCACGCCTCAGATGTGCCGCGAAGCCGTCGCGGACATGAAACGCGCCGGGCTGGGCTGCATTCTCGTGCAGGCCCGACTTGCCATGCCATTGTCAGACTATCTTTCTCAGAACTATCTGGCCCTATGCCGCCTCGTCTCGGATCTGGCAGAGGAACACGGACTCAGCGTTGAGATCTACGATGAATATGGCTGGATGTCGGGGCATGGAGGTGGCCTTACTGTCCAGGGCGCCGATCATCTCCGCGAACGACACCTGTTCTGGACTTCCGGAACCCTCCAGAACGGGCAGGCCACACTTCAGATTTCAGACATCAATGCCACGTTTCTGGATTTTCTCGGACCGGCCGCAAGACGCTGGACATATGAGGGCGGCAAGGCCCAATGGGGCTTGTGGCAGATCGTCGCCGGTGGCGTCATATCGTCCCGGACACTTCTTCAGCCTTCCCAGATCAGATTTCTTGAAACAGGCGACAGCGGTTGCACCGTACAGATCACTGCCCCGGATCTCCCGGACGGAAGCCCCATTGCCCTCTTCGTAGCTGCCACATGCCTGACATCCCGGCTGGTCAATTACCTCCTGCCGGAAACGGCGGAACGCTTTTCCAACCGCGTCTACGCCCCATTGCGAGAGGCCTTTCCCAAAGCCGAGGCATTTTTCTTCGACCATCCTTATGCCGGTTTCTACACATGGAACGGCCAGAATTCAGGGTCCGGACCCGACGCAATCCACAATTCCCTCCTCTGGGACGACAGCCTGATTGACGCTGGTATCAACGGTGTTGTCCTTTTGGACGCGATTTATGGCACCGACCCACAGGCCGCATCCCGTCGCGCATATCTATTTGAAACCTACGCCCGGCAGATGAATCATGCTTTTTTCGGTACATTGAGACACTGGTGCGATACACATGACATTGGCCTTACTGGCCATGAACTCCTGCCACATGTGGGGGGCTGGAATCTGCTTGGAGGGCTGGGTGGTATTGATGCACGCGTCGCTCCAGGCGGAGACTATTTTGATATCGACACCTTCAAAACCCAGAGTGTCACGGATGCTGCTGACTACAATTCCCAGCTTTCCGCCATATTAGGAGACTCTCTTGCCCGTGCGCATGGCCGCACGCGTTGCACGGTCGAACAATATTCTACCGGACGGGAAGTGGGTCGGCCATCACTGTACGGACAATGGGACCTTTCACTTTCTCGCCTACGCGCCCAGATGATTCGTCATATCCTTCAGGGCGCACGCCGCGTTCTACTCCATGCCCTCTTCCTGCCAGACGCGATTCATCCGAACCCCGCTCACCAGTCAGACCCCCGTTTCGACTTCCCTCCCGGCTTCAACCTCCAGCCCTGGTGGGACGACGCACCGGACGTTCTGGAAGAACTCGCACGTCTCTCTGCTTTTCTGGAAGATGGCGTGCCAGTACGATCCGTAGCCCTGTTCTATCCTCTGGAGGATCTCAGAGAAGGCAGCAGTACCCCAGACTGCGCAGCTCATTTCGGCTTGTGGGCCGAGGCACTGACGGATGCAGGCGTCGGATATACCATTATTGACGAAAAGCAGATCAGTGAGGAAGCCGTCTGCAATGGCTGGCTGCATCTGGTTTCAGGCCAGTTCGATACACTCATTCTACCAGACGTCACCGTCGTCCGTGATCCTCAAACTCTCTCGATCCTTGAACAGTTCTCCCGTACGGGGGGACGCCTGCTCAGATCAGGCAAAGCCGTCACAACTTCCCGAAATGACAGAACGCGCTGGATCGAAGGGCCGGTTATTACAACTTCGGAAATTGCTCGTCTTATTCAAGACACCCTCCCTCCACCTCTCCTGTCAATCGAAGGCCAACCTCAAAGGATTACATTACAGAGGTTGACCCCCTCCCTGCTACGCATAGCTGTCTTTAATGACTCGGATCAGGAAAGAACCGCCAGACTTTCCTCCGTACCGCAGGACCGAATTCTTCTGGAGTGGCGATGCGATACGGCAGTGACGATGTCACCCGTTTTTATCCCCGCGAATACGACATTCTCCCTTTCGCTGAGGCCCCGCCAGCTTTCAACTTTCGAATTATCTGTCACAATGACAGAAGCCCATTGTTCCGTAATAAAGGAGGAACCCTGTCCTCCCCCCTTTTATAAAAAGATGCTAACAGGCTGGCTCTTTCAATCTGATCCAGAAAGTAGCCCGTTTCCTATCAGTACTGAGTGCAGTTGGGAACAACAAGGCTTTCAACACTTTTCTGGCGTAGGGATTTATACTCTACATCTACCTAATTTTAACAGACTCTATGAGAAAACCCTCTACTTGGTCTTACCAAACATTTCAGGTACAGTGAAATGCCTTGTCAATGGGATTGAAATAGGGAAAAGTATCGAGCATAGCGCGTCTTTTCTTCTACCGACCTCAAATCAAGATTTTAAAATTACTCTATGCATCCGCAATACCGTCGCAAATAGTCTATATTATTCAATGAATTCGTACTTAGATCCAACAGATTTTTCTTCTGGTTTACTGGCAACTCCCTACATATGGAACGGGAGTGTGCCAATAAAGTAGTTGATTACGGGTGGAGTCCCTCGATTTGAACCGACCAACGCAAAAAAGCCACTCTCTCGGGTGGCTTTTTGTCTTTGCGGACACATATTCATGGTTGCGGGGGCCTGCTTTCCCTGCTGTCATAAGCCGACTTTCCTTTTTGTTACCAACGTCATTTGCAACGTCGAGAATACCCATCAGCTCGCCGTCTAATGTAATATGAACTTCTCCCCGCTTCTCGCCTGGGGTGAAAACAATCCCTCCGATAAGGGAGCGTAAAGCTTCGGTTGCTTCCTTTCCGCCGTCCGGATCGTCCAGCGCCTCGGTGAACCGCTCGACGTTCCGCCGATAGTTACTGGCAATATCCGGATGCACATTGGGAACATCCGGCGGGGCTTCACCCAGGCGAGCCACTATGTCCGCCTTCTGCCCCTCAAGGCTGACCAGTCGTGTTTTCATCGAAGACTGATACATCCCGTCCTCGATTGCCGCCATGATTCCGGCAATGACTCGCTCGACCTTGCTCAGTTCCTTGCGATCAGCAGCACTCCGCACACGCCAAGTTTGGTTAAGACGCTTTATCTCATCTGCAAAAGCCTGAACTGCCTCGGCTTTCTCACGCACGATCGTCCGGTTATTATCGCAGATACCTCGGCGAGAGTGATTCAAACACCCAAACCGGCCATTTACAATGATCCCAATCTTTCCACCGCAACACCCGCATGAGAGCAGCCCTGACAGGAGCGACATCGGCCGGTTTGCCAGATGCAGCCGTCGGGCTCTTCCTTCCCACGTATTAGCAGGGCACGGACCGACTTTGGCAGCAATCTTCTTCTGGCGCGCCTGCACGGCTTGCCACAGATCGTCAGGGACTATCCTGAGTTCCGGCACTTCAGTCCTGATCCACAGGTGTTCTGGATTGGGCCTGGAAACGCGTTTTTCGGTAATCGGGTCCTTGATGAAACGTTGCCGATTCCACACCAGTACTCCCGCATATAATTCGTTATTCAGGATCCCGGTTCCACGCGACACATGCCCCCCGATGGTCGTGTCACTCCAGGCACGGCCCATCGGACCAGAAACCCTCTCCCTATTTAATTCCACTAGAATAGACCGGAGGCTTTGTCCTGCCGCGAAAGCTCGAAAAATGCGACAAATGACTTCAGATTCCTCGGTTATAACCTCCCGATCGCCTCGGATTGGCAGGCAATTCGCATCAATCTTCTTTATCACGCGGTAGCCGTAACACAGGCCTCCTCCAGACTTACCCTTCGTCACCCGCCCCAAAAGCCCACGGTGTGTGTTCCGGGCAATAGTTTTGATGTATAAAGCATTCATCGTTCCCTTGAGACCAACATGGAGTTCGTTGATCTCGCCCTCCGCCAAAGTGATGATGGCGATACCTTCGAAGGAAAGACGCTTGAATAGTGTCGCAACGTCCGCCTGATCACGCAAAATACGATCCAGCGCCTCAGCCAGTACAACATCGAACACTCCCGCCTGCGCATCGCGCAGGAGGGCCTGAATGCCAGGCCTTAAAGCCATCCCTGAACCAGAGATAGCGGCATCATGATAACTACCGACCATCGCCCACTTCTCACGCATCGCGTGTTCCTAGCAAAGTCGGAACTGATCTTCGATTGAGCTCGCACTCTGTTTGTCAGTGGAGTATCGAGCGTAATGAACTACACGTGTCATTCTAACAGTCTCCTTCTATAATTTCCTTGATTTTCTGTGCATTATCAGATGAAGAGCAGTTGTCGTTGGCCGCCCGGCAAGAGGCGAAATACTCCCGTGCCATTCTTCGCCCGATAAGACTGGCAACTGCAAAGACCGCTGCTTGAGCAACTTTTTCGACACCTCCCGGCGTCAGATTGTCATTCGCGGCAACCTGCTTTTCCACGAAATCCTGATTGTCCGTCATTGGCTTTCCCCGCTGTTTGGAGCGTATGACGCCACTATTGCACACCGGACTTTGGGGCTGCCGAAGGGCACGCTACCTCAATTTCATATGCCACGAAAAAGTGATCAAAATTTCTCATTTTTTTATTTTTATTTCTCAATAGATTACGAGTTTTTTTCGCGATTATCGGGTGCCGTGAAACACCTCATCGAAGAATCGAAATTTAGAACAAACTCTGACCCTCCGGTGACACGGGCCAGCCGTCATAGGCTGGCCCGTGTCACCGGATAAACTCTAGCCGCTAATGTTCCCTTTTTCTTTCAGAAATTCATTCCCACATAAAAATAAATTATGAATTTTTTGCTCGTTCAATAGCCTGACGAACCCGCTCTGTCTGCGTGGACACATCGCAGACTTCATCAATATGGATCACCTCTACAGGTGCGGCCCCCATATAGCGCATCAGACGTTCCTCAATGCCAACACGGAATTTCTCAGCATTTTCAGAGACCGACTGCCCGGTATTCGTAACGGTCCCAGCGACCTCAATGTAGACTCTGGAGTGCCCTTTGAAATACAGACCGAAGTCCGCAAACCCTCTGTTTCCCAACTCCCGAATGGGTGGCTGAACCATGATATTGAGGCCACTTTCCTGTTCTTGCAGCAAGCGCCGATAAACAGCCAGTTCAACAATGGAGCCGATCCGGTAGTTATTGACGCGCACCTGCTCCTGCCAGGCGGGGAGATCCCGGTGATACGCTGCCACACGCTGACGAAAGGCGCGCCATAATGCCTTGTCGCGGTTATATCGGTCGATTAGTTCGGGGCCTCCATCACAGAACGCCAGCATCTGCGGCGTCGGCGTGACCAGCAGATCATGAGAAAGCTGTGCGTAACGCTCAATGTCGTTCGGGCGGAAAAACCAGCGAACATCCAGACTGGAAGAGCATTATTAAAACGATCATTGTTGGGTAAAGAGGGTGTCATTTGAAGTGCCTGTAAGGTGGACGCACGTTCCCCATTGCTCAGCGAGCATTCTGAGAACATGCGTGTATTATAAAAAAGGGAAAGTTAAGCTGTAGCGGTCGTACCACTCATTCGCAGCATGGGCTTCAGTCATCACAGGAAGCGACATCACCACCCAGCACCCTGTTGGCAACCAGCCTGACCTTGCGTCCAACCATACTCGTCAGGATGACCGCCCCCTCTAGGACACTGTCATCCACGTTACCGGCAAGAGCCTCACTGACAGTAAAATCAAGCAGCCTGTGCAGGGCAACAAGTTGCATGAGGTCCCCCTCGGTGGCGGACAAAATCGTAGTACGATCGGACATTGTTTTCTCTCGTTCACGTTTTGAAGGAACGAGACGCCCCACCCTAATCCTCACTCCCAACGATACAGGGAACAAAATCCTCTGGGGAATTTGGGGTCATGCGCCTCACAACGCCCACCCCGAAAAATGACACCTTCACACCCCGTCATCAGGGCGCACCGCAGGTGCAAGAGCACTGGAAGCGGAGAAAAAGAGCGGCTTTAATTTTTGCGTCGCAAAAATGCCGCGATAGAACAAAAAAAACGTAGCGATTTCATATCCTTGCGCAGCATGCATATGAAATTGAGGTAGCGTGCCCTCACACACGCAAAAGCCAGGACACGCAGGGAAAAGGAAAAATGGCTGCTTCCTACCGTTTTTCAGGAATCATGACCCCAATGACACTTTGCATGACACCCCTCATGACGGCAGAGATGGCAGTTCCGGACAGTGTCACTGGATGCGTGACACCTTCCCGACTGATGTCATGACGCTGTCATTCCCGCCTCTCGGGGAGCGCAGGAAGTGCAATAGAAATGACGCCCGAGTGACACCGTCATGACGGTGTCATCACTCCATGAAGAGAAAATTTATGGGAAATTCATGTACACCAAACACGCCTTGCTCAATGCGGCCTTCATCACCTTTTCCAAAACGCTGATGCTCAAGGGCAGCGAGACCCTCAGTCGCTTTGGCAAGATCATCCACTCCTACACCATGCAGCAGGCTGTCTCGGACGACAAAGCCCTGCGTGATTTTATTGATTACGTTATCCTAGATGAACGGTGCCATCTGAAGAAGCATAAAATCATAGCCCAGCATTCTGGTCACTTCTGGAACGCGTGATGCCGTAATGAAAGCGCCATAAGGCAAGGCGGCACAGAATGGTGGAAGTGATGCTACAAAAATAGTGCGCTTTGACCGCGATGGGGGAAAGGAGAATGTCCGCAATTGATGAATAACCATGCATTTTCGGCAACACTCCATATTGGAGATAACCATTGTCACCGGCATAAACATTCTGTTTCCAAAATATCGTTTCCTAACAGAATGTTTTTACGCACCAATGATTGGATAAATACTTGTTTTCACTTGAATACGAATGTTCTTAGTCTATGCTAGAAGCGTAACTCACCGTCTATCGATTGTGACGACAGAGTTTTCATAACAGTAATAATTGCGAGGATAATTGAGATGAAAACAGACGCGATAAAGGCATTTTTTATGCTTCTTAACGATAGAATCGAAGAAAGAAAAAAAATCCGCCAAAGAAAAAGGTAAGTCTGCCGAATATATTAAAAATGTTGATTACCAAGTAGTTATTGAAAATAGTATATCTACTATAACAAAGAAGGTAAGTGAGTGGAATTTTTCTTTTCATGAACAAATATCCACACTTGAGATAACTCCAAAAGAGAAAATTAAGATGAGGGTTATTTCTACATACATTGATGGAGAATCAATCGTGAGTCTTTCTTTGGAAACTGATAGATAATATTTATTTCATGGAGGATGGTTTGGTTGGGGAGAAATATTTTATTATAAAAAGAAATTGTCATGCTGATCGGGAGCTTCACGATGTCGGCTTGCTAAAAGATTCAAAATCTCTCTATACGTCGTAAAAGAAGGCGATTACAGCCTGTGTGCTCCATTTCGGTTAAACCGACAGGGATTTTGCGCGTCAAACCGCTTATCGCCTGGGAGGTACAGGCGGCCATTCCAGAACCTCTATCTGAGCGGCAGAAAGAGGTCTGCGATCGCTTCGTGCTCGGGCACCTCTGGAAAGAATGTGATGCGCTGGCAGTAGAGGGGGAAGTCGCGGGCTTCCTCCCCGCTTTGCGGAAGCCAGTCGCGGTAAAGATAGAGAGTCGCGTTTTCCAGATCGTCGGTATTACCTACGACCCGCAAGACGGCGCACCTCCCGCCTGGAATGGTGCTGGACATAATGCCCTCATTGCCTGCTTCGAAGACCCGTTCAGTCCCAACGCATAAATCCAGTCTGTAATCGCTCGGGCTTGTAGCCCGCGGGTCACAACGGAATATGTTGAACGTCTCGCTATTCCGCGGCACAAGCCCTACCGTTTTTCGCCATCTGATGAACCGCTGAATAGTCGTCCCGATCGTGGCGGGAGGCCCAAGATGCTCCATGATCGCCACCCGAATGGGTGACACCTCTCTAATGGTCACATCACTGGTATTGAAAATCTGTTGCATGAGCTTGTTCCTCGCATTGATGAGGGGCCCGAAGGCCGCAAGCCACGGCTCCCAATCAGGAGATTTTCGGAACGACGACGGCGACTGTCCGAACCGTTGGCGAAAAGCGCGGGCAAAAGCATCGGGGGCGTCGTAACCGGCATCCATCGCGATCTGCGTGACGCTCTGATCGTCACGATAAGCCAACCGGAACGAAGCGCACTTCATTCGGTTAAGCTGAATGTAACGATGAACTGACAGTCCGAAGGTCGCCGTGAACTGCCGGTGGAAATGAAACTTCGAGAACGCTGCGACCTTACTTAATGCTTCGAGGTTCAGCTGATCGTCGAGATGCCGGTCGATATGATCGAGCGCCCGCTTCATTCTGGCATGGTAGGTTTGGAGTGCTGGCGTCACTATCGGCTCCATCGTGGCGACAGTATCTAGACATGTGGCTGCAAAGACCGCCCGACCGATCTTGCGGTTTCTGCATTCATGAACAGCGTATTCTCTTAATGGGGTAGTGATCCATTTGCCCGTCTTCTGAAAGGAATGTGGCGTGTTCAGCTTGCGCCTGTGCCATCAGGAGATGGTCAAACGGATCACGATGATGCAGGGGCAAAGACATAAGGATCTGCAGGTGTTCGGGCTGTATTTGCAGCAGAGAGAAGCCTTCCGCAGGAATGGCTGTCAGAATATCGTTTATATCCGCATCCAGCTTTCCAATACGGATTTTGATCGCAATCTCCCATAAGGACACAATACTCACCAGAATATCGTGGGCCGGATCTGCAATGATCTCCCGTGCAGTCTCGCCCAGTCGGTCGGAGTCTGAGAGCCACCACAGCAAGGCATGCGTATCGAGCAGAACCTTCACAGGTCGCAGTCCATACTTTCAAGAATGTCCGGCGGTGTCTGATCAAAATCTTCGCTCATTCTGATCCGCCCGCGAAGAGCTCCCGGCTGACGACGGGGGCGATAGGAAGGAGCCGGCGGACGTAGTTCAGCGACAACCTGGTCGTGAGACGTCACGAGGATCGTACTGCCCTGTCTGACCTGACGCAGATACGCTGTCAGATTTCCCCGGAACTCCCGAACACCGATTTTCTGTGGGATTGGCGCGTTATCTGAGAGATGCTCGCTCATGATCTCCTCCTTGTGTGTCATCATACCATGTACACAGAAGGAGGAGGTAGAGAATTCCTGATGCCTATTCGATTTCAGAGGTCAGTGGCTTCCGACAGTGCCAGCGCGTCCTCGACGTCCACCCCAAGGTATCGGACCGTACTATCCAGTTTTGAATGACCCAGCAGAATCTGCACCGCCCGGATATTACCGGTTCGTTTGTATATCATGGCCACCTTAGTCCGGCGGAGCGAATGAGTTCCATATTCCCCGGGGATAAGTCCCACCGCCTGAACCCATTGATCCAGAAGCCGGGCGTATTGCCTTGTGCTCAGATGAGCTTTGGGGCTTAGGCCACTGGGAAAAACATATTCATTCAGGCCGCCACCTCGGTGTTCCAGCCAGGTTCGCACGCTTTCCCGGGCTGTTTCTGTAATTTCGAACTGTACAGGTCGCCGAGTTTTCTGCTGAACGACCATGGCTCGGTGACGTACCTGACCGCTGGTCACGATGTCGCCAATACGAAGGCTGACAAGATCACAGCCTCTGAGCTTACTATCGAGAGCAAGATCAAACAAAGCCTTGTCTCTGACACGCTGTTCGCTCCCCAGCCAGAACCGAATAGCCCAGACGTGCTTTTCTTTGAGCGCCCTCTTGGCGCCAACCATTTTTCCTGCGTTCCAAGGCACGGACGCTTTTAACGTAGGCGATGGAAAACGAGTTTTCTTTTCCATGATATGTCCTCCTGATCAGCTGCACATGCAGCAATCAGCAGTTTGGAGGAGGATAGTGACCGGTAACGAGAGCTATTGCAGACCGTCCGCTTTCCGGAAGCCCAAACGACGCCGCTTATGACCGAAATGAGGCGAAAGCAGTCTGTCTGCTGGCTACGCGCTAAACGGACCTACCGGTTTCGCCTCCATGTCGGTCATACAGGCGGTTTGAAAAGTTCCCGAAAGCCGACATGAATCATCCGACGCTCTGCCGGCAAAGGCGGGAAGCAAACTTGAGCCTGCATTCTACCCTGTCGAGGTTCGAATCTCACCATGCGCGCCGAAGGCTTGGTGGATCAATCTCGACGAAGCGGGTTTCCACCAAGAAATAGTCTTTCTGTAGAACGAAGTTTATGGCTGGCCCACCCAGATCCGCATCTGCGAAGCGCTCCGGTTGTTCAGACTGGCGGAGCACTACTCTTCCCAGTCGCTGTCGGCCCAGTGGTCTTCGGCGATAGATGCCTTGAATGCCTCAGCGAGGTCCTCCCCTGTCGTCAGCGACTCATCGTCGAGCCGAAAGAGGATCGACTTCACGACACGGTGCTGGTTTGTGCCCGCGGCCCGATACGCGACATCCTCGAAGAACGAGCTCTCGAACTCCTTGACCGCGCTGCCGTCGGTCCAGATGTCAGGCATGCTGGCGAACGTGAGTGAGCGGGCATGGCGCCGAATCGTCTCGGGGTCGCTGAGCGCCTTCACCCGCGACGCGAGGAAGCGTTCGAACTTGAGATCGCGGCCGGTAACCGAGCGGGCCTCGATCTGGTGCTTATTGAGGAACTCTTCCATCGAGTCGATGTGGGACTGGAAGGCGGTTCGCACGGTCGCTTCGCCTTGAGTGGAGCGCAGCGCGTCTCCGATCTCTGCGAGACGTCGTTCCCTAGCCTCCTCGTCATTGCGGACCTTGCCTTTAATCTCCTGCGCAAAGAATTGTGGCATCCACCAACCTAAGGCCGTGTCCACCGAGTATGGCCGGAACTGGATACGTCCCTTCGGCGATTCCGCCGCAAGCGGGTCCTCGCCTTCGAAGGTGAGCGGACTGCGAAGGTTGAAGCCGAAGCCCTGCGTCTTCGGGCTCGCATGGTTCACCCCTGAACTGCCTGCCAAGGCCGTAGCCAAAACCTCGCGCTGATGCACATCGAAGTTGAAGGCATCAAACGTGAAGAGCCGCTGCACCGGTGGCTTGTGGCAGAGCATTCCGGCGAGGAAGAAGTCACGCAACGTACCGATTTCGATGGCCGGCGGCTTCTCCTTTACGTCAACTGCCTTGTTGAACACGGCGGCCACGTAGTCCGACAGGGCCTCGTGTCGACCCGACAGCCGGATCATTAGCTCGTGCCGCTCGCTACCTGGATTGGCAGACCCGACGAACCAAACCGGCCGGGTCGTATGGAGAAACCGGAATAGTTTTGTGTGGAAGTGCACCGGCGCGCGATCGACGATCGCCACGGTGACGTCGCGGAATCCACTGTCGAGCAGGTCTCGACGCAGCTGTCGCATGTCTTGCCACGTCCGCGGAATCATCGCCGAGGCCTCGAGGCCGACTGCGATCTTGATACGGCAAGTCTTCCGTTTCGACTTTTTCACCTTGCAGCAAAGCGAAACCAGCGGACCGACGCTGTAGAATCCGCCGAGGATGGTGATCTCCGTAGCCGACGCAGCGGCGGCACCCAACGCCTCGTCGATCTCTTCGTAGTCGACGTCGTCCCCAAGCTCGATTAGATCAGGTCGCCCGACATAAATTGTCGACGACACCGCGCGCTTCTCGGCCATTTCTCTTCCCTTATGTTCGGTCCGCTGACGATCGGCCTATAATGCGTGGTCGGGTCATCACATTAATTGAAGTCAATCACGCCAACCAAAGATCGTCAGGTCCATAATACGTGATGTCGACCTTGTTCGCCTCGGCGCTCACCTGCGTTCGCAAGAGTCCACGGTGATTTGGGTTCAATACCGCCTGCAGTTCGCCCATCACGCTTCCATCGGGCGCAGCAACGAGCCGCTGGCCATCGAGCACCTTGAGACGCAATGCCGAACCAGCAGCAGGTACGATGCCCTCACACCATTTCACCTACGCCCAATAGCGGCGCTCGGACCAGGTCCGCTTCTCGACGGGGACGAAACCAGCGACAAACTCCTTCCACAGCACCTTCGTCTCGGCCGTAGGCCAACCAGCAAGTTGGTCGAATGCCTGCACCACATCGCTGCCTAGCCTTGTAAGTTCGTACGCAGGATATTGCCAGGATCGTTTCCGGAGAATGTAAAGAGGAGGTGTGTGACGGTCTGCGGGGCAATACCATGCTTCAACAACGCGTCGTCGATCGCATCGGCTAGCGCGTCTTCGCCAGCCTCCATCAATCGTGCGGAGATGAACTCGAGAGCATGTGCGGAGGGCAAGCCACCCTCCTTGTCTAGCCCCTCCCGCGCCTCTGTGACGACCCCGCCCGCCAAAGCCGCACGGCTCTTCGCCTCGGTTTTAAGAAAATGAAGTCGCCCAGTCGCTTGATCGCGCATTAGGCCGATCACGTCGTCACCGCGCATCGCCATGTTGCGATGATCCTTCCACCGCAGGCGTTTGATCGGCACATCATAGGGCGTTTCGCCGGTGATATATTCGGTCGCGAGGATCTCCCCGAGATCGCCGGACCGGATCGACTTAGTTGTCGGCAGCTTGTTTTCGATGAATGCTGCTGCCTTCGGGCGACCGAGCCGGCGCAGGATGCGAACGACCTGCTCTTCGGCGGCATAATGTTCCGAAACGATTGCGGCGACTGCGACGCATCCGTTCGCCGTATCTGCGGCGCATGCGGATATCACTTGCAGCGCATGCGGCCCCACATCCTCACGCGCACTGTCACACCAGTTTGGAAATCTGACTATGCATCCCCCTTAGCCACCTCATAAGAGAGTTGACCGAGGATCGCACGTAATAGCTGCTCCGACCTCGTCAATCTCCACCGTCCAGATCAGCGCACCCACATCAAAATAATAATCTAGGCGAAAGCCGTCCTCGTCGATCACCTTGGTTGCGGAGACCGTGAGATCCTCCATGCCATCGAAGTCCGCGACCGAAAAGCCTTCAATGGCGTCCAGATATTTTTGCGGAATGTAATCGTCCACGAGAAACTCGTGCGCCTCCTTCCTCGGAGAGCTTAAGCGTTACGTCGCCGAAAAGGTCGTGCTCGACATGTCCCTTTGGCTTCGCGAACCCGAGCGCCTGGGCGCCGAGCCGGCTGACAATTTTGTTCGCCATTCGCTCGCCGCGGCCATGCGGGAAAGCGGCCGTCACCAAGCCGTCCTAGGCCGAATATTCGGCGGTCCGCCAGAACAGGGTTAGATTGCCGAGCGCTGGATTGTCCCTGCTGATTTCGATCGCGTGATTTTCTCGCATTCCCATAAGAGGATACTATGGCCTCACCTCGTTTCAAGCTAGCGTCGCCAAACGTGGCAGCGTCCCGCCTTGGCCGCTGGTGCCCGTTAAATGCCCTGAGCGATAGATCTTCGCGAAAACTGTCGTTGGTGCCCTCCTCGGCGAGCAGCGTGTCCTGGTCGGTAGCCATCATGGACGCAAGTTCTGGGAATAGCTGCTGTCAGTTATTGTTCCCCCATAACCGACATTCCGTTTACCCCCCCTAAACAGCCTGTCGGCTCAGTAGAAACAGAGTAGACAGGCGGGATGCGCCTCATCTAGGACATTCAGATCATTCCAGAATGGATCGGATTGTGTTGAAAAACCCTCGCCGTGGTTGGCGATGAGGATGGCCCTGAGACCAG
>NZ_JBDNYY010000002.1:0-317397 GCF_047722525.1 Gluconobacter sp.
GGAAATGGAATCACAGAGCAGACCTCAATACCAGGGGGTTTTTCGAACCCTCCACGTCCAATTTCAGGCTGGCCCAGTGGACGAACAATCTCGATTTCCGCCGGAACTTCAAGATCGCCAACGCAGTTCCCATGACCGTGGCTTTCGGTGGCGAACACCGTCTCGAGCAGTACACCATCCTGGCGGGCGAGCCTGCATCCTATGAATATGGTGGCACGTCGGCTCTGGCGGGTCTGACACCGCAGGATGCCGGAAAGTGGGATCGTGATGTCTGGGCTGCCTATCTGGATGGTGATTTCCATCTTCTGAAGAACTGGGATCTGGATTTCGCCGGACGTTTTGAGCACTACACGGACGTCGGCAACACCGAGAACGGCAAGGTCTCGACGCGGTACGACATCACCAAGCGGATCGGTCTGCGTGCGACGATCAGCAATGGTTTCCGTGCGCCGACGATGGCCGAACAGCATTACAGCGCCATCAATGTCGGTCCGACATCCGTGCTGGGTCTGCTGCCGGTTTCGTCCTCCGAAGCGCGTGCGACAGGTGCGTCTCCGCTCAAGCCGGAGCGTTCGACCAGTGCGACGGGCGGTATCGTTCTTGAGCCGGTTAACGGGTTTCATGTCGAGGCGGACGTCTATCAGATCAACATCCGTGACCGTGTTGTGCAGGGTGGTAACGTGACGGGTGCGGCGGCGATCTCGGCGCTGGAAGGAATGGGCGTTTCACTGCCCGCGCTGACGCAGTTGTCTGAAAACGCCGTGCAGACCTACTACTTCACGAACGGGGCCAGTACGCGGACACAGGGGCTGGATATCAAGGCGGATTACATGTTCCGCATGCACCGTTACGGCAACCTGAACCTGTCCATGGCGCTGGACCTGAACCGGACGCGCCTGTCGCATAACGGTATGTCGGCCACCGGATCGCCGCTTCTGAATGCGCAGAACATTGCCTATCTGACGACGGCCTATCCGCGCAGCAAGATCATTCTGAACGCCTTCTGGACGATCGGGAAATGGGACGTGAATGTGCGTCAGACCCGTTACGGCGAGACGACGGGCATGATGACGTATCAGGATTGGACCCCGACGGCTGCGATCTGCCCGATCGACGGCAAGCAGCTTCAGCAGTCCAGCAGCTGTTTCGCCCAGTTCAAGAATTCCCCGCGCTGGCTGACGGATCTTGAGATCGGCTATCGTGTGAATTCGCGCTGGCATGTGGCCGTGGGTGCGAACAACATTTTCAATGTCCGTCCCCGCAAGCTTTCGGGCGAGCTGAACCAGCTTGGTGCCAACCCTTATGATACCTTCTCGTCGCAGGTTCCGATGACGGGTGGTTATTATTACGGGCGTGTCAACTTCACGCTCTGAGGCCCGAGCTTTTTTCAGACCGAAGAAGACTTCCCTGTAACGGGGAAGTCTTTTTTGCTGGCGTGCTATCCTGATCTTCAGATCAGCCCGTAACGCTCCAGCAGATCATCGATTTCCGTTCCATCCGTCAGGCGACGGAGCATCCCGGACGCTGGAACCTTTTTCCCGTCCCGCAGTTCCGCGGCTGCCTGTAGCAGCATCCGGACGTCATAGATGCTGCCAAAAACCTCCGGGACGGCCCGGTCGATATCCAGCAGCGTATAGACCGCCTCCATTGCGGTGCGGACGGAATATTCTGTCGTAAACACTGTATCACGCGGCGTCTCGGCGAACTGTCCGAGAAAGGCGAGATTGACGCTGCCTGCCGGCACGACGTTCGGGCGATCTCCCGGAGAGCGGGGCATGAACTGTGCGGTGATGAACGGCATCATGCAGGGATGTGTGATCGCGCCCGTTGCCGCCATATCGTCGATCTCTCCGGGTGGCACCCCCATATGGAACAGCCATTCCCGCGTGATCTCCTCGCCGGTACAGTCCTGCATCGGTTTTTTCACGTAATTGCCCGCCACATCGCTGAACAGTCCGTAGAGCCACGCCACCATCTGCCCTTTTTTCTGCCCCTTGAAATGGGGCTGACGACTGACAACCCAGCTCATCAGCCACGCAGAATCCTGAATGGTGACCGGACCGCCCGTGACCGTGCGGCCGGAGAACGGGTCCCGGCCCGTTATCTTCTGAACCAGATCAGGAATACGTGCATCCAGCGTCGTGACCGTTGCGGATTCCCAGCGGGATGCTGTCGTATCGCCGCAGAAGACGTCCGGGTGCCCGAAAGCCGGATCCTGCGCCGCAATGTTGCGCCAGAGCTGCCAGACGCTTCCTTCCGTGATGGTGGTATCGATGGGGGCGGGCGTGCCGTGATCGCCCCAGCGGGAGTTCTCCACCATGGAGCCGTTGGTGACGAAAACCAGTTCGTCCGCACTGAGATCGACGCCTGATGCCGCACCGTTTGTCAGCCAGTCGATATGGGTCGCCACTTTTCTGCCGCCCGACGTATCGACCACGACGTTCGTCACTTTTACCCCATGACGAAACACGACTCCCTGCTCAGCCAGCCATGTCGCCAGTGGTTTGCTGAGGGATTCCTGCTGGTTGTATTTCGTGAATTTCAGCGTGTGCAGATCCTTCAGTCCAAGGATCTGATGGATGAAGCGGGCCAGGTAGCGCTTCATTTCAATCGCGCTGTGCCAGGTCTCGAAGGCGAACATCGATCGCCAGAACAGCCAGAAATTGGATGTCATGAAGTCATCGGACAGCATGTCACGGATGGTCTTGCCCGCAAGTTTCTCCTCATCCGCAAGAATGAGCGCAATGATCTCCCGCCGGGCCTTGCCGGTCAGCGTCAGATTATCCCGATTCGGCAGGGGGCGGCCATGCCCGCACATCGCGCGGACCGGGCTGCTGCTGGGGTCAGTCCGGTTGAGGCGGTAGAATTCATCGAGCACCGAAGCATCCGGGACTTCCAGCGAGGGGATGGAACGATACAGATCCCACAGGCACTGGAACTGCTCCTCCATCTCCCGACCGCCGCGGATCAGCCAGCCGGTTTCCGCGTTGCCAGCGCCATCCAGCGCTCCGCCGTCAGCATCCGATGCCTCAAGAATGGTGATCTTCGAAGGGGTCATGCCCGCATCGCGGATCAGAAACGCCGCCGCTGCCATGCCGCCCAGTCCGCCACCGATGATCCAGGCCGAGCGGCTGTCCATGTTTTCGGGCTTTGCGGGGCGGGCAAAGGCTTCGAAATTGCTATGGGCGTATCTCATGGCGCGTTGCGTCTTTCAGAGCCGGTCGCGGCCCAATCGATATGACGAAAAGAGAATCCTTCAGACCATAGCCGCCCTCATGGGGGCTGCTGTCGTTGATATGCGTCAACTTCACGAAGATGGCATTGTGGGCAGGCTGTCGCCCTTTTGCCCAGGGGGGCGCATCTCTTGTAATTGTGGTACGGTATAGTACCATACCGGATGATGTATGAAGGAGTTGTGTTCACGGATGATGGCCATCGATTCCCATCGGCCCGCGGTACAGGACAAAGGACTTCGGTCCAGAGGCAGTGAGCGGCTCAGAAAACTCACGGCCTCAGCCACCGAGCTTTTCCTTGAGCACGGTTATGAGGCGACCTCCATGGACATGCTGATCCAGAAGGTCGGGGGATCGCGTCGCAACATCTATGACCGTTTCGGTGGCAAGGAGGGGCTCTTTTTTGCCGTCATTGCGGAAGAATGCAGGAAACTGGCGGGGCCTCTGGAAAGCCTTACGCTGGAAGATGGTTGCGTCCGGCAGACATTGATGAAGTTTGGCACCGAAATCCTGCACATCATCAAACAGCCCCGGGTGCTTGAACTGCATCGTCTGATGATCGCTGAAGGCAAGCGGTTTCCCGAGCTTTCGCGGACCATCTGGTCTGCCGGTCATCATAACGCAAAAGCGGTTCTTGCCGCCTGGATCCAAAGGCAGCAGGAGCTGGGTCAACTTCGCTTAACCCTGGATCCCTCAGGGCTGGCTTACGCTTTCATCCACATGGTCACCGGGGAAGCCCAGTTGCAGTTGCTGAGTGGCGGCCCCTGCACGACCCAGGAACAGGACAGCAGCACGACTGCCCTGGCGGTTTCGCTTTTCCTTGCAGCGTCTCAGGAGACGGATCATGCGTAACGTTACAGGCAGACAGGTTCTGGCGTATGCCCTGGTGGGCTTCTTCATCATAGGAGCGGCCGGGAACATCATGGCGCCCAAGACCATCGCGGAAGAATATGCGCGATGGGGCTATCCGCACTGGTTCCATTATGTAACCGGCTGCCTTGAGCTGATCTCGGCCGTGCTCATGGCCCGGTCGGCAAGCCGGATCATCGGCAGCCTTCTTGCCAGTTGCATCATGGCATCAGCGGTCGCCACGGTGGTTTTCCACGGCGAATATTCTCACGCGATTGCGCCGCTCGTCGTGCTCGGTTTCCTGATGTTGTCTGTTTACCTTAACCGGAAATGACGGATGCGTGCCGACCGGCTCGCCAGAGAACGTTTCAACAATGATATTTGAGAGGTTATCCATGACCGAGCTTCAACCGATCGCACTCGTCAGTGGGGCAACACGTGGGATTGGCCGTGCCATTGCGCAGGGTCTTGCCCGGCAGGGGGTAAAGGTCCTGCTGGGGGCCCGCAATCCTGAGACCGGCCGGGAGGTCGCAGCACAGATCAGCACGCCCGAGGCGGCGGTGGAGGCTGTTGAACTGGATACGACCCGGCAGGAAACCATCGACCGTCTGGCAGAGTTGATCGGCACGAAATATGGCCAGCTGGATATCCTGGTGAACAATGCCGGCATCAGCCTGGACTTCTATCCGGAACTTTCGGTGCGGGAGAAACTCTCCAGAACGCTCGAAACGAATGTTGTCGGCACGGCAGCGCTCACTGACGCGATGATCCCGCTGCTTGAGAAGTCCTCCCATGGGCGGATTGTCAACGTATCGTCCGTTCTGGCTTCGTTTGCGAGCCGGGAACAGGCGGACTGGATTTACAAGGACGTCGCCATGCCGACCTATCAGGCGTCCAAGGCCGCAGTGAATTCCCTGACGCTCAGCTATGCAAAACTGCTGGCCGACAAAAACATCAAGGTGAACGGGATCTGCCCCGGCCTGACCGCAACGGATGCGACCAATCATTATGGTGATCGCAAACCCGATCAGGCCGCGAAGATTGCCATCCAGTATGCACTTCTGGACGATGACGGGCCGACAGGAACCTTTGTCAACGAGGATGGCGCCCTGAACTGGTAAACACGGGGTATCGGGTCTGGCCCTCCCCGTGCAGTCGGGACACAGACGGATTTTCCGATAGGGGACGGCAAGCCCTCAATCCGCTGGATTGAGGGCTGTGGATCTTCTGAGCGTGCACTCTACACGATGCGTCAGGCCGTCATCTTCCATGAAGATCGGCTGGTTCGTGGGGACGGGCCTGCCGTCGAGCACCATGGAGACATCTCCGTGGCAGACGTAGTCAGGATTTTCTACGTGCACATGATATTCCGCTGTTTTCCAGCGCAGCCGGACTTCATAGGATGGCCATCCCGAAGGAATGTGCGGATTGATGGACAGTCTGTTCTCTTCAACCTGCACACCCAGTAAGGTTTCAATCCCGATACGTTGCATCCATCCTGCCGATCCGGTGTACCAGGACCAGCCACCCCGGCCGACATGCTGGCTGGAGGAATAGACGTCCGCAACAACAGCATAGGGTTCGACCCTGTAGCGGTCTGCCGCTTTCCTGTCCCGGGAATGATGAACGGGATTGAGCGTGGAAAACATCTCATGAGCCGCGTCGCCTTTCCCGAGAAGGGCCGTTGCCATGACCGTCCAGAGGGCTGCGTGAGTATATTGACCGCCGTTTTCCCGGATACCGGCAGGGTAACCCCGGATATAACCGGGATCGGGTTCCGAGGTCTCAAAGGGTGGCGTCAGGACCATGATGATCTCCCGCTTCAGGTCAACGAGCTGTTCCTGAACGGACTGCATGGCCTTTTCCGCGCGCCCGGGAGAGCCGGCTGCCGAAATCACCGCCCAGGACTGGGCAATGGCATCGATGCGCCCTTCGCTGTTCGCACTGCTGCCCAGAGGGCTCCCGTCATCGAAATAGGCGCGTCGGTACCAGGCACCGTCCCAGGCTGATTCCAGGGCGGTTTCAAGATCCTTCATGACACGCGTCCACTTCATGACGTGTTCCGTGTCCTGCCGGGCCTGCGCCAGGGGCAGAAATGCCTCCAGCGTGGCGTGTATGAACCATCCCAGCCAGACACTTTCGCCCCGTCCGGCTTCGCCAACACGGTTCATGCCATCATTCCAGTCCCCGGTTCCCATCAAGGGCAGGCCATGCGTTCCTCTCCGCAGGCTGTGATCGAGCGCAAGAACACAGTGGGAATAGAGGGATGCTGTTTCGTCCGTAATGTCTGGCTGAAGAAAGCGTTCATGCTCTCCTTCCGCCAGCACAGGCGCTTCGAGGAAGGGAATCTCCTCATCCAGAACAGCCCTGTCACCGCTGACACGGACGTACTGCGCGACCGTGTAGGCAAGCCAGGCACAGTCGTCAGAGATCCTCGTGCGGACACCATTCCCCTTCTGGGGGAGCCACCAGTGTTGCACGTCTCCTTCCGGAAACTGCCGGGATGCCGCGCGCAGAAGATGCTCCCGTACCAATTGAGGCGCGGCCAGAACGAGAGACATGCCGTCCTGAAGCTGATCCCGGAATCCGTAGGCACCGCTGGCCTGGTAAAAGCCTGCGCGTGCCCAGATGCGGCTGGAGAGGGACTGATACAGCAGCCAGCCATTCAGCATGACATCCATCGCGCGGTCAGGGGTTGTGACCTGTATGTTTCCCGTAATTCTTTCCCATCCACGACGGACATCATCCAGAACCATGTCCAGATTTGCCGTTCTGTAGCGCCGGATGATCTGACGGGTCTGCTCGACATCCCGCCCCTGACCCAGAAGAAAGACGATCTCGGTGCTTTCTCCCGGTTCGAGCGTAATGACAGTCTGCAAAGCGGCGCAGGGATCAACGCCCGCACCGACGATCCCTCCGAGCGGCCCTCCGCGAACAATGGCTCCGGGTGCGGACAGGTTGCCATTCCGGCCGATGAATGTGCTTCTGTCATCCGTAACCGAGGTCTGCTGACCTGAAAGATCAGCAAATGCGATGTATTCACCAAATGTCTCGCCCCATTTATTCCGTGCAAAGAGGGCGGCTGTGTCGGGATCCTGTTCAGTGAAGATAAAGGGGGACGTCGTGCCGCGGGACTGTCCGAGAACCCATTCGGCATACACGGTGGCTCTGAGAATACGGGGCCGGGAGGATGTGTTGGTCAGTTTCAGTCTGGAAATCCTGACCGGATCTTCAGGCGGCACATAGTGCAGCAGGGTCGAGGCAATCTCGTTGGCATGACGGTCAAACTGACTGTACCCGCGCCCATGCCGGCAGACATAAACGGCATTCTCGTCCGGGCAGACGGCGGCCAGCGGGGACCAGAACTGCCGGCTTTCCTCATCGCACAGGTAAAATGCCTCACCGGTCGGATTGATGACCGGGTCATTTGACCATGGTGTGAGCTGGTTTTCCTTGCTGTTCTGGGACCATGTGTAGCTGCTGCCTTCCGCTGAGACCTGAAAGCCGAAATGCGGACTGGAAACGACATTGACCCACGGGGCCGGAGTACGGGTCCTGCCACGTGTTATGATGGCATATTCCCGTCCGTCAGATGTGAAGCCGCCATATCCGTTTGTCAGTTCAAGCTGGGGTAATGTCAGGGTTTCGTGGGGCCCGTGATAGGGTTTGCAGGGATGTGGAGCGCCCTGCACGGCTTTTGCACGCTGCACCATTTCGATGTGGGTTATCTGGTGTTGCAGGTTGCCGCCCTTTCCCGTCAGAACGACAGCGGAGACCGAGAACAGAAGATTCCTGACGGTTTCGGACATCAGCGTGCCGCGTAGAAGGCGGATGGTTCCTGTCTCTCCGGATGAGCGGACAAGCGCTTCGAGAGCGTGCTGCACGTCCTGGGCATAAGAGGTCGGATGATCGTTCAGGATGACGAGATCAAACGCCAGACCTTTGAAGTTCAGATACCCATGGGCGGTGAGGAGGGTTCGGGCGAGATCGAAATCCTCGCTTTCGGTCACGACCAGCAGCAGGATCGGCAGATCACCGGAAACTCCCTGTCCCCACAGGTCCGCCTGCCTGCCCGCACCCTGTTTTATCCGTGCAGCCGAAGAGCGCAGGGCGGGTCCGGGAAACAGGAGATAGCCTGCAAGCTGTTGAAACAGGTCTGCCTGTATCGGCTGGATGTCGAGATGCCGCAAATGAACCTGGGCATGGGTCCATGCCAGGGTCAGAGCCCGATCAAGGTCTGCTTCATTCTGATGGCGTTCAATGCTCTGTATGAGCGTTTCACGTGTCGAGGCCACAATCGTCCAGAATGAGACATGCCGGGAGGAACGCGCAGGCATTGTCAGCCTGCACCGGGCGGAGAAAATAGGGTCCAGAACGGTCCCGGTTGATCCGGAGATCGGCCCTGTCCCGATCAATGCAGCCGGTTCGCGTAAATCCCGGCCGCGACCGATGAATCTGGAACGGTCCGTCTCTATGGAAAGATGACTGCCCCCGACAATCAGATGCGCGGCCCAGATCTCGGGATCAGACGGATTTCTTTTTCTCCGTGTCGCGAGGATCGCCCTGTAGCTGGAGAGATACTCCGTCTGGACAAACATCTTGGCAAAGGCCGGATGGCTTATGTCCATGCCAGGCGGGCACAAGGCAAGTTCCACATAAGAGGTGACATCGATCTCGAGTGTGGACGTGCTGGAGTTGCTGACTGAAATGCGTCGGAGTTCCGCGTCGTCTTCGGCCGAAACCAGAACTTCCATTGTCGTCGTCAGCCTGTTGTCCTGACGCGTATACGTCGCGCGATCTTCCCGGAATTCGACATCATAGGCTTCAGCCTCAATGCCGGAAGGCTGCAGTCCCGCAGTCCAGAAGCGAGGGTTTCCGGTATTCTGCAGGTAGATGTAGTTTCCCCAGTTGTCGCATGTCGGGTCCGGCCTCCATCGCGTTACGGCCTGTTGGCCCCATCTGCTGTATCCTGAGCCTGCGGCCGTCAGCATCACGCTATACCGTCCGTTTGAAAGAAGATGAGCGACAGGGGAAGTTGTGTGGGCCGTGCGCAGATGGCGACCGCCGGACTGTACCTGTACGGTCAGCGCAGTGGGGGCAAACTCTTCTTCTTTCAGCGGCGTTGTGATGGCCCCTCCCGTCGGGGCACGTTCCTGAAGCAGGAGTTCTGCCGCACCAATAATGGGTTCGGCGTGGAAGCGTGAGCGCATGAGCCCTTTCAGGACCGTGTCAGCGATTGCGAGAATGGACATGCCCTGATGATGGGCCATGTAGGAATGAATGATCGCGACGGACTGCTCGGGTTGCAGGCGGGCTTTCGTATAGTCCAGAGCTTCATAAAATCCGTAGGTTCCCTGGGCTCCTGCCTCCTGCAGGGCCCGGAAATTTTCCGTGGCCAACCGTGCGTCCACCATCGTGGCCAGGGCCGTGGCATAAGGAGCGATTACCAGATCCTGTGCCAGCCCTCTTTTCATTCCCAGTCCGGGAACGCCAAAATCGGAGTACTGATAGTTGTATTCCAGGTCCCGGGCATTATAGGCAGATTCTGATATGCCCCAGGGGACACCCCGGAACTGGCCATATTCGACCTGACGGCGAACAATCTGACGGCTGGTTTCTTCCAGAAGACTGTCGAATGGCGCGGCCATGATCAGGGATGGCATGAGATATTCGAACATGGATCCCGACCAGGAGACCAGAGCCTCGCCGTGGGCAACGGCGGCGAGGGGTCTTCCCAGACGAAACCATTCCCGTGCCTGAATATCGCCTTTCGCGATGGCGAAGAAGACAGCCAGCCGCGCTTCCGAAGCCAGCAGGTCGTAGCAGTTGTCGTCCAGAATGCCTTCATTCACGACAAAACCGATCGAAAGCAGTTTCCGGTCGGGATTTCTCAGGAAGGCGAACTCCATGTCCAGCGCCAGGGTCCGTGCGTTCTGTGCAATCCTGTTGAGTTCTTCGTGCAGTGACGCATTGACCTCAAGATCCTTGCGTTCACTCCGGATGCAGTTCTGCGCGGCCTGGAGCCAGAAGAGAAGGTTCTCGACGCCGGTCGTCACAGGCGTAGTTTTGTCCGCACTTCCTGCCAAAGCGCGTCTTTGCAGAAGATGCGACAGTTCTTCCGCCTGACTGACAAGCATCTGCACCCTGTAGGCGAGCGTGATCTGGCTTGCATGGCCGTCTTTCATGTCCTGAAGGAGGGTCTCTATGAGTTGCGCCAGTTCGGAAGAGCGGAAATTACCGCTTGCCGATGTCGCTTCCTCGAACGCCAGATTCAAAGCGTCACGGACACCCTCTCTCCAGGTGTCGGATTTTCTTCCTTTCTGGATCCATTCTTCACAGGCGCAGGCCAGTGTAATCAGATGGCCTGCAAGATTGCCGCTATCAACCGTGGAGACGTAGATAGGGGGCAGCGGAGCAAGATCAGCGGTATTGTACCAGTTATAGAAATGCCCTCTGAAGCGGGGAAGCTTCAGCATTGTTCCTAGCGTGTCACTCAGACGCGACGTGGCATCACTTACCCCGATCCATCCAAAATCGCAGGCAGCGACGATGGAGAGGAGGTAAAGTCCCATATTGGTCGGAGATGTGCGGCGCGCGACGAGAGGCGCGGGGGTCTCCTGAAAATTGTCCGGCGGAAGCATGTGATCTGCGGCAGAGACGAATGTCTCGAAATACCGCCATGTCCGCCGTGCCTGCATGCGCATGAAAACAAGCTCGGCATCCGTTGCCTCAAGTCTGCGGGCGGAGGCGCGGTACTGGCTTACTTTCCAGGCGATCGCCGGGGACAGGCACCAGGTCAAGGCAAAGGGGAGAATGATCAGCCAGACACGAGGGGCCGCCACGAACATGACGCCAAACGCAAGAAGACCAATCACAACCGCGCCGCCCATCTGGCGGAAATATCCCTGGATCTGCTCGCGTGGAGCTTCAGTGGCCTGAGCGGCCGTGACCCATTGCAGGAGATGTTTCCGGGTTACGAAAACGCGCGCCAGTGTGCGGATAATGGCGTCTCCCATCAGGCAGGCCTGATCCGCCAGGAATGCAAAGCACAGGGCAGTCGTCAGGGCAGTCCGCTTGAAGTCAACGGCAAGAAGAGAAAAATAGCTCCGGAAAGTCTCTCCTCTTCTTTGCCGGATCATATCAACGAGAAGGGGGAGCGCTGCGGGAATTGCGAGCGTCGAAACAATGCAGAAACTCCAGACCACTGCATTATGAAGCCCGAGAAACCAGCCTGCAAAAAGCGCCGCTACGGCCATTGGGGCTGAAAGACTGCGCCGCAGGTTATCCAGCATCTTCCAGCGCGCAATGCCGGTGAGAGGGCGTGTCTTGATGCGAATGGTCGGGAAATGACCCATCCATGAAAAGATCCAGGGAAGAAGCTGCCAGTCTCCACGGACCCAGCGGTTCAGTCGCGTAACCGAGACCAGATAGTCCGTCGGGTATTCCTCGATGACTTCGATGTCTGTGACGAGACCCGTTCGTGCAAAGACGCCTTCGAAAAGATCATGGCTCAGAAGCGTTCCCTCAGGAACCCGACCCGCCAGTGCGGCTTCAAAAGAGTCGATTTCGTAAATACCTTTCCCCGCAAACGACCCTTCGGCAAACATGTCCTGATACAGGTCGGATACGGCAGCCGTATAAGGTTCTATGCCATTGGGACTTGAGAAAACCCGCTGGAAAAGAGTGCTCTGTCGTGCTTCGGGTAATGATGGCGTGACACGGGGCTGAAGGATTGCATATCCCTCCACAACGCGTCCTTCGTCCGGATCAAAACGGGCTGTGTTGAGGGGATGGGCAATCTTTGCGATCAGACGCCTGACAACCTCATGGGGAAGACGTGTGTCGGAATCCACGGTCACGACATACCGGACATCCTGAGGAATATTCTGCCCCGCCAGATCGAGAAAACTGGTATCAACCGCGCCGCGAAGAAGGCGGTTCAGTTCATGCAGTTTGCCGCGCTTGCGCTCCCATCCGATCCATTTTCCTTCACTTGTGCTCCACAGACGCCTGCGGTGAAGCAGAAGAAATCTTGTTCCGGCCGGTCCTGTTCCGTAAGTCTGATTCAGGCGGGCAATTTCCCGCGTGACCACTTCAAGGAGTTCCTGATCGCCTTTGCGGGTTTCTGTGGAGGAATCGGTCCAGTCGGTCAGAAGTGCGAAATAGATTTCGCCATCCCGGCTGGCGAGATAGTGTTTTTCAAGACGTTTCACCATGGAGACGATCGATGACCGCCTTGTCAGAAGGGTCGGTACGACCACCATGGTCCGGAGACTGGCAGGGACGCCTCCCTTGAGTTCGAGCGCGGGAAGCTCTGACACCCTGATGGCCCACATCAGGAAACGGTTTACCGCGGCAACAACACAATCGGTGGCGGGAATAAATCCCAGAACAATCAGGATGAAAGCAGCGCGACCTGACAGGTCGCTCCTCATGAAGGACAGAAAGGCTGCCAGAAGCAGAAGCGTCAGTAACGTAACAGCCAGACTGTATCCCGTTATGCCAAGGCGGCGGGACACCTGTCCGATCTGTACGCGCAGAGGTGCCCGGAACTTCAGTTCCGCTTCAAGCCAGGGACGCCCTTCCGCCAGAAGATAATATCCAGGGTCTGAGCGACGGGGATCAGAATTGGCCTCACTCCGCGCATGTGCTGCGAGAGATGTGACCTTTTTTGCGATTTCGCATTCCGTATGGCGGGACCCTTTTGCGAGAGCCTCAATAGCCTTGGTGTACAGATTTCGTGTGGGAAGATCCATTTCAGAAAATCTGTCATTGCCATAAAGTATATGGCTTACGGTGCTTGTCTTTTCAAAGATCTCGTTCCAGTCAAGCATTGCCGTCAGGCGCATGCTTGTAATGATGTTTTTGATTGAGGCGCTAAGAATGCTTTGTTCTTGCAGTTCTTCGGAAACGACCTGCTCCAGATTTGTTCCCTTTTCCTGCAATATTCCCTCCAGCCACAGAAAAGCCGGATCCTTTTGTGGATCACGCCCCTTCAGGCGATGCGCAAACTGGACAAGGAACGCCGGGCCCAGTTTTTCCGTGTCTATTTTGGAAAGGGTACGGAGTATTTTCGTATTGTTGCTCCGGACATCCAGAAGAACCGTATCCGCAAGACTATTGGCCTGCTTCTGGTCCTGCAGGTTCTGACAGATTTTTTCAGCTACGCGCCGAAGGTTCTCGATCAGGACTATTCTGATCTGGGCAGGGATGGCCCAGAGCTCCCTGATCAGGAGAGGCCTGTTTTTCTGATAGGCGTTCAGGAACTGGCAGAGTGTTTTCGGGTCAATATGGCTGTCCGTATGAGCCACCAGCGCCCAGGCTATTTCGAAGACCCGGGGCAGCCCGGAAAAGGGGCCGTCTGAAAGTTCGGGGAGTTCTTTGTAGTATTTGGGCGGAAGGTCAAATTTTATTTTCTGTATCTGTGCATTCATCAGATAATAATTGTCGATCAGCCATCTCCCAGCAGGTGTGATTTCTTCACCATTTTCAGAAGATTTCGATAAAATGATGTTTGCTTCCAGGAGAACCTTGGCATTATCACTCAACCGGTCCGGCAGTGTATGATTATTCTTTGACAGAATAATCTCTCCATGCGCTGCCGACAGACTTTGTGCATGCTGCAAAAGTCGATCCTCACTGAAAAGATCAGCGCGAATGATCTTTCCATCATGAAGTCGAAACGAATTGGCGGCAATTTTACTGAAAAAATTGGCCATTTCCGGGTTTCCTTTAGGCGGACAGAATCCGTCAGTTGAGTGTTTGTTTGGAAAAATTTTCCAGATAAGTAATTCAATGAATAATTGAAATGTATATTGCAGTTATAGCACCACAATTTCTTGAGCCGATAACGTGTGAAAGGAAGAATGGTTACCAGTCGCGCAAAATTTTTCAGCACGAGAGGGTAAGCTTCAGAGCGGTATAAAGGCGCGCTTGGTCTGGAGCGCGTCATCAGGACATGGCGGTGGTTTCGAGGTGGGGCGATGGATCGCGGGACTGTTTCGGCAGCCCGTTCCTGAGCAGCTCCGGTTTCCCCCAGCGCCGTGGAGGGACAGCAAAGTAACAACATGATTATCACACAATTTGTTAATGAGAATTATTTGCATTATCATCGGGGATGAGGAAAACAGGGCTCAGTCAGAACGTCGCGACGGTTTTTCTAAAGGCGGATCGTGTGGGCGCAGCTTGAAACCAGCGCGTTTCAGCCGCAGGCACCGCGGTCCCATCCGGACCAGCCAGAAGCCGTTGGAGGATCTGTGAAGTTTCCAGAGTTCAGGTGTTGCATGCCTTCAGAAAACGATTTTTCGCTCTCTTCGCCTTCGGGCACATCTTTCGGCTTTTCCAAGGATGGTTCGGGTCAGAAATGGTCGGCCCTCGTCATGCTGGCACTTGGGGCCGGGCTGGGTATTGTGGAAGCCGGGGACGCCGAAGCGCAGGACGGAACGGACACTGCAGGCACGACCGTCCCGGACAGCACGATCAACCTGTCCGCCGTGCGTGTTCACGGGCAGGTGGATGCTGACAGCAGCAATACGAACAACACCTCTCTCGACATCGGCCGGATGCCGGGCACGGTTCGCGACACGCCGCAGACCATCAGCGTCGTGCCCAAGGATCTGATTCTCCAGCAGCGTCTGTTCACGCTGGATCAGGCCCTGGCCAATGTTCCGGGCATCACAATGTCTACGGGCGAGGGCAACGGGGGTCTGAACGGGGACCAGTTTCGCATCCGCGGCCAGCAGGCACGGGGCGATATTTACGAAGATGGCCTTCGGGATTTCGGAACCTATGTCCGTGACACGTTCAATACCGAAAGCGTGGAGGTCATCAAGGGGCCGAGCGGCCAGTATTTCGGTGCGGGCAATGTGGGCGGCGTGATCAACCAGACGCTCAAGAAGGCGCATTTGGGTAATCATTACGATCTGGACCAGACGATTGCCAGCGGCATGCAGTATCGCGGCGCGGCCGACGTGAACTACCAGCTTGGCAAGCACACGGCCCTGCGCGTCAACGGCATGTACAACAAGCAGGACGTGGCGGATCGCGACAACATCCGGACGGATCGGTATGGCGTGGCCGCCGATCTGGGTTTCGGTCTGGGGACGAAGACGACCTATCACCTGAATTATCAGTGGCTCGGCAGTCGTGGCGCGCCGGATTACGGTGTTCCCATGATCCAGCTTGGCGGAATCTATTCGCCGATCACGAGCCATGGTCTGAACCGCGATACGACTTATGTGCGCAGCTTCAACATGGACCGCTCGAACATTCACATGGCGACGTCGAAGTTTTCGTCAGAAATCGCGCGCTGGCTGACGTTCAACAATGATACGCGCTTTACGCACTATCATCGTGACTATTCCGCAACGACGCCCAGTGCCTGCACCGGAGATTGTGTCACGTCGTTCCTTGCGGGCGGAAATCCGACGCTGCCTTACGGTGCGGGCGGCGGGGTGGCCTATAATCAGGACGGCTGGGGGATCCAGAATGTCATGATGGCGCGGGTGAAGTTCAGAACGGGTTTCCTGCGCCACGACATCAGCACGGGTGTGGACATCAGTTACACCAAGGATGACCGGATCATGGGAACATACGTGAACCGGCACAACGACCAGAGCCTGCGCAATCCGTACTATACTTCACCGGGCACTTACATCACCTGGCCGTCTTCGGGACACCGGACGGCAGATTTCCGGGATCTGGGTCTCTTCTTCGCGGACAGGATCCATATCACGAAGCGGCTGTCCCTGTTCGGGACGTTCCGCTGGGACAGTTACGAGAGCACCTACTGGAGCGCGGCAGCAGCGTCTGCGGGCGTGCAGTCCCAGTCATCCAACCGGTTCAGCCCGTCTGCGAGCCTGATGTATGACGTGGATGACAGCAAGACCGTCTATTTCACGTTCTCACGGTCCTACAAGCCGGTCGGTACGGATGTGTCGTCGCAGGTTACCAGTCAGGCGACCTCGGCCGATGTCACGTCCAATGGACGGGATCTCAAGCCGCAGCGGAGCGATCTGTTCGAAGTCGGCACCAAGATGGACTTCCTCAACAAGCATCTGGGCATGACGGCGGCGCTGTATCAGATCGAGCAGAACAACTCCTATACCTACGACGAGAGCGGAAACGTCATTACCGGCTTCCAGGATGCGGGAACCGGGCGTGAGATCCGGGGGGCGGAGCTGAGCCTCACGGGCAAGATCACGAAGGACTGGGAAATCTACGCGGCCTATTCCTACATGGGCGGCAAGGTTACGAATGCCACGACGACACAGGGCAAGCAGGCACCGCAGCTTCCGCACAACAACTTCTCGGTCTGGAGCACCTACGACCTGTCGTCTCTGCTGCTCAAGCCGGGGCAGGGCAGGCTGACGGCTGGCGGGGGCGCACAGTACAGTTCCGGGTACTGGGCGAACGAGGCGAACACGGCCCGCATGCCCTACAACTTCTCGCTGAATACCATGATTTCCTACCAGTACGGCCGGTATCATGTGCAGTTCAACGCCAATAACCTGTCCGATCATCTGAACTATGCCTCGGCCTTCAATACGGGACGTGCCGTGCCGCAGTCCGGCCGGACGTTCATGGGCAATTTCGGCATCGGTTTCTGATCAGGCCGCATATCCTGAAAATCCCCGGTCTTTCAGCTTTCATGAAAGACCGGGCCTCAAGAGGAACGAGATGTCATCAGTGTCAGGAGACTGTCAGGATAACAGGGTGTCCCACTCTGTGCCTTCACCTGTTCCAGAACAGGTGAAGGCACAGCTCATTCTGGCGCAGAGCCATCTTGATGCGGGGCGTCAGAAAGACGCCTTTTCCTGTTTCGGAATTGCCGCACGCAGTGGACATCCCGTGGCGCTGAACATGCTCGGCCGTGCCTATGAACGGGGCTGGGGGGTGAAGCGTGATCCGGCCATGGCGGCACGCTGCTTTGAAACTGCGATCGAAGGCGGAGACGGGTGGGCCATGTTCAATCTGGCCGATCTTTTCCTGATAGGGGAGGGGGTGCCGAAGAATGAACAGCGGGCTTACCAGCTTTATGTGGATGCCGCCCGGACCGGAAACGTCAAGGCCCTGAACATGCTGGGTATCATGCATGAAGAAGGTCCCCCACCGTCAGGGAAACCGGATGTCGAGGGCGCCCGTCAGTTCTATCAGGCGGCGGCCGAGGGCGGTGACTGCTGGGCCTGGCTCAATCTGGGACGTCTTGCCCTGGAGCGTCTTTCCTCGGGGGGCGATGAATGGCGTGTGGCGGCGGAAGCGTTCGAAAAGGCTCTGGACGTGGCGGTCGGGGGTGTGTCCGATGCCGTGCTCCATCTGATCCGGCCCCATGCGCGCAAGCCAGCCTTTCAGGCTGTTCTGAGCCGGTGCCTGATGCTGCCGGGCGTGCTAGCGTTCGTGGGGACAGGGCTCGAAATCGGTTGTTGTTTGCCCGGATGATTTACTCCTGTTTCATTTCAACCTGCGTCCGGTCCTGAGCCGGTACAAGAAAGAAATATGTTCAAAACGTTTATGAACCGTTATGGAACCCCGCTGACGACCGGGTTCTTCATCGTCTCTGCCGTAACGGGCGTAGCGATGTTCTTCCACTGGGCGCCGATAGCGTTCCATCCCATCCACGAATGGCTGAGCATGGTGCTTCTGGCGCCTTTCATCCTTCATCTGGTGAAGAACTGGACGTCGCTGGTCAATTATGCCCGACGCAGGACACTGTTTGTGCCGCTGATCATCGCCTTTGCGGCCTGCGTTCCCTTCTTTTTCCAGGGGCCCGGCGGTCATTCGGGCAACAGGCGCACGGCGTCCATCGCGCTGCCCGTTCTGGAACATGCGCCGCTGTCGGAGATCGCTCCCCTGATCCATATGGATGGGGAGGGTCTTGTCCACCGTCTTCAGTCGAAGGGTTATACAGTCGGTTCAGTTGAACAGACCCTTGGGGACATTGCAAAGGCATCGGGACGTCCCGTCAATGATGCAGTGGTCGCGGCCTTACAACAGCCGCAGGGTAATTCCGGGGAGGGATCAGGCTCCGGAGGGGGCGCCCGGAGACCGAACTGAGGCAGGGTCCCGGTCGGACCGGGGTCTTTTTCATGTTCGTGCCGGGGAAGACGCGGACACGATAAAACATGGAAGAGGGGCGAATCATTCTTGATAGTGAGAATGACTCTCATTACCGTAAGTCCCGTCTTCCCGCAGTCCGTACAGGTGCCGTGATGTCCCTAACCTTTTCCCCCTGGCAGATGTTTCTGGACGCTGGACCGGTCGTGCGGGGCGTCATGACGGTTCTGGCGATCGCATCGCTGGTGACCTGGACGATCTTCATTGCCAAATCCATCGAACTGCAGCGCCTTCGGTCCCGGCTGAAAAAGTCGGAAATCACGCTCGAAGATGCCGAGACGCTGGATATCGGCGAGGAATGGACGCGCACCGGTTCGGGCTCCGGCATCGCGCATGCAATGGTCATGGCCGCCGAAGTGGAGCGTCAGCGCTCGCAGGATATTCCGGGTGACCGCGAAGGCATCAAGGAGCGCATCGTGCTGCATCTTGAAAGGCTGGAAGCGGCGGAGGGCCGCCGCCTGATGCGGGGGACGGGCGTTCTTGCGACCATTGGCGCGACCTCTCCGTTCGTCGGCCTGTTCGGCACGGTCTGGGGCATCATGTCGTCCTTCACGGGCATTGCGGCCGCCCATGCCACCAGCCTCGCGGTCGTGGCGCCGGGCATTGCCGAAGCGCTTCTGGCCACGGCACTCGGTCTCGTCGCCGCCATTCCGGCCGTGGTCATCTACAATCATCTCGCCCGTCAGACGGCAGCCTGTCGCGCCTGTGTCGCGGACCTGACGTCACTGGTGATGCGGCTGGTGTCGCGGGATCTGGCGCGTGGGATCAATGGCGGCAAGGTGCTTCGCTTCGGTCGCGATACGCTGGCTGCGGCAGAGTAAACTTCCATGGCGATCCGGATCCGTCACGCGGACGAAACCGTGCTTGAAGCGCACGAAATCAACGTCACGCCGTTCATCGATGTCATGCTGGTGCTGCTCGTGATTTTCATGGTCACGGCCCCGCTTACGACCGTCAACGTGCCCGTCGATCTTCCGTCCTCCACTCAGCAGACGGCACCCCGGCCGGACGAGCCCGTGTTCCTGACCGTCAAGGCGGATCACAATCTGGCCCTTGGTGAAAACGACGTGCCCGCTGCCCAACTGACGGAAGCGCTCGCCGCCGCAACCAAGGGCAACCGTGACGAACGCATTTTCCTGCGCGCCGACAGGACCGTGGATTACGGCACGCTCATGGACGTCATGGATCATCTGAGAAGCGCGGGCTATCTCAAGGTGGCTCTCGTGACGTTGCAGGGCCAGACGACACAAGGCCAGACGACGGGAACGACGCCCTGATGTCAGACGGGCTGGTCTCTGCAAACGTGCCGCTGCCAAGGTTTCGGGAGTGGTATGCCGCGACCTGCCGTGTGGAAGACCGCCGGAGCGCACGGCTCTGGGGCGGGTCAGCCCTTGGTGTGGTCGCCCTTACGGGGGCTGTCCTGTTCTGGGCGGTGACGTCCGCGCATCCCCAGCCCCTTCTGGCGGCGGAACCGCCTCCGGCTGCGATCAGCATTGATCTTGCGCCTGTCCCCGCGCCGGTTCCGGCCCCGCAGCAGGATGTCGATCCCGGTCCGCAGCAGGCGGTGGCCTTCACGGAGCCGCAGCCGGAAGATCCCCCTAAGGTCGAAGCCCCGCCAAGCCCCGCGCCCAACCCCCCGGTCCCGGTACCCAAAACGGAAAAGATCAAGCCGTACAAGCCGAGTGTGCACAAGCCGCTCCCGCCCGTTCCGGTGAAGGCGCCGCCTGCGGAAAAGACCACGGCCCCACGCAATGTGGAGGCGCCCCCTACGACCAGCCCGAGTGCTGCTTCGGCCACCACGTCGAGTCATGCATCGCATGATCCCGTGACCTGGCAGGGTGAGCTTCTGGCGCGTCTGGAGCGGTTCAAGCGCTATCCGGAAGCCGCACAGTCCACGCATCAGGAAGGCACGTCCCTGCTGCATTTCGTCATGGACCGCAAAGGGCATGTCCTGAGTGCCAGTCTCAAACGCAGCGCAGGGTATGACCTGCTGGATGCGGAGACGCTGGCCCTGATCCGCCGGGCCGAACCGCTGCCTATCCCGCCCGACAGCATCAAGGGCGATCCGCTCTCCCTGACGGTTCCCATCGAGTTCTATCTGGAACACGACTGATCTTCCGGATCTTCAGAGCTGCCTGCGGGCTCAGGCGTCGATATCGTCCAGATAATCGGCTGACGGGACGAAGAACAGCGTGCCCGTGACGGGGCGGCTGTAATCCAGCAGGCGGTCGTAATTCCCTTCCGGCTTGCCGACGAACATGTTGTGCAGCATTTCCTCGGTCACGGACGGGGAGCGGGCATAGCCGATGAAATAGGTGCCGAATTCGCCCTTGCCGGCTTCACCGAACGGCATGTTGTCCCGCAGGATATCAACCTGTTTGCCGTTGCGCGTCACGACGTTCAGCGCGTTATGGGCGTAAGCAGGCTTGGTCGCATCATCGAGCTCGACATTGGAGAGCTTTTTGCGGCCGATGATCTTTTCCTGCATCTCGATCGGCAGGGTGTTCCAGGCGTCGAGGTCGTGGAAGTATTTCTGGGTGATGACGTAGCTGCCGCCTTTGAACCCCGCGTCTTCATCGCCAATGATGGCAGCTTCGCAGGCTGCGGCGTTCTCGGGGTTTTCCGTGCCGTCCACGAAGCCGATCAGGTCCCGGTCATCGAAATACTTGAAGCCGTGGACTTCATCGACAACCGTGCACACGCTGCGCAGGCGGTCCATGACCAGCTTGGCCATCTCGAAGCACATGTCCATGCGCGTGGCGCGAATGTGAAAGAGCATGTCGCCGGGCGTGGAGACGGCGTGATGGACGCCTTTGATTTCCTGAAACGGATGCAGTTCCTTCGGGCGCGGGCCGGGAAAGAGACGGTCCCAGGCGGCAGAGCCAAAGCCGAGAACGCAGGAAAGCTGTCCGTTCAGGTCCCGGAAACCCACCGTGCGGCGTAGGCCTGAAAGGTCTGCGCACAGGCTGAGGATGGTCTTTTCCGCATCCGTGCCGGGATTGATGTTCAGGACCAGAAAAATGGCGGCCCGGGTCAAGGGTGCGGCAACGGGCTGGGGCGTAGCGTCGGACATCGGAACAGTCTTTCCATCAGCGTGGCAATCTATGTCTGCCTGTTGATAGCGCGGTCCATGTCGAACGAACAGGTTATGAAAATGGTCGCTCCCCGTTTTGAAATACGGACTGCGTGCAGTAGTGTCCGGCCACAAACGGAAAAAGGTCATCATGGACAGTAATCTGAAATGCCCGGTCTGCGGGTGCGAACATGTTTATCCGGATGGTGCGCTGTGGATGTGCCCGGAATGTGCGCATGAGTGGAACCCGGCCGAGACGGCAGCGGAAAGCAGCGAGGCTTCCGGCGAGATCCGTGATGCCAACGGCAATGTTCTGGCGGATGGCGACACCGTGACGGTCATCAAGGATCTGAAGATCAAGGGCTCGTCCATGGTCGTCAAGGGCGGCACCAAGGTGAAGAACATCCGCCTTTCGGACGGTGGCGACGGGCATGACATCGCCTGCAAGATCGCCGGGATTGGTGCGATGAACCTCAAGTCCGAGTTCGTCAGGAAGGCCTGACGCTCGGCGGGGGCACAACCGTGTCCCCGAGGATCTGGTGGGCGGCTTTCAGCGCCGTGTGTAGCTCGGTGTAGATATTGCCTGCCCCCAGCGCCTGCGTGATGTGATGCCGGTCCATGTCGGCTTGCAGGTAGACGCTCACCCGTCCGAAAATCAGCGCGATGCCGCGCTGATGCAGTTGCGCAATCAGGTCCCGCAGATCGGCGGCGGCGGAATAATCGATATCCGTGACCGGGCTTGCATCGAGCACGACGCAGCGGACCGGATGCGGCGCATGGTCCACGAGACTCAGCAGATCCTGCCGGAAACGCGTTGAATTTGCGTAGAACAGATCCGCGCAGAACCGGAACACCACCAGCCCCGGCGCGCTTTCCAGCCCGTCCTTCGCGGGCAGAGCTTCCAGAACTCCGGCGGTCGGGGACTGTTGCAGGACCATCGTATGCGGCTCGTAGCTGTGCCGCACATGGCGAAACAGCGACAGTGCAATGGCGAGGAAAATACCTTCCTCAACGCCCACGCCCACCACGACGGCGGCTGTCGAGACGGCCAGCCAGAACTCGCCCGGACTTTCCTGCCGGATCGCGCGCAGGCTCTTCAGATCAATCATGCCGACCGCGACGGTAAAGACGATCCCCGCCAGAACGCAGCGGGGCAGGGCTTCCAGCGGGCGCGTGAGGAACAGCAGCACCACGAGCGTCACGCAGGCGAACGTCACCTGCGCCACCTGCGTCCGCGCGCCTGAACGGACAGCCATGGCTGTCTGGGTCGGGCTGCCATTGACGGTGAAAGTCCCGCTCAGACCTGCGGCCACATTGGCCGCCGACAGGCCCAGAAGATCGCGGTTTTCATCCACGGTTTCATGAAAACGCTCCCCGAAGACCCGGGACGTGGCCGCGCTCTGCGCGATGATGACGAACACGCAGGAACCCGCGACGGGCAGGAGGGCCAGAAGCTCGTTCCATGAAACGTCTGGCAGGCCGAAATGCGGTAATCCGCCCGCGACGTGTCCGAGTGTCGGGACACCGTGATGGGACAGGTTCAGCCCCATGCTCAGCGCGATACTGCCGATCACGACGCAGAGCCCGGCTGGAAGATGCGGCGCAAGGCGCTGCCCTGTCATGAGGGTCCCGACCGTCACCGCCGACAGCCCCGCCACCATAAGGCTCGCATGCGGGATCTGCCGGAAGGTTTCGTAAGCCTGCAGCAGCGGATTATGTGCACTGACGGACACGCCCAGCATGTCGTGCAGCATTGCGATGCAGACCTGCACGCCCACCCCGGCCAGAAATCCCGTCAACACGGTGCGGGAGAGGAAATCCGCCAGAAAGCCCAGCCGGAAAACCCGTGCCACCAGCAGAAGTGCTGCGCAGAGCAGCGCCGTCATGCTGAGGAGCGCGATGTAATGCGCGCTTGCAGGCGGCGCTATCTTGCTGATCGCGCTTGAGAAAATGGCCGCCGTCGCGGAATCGGCGGCCACGACCAGATGCCGCGATGATCCGAAAGCCGCGAATGCCACGAGCGGCAGCAGGACCGTATAAAGCCCCGTGACGGCAGGCATGGCCGCAATGCGCGTATAGCCCAGAACCTGTGGAATATTCACCGAGGCAAGGGAAAGACCTGCGACAATATCCGTCCACCCGCGATGGGTCCCGGTGGGGTTCTGCTGTTCCGACATGACATATGTTCTAGGCCTTTGACGGGGGGATGTCTTCACAATGTCAGGGGGGTGGTTGGGTCCGGCACGAAAATGCCTCATGATCCGGCCGCTAAAGACGGATCTTTCGTCAGTGCAGTCAGAAGGAACAGGATCATGACCCAGAGAGTAGCGCTCATTACCGGTGGATCACGCGGCATCGGCGCAGCGATCGCGCTGAAGCTGGCGCAGGATGGCTTTGATATCGCCATCACCTATGCCCGCAACGAAAAGGCCGCGCAGAAAGTCGTATCGGACGTCGAGGCGCTGGGCCGTAAGGCTGTCGCCGTTCAGGCCGATGGCGGCAGCACGGACGGCAATATCGCGGCGATCACGAAGACGCATGAGGCGTTCGGACGTCTGGACGCACTCGTGTGCAACGCGGGCATTTATCCTTACGGCCCTATCGCCCAGATGACCGTCACGCAGATCGAGGATGTCCTGAACCTTAACCTGCGCGCTGCGATGGTCGAGACGGTCGAAGCCCTGAAATACATGAAGACGGGTGGCCGCCTGATCTATATCGGCTCGGCCTTTGGTGAGCGTGCGCCGTTCCCGGGCATTTCGCTCTATTCGGCGACAAAGGCCGGTCTGATCGGCTTTACGAAGGGTGTAGCGCGGGATCTCGGTCCGCAGGGTATCACGGCGAATGTCGTCGAGCCCGGTCCGATCGCAACGGACCTCAATCCCGAGGACGGAGCGGCGGCTGCCGTCATCCGCAAGTTCACGGCCACGGAATCCTACGGTAAGGTCAATGACATTGCCCGTACCGTATCGTTCCTCGCCAGCCCGGATGCGTCCTACATCACGGGTGCGTCCATTCTGGTGGATGGCGGTCTCGTCGCCTGAAACCAAAAACGGCTCCCCCGGTGTGAGGGAGCCGTCGTTTCTTCAGAAGCTCGTAGAGAGCGAGCCCATCATCGAGAAGGGCGGCTGGATGTAATAGGACGGTGCGGAATCCGCGGCGATCTTGTTGCCATACACGCCTGTCGTGGCCTTGGCGTTTTCCGCGAAGTAATACACGCCACCCAGCTTGTACTGACCGGTCAGGTTGGTGAAGTTCAGTTTGAAGACCGGCGCCTGTGCGATGAAGAACTTCGGCAGGTGATAGCCCAGAGACAGCGAGTCCGAGAAATAGGACGGCATCGTCTGGTCGTTCATGAAGGTCGAATACTGCTTGTCCGTGTAACGGATGCTGGCATTGAGGAAGAACGGGCCTTCCGTATAGGTCAGACCGATGCTGCCCATGAACTTTGGCGTCATGATGGGCGTGCGGCCTTTGGTCTTCAGATAGTCGATCGAGCCATTATCCGCTGCGATGGGCAGGTTGTTGTCCATCGTGGCATGCAGGTATTCGAACGACAGATACGGCCGGAAGCGGTGGAACAGTGGCTTGGTGGACAGCATCAGATCCACACCGCGGATCGTCTCGCCACCCGTGTTGAGCGTCTCGCTGACCGGGACGTCGTTGCTGTAGGTGTTGAGGGACAGCAGGCGGTTACTGACGTTGAAGTTGTAGACACTGATATCCGCCAGGAACACGTTGCCCGTATAGCGGTAGCCCAGTTCTTCCTTGATGGAATACTGCGGTTTCGCATTGGCACCCGAAGTCGTCATGGCCCCCGTGGAGGTGCTGTAGCGGGTGATGAGGTTGACGGGTGACGGCGCGCGGAAATCCCCTTCGGCATTGATGTAGATCTGGTGATGCGGCGCAAAATCATAGGACCAGGACATGCGCGGCATCGGGGACACGAAGGTGTGGTTCGAGCGGCTTGCCGTGCTGGCCAGGAAGTCCTGTCCGCGCAGGGTTTCGGAGACGACCTTGATTCCGCCCGTCAGGGACATCTTGTGGTTCAGGAAGTACTGCGTGTCTTCCATGAAGCCGGAATTGAGGCTGTAGGAGCCGACGAAGTTGGTCGAACGATAGATCCCGCCGCTGGTGGTGCGATAATAGGCGGACGTATCCGTGTCCGAAGGCTGGGCGCCCGTGACCTGGTTCATGCGCGACAGGGGCGTTCTGAGGGCATAGGAGTTCTCCTCGTGCCAGTAGCCGATCTGTCCGTCATTGTTGTCGCCATGCCATTTGAGACTGGCGACGACGCCGCCCTGCTGGTTCACTGACATGGAATTCGTGGAAACGTCCACACGCGTGCCGGAGGTGATCCGGCCGTCGCCGTTCAGATCGACCTGCTGCACGGCTGTTCCGGCATAGGTGTGTCCTTCCTGCAGGCGGGACGCACTGTTGATCGTGATGGCGGCCCGCTGATAGTACGGCACCACACTGACACTGAAAATATGGTTCAGCGCGAAGTTCATCGGCAGGGACGCATAGATCTGGTCCTTGTCCGAGCCATGCACGCCATAATAGCTGCTGGGTGATAGCGGATTGAAGGTATCCGTATAGCTGATCGGCGTCTTGACGGTCTGGCCGTTCTTGTCCGCATAGAAGTTCGCCATCGTGGGATAGCGGTTCTGGTAATAGTCGGCATGGTTGTAGCCCACGAACAGGTCGATGGAGCTGCGCTCGCCGATCTTCTTGTCCATCCGGAAATCCATGTGCTTGCGCTCGCTGGTTCCCGAACCGCGCCAGGCATCCGAATGCATGTTCGAGAACGAGGCATAGCTGGTGATGCCGGAGTGACCGATCTCGCCGCTGTCCAGCCGGATGAATTCGCGTGACGTGTTGAAGGACCCGTAGGTTCCGGAGATGAAACCGCCGAATTTCTGCGACGGCGCGCGCGTCGTGATGCTCAGCGCACCAGCCGCGGCGGAAGTCAGCGGATCTTCAACCGAGATCGAGCCCGGCGTCATGGATTCCGAAGCGATGTTGTTGCTGTCGATGTAGTTCTGCACGAAGTTCGACGCCGCCGTCGAAGAACCGTTGGCGATCGGCATGCCGTTGATCAGGAAGCCGATGTCATTGTCATACAGGCCGCGGCTGCTGATGGAACCGCCTTCGTTGCCGGAAGGATCCGGCGTGGAGATGTTGACGCTGGGCAGGTTCTTGATGAGGTCGAGCGGCGAACTGGTCGGGCTCTGCATCTCGATATAGGCCTGCGTGACGGACTGGACCGAGCGTGCCGCCTTTTCCGCCCGCATCATGCCGCCGCCGGGCGCCTGACCGCGCTGTCCGAGGACACTGATGGATTCCTGTCCTCCACTGGGAGCGGCCACCGGGCGGGAAGCATGCGAGGGCTGCTTGTGGACATGCGGGCTCTTCGCCGCGTCTTCGGCGCAGGCCACGCCGCCGGCAAGGGCGCTCGCGCTGCTGAGGATCGTGGCGGCTGCCAGAAATTTTTTCCCTCGTCCCACAAGAAAGGAGAACGCGGGCAGTCGACAGGGACGCACGTGACCTGACAGGGGGGGGATTCGGGTAGACATTTCTGGCGGGATCCTGAAAAAACTAACGCTACGATACCGTTATGAATCTGGAGCTGAAGATAAAGGAGATGATCATAAGAACATTCCGAAGAAATAATTGATAGTTTCATAGTCTGTCATAAATCAGGGGTGTCCATTGCGTTCAGGCAATAGGGGGGGGGTGCGGAACGTTCGGCCTTCAAACCAGGCGTCGGGACAGGAAAATCGCCGTGGCCGAGATCAGAGCGGTCAGGCCCAGATAGAACGCCGGAGCCTGTTCCGTCCCGCTCCAGGACATGAGGGCGGCATTTGTCAGGGGCGCGAGGCCGCCGAACAGGACGACCCCGAAGGAATAGCCGATCGTCAGGCCCCGGCCCCGCAGGCGGTCCGGAAACAGCATGCCGATGAAACCGTCGAGGGAGGCGAAGTAGAACAGCCCGGTCAGGTTGAACAGCAGTGGCATCACCAGGATGCTCTGGGGCCAAGCCGCCACCAGCCGGAACATCGGCCAGGGCAGACAGAACAGCAATGCGCAGGACAGGAGCATCGGCCTGATACTGTGGGTCCTGTCGAAATGGTCGGCGAGTTTCCAGCGCAGGGGCGTGAACAGAAGCTGGCCGCCATAGGTCAGGAGCGCGGACGCATAGGCGAGGGGGGCCGCGACATGGAAATGCAGCCGGGCATAATGCGGCATGTAGATGCCCAGATAGGTGATGCCACTTCCCAGGGCGACCGCCCCCATGACGGCTAGGATGCGCAGCAGGTTTTCGCGGCGCAGGAAGGGGGACGGGAAGGATCTCTGTGCCGGTGGAGAGGAGGGTTGGTCCCGGATGAGCCAGAATCTCAGCACCAGCGCCAGCAGTCCCGCCAGAGCGCCGAAGCCCGCGGCGATCCGGAAGCCATAGCTGTCGAAAGCCCGGGCAGGAAGCAGGATCGTCAGGGTGAGTGTGACGATCGCGGCAAACAGGGAGGCAAGGATCTGCCCGATGGCCTGCCAGCTTGCGGCCCGGGCTTCATGGCCGGGAGCCTGCTCGATCAGGAACGAGGTGGCGCTTCCGAACTCTCCACCAAGGGAAAACCCGTGCAGCAGACGCGCGGTAACGATCAGCAGAGGGGCTGTAATTCCGATGCTCTCATAGCCGGGAGTGAAGGTAATCAGCAGGCTGCCCAGCGCCATGAGCAGGATGCACAGGATCATCGTGAATGTCCGGCCCCTGCGATCCGTGCAGATCCCGAGAATGATGGCGCCGATCGGGCGTGCGAGCAGGGTGAAGCCGAATGTCGCCAGCGTCAGGGCGATCTGGGAGAGCGCCAGCCCGGCTGGGAAGAAGGTCCGTCCGATGGAGGCGGAGAACGAGGCATATATAACGAAATCGTAATATTCTATGATGTTCCCGAGAATGGAGGCGATGACAGGCAGTGTCATTCCGGAACGCGGAAAGGATCTGCCTTTCGTGTTCATATCCGTCCGGATCCGGCCTGACGGTCTCCGAGATGGCGCATCATGAACTGGATGAAGGAGTGCAGTGTCGGCGCGCTGTAACGCTCCTTGTGGTAGAGCAGATAGATCGGCCGTGAGGGCAGGGTATGATCGGGAAGAAGAGCCTGAAGGGTGCCGGCCTTCAGGTCCTCCTGAACCAGATCGGTCGGCAGCATCGCCACGCCCAGTCCTCCCAGGGCGGCGCGTCGCATGGCCTGTGTGCTGTTGAACAGGCCACGCCGCCGCATTTCCACCGTCACTCGGCCTTTGGGGCTTTCGAAATGCCATTCATTCCGCGCCCAGTGCCAGGGCGAGGAGGGCGTATAGGCAAAGGCCAGCGCATCATGGGTCGCGAGCTGCTGGGGAACCAGAAGCTCGTCGCGTCGGCTGAGATAGTCCGGTGAGGCGCAGAGCGTCATGCGGTAATCCGTCAGCCGACGGCACATGAGCGATGAAGGCTCGGGCACGCCAAGACGGATCGCGATGTCGAACTTCTCGTGCGTCAGATCCACGCTGCGTTCCGTCAGCACAAGATCGACATCCACGGAAGGATGCTCTGCCAGATAACGGGCGAGACAGGGCGTGACGCTCTGAGTGCCGTATGTGACGGGAGCTGTGACTCTTAGCGTGCCGGACGGCAGGGTCTGTGCGGCCTGTGCCAGATGCTCGGTTTCATCCAGCAGGTTGAGGATGGACTGGCATTTCTCGAAATAGACGGCCCCGAACGCCGTCAGGCTCTGTCGGCGCGTCGTGCGGCGCAGGAGGCTCGTGCCCAGACGCTCCTCCAGCAGGCGCACGTAATTGCCCACCATTGTGGGGGAAATCCCGCAGCGTTCTGCGGCGGCGGTCATGCTGCCTGTCTCGACGACCGCCATGAAGGTGGTCATGGCCTGAAAAACGTTCATTGCAAACCGTTGGTTGATAATGTTTCCATCATAGCAGCATTTATCGGGGCGATTGAAGGCCGTAACGATCCTGTTACGATGTTTTCCGTTCCGACCATGAAAGTATGTGCTGCATCATGCATTCCAGAGCATTTCCTGCATCCCGTCCATTGGCTCGCAACCGTCTTTTCAGTCGGCGCCGGGCCAGTCTGTGCGGAGTGTTCGGCATGATGGGACTGGTGCAGACACTGGCGCTGGGCGGGTGTGCGCAGACGGATCATCCGGCTGTCAGCACGGTTCCGGTTGCTCAGCCCAGCACGGCCACGACATCCATGACTGCCACCGCCAATCCGCTGGCCTCGCAGGCCGCGATGGATGTGATCCGCCGCGGTGGCAGCGCGGTTGATGCGGCCATTGCGGCACAGATGATGCTGGCAGTTGTCGAGCCGCAGGCTTCAGGTCTGGGGGGCGGCTCCACGATCCTGTACTGGGACAAAAGCGCTGGAAAGCTCTCGTTCTATGACGGTCTGGCGGCGGCTCCCGCCGTCGTGCCGCAGGATTACGCGCATGACGCCGACGGACAGGCCATTCCTCACACTCTGCTGGAACGCAGCGGGCGTGTTGTGGCCGTTCCGGGCACGCTGCGGACGCTGGAGCTTCTGCATAAGCGCTACGGCAAACTCCCCTGGGCCGATCTGTTTCAGGCCGCCATCATCACGGCCCGCAATGGCTATGCGATGCCCGGTTATCTGCATCTTGTCCTGACGGAACGCCCGGAACTGGCGCAGAAAGTCAATTTTAAGGCCTATTTCGACGCGGACGGCCATCCGCTGCCCAAAGGCACGATCCTGCACAATCCGGCACTGGCCGAGACGCTGACGCAGGTGGCGGCAAAGGGTGCGGATTACTTCTACGGGCCTGCTTTCGCCCGCAAAATCTCCGCCGCCGTGGCGACAGGGCCTTATCCGGGACACATCACACCGAAGGATCTCGCGTCTTACAAGGTCCGCGAACGCGCGCCGCTCTGTGTCGAGGCCTTTGGTCGCCGCATCTGCTCCGCCGCTCCGCCGGTCGCGGGTGGTCTCTCCGTGCTTCAGCAGCTTGCGATTCTTGATCGTCTCAAAATCGGTCAGTACCGCCCCGGCAGCGTTGAAGCCGCGCATCTTCTGCTCGAAGCCTCGCGTCTGGCAGAGGCCGACCGCCGCAAATACGCTGCCGATCCAGACTACACCCCCGTTGCAACGGACGAACTGCTGAGCCCGGCCTATCTGGACGCGCGTGCGGCTCTCGTCTCGAAAGGTGAGGCGGCAGGGCAGGTTCGTCCGGGTGTGCTGAAGAGCCGTCTGGCCAGTCTGCCAGCGTCCGATGCCATGACAGTGCCCGCCACGACGCATCTCGCCATCCGTGATGCTGCCGGGGATGCGCTGTCCTTTACCACGACCATCAACCTCAATTTCGGGGCGGATATCGTGGTGGACGGCGTCGTCCTCAACAACGCGATCACCAATTTTGCGACGCATCCTGTCGTGGACGGGCAGCCGGTCGCCAATATCGCAGTTCCCGGCAAGCGACCGATCACGACCATGGCGCCAACCATCGTGTTCGGACAGGACGGGCAGCCTGAAGTGATCGTCGGCGCTGGCGGTGGCGCACGGATCATTGATTCCGTGGTGCAGACGCTGGTTGGTCATCTTGCCTGGGGCCAGAACATCCGCACGGCCATCGAACAGCCGCGCATCGGCGCGCAGAACCGCGCGGAAGAGCTGGAACACGGCACGTCAGCCGCAGAGCTGAAATCTGCTCTTGAGAGCATGGGCCATCACCCCCATGCTGCCGTGATGAACGCAGCCGTGCAGGCCATCACCATTGGCCCGGATGGACTGAGCGGCTGGGGTGATCCGCATCGTGACGGCGTCGCCCTCGGCCAGTAAGTCTTTTCTGACAGTTAGCGACATTCTTCCCATTCGCTGGAGAACATCATGAAGTTTCCTGCCCGCCTTTTCCTGTGTGCCAGCGCACTGGGATCGCTCGTTGCCTGTACGACGCCCCAGCCGGCTCCAAAACAGTCGGTTGCCGTGGCCGAGCCGGACCGTCCGCATGGAGACGGTGGCGTCAGCGCCTTCTACCAGCCGCCAGCGCAGCTTCCGTCCGGGCCGGGCAATATGATCCGCACCGAAGAGATTCAGGGCAAGCACCTGCCGGAGAATGCTGGACAGGCCGTTCGCACGCTCTACACCTCCGTCAGTGGTGTCGGTGATCCGTCGCCCGTGGCTGTGTCCGGGCAGGTCATTTTCCCGAAAGGCACGCCGCCGAAAGGGGGCTGGCCGATCGTGGCCTGGGAACATGGCACGACCGGAATTGCCGATATCTGCGCTCCGTCATGGCGCGGCTATTTCTCGCGGGACCGGGCTTATCTGGATCGCTGGCTGGCGGCAGGCTTTGCGGTGGTCGCCAGTGACTATCAGGGGCTGGGAACACCGGGGCCGCATCCGTATCTGATGTATCGCCCCGAAGGGTACAGCGTGCTGAACGGGCTGCGGGCGTCCCTTCAGCAGTATAAGGGCACGCTGCGCAATCAGATCATCCTCGTGGGGCAGTCACAGGGGGGAGGAGCCGCGCTTGGAACGGGCTGGCTCGCCCCGCAATACGCGCCGGACCTGCATGTTCTGGGCACGGTGGCGACGGGTGTCGTGATCGCATTTCATGTCCCGGCGAAAACGGCTCACCCGCAGATTACGCGGGGGAACCCGGAATCCCCCCATATGTCGGCATCTTACGGTATCCTGACGGTTGAAGGCTCCATGACGAGCCTGCATCCGGAGGCGGATGTGCGGCAGTACATGACGGAGAAGGGAAAAGACCTTTCCCATCAGGCCCGTCAGTCCTGCCTGGGCGATCTGTTCAAATACACGGATGCCCATGACATGACGGAAGAGAACGTCTTCACCGGCGACCGCTCACCGCTGGAACAGGGCTTCGATACGGCCTTCACCATCCCGGACGCGCATCTCAAGATGCCGGTCTTCGTGGGTACGGGCCTTGCGGATGACGAAGCCGGAGTGGCCCAGCAGTACAATGCGGTTGCCGCGATGTGCGATACCGGAACATCCGTGACCTGGAAGCAGTATCCGGGTCTGACCCATAACGGGGCGGTTAATGTCTCGGCCGATGACTCGGTGCCTTTCGCGCTCAGCCTGCTCAAGGGTGTGAAGCCGCGCGGGAACTGCCGGACCATCAAGCCGATTTCGGAACTGGAAAAGCCGCTTCCGGGCATTCACTGGAACAACTGAACCTGCCCTGTTTCAGCAGGCATGAAAAAACCCGGGAGAGGCGAGGGCCTTTCCCGGGTTTTTCTTGTTCTCTCCCGCGGCATTCCATGAAGGAACGCCGCGGAGCCTGAAGGATCAGGCGAACTGCGCGGCCGTCTCGACTGCGCTGTCCGCGAGATACGGGCCAGCGGCGCAGATCTCGATGGAGAGCAGGGCGAGGCTGTCCTGGTCGCGCTCACCGAGCGTCAGCAGGCCATTGCCAGCCGTCCAGCGGCAGGTAGCGTCGTCGGCGACCTGCCAGCCTTCGAGATCGGCTTGGGTCAGATGCGACGTGATGGAGCGCGTGGCGCGGGAGTCGTACAGGACGACATCGCCGACCAGAACGCCCAGTTCACGACGGTCATCAACAAACGGTCCAGCCGTCTCGGACGGACGGGCCGTGCGGGAGACGATCCGGACTGCCGTCACCTCGGTGGGAATCATGAAGATCGCCCGGCCAGCGGCCTCGCGGCTCTGACGGATGACCGTGCCGTTATCGGCCACGAGATGCAGGTCCGCATCCTGCGTCAGTTCGGCAGCAGCCTCATGGCTGTCCAGACCGGAAGCGATGGCGCGGTCCGCAATCTGGCGGAACATCGGCTCCACCGTTGCGCGATCCACGGTCAGAGCTGCTGCGGCGTCCTGCTCCCAGCTCTTCTGACGGCCACCGAGGCTTGCGACTTCACCGTGCTGGATGAAGGTGCGACGGTTGCCGGTGTCGAGATAGCTCTCGGTCAGCATGCCGTCCGCCATGATGACGGAGTGGTTTTCCGTCTCGAGGTGGAAGTAGTCATAGACGCTGATGGAGCGGTCGTAGAACACGGAACGGCCATTGACGAGCATGCGGGTCGGGACGAAACGGCCATCGATGAAGAGGCAGTGTTCCGGCGTGACCAGCAGGTCCTTGTTCGGCACGTTCGCGGCAATCGCATCCCTGAGGATACGCACCGGATGACCGGAGAGGTCAGCCGAGGCGCCGCCCTGCGCACGGACGCGCCTGCTGCCAACCCATGTGACCTTGCGGCTGACAGGGCTGCCGTCCACCCAGGCTGTGACCTCATCGCCGATGCGCAGGTCTTCGACGGCCGTGGTACCGGAGGGCGTCGTGATCATTGTGCCGGGCAGGAAGCAGATCTCGCTGCCCTTGGCGAGCGTGACAACCGTGCTGCCATCGCGGTCTTCGGTCAGATCGGCATGGTAGCCGGAATAATCGCCTTCGAGATCGATGGTGTAGCTCGCATCGCCTTCGGTAACGACAAGGGTGTCGCCGTTGATGGCGGCCTTGGCCACGCCAGCGTACTGGAGGCTGTCGATGTCGATATGGCCACCGACTGCGAGAATCGTCTCGTCGATCTCGCCACCCGCGTCCACGGTCAGCCAGGAACCGGAAGCGACAGTGGTTTCGTCAGCGACGCCGCCTGACAGGACCGTCTCGAACGCACCTTTCTGCAGGACCGTGTGATCGGTGCGGCCGCCATCATACTGGGTGGAACCGCTGCCGACCGTCGTTTCGCTGGCCGTACCCCCCGCGCTGATGAACTGCTGGCTTCCGCCCTTGAGCGTGGCGCTGATGGAGGCGCCCTGCACGTAGTCCATGCCCTGCTGATCGAGGACGGTGCCAACGGCGGTGCCGCCTGCGCTGACCGTCTCGTGAGCATGGCGCGTGATGGTGCTGCCGCTGGTATAGCCGCCGGAGAGCACGTCGATCTTGCCAAGCGTCGTGGCGCTGTTGCCGAAGGCGGATCCTGCAACCCACTCATGACCGCGAATGACGGTCGCACCGTTTTCGACGCCACCGGCCTGAACCGTCTCGAAAGCCTGACCACCGCTGAGGAGCGTGCCAACCGTCGAACCGCCGGACTGGACGGTGATGTTGCCCCTGGTGTCGGTCGTGGCGTTGGCAAAGCCGCCGCTGGCAACCGTCATGGAGCCACCCGTGATGGTGGTTCCGTCCGCAATGCCGGCATCAAGGAGCGTACCGCCGCTTACGGCCGTGTTAAGAGCCTGCCCGGTGGCGCTGACGACTTCGCTGCCGCTGAGCAGGTTCGTGCTGACGCTGCGACCACCGGCTTCGACCGTCTCCGTGCCGCCGGCCACGTTGGCATTATAGGTCTTGCCGTCGGACAGGACGTCGAGAACGCCGCCCTTGTTGACGGTCTCGCTGACGCCAGTGCCACTGGCATTGATCTTTTCGACACCACCGTTGTTGATGGTGGTCTCAAAGGAAATGGCATACTGGCCGACGACTTCTGTGCCGCCTGCGTTCAGCACGGTGTTCTGGGAAATCCCGTTGTCGTACTGGACTGCGCCGGTGGAAAGCGTGGCATTGTTGGCCAGGCCGTCAGCATTGACGATCTGGAGGCTGTTGGTCGAGAGCGTGGCGGCCTGCGAGGTTCCGTCCACGAATTCCATGCCCTGATAGGACAGGGTCGTGCCCGAGGCGACGGCGCCCGCGCTGACATATTCATGGCCATGGGTGCTGACGGCCGTGTTGGACGCGATGGCACCGGATGCGATGTGCAGTTCGCCAACGCCGGAAACCACGTCATTGATGGCGGTACCGGACAGCCATTCCTTGGCCCCGTTGATGATGGAGGATGCGGAGTCCACGGCACCCGAGGCAACGCTCTGGAAGGCGGCGCGGCCATTGATAACGGCCCCGCTCGTGACGCCACCGGTCTCGACGACGGACCAGCCGCTGGTGTTCTGCGTGCCTGATGCAACGCCACCGGCCTTAACTGTCAGGGTGCCGCCGCTGATGGTGGTGTCGAGGGCCGTTCCCGCGTCGTAGAGCTTGCCGCCGGAAAGGGTCGTACCGCTTGCAATGCCATGAGCGTAAAGCTGTTCATAACCGCCAGTGTTGACGGTCTCGTTGACGGATCTGCCACTCAGAACGAGATCGAAGCCACCATTGTTGACGACCGTGTTGTAGGACGAGCCACCCTTGCCGGTCGTGTCGCCGGAGTCGCTGTATTCGATCATGCCGCCGCCGCTGTTGATGACGGTATTGGTCATCGTGCCGCCATCGACATAGACCGCGTAGTTGCCCTGCGAATTTACGGTGACATTGGTGGCGGAGCCGGTGCCCTGAACTGTCATGCCGCCATCGTTGAGGACGACACCTGATGCGGACGCGCCGTTCAGGACAATGAACTGATCATGAAAAACAGTCGTATCCACGGCGGAACCGCCGCTGCGGACGATGACGGACTGGTTCTGGTCCTCGGTGTCGGCGGCGCCGGAAATCGTGGTGGCGGAAATGACACCGCCACCGAGGACGCTGACGGCCCCACCATCGAGGACAGTAGTCGAAACGGCGCTTCCGCCAGAGGACACGACCAGAGTGTCGCCTTTGGAAACCTTGATGCCGCTGACTGTCCGGCCGGATGTGACTGTCTGTTCGCTCATGATGTGTCCGCTCCACAATGATGTGGTTAATAGTTTGTTAACTATGCACTTCAGGAAAAAACTAACAACCGTTTTTTGATATTTCCGACAAAATGTGACTATCCGTGACATCTTCTGACGGATTTGTGGGAACAGCAGGGGCGTGGTTTCATGGTCGGGCCCCTTCCTCGTTCCATCGGAAACCAAGGACAGATTGCATGACCGCGTCCCTCACGATTTACGGCATTCCCAACTGCGACACGATGCGCAAGGCCCGGGCGTGGCTGACAGGGCAGGGCGTTCCATTCGTCTTTCATGACTATCGGAAGGACGGGCTGGAGCGCTCGCGGCTTGAAGGATGGGTGGAGCGTCTGGGGTGGGAAAAGCTGCTCAACCGTGCCGGGACGACCTTCCGGCGGCTTGCGCCGGAGCAGCGGGACGGTCTGGATGCGGCGCGGGCTGTTGCGCTCATGCTGGAGCATCCGGCCATGATCCGGCGCCCGGTTCTGGAAGGGCCGGGTCTCCTGCTGGTCGGATTCCGGCCTGACGACTACGCGGCAGCCCTGTCAGGGCTCAGTGATCCAGACCAAGCATCCTGATCTTGCGGTGAAGCGTGGAGCGGCTCACGCCGAGGAGGCGGGCGGCCGCGCTGACATTCCCATGTACCGTCACGAGTGCCGAGCGGATGACCTGTGCTTCTGCCTTGCGGAAGCTGGGCTCTTCCTGTGTGTCGAGCAGGGGAAGCAGGGCCGGGAGACTGGATAGTTCGCCTTCCGGCCAGTTCATGTGCCGCCTGCTGGCATGGGTCGCTCCCCGGATGTGACCGTCCCGGTCGAGAGCGACCAGCATCGCCGAGGATGATGTCGAAGGCCCGAGGGTCACGATCATGTCCTGCCGAAAGCGGTCATGGAACAGGTTTTCCTCCACGCGCCGGGCCGTTGTCAGCAGGGCGTCCATCAGGAGCGGCGCGGCGGGCAGGGTGCTTTCGGCGGCGAACGAACTGATATCGAGGGCGCCGGCAAGTTCTCCGATGGAATTATAGACCGGAACGGCCATGCCCGTGAGCTTGCGGAAGCACAGTCGCCAGTGCTGGTCATGGACGACCATGACCGGGCGCTCCTCCCGCAGACAGGTGCCGATGGCATTCGTTCCGGCATTCTGTTCGTCCCAGACCGCTCCCGCCTGAAAGCGCCATCGCCGGCATCCGCTGAGATTGCTGCGCTGCGTGTGGCGCGAGAGGACGATGCCGGTGGGATCGGCCAGCAGGACCGTGAAATCCAGCGGATCAACGAGGGTATGCAGACGCTGCATTTCCGGCAGGGCGCTCTGGATCAGGCGCTCCGTGCGGCCGCTGATGAAACGCAGTTCAGGCTGGCTGAGAACCTGTGTCTCCCAGCGTTCGGACGGGTCCAGATTATAGTTCGTGGAGCACCGGGCCCATGAATCCGAAAGGGAGGTGCGGGATGTCGCGACAGTCATCGCAGGCCTTTTGGGGGAGCATAAGGCGCCGGGTGCCGCAGGACTGTCGCAGTTCTGCGACAGGTACGACGCAGACAGTCACAATCGGGTGAGAGTTCAACGATGCGGGATAGCCCGCGACGAGAACAATCGGGAATGACGGGTTCTGGAAAAGGCGAAGCGTTGTTCATCGGATGTGTTTCTTTACAGGCCATCGGTCACGTAACGCTCCTTTCTTTTCCGGTACAGTGCTGTGGAACGGAAGGAAAGCAGGCATGAATCCGGGGCTTTTATAAGCACCGGCTCTTGTCGCTCCTGACGTACGAACAGGGCTGTTCCGTCCGTCACAGCCATGACGGGACGCTGACGATATCGCGTTCCGCCGATGATCAGGAAAGACAAATCATTTCAGAGAGAATGGTTTTCGTTTTCCGCAAGAACGAGGTGTCATGTCTGCTTCACTCCAGAGGGTAATGTCTCCATTAACCTCTATCCTGCTCGCACTTGTCGGGCTTTTTCTGCTGGGAGGGGGAGGATATCTCCTCATTCTCGGCGGCTCGTGGTTCTATGCCCTTCTGGGCCTCGTGATGCTTGCGGCTGCGGGTATCAGCTTCAGGAACCCCCTGCTGGCCGCGCGTCTTTACGCGGCTCTTCTGCTGGTGGCGACCATCTGGTCCGTTCTTGAAGTCGGGTTCGACATCTGGGGTCTGGAAGTCCGTCTCTTCACGCTCGTCGGCATCGCAGCCTGGATGCTGCTGCCGTGGGTGTGGCGCACCGGTCATAACTGGGTATCGGACAAGCGCGAACTGCTTGGCTCTGCCGCCATCGCGATGGTTGCAATCATTGCGAGCTGCTTCACGTCCTATTCCATCAACGGCACGCTTCCGGCGGACCGCATGGCGGCGACCAACCAGTCCGACCTGACGGCCAAGGACACGCCTGACGCCGACTGGCCGGCCTATGGCCGTACGGTCGGTGGTGACCGCTACAGCCCGCTGGCCCAGATCACGCCTGCGAATGTCAGCAACCTCAAACGCGCCTGGGTGACCCGCACGGGTGACGTCCAGAAGGCTGATGAAGGCGTTGTTGCCGGACCGGATCAGGGGCACGAGTTCAACCTTGAAGTCACCCCGATCAAGGTCGATGACACGCTCTATCTCTGCACGCCGCATAACTGGGTCATGGCGCTCGATGCCAAGACCGGCAAGGTGAAGTGGAAGTTCGATCCCAAGCCTGCTGCCGCCGATCTGGCCGCGAACGTCTATCTGGCCTGCCGTGGCGTCTCCTACTACAAGGCCGCTGACGACTATCAGGCTCCCGACGGGTCCAAGGCCTGCCAGAAGCGCATCTTCTCCCCGGTCGGCGACGTGCGCCTGCTGGCTGTTGATGCCGAAACCGGCAAGCCCTGCGAAGACTTCGGCGAGCACGGCTTTATTTCCCTGCGCCAGTATCTCGGTCATGTTCCGCATGGCTTTCACTTCGTGACGTCGCCGCCGCTGGTGGTGAAGGATCGCGTGGTTCTGGGCGGCTGGATTTTCGACAACCAGGCAAATTTCGAGCCGTCCGGTGCGATCCGTGCGTTCAACCCCATCACGGGTGAGATCGAATGGGCCTGGGATGCCGGCCACAACCCGGAAAACTGGAAGCCCGGCCCGAACGACGAACTGACGCGTGACACGCCGAACGCATGGGGCGTCTACACGGCCGATCCGGATCTGGGTCTGCTCTACATCCCGACCGGAAACTCCCCGCCGGACAACTGGGGTGGCTCGCGCCGTCCGTTCGACGATGCAACCTCCAGTGCCACGATCGCTCTCGACATTGAGACGGGTGAACGCCGCTGGACCTTCCAGACCGTGCATCACGATCTGTGGGACATGGATCTGGCCATCGGACCGTCCATGGTCGATCTGCCGGGCCCGAATGGCGAGAACATCCCGGCTCTGATCCAGAGCACGAAGCGGGGTGAGTTCTTCGTTCTGGACCGTCGCACCGGCAAGCCGGTTCCGGGTTATCCGGTTGAGGAACGTCCTGTTCCGACCGCAGGCGTTGCAGCGGATGACCATGTCTCTCCGACGCAGCCTTTTGCTGTCGGCCTGCCGTCCCTGACGCCGCCGGACCTCAAGGAAAGCGACATGTGGGGCGCGACGCTGCTGGATCAGATGATCTGCCGCATCCAGTTCCGCCAGTCCGCTTACGAAGGTCAGTTCACGCCGCCGCATGTTGGCAAGACGACGATCGTCTATCCGGCATTCTATGGTGTGGTTGACTGGCAGGGTGCTTCCATCGATCCGCAGCGCAAACTGCTGATCGCCAATGCGAGCTACCTGCCGTTCCGGATCCGTCTGGAGCATCGCCAGAAGGCCGAGAACGCCGGCATTCTGCCGAAGTGGAACGGTCAGGGCGACAAGCCGGAAGCCAAGGGCGATGCGCTGAGCGTCTCCCCCGATTACGGCACGCCGTACATCGCCTACACCAGCCCGTGGCTGAACCCGCTTCAGATTCCCTGCAAGGGACCGGTCTGGGGCAAGATCACGGCCATCGATCTGGTGACGAAGAAGATCGTCTGGCAGCACCCCGTCGGCACCACGCGCGACACGGGTCCTTTCCGGACGCATAACAACCTTCCGCTTCCGACCGGCATGTACAACATCGGTGGCAGCGTCCTGACGAAGGGCGGCGTGTCCTTCATGGGGGCGACGGCCGACGATTACCTGCGCGGTTTCGACATGTCGAACGGCAAGGTCATCTGGCGCGACCGTCTGCCCGCAGGCGGACAGGCCACACCTATGTCCTATCAAATTGATGGGAAACAGTATGTTGTGATCGCCGCGGGCGGTCATGGGGGCCTTGGCACCCGCAGCGGTGATTATATCATCGCCTACACCCTGAACGGGGAACAGGGCGCAGCCGCGCACTGATCGTCCGGTCATGAATGGAGCGTGTCCCTGGCGGGCACGCTCCACACTCCCACCCATTTCTATGGAAATTCACGTCATGCGTCGCAAATTCACGCTCGGAGTGCGCCTTGGGGCCCTGACAGTCTGGTTGCCTGCTGTTGCTTTCGTTCCGGGCTTTGCCGCTCATGCCGCGGATATTCCACTGGCCATCATCGGTCCGCACGAATACGACCTTCCGGTGGACTTCAAGCCGTTCAACGTGGTCGTGCAGTATGGTGACGGCAACGCAGCCGGCTCGATCTATGACAGTGGCGGCCAGCGCCGGGCGCGGGGCGGCAGCCATACCTGGAGCGGCATGACGAAATACGTACATTTCCGCAGCTTCGATGCCATCCCGCATGTCAGCTTCGCTTTCGAGCTGATCCAGTCCGAGGCCTACACGCTGGCCAATGGGCAGAACTGGGGTGGTCTGGGCACAACGATTGTTGGACCCGCAGCCTGGTTCAAGCCCAACAAGCACAGCACGCTAGGGATCCAGACCTTCATGGAAACGCCGTCCGGCACGCGGGATTCCATGGCGATGCATTACTGGGCTAACCTGTCGAGCATCATCTTCGATTACGAATGGAAGCATTTCAGCTTCGACGGCGATCTGGGCAGCGTCGTAAGCTCCACCAAGCACCGCAATGGCGATCATAGTTATTCGGCTGGAAACGTGTTCTACACGAACCTGCGCTTCAGCTGGAAAGCCACGTCACGCATCGAGCCGTTCTTGTCGCTCGACTGGCAGAACAGTGGCGGCATGCACGACAACACCTCCAATCTGTGGGTCGCCAATTCCAGCAGCCGTGAGACGGCGCTGGGTGTCGGTGCGATGTTCTACATCACCAAGCGCCTGTCGTTCACGCCACGGTATTCCCATTCCGTCGAAGGCCGGAACGTGCCGGAGACGAACGCCTATTACATGAAAATCGCCTATCTCTTCTGAGATCAGGGGGCAGGAATAAGAAAACTTTCCGGACAGGAATCGCTCGTGGGCGGCTCATCCGCGAGCGAGGATGCGGCAGGAAAAAGCGCCAGTCGCCGGGCCCGGATGCCGATATAAACCCGGTCGAGCACGGCTTCCCGGGATGTCTGATCGGTCGCACAGCGCAGACGGATCGCCTCTTGCCTGCGGCTTCCCAAAGACACGGCAAGATCGCGGATCAGCGCGTCACGATGAACCGTCTTTCCAGCATTTCCCCTCAGAATGGTTGCGGCCGGGCTGTTGCTGAAAGCGGTATAGGTTCGTGCGGCTTCCTCAAAGAAATCCTCCTGCGCAAAGCCCAGACATGCCGCACGGACCTGATAGTCCCAGCTCAGCGACGTGTCCGTTTCCCCGGGCGTCAGGGCAATCATGTCCTTTCGCAGGGCAGGCAGGAGAACAACTGGCGGGAAATGGACCGGACCATAGGACCGGCATCCCCGATCGCGCCAGTCATCGGCTGAAACACCGGCTTTCTGAAGATCCCGCGGAATGGAGCCCCTGAAAGCCCACAGATAGAGGGTTCGGGCAGGGGCCGCCAGAGTATCGGTACGGTTCGTGCTGCCGGTCCGGCTCAGGGTGGGTGTCCAGCCGATTTCGAGCGTATAAGCCGAGAACTGGCGTCCGGTCGCCGGGTGCAGGGGACCTTCCGCCGCACATCCGCCCAACGCGAGGAGAAGCCCTGCGGCCCATACACCCATCCACCGTCTCATCGCAGGCGTCCCGTAACGTTTATGCAATAAAGACGTTGGCCTGCGACGGGACTGATTACAAGCCTGTTTCAGGCTGCGGCCTTCGGGCGGAAACGTGCCGTGGTGATGTCGCAGTCATACTGCGCAGCCGTCTCGCAGGGGTTGCTGGCAAGTTCATTGACCGCGTTGAGGATACGCTCGACCTTGCCGTCATCCATCAGCACGCTGAAATTCAGGCGCGTCCAGCCCGGCTTTTCAATTTCCTGACCTGAGAGAATGGCGCTGCGGATCAACCCGGACTCATCCTCATCAATCCCCAACAGACGATGCGCGTAAGGGCCCGCACACGCACAGCCGCCACGAACCTGAATGCCGTAACGGTCCGACAGCATCCGCGTGAAAAGCTGCTGGTGAATAAAGCCGCCATTCTTCACATCGCGGATGCGGAAGGAGAAGATCGGAAGGGCATTGGCGGTCGGATGGCCAAGGATCTCGATGGCCGGATTGCTGCTCCAGGCCTTCATGGCACGCGCGCGCAGTTCGGCGTTGCGCTGCGCCATATAGGCCTCCCCGATGACGTCCTTGACGATGAAGGCCAGGGCCGCGCGGATATCCCCGATCACGTTCGGCGTGCCGCTTTCCTCGCGTGCGGCAAGGTTCGTAGTGTAATCGTGGTTCCAGGGCGAGACGAAGCGCACCGTGCCACCGCCCGGAAGGACAGGCGTCGTACGGGGCATGGCGGCATTGCGTACGATCAGCACGCCTGATGCCGCCGGGCCACCGATGAACTTGTGGCAGGACACGACAACCGCATCTTTTTCGAACGGCGTGCCCGCCTGCATGTCGATCGGGCAGTAAGGCCCAGCTCCGGCATAATCCCAGATGGACAGAGCGCCGTAACGCTTAAGCAGGACCGTGACCGCATTCACATCCGTCAGGATGCCCGTCACGTTGGACGCAGCCGAGAAGGAGCCGATCTTCAGCCGATCCGCCGGGCAGGCTTTCAGCGCCTTTTCCAGAACATCCAGATCCGGACCACCTTCGGTCGCCTCGGGGATTTCGACGATCTCCGCACCGCTTTCACGCCAGGGCAGGATGTTGGAGTGATGCTCGTAAGGGCCAATGAAAACGGTCGGTCGCTTTCCGGCTTCGCACAGGGTCGGGATTTCCAGCAGGTGAACCAGACGGTTCAGCCCGGCCGTGGCGCCGTTGCCTATGAAGATGGTCGTGAAATCGGGGGAAGGGGCGTGGCAGAGCTGGGCGATCATGGCGCGGGCGCTGTTGCGCAGGCGCGTCATGTAGGCACCGCAGAAAGATGCTTCGGTGTGGCTGTTGGCGTAGAATGGCAGGATCTCGTCCATGATGAACGTCTCGATCTGCTTCAGCGCACGGCCGGAAGCAACGTAATCAGCATAGAGCAGGGACTGCGTGCCGAACGGCGTCGAGAACTTCGCGCCATCCCCGATCACACCCTTGGCCAGCGCGCTCAGCCCGTTGTTGCGCAGTGTCTGCTCGAACTGCTCAAGAATGGCCGTGCTGTTGTCGAGATTGCCGATCGTTTCCATGGCGCGATGTTTTCCCCGTGCGTGATGAAAGGACGATAGACCGATGGAACGGGTGAAAACCGCTTCTTTTTTGAAGGTGAAAAATCCTTTTTGTGGTCATATGATGCGATATGGCCAGAAAACTCGATCAGACGGACAGAGCGATCCTGAGAATCCTGCAAAAGCAGGGTACCCCCTCCCAGCGCGAACTCGCCGAAAAGGTCGGCCTGTCGCAGAATGCCTGCTGGCGGCGGCTGAACGCCCTGCGCGAGGATGGCGTGATCGCCCATGACACTGTGCGGCTCAATGCGTCCGCGCTGGGCCTGACCCTGACGGTCTTCGTGCTGATGCGGACGCGCCATCACTCGCGTGAATGGTTTGAAACATTCCGCAAGGTGGTCGGTTCGATCCCGAACATTGTTGATTTTTATCGGATCGCGGGCGAATACGACTATCTTCTGAAGGTGGTGGCCTGCGACATGAACGATTTCGATCGTGTGTACCAGCAGATCATCAGCAAGGTGGAGCTTGATGCCATCACCTCGTACATGACCATGGAAACCCTGGAGGACAACAGGGATCTTCCGGTCTGAAACCGCCATTTCGTCCACAGCAGGAAGTCTTTTGTCCATGAGCCAGCCCGACCAGCTCGCCCACAGTCTGCGCACGCGCCACGTCGTCATGATCGCTCTTGGTGGCGTGATCGGGGCGGGGTATTTCATTGGAGCGTCCGCAGCCCTGTCCTTGGGCGGCCCTGCGGTGTTGCTCTCCTATGCTCTGGCGGGAACGCTGGTGTTCCTGGTCAATCTGATGATGCGGGATCTGGCGCTGAAGGTGCCGGGGCGGGCCTCGTTTCTGGGGCAGATCCAGTATTCTCTGGGAAACCGGGCCGCGTTCGTGGCGGGCTGGGCATACTGGCTGACATGGATCATTGCGATCGCGGTGGAAGTCATTGCAGTGGCGACGATGCTCGCGCCCTATATTCCGCTGCCCTATGCCGTGCTGGAAATTCTCATCATGGGGCTGATGACCGGCGTGAACCTCATGTCCGTCAAGGGCTATGGCGAATTTGAATACTGGTTTTCCACCATCAAGGTTCTGGCGATCGTCAGCTTCATCGGGATCGGCGTCTGGGCCCTGCTGAGCCGCCCCATTCCGGTGCATGAGAACCTGTTCGCGCATGGTGGCCTTCTGCCGCATGGCTGGCTGGCGCTGCTGGCGGTGATCCCGACCATCCTGTTCTCCATGGGGGGCAGCGAGATTTCCACCGTTGCGGCCGTTGAATCCGACAACACCGAGCAGAACATCGTCCGGGCCACGCGCTCCATCGCATTGCGGATCGGCGGATTCTATATCGTTTCGATCGCTCTGGTGCTGTGTCTGGTGCCGTGGAGCGATGTGGTGCCGGGGTATTCGCCGTTCCTGCTGGTGCTGCACCGGCTGCATGTGCCGTTTGCGGATGTGGCGCTGGCGCTCGTGGTCATGACGGCGGCGCTCTCCAGCCTCAATTCCGGGATCTATGTAACGTCCCGCATCCTGTACGAACTGGCGGAATCCGGCTCCGCTCCGGGGCTGTTCCTGACCGTGGATGCGTCCACGAAACTGCCGCGCCGGGCCATTCTGGTCAGCGCGCTGGCGTCCATTCTTGTGGCGGCTGTGGCCGTTCTTTCGCCGACGCTGATCTTTGGCCTGCTGGTCAGTCTGACGGGCGGCTTTATGGTGTTCAACAACACCATGATCGTGGCAGGACGTCTGAAGCTGGTGCAGGACTCATCGTGGAAGGCGTATGTCGCGCTGGTTCTGATCGGCTGTACACTGATCGCCATGCTGATCCAGCCCGAGACGCGCTCGCAGATCGTATTGGGCGCAGCCGCGCTGCTGCTGATTTTCGCAGCGGAGCGGTTCGTACCGCGTCGCCAGCCTGACTGAACGCTCTCAGAACAGCGCCCCCTGCGCCGGGCTGCTGGGAACGGTCCGGCCAAAGTCCCGCTCGATCCAGCTCCGAAGCACGAGCAGGATCTGCGCCTGCTGCTCGGATGTCAGGGGCCTCCCGGGCGCCATATCGTGCCATTTGGACAGGCAACTCCGGCAGCACGAACCGGTAGCATGCTGGGCGATGAAGACCGGATGACCGCGCATGGGGGTCTGTTTGCCGTCGCGGGGCGGATGGGCCGGGGCGAGACGTTCGGCGATGAAGGCCGAACCATGCTCCATGACCGCATCGAGGCCCCGGCTTTCGAGATAGAGTCGCGCCTGATCGTCCAGATGGAACCGTGTGCGAAAACGCGACCGGGCGAGGCGTTCGAACAGTTCTTCGGGATCAAATCGGCTCACCAGCCCACAACCTTCTGAAAAACAGGCAAAAAATCGCGTGAGAGGGCGTCAGCCCCCTGTAAGAACATTTGTTCTTTCTCCATATGGTGACGGATGGACGCTTTTCCGAGACGCTCCCGCTCATCTTCCGCGGCGGGAGATACGACAACACTGACGGTTCTCTCTCCGCTTCAGGTGCAGGACCTGTTCTCCGCCCGGCTGGACGAGATCTGTGCCGCTTTTGACGAATGGGGCTTTCCGCTGGTCGTGGCGGGGCAGCTTGGCGATGCCGCGCCCAATTCCTATCCCAAATACTATCAGCTTCCCCTGATCGACCCGCAGTTCGGGACAGTCCTGTCTCTTGAGGTCCAGAAATCCATTCTGGCGCGGGCGGAAGTGGGGCCGGGCGATCATGTGCATGTGACCGGTATGCTCCGGGCGCGGCAGTATCGCGGGCAGGTTGCCCTGCGGTTCGAAGTGGTGGCGGTGGAACTCCATGATCCGGGGCGGCAGCGGGCGGAGCGTGTGGAGCGTTCCGTTCTGGACGTTCTGCGGGGGCTGCCCTGCGCGTTTCATCCCTATCCCGCACGGCCTGACGCTCGGCTTCTGCTGATTCACTCGGCGGCGTCCAGCGCGCTGGTGGCGGAGGATTTCCTTCAGGCGCTCGGCGGAGCCTGGCGTCCCGAGCGTGTGAGAAGCCTTCCCACGGCCATGAACGATCCGGCCCGTCTGGCGGAGGCGATCGGCACCTGCCGTGAAGAGATCATCGTCCTGATCCGCGGGGGCGGGGATGTCTCGGATTTCGTGGTGTTTGAAAACCCGCTGGTCATGGAAGCCCTGGCCGTCTGTCCGGCGCACCGCGTTCTGGGGCTGGGACACACGGCCAATCGCACGCTGGCCGAGCGCGTCGTGGATCATGCCGCAACGACGCCAGCCGATGCCGGGCATTACATCCGGCGCATGAGCGGACGGATCTGGCAGGAACAGGAAGAAGCGCGGGCGCAGCAGGAAGAAATGGTCGCACTCCGGGACAGTGCTGCGCTGACTGTCGTACCCGAGCGGACGCCTGTCACGCTGCGCCTGCGGAACGGGCTGATCCTGCTCGCGATCGGCACGGTTCTGGGACTGTTGCTCACCCGCCTGCTTTAGGGAGCGAAAGACTTACGGAGAGGATGTTTCCCGGAGCGTTCCGGTCATCCGCAGAACGGCGAGGGCCATTGCTCCAAGAAACATGCACAGGCCAAGACGACCATACCCATGACCCTGTAACAGTACGGTGTTCAGGGCAAGAATATAGGTAAAGAGGGTAAGCTGCCCCCGCATACCATGTGTGCTGAGGCGAAGTGCGAAAACGGCACACAGGATGCCCAGCCCCAGTTCGGCACCGGTCATATGTCCTGTGTAGCCGCTAAGGGTGCCTCCAATTCCAACCAGCGCAAGCAAAGCGTCTGTTCTGGACATGGTCACTGGCTTTCCTCTCCAACGTCTCCAGAAATGGGTAGCGTGGGTAGGATCGGCGCGTCAATTTGAAACCGGAATGGATTTGACGCGGGACAGGTAGCCGGGTCTGTCCGCACGATGTCAGCGTACGTCCACGCGGACGAACGGCTTGGTGGCCGACGGATCGGTAATGGCGTGCATCTCGATCTGGATAGGCTGGGCGCCGGCTTTGGCAAGATGCGCCGCGACCAGAGCGCCCAGATGATTGGTCACATCCGTCAGGGCCTGTGCCTGGGCGTCCGGTGTGGGCTGTGGCGGAGCGAAGGCCTGCACGGTGAAAAGCACGTTCGGCTTGCGCGACAGGGCGGCCTTCGCGGCACGCTCGACGATGGGGCCATATTCGGATTCCGGAGTGCCTTCGGAGACCGACAGGAACGGGGCGTGCGGCGGCGGTCCCGGCGGTGCGGGGGGAATATAGGGCTGGGGTGGCTTGCCCGCGTTCGGGTTGAACGTGCGCTGGTCCAGCAGCTTGCAGCCCGACAGCAGGGGCATGGCCAGCAGGAGCCCTCCCATCAGGAGTGCGGAGTGCGGAACGAAGCCCCGCTGCGAACGGAAATGTCGGACGAAAGGTGCCATATCGCGCGGAACCGTCGCAGGAACGGAGGGTTTGAGCAAGATTATAGAGCCAACTTCGTGAAAAACTGTTGATCCCCCCTGTTGCTTCGCTGTGGCAGTGCTATGGAAGATGCCCCAGTTTTCAAGGAACGGAGTAGGGCAGGTCATGGCTGTAAAAATCGCGATCAACGGTTTCGGACGGATCGGACGGCTGGTGCTGCGTGGCATCATCGAAAGCGGACGTACGGATGTCGAGGTTGTCGCCATCAACGATCTGGGTTCGGTCGAAGCCAACGCGCATCTGCTGGCCTATGACAGCACGCATGGCCGCCTTCCGGGAACTGTCCGCGCCGAAGGCAACAGCCTGATCATCGAAGCCAATGGCCGCACCTATGGCCCGATCAAGGTCTCTGCCGAGCGCAACCCGGCGCAGGTCCCGTTCCAGGGCGTTGACGTTGCGATGGAATGCACGGGCCTGTTCACGTCCCGCGAGAAGGCTTCGGCCCTGCTGGAAGCCGGTGCCAAGCGCGTCGTTATTTCCGCGCCTGCGACGGATGTGGATGCGACGATCGTATTCGGCGTGAACAACGACGTTCTGACGCCGGACATGAAGATTATCTCCAACGCGTCCTGCACCACGAACTGCCTCGCCCCGGTGGCGTCCGTTCTGGACAAGGCCTTCGGAATCGAATGTGGCTACATGGTCACGATCCATTCCTACACGGGCGACCAGCGCACGGTGGACACCCTGCACAAGGATCCGCGCCGCGCCCGCGCCGCCGCCCTGAACATGATCCCGACCTCCACTGGTGCTGCCAAGGCCGTGGGACTGGTCCTGCCGCACCTGAAGGGCAAGCTGGACGGCACCGCCATCCGCGTCCCGACGCCGAACGTCTCGCTCGTCTCGCTGGACTTCGTGCCCAAGACGGCCCCAGCCTCTGTTGAAGCCGTGAACGAAGCGATCCGCGTGGCTGCGTCCGAAGGCCCGCTCAAGGGCATCCTGGCTTACAACACGGCCCCGCTGGTGAGCTCCGACTTCAACCATGACGTCGCATCCTCCACGTTTGATGCCACCCAGACGGCTCTGGTCGATGGCGGCAAGCTGGTGCGCATCTGCGCCTGGTACGACAACGAGTGGGGCTTCTCCAACCGTATGGCCGACACAGCCGCCCTGTTCGGGAGCCTCTGAGTGATGGCCTTCCGCACCCTTGATGGTGTGGACGCACGCGGCAAGCGCGTGCTGGTCCGCGCCGACCTCAACGTCCCGATGCATGACGGCGTCATCACCGACGATACCCGCCTGCAGCGGGTTGCCCCCACCATCCGCGAACTGGCCGACAAAGGCGCGCGCGTCGTGGTGTTCAGCCATTTCGACCGTCCCAAGGGGCAGGTCGTGCCGGCGCTGTCGCTACGTCCGATCGCGCTGAAGCTCGGCCAGATCCTCGGTCAGCCAGTCGGCTTCGTCGCTGAATGCGTCGGCCCGACCGTGGAAGCGGCTGTGGGCGCGATGGCGGACGGGGACATCATCGTTCTCGAAAACACGCGCTTTCATGCCGGTGAAGAAGCCAATGATCCGCAGTTCGCCAAGGCTCTGGCGCAGAATGGCGATATTTTCGTCAATGATGCGTTCTCGGCCGCACACCGCGCCCATGCTTCGACCGAAGGCGTGGCGCGGGATCTGCCGTCCTTCGCCGGGCGTCTGATGCAGGCGGAACTGAGCGCGCTGTCCGCCGCTCTGGAAAATCCGGAGCGTCCGGTCGGTGCGATCATCGGCGGCTCCAAGATCTCGACGAAGCTCGACCTGATCGGGAATGTCATCGAGAAGGTGGACACGCTGTTCATCACGGGTGCAATGGCCAATACGTTCCTTGCGGCTGAAGGCATGAATGTGGGTAAGTCCCTGCAGGAAGCCGACATGCACGAGACGGCGCGCAAGATCGCCCATCTTGCGCAGGAAAAAGGGTGCGAGATCATCCTGCCCGTCGATGCTGTCGTAGCGCGTGAGTTCAAGGCCAATGTCCCGACCGAGACTTGCCTGATCGGCGAAGTCCCGGACGATGCCATGATCCTTGATGCCGGTCCGCGCACGGTCGAACTGATCCGCGAGCGTCTGGACACGCTCAAGACGCTGGTCTGGAACGGTCCGCTGGGTGCGTTCGAGATCGCGCCGTTCGACAGAGCGACCGTCGAGGTTGCGCAGTATGCCGCGCAGCTCACGGACGAAGGCAAGCTCAAGACGATCGCCGGCGGCGGTGACACGGTCTCGGCCCTGCGTCATGCAGGCGTCGTGGACAAGATGACCTATGTCTCCACTGCTGGCGGGGCTTTCCTCGAATGGCTGGAAGGCAAGATCCTCCCGGGCATCGAGGTGCTCCGCTCCGCGGGCCACGATCTGGGGCTCGAATAAGAGAAAAGCCGGGGAGGGTAACTTCCCCGGCTTTTTTATGTTCTCTGAGAGGGGGCATTGGCTGTTGCGGAAGGTCGTGTGGGGCTGTTTTCTGCTTTGTGGTCTTGCAGGCTGTCAGGCCTATGACCATCCCCCGACACAGCCCGCCCCGCCTTCGACGGGAGAACCCGTCCTGAGCGGTCGTCCGGACGGCATGCTGCTGTTTCCCTCAAGAACTGAATCGCAATCCGCTTATGGCGACCGGTTCAATGCCGACGGGAGCCACAACAACGGCTTCTGACCCGAAGGTCCGGCCTGCATCGAAGCGGGGTTGGTGTGCCGACAATAAAAAACCCCGCTGAAGCGATGCTCCAGCGGGGTTTTCGTTAAAGACTCGACCTCAGGCCTGAAGCCCGTTTTCGCGGCGGCGATGTTCCACTTCGGCGGCCATGGCCTTCTGAAGTTTCTCCATCGCACGGGCTTCGATCTGGCGGATGCGCTCCCGCGAGACGTGATAGTGATGGGAAAGCTCTTCCAAAGTGGAAGGCTCTTCCTTCAGGCGACGCTCGCTCAGGATGTGACGCTCACGCTCGTTCAGCGTCATCAGTGCCTGATCCAGAAGGGCCTTGCGGCCCGTGAACTCTTCGGACGCAGCGTAAGTCTGTTCCTGGTTCTCGTGATCGTCCACGAGCCAGTCCTGCCACTCCCCTTCGCCATCGATGCGCAGCGGCGCATTCAGGCTGTGGTCGGGCGCGGCCAGACGCTGGTTCATCGAGACGACGTCCTGCTCCGGCACGCCGAGCGTGGTTGCGATGGAATTGACCTGCTCGGGCTTTAAATCGCCGTCATCAATGGCCTGCATCTGCCCCTTGAGGCGACGCAGGTTGAAGAACAGCTTCTTCTGCGCGGCGGTCGTGCCCATCTTCACCAGCGACCAGCTATGCAGGATGTATTCCTGCATGGCAGCGCGGATCCACCACATGGCGTAGGTGGCGAGACGGAAGCCACGCTCCGGATCGAACCGGCGCACGGCCTGCATCATGCCGATATTACCCTCGCTGATGAGTTCGTTCACCGGCAGGCCGTAGCCACGGTAGCCCATGGCAATCTTGGCCACGAGACGCAGATGGGAGGTGACGAGGCGGTGTGCCGCACTCGTATCTTCGTCCTTGCGCCAGCGCCGGGAGAGATCAAGCTCTTCCTGCGGCGTTAGCAGCGGGAACTTGCGGATTTCCTGAAGGTAGCGGGTCAGGTTGTTTTCGGGACCCACTGAAATGACGGCTGGGGATGCCATGATCTTCGACTCCTTTCGCCCGGGGCTTAACCCGCATCCGGATGAGATGAAGACTCATACGGACCGGCGACGGGATAGTTCCGTCTGACCCAGGTGACGCATTGGGAAGGACTTTCACGTCCCCGACCGTCAGCCCCCGGACTGGGCGACCTCTGGTGGTACGATCCGTTCCGGCGGCGCGTCAGCTCGTCGGATGAGCAGTTTATGACAGGCCCAGCCAAAAAAGTCAATGGCCTTTTAAGGTTTAGCCTATCAGTCGCTTTTTCAAGGTCTGGAAGTCTTCAGGAGGGGCAGTTTCGAAGGAAAGCTGCTTTTTTGTCCGTGGATGGATGAATCCGAGTCGGGTCGCATGGAGCGCCTGACGGGGGAAATCAAGGGCCGCTTCCTTCGCATCCTGCGACAGACCGCGCGCCGCGGCTGGGATCCGGCGCAGATAGACCGGGTCTCCGAGCAGGGGATGGCCTGCATTCGAAAGGTGAACACGGATCTGATGGGTCCGTCCAGTGGCGAGGCGACATTCGATCAGGGAGACAGCGGCCTGAAAGGGTTCGATCAGTCTGAAGCGTGTCAGGGCGACCTTGCCGCCACTGCCCACGACCGCCATGCGTTTGCGGTCCCGCTTGTCGCGGCCGATATTGCCGTCGAATTCGCCTTCTGACGGCAGAAGCCCCCAGGCAAGGGCCAGATAGGCGCGGTCGATGTCTCGGGCAGCAAAGGCGTCCGACAGGGCGTTGTGAACCATGGCCGTCTTGGCCACGACCATTAGACCGGACGTATCCTTGTCCAGACGATGCACGATTCCCGGACGCTTCTCGCCGCCGATCCCCTCGAATCCTTCGCCGCAATGGCCGAGCAGGGCGTTGACCAGCGTGCCGGTCTCGTTGCCCGGGGCAGGGTGGGTGACGAGGCCAGCCTGCTTGTCGAGCACGATCAGGTCGTCGTCCTCGTAGAGGATGTTGAGCGGGATCTGTTCCGCGATAGGCCGGGCCGGGGTCGGGGCTGGGAATGTCAGCAGCAGTTCCATGCCGTTGCGCAGGGTTTCGGCAGGCTCGCAGACCGTCTTTCCATTGACGGAAAGATTGCCGCTTTCAATCAGGGCCTTGACCCGGGAGCGCGAAACCGTGCCGATGGCGTCCGCCAGCGCCCGGTCGGCCCTCTGGCCAGCCGTGGACGCATCGACAACAAGACGGAATGGGGAAACAGGATCAGACATGACACAGGGTGTAGCCGAGGAAATGGCGAACAGCGAGTCGCAGACGCCGAAAGCGCTTCTGGCCGCTGTGATTTTGATGGGTGTGCTGATTATCGCGGCCGTCTTCGGGCTGATTGGCGTGATTGCCTACCGTTTTCTGCATCCCCGTCCGAGTGTCACGGCCACCGTGCCGCTGGCTGAGGGAGGCTTTTCCCGTCTGGCGTTGCCGCTCGGACCGGGAGAGCATGTGACGGCGGTGACGGCCCGGCCGGACGGGCTGATGGCCGTGACGCTGAGCGGTGCGGGAAGTGACCGGGTCCTGCTGTGGAATCCGGAAGCCGGAAAGATCGCCGCCGAGCTCGATTTCGGTACGTCTGCGCCGTCCACAGCGCCGACGCCCTGAACCGTGAGCCCTGCTGCCGCGTTATGGCAGCAGGATTTATGAAGGATCAGGGATTATGGGACGTCTGATTGATGCGGTCGTGGCGGCTGGCACGGTTTTCGGGGTTCAGTATGCCGCCCGGGAAATCAGCCCGGCCGATGACAAGTCCACCCGCCGCTGGTACGAGCATCTGAACAAGCCGCATTTCAATCCGCCCGGTCCGGCCTACGCTGTTATCTGGACGGTGCTCGACGGCCTTCTGGCCTGGTCAGGATATCGCCTGCTGCGGGCGGAGAAGTCCTGCGCCCGCACGGCTGCGCTTGTGTTGTGGGCACTGTGCGTGGCTGGCGTGGCCGGTTTTCCGTTCTTCGTGTTCCGCAAACGGCAACTCGGAACGGGCCTTGCGATCTGCATCGGCCTGATCATGACGTCCGGCGCGTCGATCTGTACGGCGCACAAGGTGGACTGCAAGGCGGCTTCCATGCAGGTGCCGTTCTTCGTCTGGCTGGTTTTTGCAACCTGCATTCACGAAGAAATCTGGCGCAGGAACTGAAAGCGCCTCCTCCAAGGCGTCTCTCAGGGTGCGTTCAGAATCGCCGCCAGCAGCCCGGGGAACCGTTCGTCGAGTTCCTCGCGGCGCAGGGAGTTGCGATGCTGGACGCCTTCAATGCGCGTCCTCAGGATTCCGCTGTCCCGCAGAACCTGAAAATGATGCGACATGCTGGATTTGGGCCGCGTCCCGATCAGTGTGGCGCAGTTGGCTTCCCCGACCCGCTCCAGATGCCGAACGATCTCCAGACGTGCAGGGTCGGCCAGCGCGCGCAGCACCAAAGTCAGTTCGAACGTCGCGGGATCAGGATGGTCGTAGGCAGCCATGGGGTCTTATCCCTTTCCTGAGATTTTATCGCAACACCTGCTTTGTTCGACTCGCATCAAACAAAAAGCTTGCCTTGTTCGAATATAGTCGAACAATATGAGGGCCTGTCCAGAGGAGACAAGTGATGCCAACCCTGTTCGATCCCATTGATTTCGGTCCCATTCACGCGAAAAACCGCATTGTGATGTCCCCGCTGACGCGGGGGCGTGCCAGCAGGGATGCCGTTCCAACGCCCATCATGGCGGAATATTATGGTCAGAGGGCCAGTGCCGGGCTGATTATCACGGAGGCCACGGGGATTTCCCGTGAAGGTCTGGGCTGGCCTTTCGCCCCCGGCATCTGGTCCGACGAGCAGGTCGAGGCCTGGAAGCCGGTTGTCGCGGCGGTTCATGCAAAAGGCGGAAAGATCGTCTGCCAGCTCTGGCATATGGGGCGTATGGTCCACTCCTCCGTGACGGGGACCCAGCCTGTCTCGTCCTCCGCCACAACGGCGCCGGGCGAGGGCCATACCTATGATGGCAAGAAGCCTTACGAGCAGGCGCGGGTGCTCGATGGGGCGGATATCGCCCGGATTCTGGGTGATTATGAGAACGCGGCCCGCAATGCGATCCGCGCCGGTTTCGACGGGGTGCAGATCCACGCAGCCAATGGCTATCTCATCGACGAGTTCCTGAAAGACGGGACAAACAAGCGGACCGATGAATATGGAGGCTCACCCGAAAACCGCATCCGTTTCCTGCGGCAGGTGGTCGAACGCGTGAGCGCGGCCGTGGGAGCCGACCGTACAGGTGTGCGGCTGTCGCCCAACGGCGATACGCAGGGGTGCATCGACAGCGCGCCGGAGACGGTTTTCGTCCCAGCGGCAGAAATGTTGCAGGATCTCGGCGTGGCATGGCTCGAACTGCGCGAACCCGGCCCGGACGGAACCTTCGGCAAGACGGATCAGACCAAACTGTCTCCACAGATCCGCAAGGTGTTTCTGCGTCCTCTGGTTCTCAACCAGGACTACACGTTCGAGGATGCGCAGAAAGCTCTGGCGGAAGGGCGTGCGGATGCCATCGCTTTCGGACGGAAGTTTATCTCGAACCCGGATCTGCCGGAGCGGTTCGCCCGGGGCATCGCCCTCCAGCCTGACAATGTGAAGACCTGGTACGGCCGCGGGGCGGAAGGATATACGGATTACCCCTCAGCCACGTCCGGGCCCAACTGAGACCCGGACATCCGTTCAGACAGGGCGCACGAGTTCATAAAGTGCGACGGCCGCGGCATTGGAGACGTTCAGGCTCTCCATGTCGCCGGGCATGTAGACGCTGGCGATTTCGTCACAGGTTTCGCGGGTCAGACGACGCAGTCCGGCCCCCTCGGCTCCCAGAACCAGCGCCACGCGACGTCCGGCAAAGCTCTTGCCGTTCAGTCGCGTGCCGCCTGCGTCCAGTCCAACCACCCAGAAATCTTCAGCCTGTAGTGCCTGAAGTGCACGGGAAAGGTTGACCTCCCGCAGAATGGGTACGATGTCCAGCGCGCCCGAAGCGGCCTTTGCCATGGCACCGCTTTCCTGCGGGGCATTGCGATCCTGTACGAGAAGGGCAGCAGCTCCGAAAGCTGCGGCGGAGCGAAGGATAGCGCCGATATTGCGTGGATCCGTCACCTGATCGAGCACCAGAACCGGGCCGGTCCGCTCGACGATATCGGGAATGGCCAGCGTCTCCAGCGGTTCAACCCGCAGACAGACCCCCTGATGAACGGCATCGCGCTCACATAGCCGGTCGAGGCGCTCACGGTCCACGATCTGCGGCTTGCGCGATGACGTCTCAAACGAGGCCGCAGCTTCACGCGTTGCCAGGAAATCATGGATCACCCGCTCGGGATTGGCGAGCGCGGCCTGCACCGCATGATGGCCATAAATCCAGTAGCCGGGACCGGAACTGGCGGCATGGCCACGACCGGAACGGCCGCCCCGTTCCCTGGTGCGACCACCAGACATGGAAGAGCCGTGATCGGCATTGCCGGCGGGAGGGGAGGAGCGATCTGTGGAACGATCGGGGGCGGAACGGGAGGGAGATCTTCTGGCCATAAAAAAGCATATAATCGACAACAGGCGATTGACATAGCCGTCAATCCGCCATATCCCAACCGCCGACCCGGAGAGGTGCCCGAGTGGCTAAAGGGGGCGGACTGTAAATCCGCTGGCGTACGCCTACGTTGGTTCGAATCCAACTCTCTCCACCAGGTCCTCTCTTTCCTGTATTGATGTAGATAACCGGCGAAGATGGAGCACAGGTTCTCTTTGGCGGATTTCGCCTGTCCAGCGGATTTTTGGGCCGTGTCTGTGACGGTCGTATTTGATGATCCGGACGGGGTTTCCCGTCCGGATTTTTTCTGGGTTCAGACGGCTGTCTGAAGGACTACCTTGCAGGCCAGGGCCTGTTCGAGGGCCGTGGTGACGGCTTCTGAGGAGAAGGCTCGGGTTGCATAGGTCTGGCCGGCTTTGACCAGCGCCGACAGGTCGGTCGTGTTGTGCAGGGTCACGATCTGATGGGCCAGGCTGGCGGTGTCAGAATGGACGAGCCCCTGAAGTTCGCCGGGCAGGGCAAGCCCTTCGGCTGCGACCGGTGTCATGACGCAGGGCAGGCCGGAGGCGAGACTTTCGATGACCTTGCCCTTGATGCCCGCGCCGAAACGCAGCGGGGCGACACTGAGGCGATGGGCTGCGAGAATGGCACCCAGATCCTGCACATGTCCCAGAACACGGATGCGGTCATCGGCGAGGGCCTGGAGGCTCTCCGGCATGTCCGCTCCGATCAGGGTGCAGCCGATGGTTGGATCAGCCGCCCAGACGGCTGGCATGATCTCGTTCACCAGCCAGCGGGCCGCATCGGCGTTCGGCGCATGGGCGTAATTGCCGACGAACACCACGCCGCTTCGACGGACAGCATGACCGGTCTGTGCAGGAATGGCCCACGGAACGACATGTACACTGGCCTGTGGCAGATCCTGACGAAGCCGGGAGGCTTCTGCCTCGGAATGCGTCAGGACGGCATCGGCCTGAAGTGCAGCCCTGTACTCTGCAATACGCATCTGGTTGGCCTGCGCCATCAGTTCCGGCCGCCCCTGAATCGCTGCCTGACGGGCAAGACGCAGGAAGTGCAGATCCGCCACGCTGTAGAGGACGCGGGCCCTGCGCTGGTTGCGGCGTACCAGTGCCATATACCGCGTCGCGATGTCTTCACGATGCAGATACACCACGTCGAAGCTGTTTGCCTGACGCCGCAGCACGTCTTCCACTGACGCAAAAAGCGGGAGCCCGAGGACGGTTGCGCCGGGGAGCGTGGTCAGTGTGGAAGCCTGATTCATCTGGTCCGCGGCCACGAAGCAGACCTCGTAGCCAAGGGCTTCGAGAGCGGCCATGTGTGACAGGACAGCCTGTGATCCGGCATCGCGTTTCGCGTCCGGATGCTGACCATCGATGACCAGTGCCCGTTTGCGTTCGACGGGCGCCAGCGTAACCATGCCGCGGCGGCGACGGGCCGCGCCGAGAGTCGCTTTTGCGGTGCCACTTGCAGCGTCCGCACGGGCCTGACGGAGTTTTTCCACCTGTGCGAGCAGGAAGGACAGAACCTGGTCCCCGTCCTGATCGTTCGCAGCGGCAGTCACAGCGCGGGCTACGCTCTGCGTCATATCGGCATCGAAGGCGTTTGCCGGTTCGATGATCTGCGGCTCCCCCAGAAGGGCCCCATCACAGACGCGGCGGATTTCCAGAACGTGGCGCGTCAGCGGGGACAGACCGCCAGGCAACAGGACATCGAAGCCGCACAGCATCGGCCGGCCCGTGCGCGCAACATCCGGACGTCGGCCATTGGCGACTACGGAGGCGAGGACCACACCGTTATCAACGATCTGCAGGGTGACGGCCTGATGCGGCATGGCTGGATTGCAGACCCAGCCGCTGATCCGGCTGCGCGTTGCGATATCGATACAACCATCCATCGGGGTGACAGGGGTGGAGGCAATAATGGCGTGGCGCGGCTTCTGCTCGGCCTGATCCATCATCCATGGGCAATGGCTGAGAGGCGCGTGATCGTCTGCCCGGCGGACTTCCAGAACATGACGTTCAAGGGCAGACAGGCCCCCCGGAATGTCGAAGTGAAAGCCGCAGGCGCTTCCGAGATCCTCACGGAGGCGGTCGGCCAGCATCTCCCCCAGAACCATGCCATTATCGACGATCTGCAGACGCACGGGCCTGTCACTGCCGGGAATGCGAGCCCAGCCTTTGACCTGGGTATGGGTTGCGACGTCCAGATAACCTTCGAGCGGGGCGGCAGGGGCTTTCGTCCCGGATGCGGCCGGGTTCAGGCGGCTGCGGAGGGATTCGAGCTGTGCGCCTTCCTCCACGCGCGGGGCGCAGTAGCGGGCTGGTGCCATAGCGGCATCCGGGTAGAGAACGTCGTATTCTCCGGCGTTGTGGAACATGCCGCGGGAGTTGTCGTCCACGAAGGTTTCGGACTGCGTACCATTGGCGATGATGATGTCGTGATGTTCCAGTTCGATGTGGAAATAGGCTACTTCGTCCATGCGCTCGGCCTGCACGATGGTGCTGCCATTCACCAGCAGGACGGCCGGAACCAGAACCCCATCCAGATACATCGCATGAAGCGGCGAGACCGAAAGATCCTGGTGCGGCAGAGCACTGCCGAGGGAGCCCTGCCGGAAAATGACCGGCATGATGTCGTGGTTGCCATTGGCGAAGGTGCCAGAATAGCTGCGACGGCCGATCCAGCGGATGGGACGCAGGCCGTTGGTCGCGGTCTGGACCAGATCCCCGATCCGGAGTGTTTCGACGTGGACCTCGCCGCGATCCGTGAGGATCAGGGTGCCGCGGCAGTAGCAGGGCGTGCCTTCCGCCAGAAGCATCGTGCCGCCGCTGCCGTCAGACGCAAGGCTGAAGAAATCGGCGTCATAGGCGCCATTGAGGCTGATCGTGTAGGTGCTGGTTCCGCTGGTGACCTGAAGGGTGGACGGATCCGTCAGGGTCGTGGTGGCATTGCTGGACCAGGCCAGTTCCGGCAGGTCGATCTTTGCGCCGCTGGCCAGGCTTATGTTGCTGGCGGTACTGCCAGCGTAAAGCGCCAGACGTCCGCCATCACCGACCGACACGCCCGAAGCTGTGCTGCCGCTGTGGACCGCGGCCGTCTTGCCGGAGGCGAGAGCGACATTCGACAGGGCGGCGCCGTTCGTTGCGCTGTAATCCGTCATTTCCAGCAGGGTGAGGGACGGATCGTGATCGGACTCGGGAGTCAGGGAGCCCGTGTTGACATGAACCGTCTCGAACTGCCCCGCATTGGCGAAGTCCGTGCTGCCGATCGTGTGATCCAGGGATTCCGCATTGCCTTCGAAGATGTAGGTGTAGCGGTTGGAAGGGTCTTCCTTGGTGCTCATGTCGGTCAGGCCGGCATTGGCATAAACCTTCTGGGCGTCGCTCCATTCCGTGTCGTTGAAATCTCCGAGGATGCCGACCTTGGCCGTGGGGTCCTTGGCGAGGAGGCCATTGACGTAGTTCGTAATGTATTGCGCCTGGGCGATCCGGTTGTTGACCGTGGCCGTCGTTCCACCGTGATTCACGGGCGGCTGGGTCGCGCCATAGAGTTCGCTGCTGCCCGCCTGGGACGAGAGATGCACGTTGACCAGCGTGACCGTCTGGCCATTGAACTCGAATGTGCCAATCAGCGGCAGACGGGTATTCTTGAAGGTTCCGCTCGCCAGTTCCTCTTCCCCGATCGTCGTCACCGGAGCCGTGAGGCTGACGCGTTCAGGGTTGTAGAGATAGACGCTGCGGATATTCCCGCCGGAAACGCCGCCCCAGGCATTGTTGGTCGGGTCCACCTCGGCCCAGGAATAGGTCGGGCCCCCGGCATCGGCGATGGCCTTCACGATGGCCGCGAGGTTCTGCTCCGCGCTGACGGTGCCGTCATTGGTCGTGCCGCTGTCGTCCTGGACTTCCTGAAGGGCCAGCACATCGGGGCTGTCGAGATTGCCGGTAATGATCTGCGCGACCTGCTTGAGGCGGTCTGCATTCGCCGGATCGAGCGCGTTGAAGTTCTCGATGTTGTAGTCGCTGACCAGCAGGTTCTGATCGTCCTTGTGCAGGGACGTGACCGGCGCAGGGGTGTCGGTATGCAGGACCGTGACCTGCGTGGTCGGGACCAGTTCATAGACGCCGTTGTAGTAGGTCAGGACGCCCGTGATGTCCCCGAGCTTGTCCCCGACTTCCGCATTGATGGCAGACCCCGGCGTGACACCGCTGTCGTAATAGAGTTCGATCCGCTGGGTGTTGACGCTGTCTGCGGTTTCCTGAAGGGCCCCGGTCGGGGTCAGCAGACCGTTGCCGCCATCGGGCACAACCCATGTCGCATTATACGCCGTGGTGCCGACCGCAACGGCATTATGGATCGTCACGACCTGACCGATCAGGTTGCGGTAGAAATCCAGCGCATTGCTGTCGGGACTGATGGACGCCGTACTCTTGTTGAGGTCGATCGCCTGCGTCAGATCACCAAGATAGGATGCTGCCGGAACCGTCAGCCCGCCCTGGCCAATGACCGGTGGCGTGACGTTGACATAGGCCGCGCCGGTATCGGTGTAGGAGACGAGGTTGATTTCCGGGAGGGTGAGCGACTTGCTCCAGGACGTGCCGGAATAGTTCGTGACTGTTCCCGTGACGGAGACGGTCTCCCCCACGGTCGGCAGCGTGGCGGTCTTGCCGGCATAGATGAAGATGCCCGCACTGCCGACCGTGTTCTTGTCCGGATTGGTCTGCTGGATCCAGAAACCGATACTGCCATTCGTGTCCACGGCGGTCACGACGCCCGTCGTCATGACGGAAGCGTTGGCATACGGGCTGTAATAGCCGGTGCCGTTGATCTGCTGGATCGTCAGGTCCTGCGGGGTCGTCGTATCGCTGCCTGAACCCGAACCTCCGGTGTCGCTACCCCCGGTTCCGCTCCCGCCCGTGCCGGAGCCACCTCCCGTGTCCGAACCGCCTGATCCACCGGTGCTGCCTCCCGAAGAGGTTCCGTCATTGGCCGCTCCCGGTGTGACCAGAACCGTTCCTGCCGCAGCAACGGTGCCATAGCCCTCGATACCGGAGAGGGACGGATCGTCCGCAACCCAGTCCGACGTGCTGTCCGTATCCGTGCCATCAGGAAGGCGGGAGGCGCCGTTGATGATCGAACCCGTCAGGACGGGCGCGCCGGCATAGGTCGGATCGCCCTTTCCACCATCGGACACGGCGATCGTGTCTCCGATTTCGGACCAGGGTGTCGAGGTGAAGGTTCCGGCATTGGCCGTGTCGAGGTCATCCCCGACCTTGCCGGTAAAATCCTTGACGAGAAGGACGGTCTGCGTGCCGTTCTGCAGGGCGTTCGTCTGAAATGGCGTAACCCAGTAGCCGTCGCTGTTCGTGCTGCCGATTGTAAAGACATTGTCTATCTTGCCAGCGGCCGTGCCGTCACCATCCACGACAATCAGGGACCAGGCGCTGTAATCCGTACTGGCATCGCCCTTCACTTCAATAAATTCGTCAGGATCACCAGGAACACTTGGATTGAACATGAATTCATTTATGAGCAATTTCGATGTCATCGCATTACATCCTGATGCGGGGTATCCCCCGGAATGATTACTGAAAAAGCAAAAATCCATTTCGGTGAATGTATAAAAAAGAGTCAATACGTTTCGATAAAATTACGATCTTAATCATAAAATATTCATTTAGTGTCATTTCATTTCAAAATAATAACGAAATATGTCTTGCGGAAGGAGAGGCTTCAGCCCTGAAAAGACTTCGATTTTCTGTCAGGAAGCCTGAAGGCCGGGTGCCATGATGGCCGGGACATGTCATGGTCCCTTGCGTCTGTGAACACGGATGTCCGCCATGACAGGCGCAATCCCGACAGGAAGGTCAGGACCGCATGAAACCGCGTCTGTTCATCATGATGATTCTGGCAGGGCTGGCAGGATGCTCACATCCGCGTCCGCAACTGACGGACAGCCGGTCCGCGCTGCTGAGGCCGGTTGCCACAACCGGTTCCGCCAACCGGACAGACCCCAGCCGACCCGATCACAGGATCCACGGCGCCCTGAGTGTCGGGACAGGGTTTGGGGGAGCGGGAAATTATGGTTCTGGCCCGCAATCCGGTCTGGGCTCCCCCTCCGGCATCGGGGCAGGCCGGATGGGGCTGACGCCGGGAAGCTGGTAAGGCTTCCGGCGTCGCGCATCGTCAGTTCAGGGGAGAAATCTTCACGACGATATACGGCATGACTTCAAGGTCCCTGCCATCATGGAATACCGGCAGCCGCGCCCACTGGCCGATCGTGCCGTACAGGGCGCCGTTGGCGTAGGTCAGGCCGTCGGGTTCGGTCATGCGTGGGTCATGGGCGACAACGGACATCTCTCCGTCCGGTTTGCGGCGCAGGATGGCGTGGCGCTCGTCATCGGTGATGTAGAGCGAGCCGTCCGGCCCGGTTGCCATGCCGTCTCCCATGCCGGTTTCGCCTTCATCCTTCACCGCCCGCTCGATCGTGGTCTCGCTGGCCTTCGGATCAGACAGAACGGAGGTCGGCGCGGAATAGAGGCGACGGCTGGTCTGGGGCTGCCAGTAGAGCGTCTGTTGGTCCGGGCTAATGGCAATGCCGTTCACACCTCCCTGGGGCAGGATGGCATGCTGCGGATCATAACGCCCCGCAACGCCATCCATCACGGCAACAAAACCCTGAACCGGCATGACGGAAACCGTATCGGCCAGAATACGCCGCTGATGCCCTGTCGCCAGATCAACCACGATCAGCGCGGGGTGAACGTCCGTGGACGTATCGGTAATGAATGCCGTGCCGGCCGTGCCGTGAGTCAGGTCGATGCGAACGTCATTGACGTGGCTGTCCGGCAGAAGGGCTGGTGCCCCCAGCGGGATGACCTGTGCGATCTTTCCGCTCGCCGGGTCGATCCGGAAGAGCTTCTGCGCGCCTGCAACGGTTCCCGTTCCCGCGACCATACCTTCATCCAGAACCCAGAGCTGGCCCTTGGTATCAACCGTCATGCCCAGCGGGGAGACGAACTGCTCCTGCGAGGCCGCATCGGGGAAGGGCGTCAGCTTGCCCTTTGCATAAAGCGCCAGCCGGGGGCCGGAATGCTCATGGGCGCTACGGGGGAAGCCAAGCACGAGACGTCCATCGGGCAGGGCTGCGATGCCGGAAGGCTGGGCATCGGAAAAGCGCCCGATGATCTGCACATTGCCCGATGGGAGCGTGCCCTTGTCCACGGTCTGGGCGGCGAGGGCGGGGGAGGCGGCTGTCAGGGCCGTAAGGCCGGCGCTGAAAGCGAAGGCCAGAAGTGTCTGACGGGACATGGTCTAAAATCTCCTTTGCCGCACAGGACCAGAGCGGTTGCGGCGTGGCAACTCACGCAAACGCGAGCAAAGGGATCAGGTTCGCATCAGGCGTTCCCGCAGGGCCGGATCATGGGCATACAGGAACAGTCCGTGGATGCCGCGCGTGAGGATGACGTTCAGGGCATTGAGAATGACGCGCTTCTTCGCCTCTTCAGGCGCCGCAATCCCGTCATGGCCCTGAAAGGCGGCGCTGTCCTCATACTGCTCCGGCCGCACCCCGATCCGGTCATGCTCCGCGTCATAGAACAGCGACGGACCAAGAATAACGCCCGCATAGTTCAGGTCGAATCCCTGAATCGTATAGACCGAGCCAACTTCGTCTATCGTGTCCGGACGCTCGGCCCAGGGCAGTTTCTCGCTCGGCAGGGAACGGTCCCAGCGCAGATGGAAATCGCCTTCGGTAATGAAATGGTCCTCACCGTTGAGCGTGTAGGGATAGTCATAGGTCGAAAGCAGGCGGCACAGACCGTATTTCGCATTGCACGCGCACAGATCCGCATAGAGCTTCGCGCAGTCGTCATAGATCCGCAGATCAAAAGACGGATCTTTCGGCCGCGGCAGGATCTCCCCCTGTCCCAGTGCATCAATCCACGAACATGTCGCGGGACTGGCCGAAACGCGGAACTGCGTGTCGAGATGGAACGTCTCCGAAGGACGTCCCTTGCGGAAACGCTCCAGAAGATCGGTGGACCAGTGGCTCTTGAACTTCAGGACCTGTAACGGATCGAACACCACCACCACGATCCGCGCCCAGCGCAGGATTTCTTCCAGATGGTTCTGCTGGGCAAAATGGTTGTAGCGGTCAGGCCGCGTCAGAAGCAGATGCGCCTCGTCTACCAGAACGATATCCGCGCGCTTGCCGGTTTTCGCGGATCTGTTGATGAATGTCGTCGGGCGCTCGTAATCGCCCTTGCGCAGGCTGGGCATGGTGGCCGCGATGTTGCGGTAGAGCTTGAGCATCTCCGGATGGTTGACGATCACCATGTTCCGCAGACCGCGCAGCGGATCGTCCGTCGCGCCATTCCGCGCCCGGGTCTGGAGCGTATTGAAGATCGCATTCAGGACGACGCTTTTTCCGGTGCCCGCCGCGCCTTCGATGACGAAAAGCGCGCTGTCATCCGCCTGATGGCGTTCGCAGAACGATACCACCCGATGCAGCAGCTCCGTCTGCGGCCCCGATAGCGCAAGATCGGGGGAGAGCTTGTGCGTTGCAGCGTTGTCCAGCGCCATGGAGGAAGCAGTCACGCGGATCAGTCCGCAGCGATATCGGCCACTTTGGCATCCGTGGCGCGCTGGGCGTCTGCCGGCGTGATCCGTACGACAAAACCCTGACCACCGGCATTGATATAGACATGCTCGCGGGGCATGGCGTCCTGCGAGATGACCACAGGGATCGGCGTTTTCGAACCGAACGGGCTGGTCCCACCGGACTGGAATCCCGTCAGTTCCTGCGCTTTCTCGGGGTTCATCATCCGCGCATTGCGCCCGTCGAACAGGGCTGCAACCTTTTTCAGATTCATCCGCTGATGCGCTGGTGCCACCACACAGACCGGCTGCTTCTTGTCCACTTCGACCACCAGCGTCTTGAGCACGTCTTCGGGGGCCACGCCGATGGCCTCGGCCGCCTGCATGCCGATCAGGCCACCATTGGGCGCGTATTCATAATCATGAACGCTGAAAGGGATATTTTTCGCTGCCAGAAAGGCCGTTGCAGGGGTTTCGCGGGTCATGTGAGCGCTCCGTTGCCAGCAGCAGGTCTGCACGCGCCGGATGGCTGAAACACTTGGGATCACTCCCGGCAGGACCTGCAATATTCTGTAAACTGTATGGCGGCACGGGACGGGATTGGCAACCTGACGGCCAGTGGAGAAGGGGGGCACGCCTGAGGCATGATCGCCCGGAACTCTGGAGATGTATCGTTATTCATGAGACGCATGACGTTTCATCTGTTATTGTTTAGCGCTAAAGACATTCCGGATATGTCGAAATCCGGGAGAATCGGCCTGCGCATTCAGCCAGCCGGAAAGCCTATCGGGAGGTCGTTTGTGGATCAGAAGAACGTCTGGATCGGGACGAACTGGAAAATGAACAAGGGGCCGGCTGAAGCCATTGCGGCAGCCCGGGCGCTTGCCACCTTCCGGCCGCCCGAAGGCATCCGGTGTTTCCTGACCCCGCCCGCGACGTCTCTGCGGGATGTGTGCTCGGTGCTTGAGGGCAGCCCCATGATGGTGGGTGCCCAGAACATGTTCTGGGAGGACAGCGGGGCCTGGACCGGGGAGATCTCCGGGCCGATGGTCGTCGAATGCGGGGCATCCACCGTGCTGCTCGGACATTCGGAACGCCGGCAGCATTTCGGCGAGACGGACTGGACGGTGAACCTGAAGGTCCATGCGGCGCTGCGGCATGGTCTGCGGCCGCTGATCTGCATTGGCGATACGCTGGACGAATTTGAGGCCGGGGTCTCGCAGGAGACGCTGGCGCGTCAGACGAAAATTGCGCTGCACGGGGTTTCGCCGGAGGATCTCGAGCGGGTAGTCGTGATCTATGAACCGGTCTGGGCCATCGGATCGGCGGGGCGTCCGGCCGAGGCGCCATTCGTGTCCGGAATCCATACGGAGCTGCGATCTGTGGTGCGGGAGATTGCGGGCGAAAGCGGGGTGCGGATCCCACTGCTTTACGGCGGCAGTGTTTCCCAGGCCAATATCTGTGATTACGTCGTGCTGCCTGATGTGGACGGCGTGCTGGCCGGGCGGGGCGGGTGGGATCCCGCCGATTTCATGAAGCTGGTTGCCTGTGTGAGCGAACTGGTCTCTGCGAAGGTCGATGCATGATGAATGCCCTGCTCATGGAAGGGCAGGCCCTGTCTGCCCGGCGGCGTGGTATCCTTGATTATGTCATGGAGCAGGGCGCGGTTCCGGTGGGGGAACTGCTGAAGCGCTTTTCGCTCAGCCGTGCCTCGATCAACCGGGATCTGCTGGCCCTGTCTGCGCAGGGAATGGTCCGGCGGATCGGGGCAAACATCACGGCGCTTCCGAGCGCCAGCGAACCGGGAAGCGTGATGTACCGGGCGCGACAGGCTGTTGCGCAAAAACAGGCGATCGCGACGCTGGCGGCCTCCATGATCAGCCCGGGCGATACGGTGGCCCTCGATGATTCCACGACGGCGCGTTTCATGGCCACCAGCCTGTCCGGGATCGCGCCGCTGACGGTCGTGACCAACAGTCTGGGGCTGGGGATGCGTCTTGGACCCTGCGAGACGGTCGGCCTGATCGGTCTGGGCGGCCATTACAGCCCGACTTTCGATGCCTTTGTGGGAATGGTCTGCGAGCAGAGCGTGGTCTCCATGCGGATCGACATGGCCTTTGTGTCGGCCGCGGCCATACACGGACTGACGGTTTATCATCAGGACGAAGAGATCATTCGGGCCAAGCGGGCGCTGATGGCGATGGCAGATTGCCGGGTGCTTCTGGCGGACAGCCGGAAGTTCGGCATCTCGGCCATGAGCCGCATGGGGATGCTGGCCGAGTTTGATGTGGTGATTACCGATGAGGGCCTCGATCCCGACTGCGCCCGGATGCTGCGGGACGCCGGTGTGATGCTGAAGATCGCTCCGGTATCGTACCCCGTTCCGCAGGCCGGCCTTACTGTGGGATGACCGCCTCGTGCCGGACCGTAAGCGGCGTTGCGGGCCAGAAAGTCATCGAGACTTCCGCCTGCAAGGCCGCAAGTTCGTCCTGGATGTAGGTCATGTATTCATGCAGTCCGCGGGAGATGATCTCCTCGGCGGTCTGATCTTCCAGCGTGGCGCGCAGGTTGATGATACGCTCCTGAAGCGGGCCGCACTGATGCCGCAGGTTGTAGTGGGTGGACAGGGCATTGAGCGTGCTGTCCACCTGCCTCAGGTTGAGCATCAGGGAGCGGGGGAAGCCTTCGTTCTTGAGAAGGAAGCCCACGACATTGGCGGGTGTGGTCGTGACGGGCTGGAGGCGGCGGAAGGCGTGATAGGCGGCGGCCGAGCGCAGGACGGAGCCCCATTGCGTGATGTCCATCTGCGAGCCGAAAGTTTCTCCGCTGGGGAGGAGCGTATGGTAGCGGATGTCGATCAGGCGCGTGATCTGGTCGGAACGCTCCAGGTATTTTCCGAGCAGGTAGAACAGCCAGGCCTGGTCGCGGTAGAGCGTGCCCTCGGTGATGCCGAAATGGGTCTGGCAGTCCTGTTTGAGGCGGTTGCACAGGCCGGACAGGCCGTTGCGGCGGATGTCGGGGGTGGAAAGCTCCATCATGCTTCGGGTGAAGACATTGAGCTGCATCCACATCTCGGTGGAAATCAGGGGCCGGGCCGAGCGGGCGTTTTCGCGGACCATGTGGGCCATGGCGCGGATGGAGGTCGGGTTCGTGCTTTCGGTGATGTAGAAAGCGAGGATGTTTTCTTCCGTCGCGGGCAGGGGATAGCTTGCGGCGTAACGGTCCTCGTCGGAATTGATCTGGAGGATGGAGTCCCAGCCCGGACTGCCATCAGGGTTGCGGACGAAGGCTTCCGTCACTTCCAGAAGACGGGCGAGGTTCTCGATCCGCTCCATGTAGCGGGCGAGCCACATCATGCTTTCGCCATAGCGGGACAGCAGCGTGTTGAGATTGGCGAGCATGGCGGGGAAACGTGCGCTGGTCTGTGTCATCGGGCCATCACCCATGTATCTTTCGAGCCGCCGCCCTGTGAGGAATTGACGACCAGCGAACCCTTCCGCAGGGCCACGCGGGAGAGGCCACCGGGCAGGACCCATGTATTCTTTCCGGTCAGGGCGAAAGGCCGGAGGTCCACATGGCGGGCTTCCACGCCGCTGGGGCACAGCGTGGGGGAGACGGAGAGGTCGATGACGGGCTGGCTGATGTAGTTGGACGGGTCTTCGAGCAGTTTGGCGCGGAACTCGTCCAGTTCGGTCTGTGTCGCCTGTGAGCCGATCAGCAGGCCATAGCCGCCGGACTCGCCGACGGGTTTGATGACCAGCTTGTCCATATTGGCGAGCGTGTAGGCCAGACCTTCTTCTTCGGCGCAGATGTTGGTCTGGACGCTGTCGAGAATGGGGTCTTCGCCCAGATAATAGCGGATGAGGCGGGGCATGTAGGCATAGACCGCCTTGTCATCCGCCACGCCGGTTCCAAGCGCGTTGGCCAGCGTGACATTGCCGCGGCGATAGGCTTCCACAAGACCGGGGACGCCCAGCATGCTGTCCGGGTTGAAGGCCAGCGGGTCCAGATACTCGTCGTTCAGACGGCGATAGATCGAATGGACGGGGCGCAGGCCTGCGACGGTGCGCATGTAGACGCGATGGTTCTCGACGATCAGGTCCTTGCCCTCGACGAGGGGGACGCCCATTTCGCGTGCCAGAAACACGTGTTCGAAATAGGCGGAATTGTAGATGCCCGGCGAGAACAGCACGACCTGCGGATCGGTGACGCCCTCGGGCGCGACCTCGCAGAGTGTCTGGTGCAGTTTGAGGCCGTATTCCTCAACCGAGCGCAGGGGCATGCCCGACGCCAGATCCGGCATCAGACGCAGCATCATGTGCCGGTTTTCAATGACGTAGGAGACGCCGGATGGCGTGCGGGCATTGTCTTCGAGCACCATGAAACGGCCGCTGCGGTCGCGGATCAGGTCGGTGCCGTTGATGTGGACATAGACATCACCGGGCACGCGGACGCCGACCATGGCTTCACAGTAATTCGGATTGTTGAGCACCAGATCGGCGGGGATGATGCCGTCCCGCAGGACGTGTCGCTCATGGTAGATGTCGCGGAGGAACAGGTTGAGTGCTTTGACGCGCTGCTGCACGCCACGGTCGATATGGTCCCATTCCGCAGCCGTAAGAACACGGGGGATCATGTCGAAAGGCAGGATGCGGTCGATCGCTTCGCGGTCGGAATAGACGGTGAAGGTGATGCCCAGACGGTAGAGCTGCGCTTCGGCCGTGCTGGTGCGGTGGCGCAGTTCGTCAAGGTCGAAGCCTGCCAGGCGGTCGCGGACGGTCTGGAGCGAGGGCGGCATCTCGTCCGTCCGTCGCATGAGTTCGCAGAAGAAATCCGGCGTGTCATAGGCCGCGAACATGCCCGCTTTCGCAGCCGGAGCCTGTGCTGCGCTGGCCGGGGTGGGGAGAGGAGACTGCAAAACCGGCCTGTTCATTTTCTGCCTCACCACCCTGGTCTCTTGCCGGCGGTGCCTGCTGACGGGATATCCGATCAGCCGCGCCGGTTCATTACGATATTTTATTAACGGAGCAAGATTCCGGCGCTTTGCCAAGCGTGAAATTTGCCGTTTGGACGGATCGGGAAAAGACAGGCGGAAATTGTTGCGGTTCCCGGGAAGACTGGTAGGGTAACGTTTCGACTGATGTCAGACCCCATGGTTGGCGGAACGGGATGGCCCGAAAATCGCGTGTCTGAGAACGAGTATCTGAAACCGATTTTCCACAGGGCCTCCTGCGTATGAACTCCCGTGTCGTCCTGAGCCACCAGACCCGATACCAGTATGACCGGCCGGTGTTTCTGGGACGTCAGACCGTGCGTCTGTGTCCCAGGCCGCGGGTGCGGTCCGCTGTCCGGGGATATGCGCTGGAGGTGTCGCCGGAAGGCGCGGACGTGCTCTGGCGGCAGGATGCGTATGGCAACCGGGTGGCGGAAATCCGGGTTCCGGAGCGTGTCACGCAGTTCGATGTGTCGGTCAGCATGGAGGTGGATCTGCGCGCGCGGCAGGACGGTATCCTGGCTCCGGAAGCGCCGGTCTGTGCGGCGTATCGGGATGTCGATGCGGCAGGGGCGCAGGTGTCGCGGTTTGTGGAGACCTGGCGTCCGGCGGGAGCGGTCGGAACCTCGGAGGCAGTGGCGGAACTCAACCGGGCCGTGGCGGAGCGCCTGACCTATCAGCGCAGGCTGGAACCGGGGGTCTGGGCGCCGGAAGAGACGCTGGAACGCAAGAGCGGATCGTGCCGGGACAGCGCGTGGCTGCTGGTGACGGTGCTGCGGCATCTGGGGTTTTCGGCGCGGTTCGTGTCCGGATATCTGATCCAGCCGGACAAGGCCGGGGAACTGGAGTGTGACCTTCATGCCTGGGCCGAGGCCTGGATTCCGGGGGATGGGTGGGTCGGTTTTGATACGACATCGGGGCTGGTGGTGGCGCAGCATCATATTCCACTGGCGGTCTCGGGGCGTCCTGAGGAGGCGGCTCCCATTTCGGGAATGCTGGACCGGTGCCGGGCGACGTTTGACGTGACGATGCGCGCGGATCGCCTTTTGCCCGGCGGCGAGGCTCCGGAACTGGCCATGATCGGGAAACCCGGTGTAATGCGATCCCATGAAGCTCTTTGAGTGCCAGTCCTGCGGGCAGATCCTCTTTTTTGAAAACACGGTTTGCGAACATTGCCGGCACCCGATCGGGTATCTGCCGGACCGTTCGCTGCTGACGGCGCTGGACCCGGCAGGAGAGCGGTTCTGGCATCCTCTGGAGCCGTCGGCGCAGCAGGAGCGGGTGCTTTACTGTTCCAACCATGATTATGACGTCTGCAACTGGCTGACGGACCCTGATCCGCACGGAGGCCGGGTGTTCTGTTTCGCGTGCCGGTTCAACCGGACGATCCCGAACCTTGAGATTCCGGAAAATCTGGAGCGATGGCGCAAGATCGAAGTGGCCAAGCACCGGCTCTTCTACACGCTGCTGCGGCTGAAGCTGCCGATCCGGGACCGGCGGGAAGATCCGGAAAACGGACTGGTTTTTGATTTCCTTGATGATGCGCCGGATGGGTCTTCGTCCGTGATGACGGGACATTCCAACGGGGTCATCACGCTCGCCATGCGCGAGGCGGATGATGCCTCCCGCGAGCGCATGCGGGTCGAGATGGGGGAATATTACCGCACGCTTCTGGGGCATTTCCGGCACGAGATCGGGCATTATTACTGGAACATGCTGGTGCGGGACGGCGGCAGGCTGGACGAGTGCCGGGCGGTGTTCGGGGACGACCGGGCGGATTACCAGCAGGCGCTTCAGGTCTATTATGAGAGCCCCCCACCGAAGGACTGGCAGGACGGTCATGTGAGTGTCTATGCCACGTCCCATCCGTGGGAGGATTTCGCGGAAACCTGGGCGCATTACCTGCATATCGTCTCCACGCTGGAGACGGCCTGTGCCTTCGGGGTGAGTGTGGACCCGCGGGTGCGGGGGATCGGTCATGCGTCAGGCCGGACGCTGGGGGATCCCTATACGGAGGCGTCTTTCGAGGACATCATGCAGGCCTGGCTGCCGCTGACCTATGCGGTGAACAGTCTGAACCGCTCCATGGGGCTGGCCGATTTCTATCCGTTCGTGCTGACGGAGGGGATCATGCACAAGCTGGCGTTCATTCACCGCCTGATCCGAGGATGCCAGAAAGGCTGACGGCGGGAAGCAGCCACTAGGCTGCGGACGTGAATGTGTGTCCCGGGACATGGGGCATGTCCCGGGGATGGGCATGGGTCAGGAGGCGAAGACTTTCGAGATCGCGTCCTGCGCTTCCTGCTGGATGGCGCGGAGATGTTCCTCGCTGACGAAGCTTTCGGCGTAGATCTTGTAGACATCTTCCGTGCCGGACGGGCGGGCGGCGAACCAGCCGTTTTCGGTCACGACCTTCAGGCCGCCGATCGGGGCGTCATTGCCGGGCGCGCGGGTCAGCTTGCTGATGATTTTATCGCCTGCCAGAGTCTCCAGCGGGAACTGCTCAGGGGTGAGCTTGCTGAGCTTGGCCTTCTGTTCCGGATTGGCGGCGGCATCGATACGCTCGTAATAGGGCGTACCGAGACGGGCGATGATCTCGTGATAATGGGCACTGGGGTTCTTGCCGGTCTTGGCCGTGATTTCAGCCGCCAGAAGGCCCAGAATGAGGCCATCCTTGTCGGTGGTCCAGACGGTGCCGTCACGACGCAGGAAGGTGGCGCCCGCGCTTTCCTCGCCGCCAAAGCCCAGCGAGCCATCCATCAGCCCCGGCACGAACCATTTCAGGCCGACCGGGACTTCGACGAGCTTGCGGCCCATGTCCTTCGCCACGCGATCAATCAACCCGCTGCTGACGAGGGTCTTGCCGACGCCGAGTTCCGGGCTCCAGTCCGGGCGGTTCCGGAACAGGTAGGAAATCGCCACCGCAAGATAATGGTTCGGGTTCATCAGCCCGTCGGGCATGGCGACGATGCCGTGGCGGTCGGCGTCAGTGTCGTTGGCGAAGGCGACATCGAAGCGGTCGCCCATCTCGATCAGGCGCGCCATGGCGTAGGGGGAGGAGCAGTCCATGCGGATCTGTCCGTCCCAGTCGGCGGTCATGAACGAGAAGGTCGGGTCCACCACGTCGCTCACGATGGTGGCATTGAGGCCGTAGCGGTCAATGATGGGCTTCCAGTAGGCGACGGCGGCCCCGCCCAGCGGGTCGATGCCGATCTTCACGCCGGCGTCGCGGATCGCCTTCATGTCGATGACGGAGTCCAGATCGTTCACATAGGGCGTGATGAAGTCGTAGCCCCTGATGCAGGCTTCACCCTTCGCCTGCTCGTAGGGCAGGCGTTTGACGTCCTTCATGTCGTTGGCAAGGAAGTCGTTGGCCATGTCCTGAATGGCCTTGGTAATGGCGGTGTCTGCGGGGCCACCATTGGTCGGGTTGTATTTGAAACCACCATCGGACGGCGGATTATGAGAGGGCGTGATGACCACACCATCGGCGAGGCCCGTGGTGCGGCCCTTGTTGTAGGTCAGGATGGCATGGGAAATGACGGGGGTCGGGGTGTAGCCGCCGTTTTCGTCAATCCGGGCGTCAATGCCGTGGGCGGCAAAGACCTCGATGGCGGATTTCTGCGCCGGGCCGGACAGGGCGTGGCTGTCCATGCCGATGAAGAGCGGACCGTCGATGCTCTCGGCCTTGCGGTGACGGCAGATGGCCTCACAGATGGCAAGGATGTGGTTTTCATTGAAGCTGGTGTGGAACGAGGAGCCCCGGTGGCCGGAGGTGCCGAAAGAAACCCGCTGTGTGGGGATGGAGGGGTCGGGCTTGCGGTCATAATAGGCCGCGATCAGGGCGGGAATATCGGTCAGCTGGTCCGGAGAAAGTGTTTTGCCGGCCAGGGGGCTGAGATGAGCCATTGCTTCACATATCCTTGCATTTGCCATCGGGCATTGCCGTCAGTTGACGGTCATAACGCATGAACGCCCTGCCTGGGCGCGTCGTTCGGGCAGGAAAACTTGTATCCGGCCTGATGTCCAGAGTGGCACGTCAGTTCTGTGCGGATTGTGAGAGGCGCGCTCAGGGTGGGGCTTTGGTGACTTTTCGGCTCTGGGCCGTCCACGGAACGCGGGTGTACTGGCGGGTTCGGACAGGAGATGCGTGGTCAATGCCGTTATGAAGAAAAACAGGTCTTCAGGGCTGTGAAGCCGCTTTCCTTGGGAAAGCGGGGCGCAGGCTGTACGGTCACGGGCCGTGTGGAGGTGATGCCTGTTGGGCACACCCGTGGACAGGAACCGGGCAGAAGGCGGACAGGACGGATGCATCACTCTTTCGGAAAGGTTTTCGGAGCCGTGCACAGCCTTGTTCCATGCTGTGCGGTGCCCGTCGGACTTGAAGAATTTTTCCGAACGCTGCGGGAGGTGATCCAGCGGGAGATTGTGCCCCGGGCAGCGGAGAATGACAGGATCGGGCGCTATCCACGGGAGTCCATTCTGGCGTTGAAGCGCTGTGGCCTGATGCGGGCGCCTCTGCCGGTATCGTTCGGGGGTTTCGGATTTTCGCAGGCCCTGTCGCAGGAAGTCTTTCTGGAGCTCGGGATGGCGGACCCGTCCGTGGCGCAGATTTACAAGGTGCATGACGATGCCGTCCGCGAACTGCTGTCCGTGGCATCGCCGGAGTTCTGTCAGCGGCTGGCTGAGCGGATCTGCGTGGAGAATGCCATTATTGGCATGGCAATTTCGGAGAACGGAAAGCGGGCGGTCGATTTTGGACACGTGGTGTCACGACCTGAGGGGGCGGGGCATCTCATCGACGGGCGCAAGATCTACGCGACCGGAGCGGTGGGTGCGGATCTGCTGCTTGTATCGTCCTATGATGTGGTCGCAGGCTCGGTTCGGCTGGATCTGCTGCCAGCAGGGACGGAGGGTGTGCGTTTTGTGGAGGACTGGGATCGGCTGGGACAGCGGGCGACGGATTCAGGGAGTGTGGTTCTGGATCAGGTGCTGACGCGGCCGGAATGGTCGGTGCTGACGGCGCAGTCCACGCCACAAACCCATGCGCCCCTTCGGTATCAGAACGGGTTTTCGATGATCCTGGTGGGGATCGGGCTGGCGGCTTTGCAGGCAGGCATCGGGTTTGCGCAGGAGCATAGCCGGCCCTGGGCGTCTGCGCGGGTGGACGCCGCGGCAGATGACCTGCTGGTGCGGCGGCTGTTCGGAGAGATCGGTGCAGAGCTGGCAGCGGCCTGTGCGAGTGTACGGACGGCGGCGGGACGGCTGGATGCGTTCGAACGCGGGGACTGTACGCGGACGGATGTGGCCATTCCGGTCTATGCAGCGCGCTCTTCAGCGTCACGGGCGGCGCTGCGGGCCAGTTCGGATCTCATGTCGGCGCTGGGCGCACGGGTGACAGATGCCGCGTATGGATTTGACCGGTACTGGCGGGATGCTCGGACACTGTCACTGCATGATCCGGTGGAGTGGAAGCACGAGGAGATCGGGCGCCATCTTCTGACGGGCTGGGACCCTGAGCCGGGCCTTTACCAGTAGGGTCAGGGTCGCAGGAGGCTTAAAAGGTGGCCGGACTGGCAGTCACGAGACATCCGCCATCAGCGAGACATGGGCCGCGAGGATTTTCCAGCCCTCCGGGGTGCGGATCCATGTCTGGCTTTGCCGACCGGTTTTCTGTCCTCCGCGTCGGCGGAACTCCAGATCGACCGTGGCCACGTTCTGACCGATGGTGGTGATGACCCTGCGCAGCACGTCTCGGGGCGGGGAGCCGCCCGTGCGGGCGCGGCGGAAGGCCTGGATCTCGGAAAATCCGTAAAGATTTTCACCCACGCCGTAGCGGATGGTTTCGGGACCGTCATAAAACAGGGCGTCCAGCTCTTCCAGGGCGTTGTCGCCGAGGGCTTTTTCATACCGGTCGGACATTGCCGTAATTTCGGCGAGTACGTGCGGATCGTTAAGGGATGGAAGAGGGGACGGTGTGGATGTCATGGGAAGGTTTCCAGGGAAAGCGCGGTAATCAGGAAGCGATGAGGCGATGTGCTGTCTGTCAACATACCTGCAGAGATCGTGCAGGACCCCGTAGGGGGAGGCTCAGTCTGAAAGTTTGCGTCGCCAGGCGAGCGTTTTTGGAACGGCTCCGAAGGGGAAGAAATGCAGTCCCCGAAAGAGTGTGTCGGGTGTCTCGGCGATGCGGCGGGCCACCGCGTCAACAAGGGACTGGGGATTGCAGGGGAAGAACCAGCGATGGAGCCGGGTGCGCCGGGTTTTCAGGAGGCGCAGCGACTGTCCCACGCCGCAGGCCAGGCCGTAGCGAAGGAGTGTCTGTGGGCTGGCGAGCCCGTAGAGCCCGAGATTGACGGGAAGCGTGATTCCGTCCTTTCGCAGCATTTCTTCCCAGTCAAGCATGGCGGCCGGGTCAAAGCCGAACTGGGTGACAAGCTCCATGTCGAGGCCCTGTTGGGTGGCCAGCATCTGCTTTTCATGGAGTGTGTCGCGCAGTGTCTGGGCCGAAGCCTGCGGATGACCTTCGGGATGGCCTGCGACATAGATTTTCCGAAGACCCTCGGAGGAGGCAATTCCAGTCCGGAGTACGTCGAGCGTGTTGGAAAACATGCCGTCCGATTCCGGCTGGCCTCCGGCGATGAGCAGAATGCTGTTGGCCTGTGCCCTGGAGACGAGCTGGCTGCAGATCGTCCTGAAATGCGCCGTGTCGCGAAGGGAGCGGGCTGCGATATGGGCGACCGGGACATAGCCACGCTGACGAAGCGAGACACAGGCATTGAGCGTGGCGTCGAATGGTGTTCCCGGCAGCCAGGTGACGAAGACGCGCGTGTTCGGCGCGAGGTTTTCAAAAGCGCCCGGTGTCCGGGTGATGTAGGCGGGCGTCATTTCTACGGAACTGGCCTGCATCAGGCTTTTCCGGATGGCGGTCCCCCGCAGATCTGTGCTCATGAATACGCCCTTTCTGCCAGGTCCCGAAATTATGAAGGAGCATGCCGCGGGTCTGGCGCCAAAGCTCGTATCCGGCGGGGTTATCCAGAGTGCGCGGCGCTGGACCGTGGCCGCCACGATGATGATATCGGCCCGGGCGAGAGTTTGCCATCCACGAACCTGTGGAAAATGTGGTTGCAGTTTTCTTCAGGTGCCTGAGTGTGGATCGTGCGAGCTTTCGGTCGCAGGGTCCGGAGGTCCGGGATTTCAGGGAAGCCGGGAGCCCTCCAGTCCCAGTTCTGCGGCCGCGGCCTCGTCCATGATGATGGTGCAGTCCCGGTGCAGGCGGATGGCCGAGGCGCTGATGTCAGGGGTCATGGGATCGAGCAGGGCCTTGCGGATGATGGCGGCCTTGCTGCTTCCGACAGCCAGAAGAAGCAGGCGTCTGGCGTCAAGGATGGTGCCAACGCCCATGGTCAGGGCTCGCTCGGGAACGGCGTCGGCATCATTGCCGAACATTTCCGCGTTCTGCTGGCGGGTGACAGGGTCCAGAATGACTGGGCGGGTTCGGGTATCGAAGGCGGACGGTGGCTCGTTGAAGCCGATATGGCCGGTTTCGCCGATGCCGAGAAGCTGGAGGTCGATGCCGCCCGAGGCGCGGATGAGGTCCTCATAGGCCGCACATTCGGCGTTCAGGTCGGGCGCCATGCCGTTGGGGACGTGACCGTGACCGGGACGCATGTTGACCTGATCGAACAGGTGCCGGTGCATGTAGGTGTGATAGGACTGCGGGGCGGCTGCGGGAATGCCGACATATTCGTCCAGATTGAACGACGTGGTGGATGAGAAATCCAGCGTGCCGTCCCTGTAGCGGGTAACGAGGCGGGCATAGAGGCTTTCCATCGTCCGGCCCGTGGCGAGGCCGAGGACCGGACGGGCATGGCTGCGGATCTCGTCCGCGACAATGGCGGCGGCCTTCTCCACTGCATGAGCCGGATCGGGGGCGATGATGATGTTCATGTCGGTTTCCCGGGGCTGGAGGGTGGAGCGGAAACGCGCCGTCATGTCAGACGGTCCGCTGGCCATTGACCCAGACTTCGGTGACCGCCAGGGAGTCATCAAGGACGGTGAAGTCCGCGAGACAGTCCGGAGTCAGGGTGCCGCGGTCATGGAGGCCCAGATACCTTGCGGCGTTGGTACTGACGAGTTTTGCGGCGTCCGGGAGGGATGTGCCGGCCTGTATGGCGTTTCGCAGGGCCTGATCGAGGGTGAGGATGCTGCCTGCCAGAGAGCCGCCGGGGAGGCGGACCGTGCCATTGCTGATGACGACATCCTGTCCACCAAGCTGGCTGGGGCCTTCCGGGCCGCCCGTACCGCGCATGGCGTCCGTTACGAAGAGCAGGCGGCTGTCCATCAGGCGTGAGGCCAGGCGGAAGCTGGCCGGATGGACGTGGTGCGTGTCGAAGATCATTTCGGCATAGGCGACATCACTGCACATGAGGGCCGTAACGGGGCCGGGTCTGCGACCTTCGATCGGGGACATCGCGTTGAAGAGATGGGTGGCGCCGATCGTGCCACCTGCCGCACAGACCACGCAGATGGCGCGCTGCGCGCCGTCGTAATCGGTTGTGGTGTGGCCGAGACTGACGCGGACGCCGGCTTCGGCGAACTGACGCATGGCGGTTTCCGCATGGTCCAGTTCAGGGGCGAGGGTCACGACGCGCACGCAGCCCGTACCGATGGCCTCACTAACCCGGTCGGGGCTGGGGGCGATGTTGAAGGGGGGCTGCGCGCCGAGCTTGTGGGGACTGACGAACGGTCCTTCCAGATGGGCGCCGTGAATGCGGGGGCCCTTGTCGATCCCGCCCTTGCGGACTTCGGCTACAGCATGGAGGGCGCTCATCACATCCGCCCACGGCGCCGTGATGGTGGTGGGAAGGATCGTGGTCGTGCCATGCGTCATGTGAAAGCGCGAGAGCGTCCGGATGGCGTCGGCGCCGTCCATCGTATCGGCGCCATCCCCGCCATGCACATGGCCGTCCACGAAACCGGGCAAAATGTAGCGGTTCGGGGGCGCTGCGACGGGATCAATGGCGCGGATCCGGGTATCAAAAGTGATGCGGCCCGGGAGGACGCGGTCGGGGAGGACGAGATTACCGTCGAGATGGAGTGTCATTGGGTCTGATCCAGAGGAAGAAGGCCGGTCTGCCCATAGCGACGGGCATAGAAAAGGATCGCCAGATAGGACGGGATGACCAGCAGCGCGAACATGGCCTGAAAACCGACGAAAGGCTTCAGGGCCACATAGACCTGCGGCATGATCGCCCCGCCGCTATAGGCCATGACGATCAGCGCCGAGGCGAGGGGCGTCCAGGGGCCGGCGCCGCGGATGGCGATGGGAAAGATCGTTGGCATCATCATGGCATTGGCTGCCCCGAGCAGGGCTACGCAGCCGACCGAGACATAACCGCCTGTCATGAAGGCCATGAGAGTGAGGCCGATGCCGCCGATGCAGGACAGTTCGAGGAAGCGTTCCTGCGTAATGATGCGCGGAACGATGAAGAACCCGAGCAGATAGCCGAACAGCATGGCGGCAAGGGTGAGCGAGGTGAAGAATTTCGTCTGGCTCAGGGGCAGGCCGAACTGCTGTCCATAGGTGCCGATGGCGTCTCCGGCCATGACTTCGACGCCCACGTAGAGGAACATGGCCAGGATGCCGAAGACCAGATGGGGACGGAAGATCCGGGTTCCGCTGCCCGGAAGGCCGGGAATGGGCGGAGCCTGAAGATTCGGCAGGGAGCAGAAAGCCACGCCGATGGCAGCGGCGAGCAGGATGACGGCCATGCCCATGTAGGGCGCATAGATGGCATGGACGAACGCGTTGAGAACGGCATCGCGGGTCGCGGCGTCGGGGGCAGACTGTACGCTCTGGGCGACGTGGTCGATGTCACCCATCACGACGGTTGCGAGGACGATGGGCGCGAGGATGCCGGCACATTTGTTGCAGACACCCATGATGGCGATCCGCTGTGCCGCACGGTCTGAAGGGCCGAGGAGGCTGACGAGCGGATTGATGACGACCTGCATCAGCGAAAGGCCGGCACCCAGGATCAGCAGTCCCGTCAGGGCGCCGCCATAGAGGCGCATGGACACGAACTGCCCGAAGACCGCCACGCCAAGTGCGCAGAGCAGAAGTGCGCCTGACAGGCCCTGACGCAGGCCGAGTTTGCGGGCCAGAAACGACGCCGGGATCGAGAAGATGAAATACGAGACGTAAAAAACGAGCGGCACCATGAAGGCGGCGACGTCTCCGAGCGAGAAGGCCACCCGCACGAATGAAATGAGCGGCCCGTTCAGCCAGGTCACGAAGCCCATCAGGAAAAAGATGGAGGCCGCAACGCCGAGCGGTCCCGGACCATAGGGGCCTGTCAGCGTGCCGAAGGAAGGGGAAGCCTTGGAAAGTGCCATGTCAGGAGGTTTCCGTGAGCCTGAGGCCCGGGGCGTTGAAAAGGAACCGGAGGAGGGCGCGAACCCGGTGTGTGTACATGATCAGTTGCCCAGACCGGCATGGTCCAGTGTGTCGGCGAGCCGGTCGATCCAGTTCGCATCTACAGACCAGCCCGCCAGTCTGGCCGCCGACAGCAGGCCCCCTCCGATCGGGGGCAGGCGGGGAGTGACCGGAGTGCCGCAGCGTTCGGAAATGGCCTCACGCAGGAGTTGGCTCTGGAGGGTTCCCCCCGCATAGCTCCAGGGAAGCTCGGGGCGCCCCAGTCTGCGGCGCGCTGTCTGGACGTGAGCGGCGAGTTGCGTGGCGGCTTCACCCATGATGCGGGTGGCGGGCACGCAGTCCTGCTCCGCAAGTCGGGCAACGATCCGCGCCAGGGAGGCGACGGCGGACCGCTCATGCGTCAGGCTTCCGTACCATTCCAGAAGCGCCGGACCACAGCGCGCCGGATCGGACGGCAGGTCCAGCGCTTTCTGGATGGGCTCCAGAAAAGCGATATCCTGTGTATTTCGGCCATCCAGAAGCTCTGTCACCAGAGCAAGGGCTTTTCGGCCGATCCAGAAAGCGCTGCCCTCGTCCCCGAACAGGGAGCCCCAGCCGCCAACCCGGCAGTGATGTCCCTGACCATCCGTGGCCCAGGCCATGGAGCCGGTTCCCGAAAGCAGCAGAACGCCTTCCTGTCCCGCAAAGGCCCCGTTGCAGGCCATGTCCACGTCGTTGGTCAGGGACAGGGGAATGTTTTCGCAAAAGGTGCTGATCAGGCCACGCTGGTGCTGGTTGAGTGTCGCGCTTTCCCCAAAGCCGGCAAGGCCGAGGCCAGCGGCGCGGGTTTCAGGCGGAAGGCGGCTGAACAGACTGGAGAGGGTTTCGCGCCATAGCGGCTGGTCGAATGGGTTGGAGCCTCCCGCGCGGCCGATATCGGCAATCGTACCATCCTGCCGCAGAACGACCAGAAGGGTTTTGCTGCCTCCGCCATCCATGGCTGCAATAAAGGACTGACTCATGGAAATGCCCTCGCAAGTCACCGCTCGAATGGATCAGTATAGACGTTCACAGGTTTCCGGGGGAGCGCCACACGCCTGATCGTAGAGAGCAAGAACGGTATCGACAGCGGAAAGAATGATATCGCGGGGATGCCTCGAAAGACGCCCATCGCGGATTTTTTCATACTGGGTGGGTAGGAACTGGCTCAGAAGGGGATCGGGCAGGCCGGTCTCTTCAAGCTGGCGCAGCAGCGTCCCGACCGCGGCTTCCGCTTCAGGTCGAGGCCAGTAATACCGGATCCGGTCGCTATAGGCATAGTGCCGCAGAATGGCGCGCTTGGCGTCCGTTCCTTCATAATGGCCACGCCATTGGGCCGGGTGCTGCGTCATGATGCGTTCCATGACCGAGCGCAGACTTTCCTGCCCGGGCAGAAGGACAGAGCGGATGCTGTCCAGCCCATACAGGGCCTCGCGCAGGGCGAAGGTCAGGCCGGGACCGACCTTCAGCAGCAGAAAGCCGTCTTCCACGAGTGCGCGCAGGGCCGAAAGCGGCTGGTAATCGGTGGAATGGGCTTCGAAGATCTGCCCGGGCATCCGGTTCAGCGTTGCCGAAAGGGCCTGTGCGCGGGGCCGGTCATAGAGCACTACGTCTTCCACGCCGAACTCCACGCCCGGCTGCACGACCAGTCCGATCACCCGCTTCCAGACATCGTCTCCCAGAGTGCGGCGGAAGAGCGTCTCATGGATCTCACGTGTAGTCGCTGCGGCCTGAGGGGAGGTTGGTTCAAGATGGTCGAGTGCTTCGGCTGCACCACCGGGAACGGGCACTTCGGTTCCGATGATATAGACGGCCTGACCGGGAGCGACGCTTTCCGCCCGCTGTGCCAGGGCGCAGGCCCGTTCGGCAACGGTTTCATCGGCGAGAGCGACCGGTTCTCCCGCGCAGCCCATGCTGGCATCGAGATGCAGTTTGACGAAGCCGGCTCTGGCGAAAGCCTCGATCATGGTCAGAGCTTTGGCCATGGCCTCCTGCGGGGGGAGGGACTTCCATGGATTGGGACCAAGATGGTCCCCGCCCAGCAGGACGAGGTGCTCCGGGCAGCCGGTTTTCGCCGCAATTCCCAGAACGAGATCCCGGAAATCCGCCGGGGTCATGCCGGTATAGCCCCCGTCCTGATTGACCTGGTTGCAGGTCGCCTCGATCAGAACGGGTCGCCCGGTCCGGGCCGCCCGTTGCAGGGCTGCTTCCAGCACCAGGGGATGTGCGGAGCAGACGGAGGCCAGACCCTTGCGCCCTGCTGGCGGAACGGCCGGATCATGGGCCTGATGAACGAGGTTCAGAAACGGGGAAATGTTCATGGTCAGCCGATCGTCACGACTTTGGTGAGATGACGTGGTGCCAGTGTGTCCAGCCCCTTGGAGCGGGCAACATATTCGCCAAACAGCTGAAGCACGGGCAGGACCACCAGCGGGCGGACATCCGCGCCTTCCCGGACGGCGAGCGAGACTGTTCCCGGTCCTCCGATCCCCAGAACGCGAGCTCCCTTTGCCATCAGGTCTCTGGCGAGAATGCTTTCTTCTTCCAGCGTGTCGGGGTGGTACAGGAACACAACGAGGGACCTGTCATCAATCAGGCTGATCGGACCGTGACGGTATTCCAGCGGATGATGGGCTTCTGTCTGGCTCAGGCTCATTTCCTGAAGTTTCAGGGACCCTTCACGCGCGATGCCGTAAAGCGCACCGGCTCCCAGGAATACGAAATGGGAACGCCCTTCGATCAGCGGTCTGAGCTGGGGATCGGCCTCCGTGAGCAGGGCTTCGGCCGCAGCCGTGGTCTCGGCAGTGACGGGAATGCCGGCATAACGCAGACCCATCAGCAGCATCAAACTGGCTGAGGCCGTCATGACGATTCCCTCTTCGGGATGGGTCTCTGCCAGAACGGTTTCGTCAGCGTTCTTTTCGAGGCTCGCGCCTTCTGCGCAGGTGAACGCCGTAACGTGCAGGCCCTTCCTGCGGCTCTCGATCGCGGCAGCGACGGTCTCGGTGGATTCCCCACTGCGTGAAAGGGCAAGGATATTCGGCCGGATACGGGACGGGACATAGTCCTGGGGACGGCGCGTCCATTCATTGCCGGCTACGGCACGCGAGAATGCGCCGTGGGCATTCAGGCTGGCTGCGATGGAGTCCGCGATATGAACAGACGTGCCGCATCCCACCACGACCGTAACGGCTTCCGGATCAGGATGGACGTCCCGCATGTCCACCTTGTTCCAGAGGGGAAACTGTTCGCGGATGCCGCGTTCGGTAGCATTCATGAGAAATGGTCTTTCAGAAGGAAGGCACACAGCAGCAGACCTGCTTCGTAGGGAGTACATCCAGGAACCTGGGAGGCATACGGAGCACGATGGCAGTGAGGCTTTTTCAGGGCGTGGAGTTCTGTACCAGCTATAAAAAACGGCAATACGATCATGTCAACTCATATTGATGATTGTAAATGACGCATCCCGATCATCCCTCGCTTGCTTTTCAAAGAAAACCGGCGCGCTTACAGTGTTTGAGGCAAGGCCAGTGAGGGAGAATGATCTTGGCATCCGACCGTTTGATGCAGATTCGCCATTATCTTTATCTGAATGGAATGACTGGCGTTCATGATCTTGCGAGGGAGGTCGATGCGTCCCTGGCGACCATCCGCCGGGATCTGCAACGCCTTGAAAAACAGGGAATTATCAGCCGAACCCACGGAGGTGCCGCGCTGGCGGATTCCGTAGATCGCGAAGTAGCATTCGAGACCCGTGAGAGTCAGGCGCTGGACCACAAGCGGGCGATTGCGGATGCGGCCTTTCAACGGCTGAAGCGGGGATCGGCCGTCTTTTTCGACGCGGGGACAACCGTGCTTCAACTGGCACGGCGTCTGCGCATTGATCCCATGCCGCTGACGGTATTCTCCAATAACATCACGGTTTCCGAAACATTGAGCGGAATCGATGGAGTGGAGATGATTCTGCTGGGGGGGCGTCTGCGTCATGCAAATCGTAGTCTGGTAGGGATTCTTGCCGAGCAGGCGATTGAAAACCTGTGGTTCGACCAGGTGTTTCTCGGGACGAGCGCGGTACAGTCCGATGGTACGATCTCAACGCCGGACAGCGAAGAAGCGACCCTCAATGCGGCCATGATGCGTCGAACGGAAGAGTGTTTCCTGTTGACCGACAGTACGAAATTCGGTCGGCGCTCCACCTATAGAGTCGGGCATCTGGATCAGGTCTCATGTGTCTTTACGGATACCGAACTCGATGATGCCCAGGTTCTGGCGCTCCGGGAACATGGTCATACCATTGTGCTGGCCAGCCATTCGGCCGCTTCATGAAGCCATATCCGGTTTCTGCTGCATAAGGAGTCGTTTTCTCTCCGAGCCTGTCGTGTTCTCCCCCACTTTTTGTAACTGATATGCGCCGAAAACGCCGCTTTCCTCTCAGGGACGCGGCGTTTTCGTGTTTTTCAGACATGGAATACGCCAAAAACAATCAGATAACATCATAATTAAGAACTATTATGGTTGTTCCGTATTGATATCAATTCGGAATCGAGCCTAACCTGTGTCTGTTCGTACCCTCTCCCGGGTGACGGTCTCATTTTCAGAAGGCTACGGATCAATCGCATGTCCCACACACGCTTGCTTCTCCTTGGTTCCGTTACTCTCCTTTTCCCTCTGCATGAGGTCAGTGCCGCAACGAAAAAAGCGTTGAGCGCCCATGCGGCCGCCAAGGTCGCGCAGCCAGGGTCTGTGCAGTCCAAAACTGCAGAAACCGTCAGTGTTCATGCAGGGATCGGCAGTAGCACGGGAGTGACCAATACAACGCCTGGTGGTGGTCTCATGGCGGTGCAGACCGCCCCCAAGGTCCAGAGCGGCGTCACACGGGATTACATTGCCAAGCAGAGCCCAACAGCCAATCCGCTCACACTGATTCAGAACCTTCCTGGTGTGGTGTCATCCGGCGTGGATCCGTTTGGTGCATCGGATCAGATGGGTCTATCCATCCGGGGCATGGATCAATCGGAAATCGGATTTACCTTCGAGGGTATGCCGGCTGCTGATCCAATCAGTTATGTCCCCCTGTCATCCACTGTCGCTGATACGGAAAACATTGGTTATATCAATGTGGCGCAAGGGGCCCCAGATCTGAGTGCACCGCTTTACAATGCGGTCGGCGGGCAGATTACGGAAGGTCTGCGTGATCCGTCACACAAGCGCGGTGGTCTGCTGGATCTGGCATATGGTACCAGCAGTCTTCGGCGCGAGTTCATCCGTCTGGAAACAGGCGACATCGGCAATTCCGGTGTGCGCGGCTTCCTGTCCTTCTCCTATCAGACCGCGCATAACTGGCGTGGCGCGGGCGGGATGAAGCGTTATCATGTCGATGCGAAATTCGTGAAGGACTGGGAGAATGGCAGCAAGTCCGGGCTGGTCGTCACCTTTACGCGCCCAACTTCAACCTATCTGCGTCCGCCCAGCATGTCGCAGTGGAACACCCAGGGCGTCAATTTCAATTATGCCGACACCTACAAGTTCGGAGACACGTCGTATTACGGGCTGGTTCTGCACCAACGCAACTCGGTTATTGCCACCGCACCGCAGGACATCAAGTTCCGACATGGCCTGAGTCTGCATGTCACGCCGTTTTTCAGTCATTACTGGGGGTTTGGCAATGGTGGCACGACGCTGAACGAGTCCTCGACCTATCTGGGGAACCAGTATGCGGGTCAGTTGAATCTTCCGTATTCGCAGAACGGCGTTGCGACGGCGGCGACGATCGATACCTATGAACAGGATACGGGGGGCCTGAACACCTATGGCGAGTGGAAAACCCAGCATAATACGCTTCAGTTCGGTGACATGTATTCCTACATGAATGCGGTCGAGGGATCGGGTTTCCAGATCGCGGATTTCAACGGAAACATTGCCAGCCCGACGGGGAAGAGCCCGGTCTATACGGCTTACGGGCAGAAGCTTGAGCAGTGGGATATCCACTTCCTTCAGCAGGTTAACGCGCTGTATGTGAGCGATACCTACAAGGCGTTCCATGACCGGCTCACCCTGAATGCGGGGTTCAAGGAAGCCATGGTGTCGCGCAAGGTGACGCAGCTTATCCCGGGCGCGACCTACAACACCGGCGACAACAAGGCCGAACCGCTGCCCCAGCTTTCGATGAGCTTCAAGATCACGCCGCATGATCAGGTGTTCTTCGACGCCTATACGGCCTTCCGCGATCCTTCGGCCATTCTGACTTATGTGGATACGTTCAATACCTCGACGGGTAAGATGAACCGTTCCCACAGCAGCAACCTGGCCGCCGAATATTCCATAGGCGAGGAACTGGGCTATCGTCATACTGGGCTGGTCAATGTCTCGGCCGCGCTGTTCAACTACAACATGACGAACCGGCAGATTTCCTCGACGGTATTCATCAATGGTGTCGCCACATCCGCGTCTATCAATGCAGGTGGCCAGACAGTTCGTGGTGCCCAGTTCGAGGCTTCCCTGCGACCATGGCATCATTTCAGCCCCTATATTTCCGGGCAGTATCTGCATGCCACGATGGACAACAACTTCTGGAACGGAACGGTCATGTTGCCGACGGCTGGCAAGAGGGCTGTGAAAAGCCCGACTTTCACCGGTGCGCTTGGCCTCTCATATGATGACGGACATTTCTTTGGGACATACACCATGAATTATGTCGGATCGCAGTATTCGACGTTTATGAATGACGAGAAGGTGCCGTCCTATTTCACAGCGAACCTGTCTCTGGGCTATCGTCTGCCGGATCTCGGTTTCACGAAGCATCCACAGATCCAGATCAATCTCATCAACATGGGCAATGGTGGCTATCTCTCCGGTGTGTCGGGTGTGACGACCAATGCCAAGACTGCGACGGCAATCGGAGGCGCCAAGGTCGCGGGAAGTGCACCGAACTATTTCGTGGGCAGTGGCTTTGCCGGCGTTCTGGGTTTTACCACCGGTTTCTGAGTGGAGTTTGTCATGACACGATGTCTTCTCGGGTTTTCCTCTATCCTTCTTGCCCTGTATGCTGTTGGTACTCCCCCATTGGCTGACGCGCAGGACAGGGTTCTGGCCGAGGTCGTGGTCATGCGGCATGGTATCAGGGCACCGATCCTGCCAGGCGTTTCCACGCCTCCTCTGACGCAGCGCCCCTGGGTGCGATGGGAAAGCGGCCCGGGACAACTGACATATCACGGACGTCAGGTCGTGAATATTGTAGGACAGTTTCAGAGAAGGACATGGCGTCGGATGGGGCTTGTGCCCGCTGATTGTCCTGTACCGGAAGCTCTTACAGTCATTGCTGATACAGATCAGCGCACGCTCGATACGGCACAGGAATTTGTGGGCGCGGCTTTTCCGACCTGTAATATTCCGGTGACGCCTGCCACGGCTCTGTCGGCAAATCCGTTCAGGCCTGTCGAGACTGCAGAAACGCTCCGGACAGCCACGGTTGCAATGTCATGGGCGCTGAAAGGCTTCCATCCGGATCCGGTCATGGTGACAACCATGAAGGAGTTCGGTGAAGTTCTGGGAAACCCGGACTGGAATGCCGCGCCCGGCAAAGTGAGTGCTGTCGGTAATGAATGGCCGGTCCTGCGAGGGCCACTTCTGGCCGCATTTCAGGTTACGGACACGTTCATGATGGAATACGAGGAGGGTATGGCCGCGGGGTGGGGAAAGCTGAACGAAGCGGATGTCGAACGGCTGTTGTCGCTCAACACTCTTTATGCCCGCCTGACCCGTCGGGTCCCCGGGGTGGGGGAGCCGGAAACTGCTGTCATTGGCAGATTGATGAATGATGCTTTTGCTCAGTCAGTGAGCGGAAAACGGCATGTAACGCTCATTGTCGGGCATGATGATACACTCAATGCGCTGGCCGGAGAACTCGACCTCCATTGGCATGCAGCCGGCCTACCGACTGATATGCCGCTTCCGGCAGGGGCCTTCATTTTTGATCTTCTGGATGAAGGTCATCACCAGTTGAGCGTACGGTTCCGTTACAGCGTGCCGACTCTGGACGATGCACGTATGCCTGAGCAGCTTCAAAAGCAGGGTCCAGTTTCAGCCACGGTAAGTTCAAACCGGTGTAATGGAACGAAAGCCTGTCCTTACGAGATGTTCCAGAAGTTAATTCATGTTCACTCGTAAGCATTATAGCCAAGACATATTCAAATTGATTTTGCTCGCTGGGAGGCAAGAGAACTCAAGTGGATTATGAGTTACCGCTCTGTTAGGCTCAGGATCCATTGATTTGAGCATAGCAATCTGATTCAGGCTCTGTGAGGAGACTGGAAATGATCGACCTTTACTGGCTGATGGACGAACAGATGGATCGTTTGCGTCCTTTTTTCAAAAGCCACCGCCGCCCACGCCTTATGATCGCCGTGTGTTGAGCAGCATCATTTTTGTCAATTGGAACGGCCTGTGCTGGGGCGATACACCCCGGAATATGGGCCGCACAAGACGCTGTATAACCGCTGGGAACGTTGGGGCGCCATGTGTCTTTCCCGGGCGAGCCAGAGAAGGCACATGGACCGCTTCCCCGGCATGCCGGAAGTTCTGAAATTGGCGCTGCCTGCCTTTCCACCAGTCTTTTACGGGTGTGTGGTTTACCCATACAATCAAGGGGCTCAGAGCTGGCCCTGAAAGTTAGGGAGGACAGGCCTCTCTGCTCCGCGCGAAGAGCAGCAAAAAGGAACACCCAACCAGAAAAATGTCTCTGGTTCCTGTTACCGCAAGGTTTTTTCAAGGTCGGCACCGCCACCCGGGAGCGGGGTTTCGCCCGTCTTGCGGAGTTGAGTACCATTCCACGTCAGGGTCAGCAGACTACGATCCATGACACCCTGGACGAGGATATCATGACCATCTGGTGAGAAGGTCAGTCCCTGCGGCCAGAGTGTGCCGGGAGCCTGTGCCAGTGGTGTCAGATGACCGTCTCTGAATGAGAAAACCGTAACGATCCCCCGATCATGATAGAGTGGAGAGGCAGGGGAGAGTGCGGAGCCGTTCTGGGAGACGACGGCGACATACTGGCCATCCGGAGAAATATCGAGCCCTTCCGGCGCGTTGGGGACGGGAGTGCGCTGGATTTCCCGGATTGGTTCGGCGTTCAGATCCAGAACCGAAAGAGCGCCTGGCAACCCTTCACCATGGCCCAGCATTCCCATGACGGCGTAATGCCCGTCCTTGCTCAACTGGATGTTCCACGGTCCCGGTTTGATGTTCAGAGGATGAGGATCGACGGTAATCTGGTCGCCGTTGATATGGAGGGTGTAGACCTTGTCGGCCTGCCAGAGGCTCACAAGGGCGCGCTTTCCGTCGGGAAGGATGGCGAGACCTCCTGGAAAGCCGGAGACGGGCAGGGCAATAACACGCCGGTTGCTCAGATTATGTCCGTCAAACGTGAACCACGTCAGGACGCCGGATTTGCCATTGGCGACGAGAAGATGATGTCCGTCTGGCGTGAAGCGCAGGGTGGTCGCGCCGGGGGCAGACGCGACGCGCTGTATGATTTTCGGTTCTGGCCCGGAAATATCGATGACGGTGATCTCATCATCCGGAACGATTTTCCCGGCTTTCGGATCAGGCTTCGATGCAGCGGAGACGACAAGGATCTTGCCATCGGGGCTGAAGGTAACGGCGGTAGGCGGCCCGATGACGCTGGTAGGCACATTGATGCTCGTCCGGACTTTCCAGGCACCATCGGCTGTTTTTTCGAGGAACGACAGGGAATCTGACTTAAGGGGGTGTGGCAGCACCTGCACCCCGTTTTGAAGAATGGAATGCGCATCATTCGCCGACACCACGGTCTGGGCGTGGGTGGAGGAAGCGAACGCAAGCAGTGCGGCACAGGAAAGCAGGCACAGTCTTTGCATCTCTGGGGTCTCCTGGAGACGTTAGACGAAAGAGCCGAAAGCCTCAGGCCTTCGCCTTTCGGGAAAGTCGGATGAAGAAAAGAATGGCGGCGGCGAGGATCAGGGCTGCTCCGATCATCGCGGGGACTGTGAAAGCGCCCAACTGTGCGATAAGCGGCTTGGGACCACCGGAACGGATGAGCTTCACATCGTCAGGTGTGACTTTGACATTCGGATTGCCGAAGTGCTGTTCAACGTAATTACTGATATCGGCAATGTCCTGATCGGACAGTGAGTCAACATACGAGCCTGGCCCAAATCCCGGCATATAGGTCGTATGACCGTTGACCTCCCGCCGGACCCCCATGAGGATCGTGGTGATCAGGTTATCGGCAATGGGCGCGCCCAGGGCCGTATTATGGAAAAGCTGTGGGTAGTACCCGTCCGGGCTGCCCTGACCGGTTGGCCGATGACAGGCCGCACATTCTCCCGAGAAGAGATATTCGCCGCGACTGATCCGGCTGGCGGGCAGAGCGCGGTAGACGGACTCACGATTGGAAAATTTCCCATAGCTTTCGCGGGGGGCTTTGTCCTTGCTGTCCGAAATGGCCGGAACCTGCTTGATGTACGCCACCATGGCGCGGATGTCGGCATCGTTCAGATACTGGAAGCTGTGCTCAATGGCTTCCGCCATGGGGCCGCCTGCCTGAGCTTTTCCGGGGACATCGCCGGTCTTGAGGTAGCGGAAAAGATCTTCGTTGCTCCAGCCGCCAATACCGCTGACAGGGTCCGAAGTCACATTCGGTGCATACCAGGACGACAGCGATGCACCGGCCAGGGGGCTGCTTCCCTCTTCCGCCATCATGGCGTTGCGGGGCGTGTGGCAGGTGTCACAATGTGCCAGCGCATAGGACAGGTAATGCCCGCGATTGACTTCCACAGATTTGGAAGGATCGGGCTTGAAGCGCGTATCATCCAGGAAAAGGGCATTCCAGATCGCCATGGAAGCCCGGATATTATAGGGGAAAGGCAGAGCGGTTTTCTGTGGGCTGCTTTCGACCGGCTTTACCGATGACATGAAATAGACGTACAGGGCGTGGACGTCGTCATCTGTCAGTTTGGTATAGGACGTGTAAGGCATCGCCGGATAAAGATGAGCCCCGTCGCGCCGGATGCCTTCTCGTAAAGCGTGCGCGAACTCTTTCTCGGTATAGTTTCCGATGCCGTATTCTTTTGAAGGGCTGATGTTGGTCGAATAGATCGATCCAAGTGGAGACGCGATGCCATAGCCGCCGGCAAACGGTTTGCTGGAGCCGGGCGCCGTGTGGCAGGCTGCGCAGTCAGCGGCAATGGCAAGATAATGTCCGCGTTCGGCAACGGCCGTGTTGGGATCAGTGCCCTGAGCATGCGCAAGCGTGCCGGCCCCGAGGCTGATTGCAGCGGAAAGGACGAAATAACCGGAAATACTCAGGCGTTTCTGTTTCATGCCTGCCCCCGTGCGAAAGCGGCCTTGATGGAATCGGCGGCTTTCAGACCGAGCGCCGCCATGCTGAGCGTGGTGTTGACGACGCTGGCAGACGGCATTGCACCGCCGCCCGGAATCCACAGATTGGGGTGGTCATGGGCCCGGCAATCACCGTCAACGACCGAATCCTTGGGATCCCGGCCCATGATTGTTCCGCCCATGATGTGGTTGTTGGCGTTGTAATCTGTCGTGATGCGAAGCTCGGTCCCGCCCAGCAGGCCGGCAATTTCCTTGACCTGTGTGGTGACCGCGTTCAGCCCTTTGCGGACATAGTCGCCCACATCGTAATGGATGTCGGGGCAGGCCAGTCCCAGAGGATCCTTGCGGGTTTTGCTCAGTGTCAGGCGGTTTTCGGGGTCGGGAAGCGGCTCAAGGCTGATGGAGAGGTCAACACCACATGCAGCACGCCGGCGGATTTCGTCATCAAGCTCTTTGCCGACCAGGCCAAGTTTGAGGGCCTGTTCCGTTGCAGGAGCGACGCGGCTGATATTGTTGAGGATCATCTTGTTGGCTGAATATTCCCGCCGGAAATCTCCATCCCGGGGACCGACGATGCAACTGCTCTGTGCTGGGCCGCGGCCAAACCAGAGCGGCTCGTTAGCCAGAAAGGATGCGTGAACGCCCGAGTGGTCCATCATGTTGCGGCCCACCTGATCGGAGGAATTGGCGATGCCGTTCGGGTTGCGGGCATTGGCTGCAAGGAGCAGAAGGCGTGGGGTTTCGATACCATTGCAGGCGAGAACGAATGTCTTGCCGGTAGCCTTGTGGGACTGCCGGTGTGCATCATACCAGTGCACGGCCGTCACGCGGTTGTTTTCATCGGTATCAATACGATAGACGACCGCTTCGGCGATGGTGACAGCGCCTTTGGATTCAGCTTTTTCGATGTGCTGAATGCCATTGTACATGGCCCCGATGGGGCAGATGGGCTGGCAGTTGTTATTGCCGCAGCAGGCGGGGCGTTCACCGAACGGCTCGATGCTGCGTCCCTGTGGAATGGGCACCAGATGAAAGCCGTGGGGATTGACGATCTCAGCGACCCGACGGTCTCCATACCCGAACGGAATCATGTCCCGGGGGTAGGGGCGGCTCCGTTCCGGAGGGGATTGGAGAGATTTGTCGTGAGGGCCAGAAACCCCCATTTCCTCTTCGGCGCGGCAATAAAACGGTTCCAGCTCATTGTAGGAGATGGCCCAGTCGCGGCCTACGCCATAACGCGTTTTCATCTCGAAGTCGGAAGGAAGATGGCGCCAGCATGAAGCGGCCCAGTGCCACGTCGTTCCACCAACAGTACGAAGATAGCCCTGCTTGAAAGCTGATCCGTTGGGTCCCGACAGGCCCACATAATCATTGGGTGGGAAATATAAGGGTGCCTGAGCCAGTGGGGACTGGGGATAAAGCCCCTGAAAATCTGAATGGAGCCGGTTGTGGAACGACATGTTGCGCCAGTTTTCCACATATTCTGCGCGTTTGAGGCGCAGTCCTGCCTCCAGGATCAGTACGGAATGGCCAGCAGCAGCAAGTTCGTTTGCCACCATGCCGCCCACCACTCCCGAGCCGACGACAACGACATCCGCCGATACATCTCCAGAGGATGAAAAGTCCGGTTTGGCCATGGTTAGTGCTCCTGACGGGGTTTGGGAACGTATGGGGGAGAAGAGGGTGTGATGGGTTTCAAAGGCGGGGACTGCGGGGGAATTTTGCTTTCCACGCCAGGAGGGGCCGGGGGAGGCGGCGTCTTTGGAAGTGGGGCATGGATGGGAATGCCTAGTGCCGGTGGCGTTTCGGTCCACCATCCTGGACGTGCAAAGCAGTAGGTTGGGACTGGCAAGCCGTCTTTCGTGGGCTGGTACATGAGAGCATCGTAATAGGCGACCATGGGGGCACCCGTTCTGTCCTCGACTGAGCCGGTGTACCAGGCCGCATTGAGAGCCAGAAAAGCCTTCTTCAGATCGCCGGAGCGCTCGAGAATTTCATTGGGTTGGCCCCCTTGCGCCGTAACCGAAGCCAGTGCCTGGATTGTCGTCGCATAGCCAGGGAAAGTGGCCTGCATGGCAGAGCAGAGCCGACTGCTGAGGACTGGATTGAGATCCTGACGTCCTGTGATTGCCCGTGAGATGGCCAGAAATGTCTCGTCGAGCGGAGTGGCGGCAAGAGCGCCTGCCTTTCCAAGGACTGAACTGCCTGCAGCAACAGAGATACTGCCCATTATGGTGCCGAGCAGCAGGGAGCGGCGCCCCAAAACGGACTGCTGAACAGGAGAGGAAGGATGGCGGTCTTTGGTCATGCCCCGACTCCTTTTCCACGATGTTCCGCAATAGAGATCATTGTCATTTCAGGGCTCCCACCGCGGCAATGGCGGCATCGGCGTCCTGGGTATTGTTTCCCCCACTGACACCGATGCCGCCCATAAGCTGGGTATTGTGGAAAATAGGGACGCCGCCTCCTGCCGGCATGGCATGGGGAAGGGCCAGAACTGCCATTTTTCCGCCGCTCAGCGCCGCTTCGAAAGCGGATGACGGTCGTTTGTAAAAGACAGCGCTGACCGCCTTGCGTTGGGAAAGGTCGATACTGGCGAGCTGTGCTCCCGCCATACGCTCGACCAGAATGGGTTGTCCCGAAGCGTCAACAACAGTCACGACGATGCTCGTCTGGTTTGACGCGGCTCTCTTTTCGGCGGCGTGTGCCAGAAGGCGCGCCTGAGAAAGGGACAGGGTTGGGAAAGAGGTCTCTTCCGCTTGAACCACCTGCGGAATGACTCCAGCTCCGAGGATCACTGCACAACAGAGGCGTTGCAGGATTCCGCGAGTGTTCTTCGTGGACATGTTCCTGAATAGCAGCACGGGACGCGCCTTTCGGTCATATTTCGTAACGGCTAAACGGCATGTGCCACGAGAACAGAGAGTCCACCTAGATCGATCTAATTCACTATATTGTGACAAAGTGTGGAAAATTCCGGGATTCTTCCGCAACGAGAAAGCTGACTTTTCAGCGGCCAATGACGAGAAGGACTGCTATCTCAATGAAAAAACGTTGTTTTTCCTAATTCAAAATCCCGGAAAAATTTAGATCGCTCTAAATTCTTTTTTCAGGTTCTCAATGCCGTGAAGACGTCTTCACAGAATTCGTGATGATTGCCGGTATGGGAAATGCGAAAATTATATGGCATGCCGCTTCCAGAGAATATGCGAAGTACTGATTCTGCTTTGGATGATTCGATAGAGTAGATAAGTAAGAGCGTTAAGTATGATTCACTGGAACGAAGATGTTTAAGAATAAGCTTATAATAAGCAATTCGACAGGACGCTCGTTTTATGCGCATAGAATCTGTAAAAAAATCTTATATGTCGTTTTGATTTATTGTGTTTCTGGTGGATTTCCCGTTCTTTTTGCGAAAGATCAGACCCAGACCCAGACCCAGACCCAGACCCAGACCCAGACCCAGACCCAGACCCAGAATTTGGGGCCGCAGCAAAATGCTTCAACGCCGTTGAATTCGGTTCAGCAAAATGCTCCGCCTCAGTCCTCCATTGCTCCAGGCATTTTCACCACATATCCCGCCCCCCCTTTGTCTCCTCCGCATGCAGCGCCTTCTGCAATCACAGAAGGACCGCCTTCCATTTTCCCGGACTTTTTCGGCATGACCCCGTGGTTAAGAAAAAACGGTATTGGTTTTCATTTTGACAATACAAATGAATATGCTGGGGCATTGCAGCATCCAACAAGAGGCCCTCATTATGGAAATTACAGGGATGGTTCCAGTAATGCCGGGCAATATTCAGCAAATCTTATTGTTGACTGGGAGCACCTTGCAGGCATCAAAGGTTTTGTGACTCGCATGACGACCATTGGTCGCTATGGAACAACCGCTAACCGGATGTTCGGTGACTGGCTGGCGCATAGCTCTGAAATTTACGGCGGAGGAGGGAACGTGGTGGTCCATCTCGTCTCTTTGTATGGAGAAGAAAGTCTGTTTGGTGGCAGGTTTCTGATTGCGGGCGGCCGTATGTCCCAGATGTCCGATTTCGCATCGAGCCCTATTTTCTGTAGCTTTCAGAACAATTCTTTCTGCGGGCGTCCGAAGGCGGCTGCGGATAGCACCTATTATGGCAGCTACCCTGCGGCGACATGGGCTTTTCGCATGAAGGGCCGCCCCCGCAAGGATCTTTACATCCAGGCTGGCGTCTATTTCGCCGAAAACGGGATCTATCAGAACTATCAGCACAGGACGGGATTTAAGTTCAACGGCGCCAATATCGTTGGATATGAAATTCCGATCGAAGCTCAATGGGAGCCACATTTCGGCCCCCATCATGATCTCCCTGGTCATTACAAGCTGGGATTTGTTTATGATGATGTGAGCCGTGCTGATAATTATTATAATACTGTCGGGCAGTCTTATTATGTGCATGGTGGTAAGCATTTAATGAGAAATTCTGCCTGGCAGACATATTTCATGTTTGACCAGAAATTAATGAACTATCCTGGAAGGCCCAAGACTGCTGGTCTAACTTTTATGGGGGGGTATATTTACAACTCTCCGCACACTGCCGTTCGTGATTTCGAGGTGTATGGCGCTCTCATGAGCCAGGGTCTTATTCCTGGTCGTCCAGAGGACATGTTCGGTGTGGCTTTTTCTTATGTCAGCATCGCACCTGGAACGCGTGACACGACCTTGGCCATGGTTGCTGCGGGGGACTATGCGGGGATGCCGAACCATGCAACAGGCGTGCAGACGAACGCCGAGGTTCTGGAAGTCGATTATTCCATAAATGTGATGCGCGGCGTAACGTTCCGGCCGGATTTTCAGTATTATATCCATCCCAATGGACAGGTCGGGTTGCGCAATTCAGCGATGCTGGGATTCAAGTCTTATGTGTCCCTTTTTTAGATCGATCTATGGGAGCCGGGTCATGAGCACTGCACATAGAACAACCGATCCGAGAATTTCCGGGGCTGAAAATTTTTCGGATGAGCCGACTGGATCAGGGCAGGGGGCCCCCACAGCTCTGACGGATCATCAACTGTCCGGAAACCAGGATACGGGTACTGGACGTGGTAGGATTGTCGATCCTGTCAAGCAACAGGCGCGCTGCATTGCGTCCGACTCCCACCGGATCCGTCACGATGGTGGTCAGGGTCGGAAAAGACACGGCGCCTTGAGGCAGATCGTCAGCTCCGATGACCGCAAAATCGCGTCCGGGCATTTTTCTTCTGGCCAGCAGATATCCCATGACGGACTGGGCGAGCATGTCATTGTAGCAGACGACTGCATCCGGTGGGGTGGAGGAGGCCAGAAGTTCGGGAAAACTACCCAGATCGGAGAGGTTCTCCAGATGCGTCGGGATGATCAGGTCGTGTTCCAGCTTGTGTTTTTTCAGGGTCTTTCTGAAGCCATCGAGACGTTCACGGGCAGCGGAATGAACTGGCCTGCCCCCGAGGAATACAATTTTCCGGCGACCGTGTCTGATGAGATGTGTGACTGCCAGGGAAATTCCGTCCGCGTAATCGGGCCCGACATAGTTGCCATTTCGCTGCGAGACGTGGCGGAGAACCTGAACGCAGGGCAGGTGAAGCCGCTCGATTTCAGCCAGAAGGGCGTCGGAACTTCCGGCAGCCGGACAGAGGATCAGGCCATCCACGCCGTGTTCGCGGAGGCGGCGGATCTGTCGCAGCTGTCTGTCGGGGTTTTCGGCGCTATTGACCAGAATGGCTACAATATTGGCGTCAACGATAACTTCGTCGATCCCCAGCATCAGTTGACTGTAGAACGGGCTGCCAATGTCACACAGGACCAGTCCGATCGTGCCGGTCTTCTGGCCGCGCAGATTTGCAGCGCCACGGTTGTAGATATAGCCCAGTTTATCCATCGCGCAGATGACGCGGTCTCTCGTCTCCAGCGAGACAAGGGGGCTGTCCCGAAGCACAAGCGACGCAGTAGCGCGCGAGACCCCTGCTTCAACTGCCACAGAATTGAGGGTTACTGCTTTTTTCATAACCCTCAGGCGGCCCTTAAAAGCTGCAATATATTAGAACTATTCAAAAGCGGACCTTTCCGAGAGCGGATATTCTTACCTTTGATCATTCCACACTTCCGAGTTTGCGGGAAGCGAAAAGGCTGAAGGGGTGATGGGCTGTTTTTCCATGTCGTCAGGTCATGTTTGTCATTGGAGCAAGAAATGAAAATTCCCCCTTCGACGCGGCGTAATTTTACGGCCGGTCTTCTTGGGTCAGCGTCATTCTGGATGTATGGCGGCCATAAAGTCTGGGCCGATGCTTTGCAGTCAGAGAGTGCGCAGTCATACAAACCTAAATATTTCAACCACGAGGAGTGGCTGTTCCTGAATGCCGCCTGTGCGCGAATATTTCCTGCGGATGCTCATGGACCCGACGCAGCACTGCTCGGGGCGCCTGAATTCATCGACCGGCAGATGGATACGCCTTATGGACATGGAGAGTTGTGGTACATGTCCGGTCCGTTTCGGGAAGGCTCTCCCAACCTGGGATATCAGCTGCCTTTGCCGCCTCGTGATCTCTATCGCCAGGCTATTGCCGCGGCAAATGCCTATGTCCGCGATCATCATCAGGGACAGACTTTCGTTCAACTGGCCATTCCGGAGCAGGTCGCACTTCTCAAGGTGTTCGAGCAGGGGAAGATGGCCCTTGGCGCCGTACCTGCCCACACCTTCTTCGAGCAACTGCGTCAGAATACGCTTGAGGGTGTTTTTTCCGATCCCCTTTATGGCGGCAACAAGGGCCTGGCGGGATGGACACTGCTCGGCTTTCCCGGCGCGCGCGCCGATTTCATGGACTGGGTCAATCAGAAGGGAGCGCCGTATCCGTTCGGGCCTGTTTCCATATCTGGCGAAACCGCCTGAGGATTTTTGAATTATGTGTGCGAAAAAAGTGGATGCCATCGTTATCGGTGCGGGTTGGGCTGGTTCCATCCTGGCCAAGGAACTCACGGAGGCAGGACTTTCGGTTGTCATGCTCGAGCGTGGTGATGAGCGTGCTACGGCAGTCGAGGGTGATTATCCAAGCTCCATTGACGAGTTGAGGGGGGCCATCCGTCACCGGCTTTTTCAGAACCTGTCCCAGTCTACGGTGACGATACGGAATACGCTGGATCAGGAGGCCCTGCCTTACCGACGTCTGGCAGCCTTCCTCCCCGGTGAGGGAGTGGGAGGTGCGGGACTTCACTGGTCGGGCGTTCATTTCCGTGTTGCTCCGGATGACCTGGCATTACGCACCAATGTTGTCGCCCGGTACGGAAAGAATTTCATTCCTGAGGGGATGAATCTTCAGGATTACGGCGTGACTTATGAGGAACTGGAACCGTTTTTCGATAAGGCGGAAAAAGTTTTCGGCACATCCGGAGAGCCTTACACCATCAACGGAAAGGTCGTGGGAAACGGCAACCGTTTTGCTCCTGATCGCTCCGATGCATTTCCGCTGCCAGCGATGGGAGAGGTCTATTCTGCCAGCCTGTTCAGATCGGCTGCCGCGAATGTAGGCTATCACCCCTATGCGCTTCCTGCCGCAAATGCCTCTGCGCAGTATACGAACCCTTACGGGGTGCAGATGGGGCCATGCAATTTCTGTGGGTATTGCAGCGGGTATGACTGCTACATGTATTCCAAGGCGTCTCCCAATGTGAATATTCTGCCTGCTTTACGTCAGGACAAAAAGTTCACGCTGATTACCAAGGCCCATGTTCTCAAGGTCAATCTCGATGCCGACAAGAAAAAGGCGACGGGTGTGAGTTACCTGGATCTGCGCACCAAAAAGCAGGTCGAACTGGATGCCGATCTGGTCATTATCAGCGCGTTCCAGTTTCACAATGTTCATCTCATGCTGTTGTCCGGGATCGGCCAGCCTTACGATCCGAAGCAGAACACCGGCACTGTGGGACGGAATTTCGTTTATCAGACGATCACGACGTCACGGGCGTGGCTGTCACCCAAGCAGTATACCAATCTTTTCGTTGGAGCGGGTGGCGCCGGCGTTGCCATTGATGACTTCAACAGCATGAACTTCGATCATGGGCCGCTTGGCTTTGTGGGTGGGTCGCCGGTCTGGGTCAATCAGGCTGGTGTGAAGCCGATTGCAGCGGCCGTCGGAGGGCCTGGCGGCAAGGCGCCAACCTGGGGAGAAGGGTACAAGGAAGCCATGGTCGATACCTATCGTCATTCCCTGACCATCGACGCCCATGGCAGCAATATGGCGTACAGGGACGTTTATCTTGATCTCGATCCCACCTACAGCAATGCCTACGGTCAGCCTCTGCTCCGGATGACGTTCAACTGGAAAGACAACGATATCCGGATGAATCAGTACGTGGTGGGTAAGATCGAACCCATCATAAAGGCAATGGGGGCGACCAGGTATTCACTCGGAATGCTGAAGGACGGAGAGGTTTTCGATACCCGTCGGTATCAGACCACGCATCTTGGTGGCGGGGCCATCATGGGAACCGATCCCAAGACAAGTTGCGTCAACCGATATCTGCAGAGCTGGGACGTCTCGAATGTTTTCGTGATCGGCGCCAGCGCATTTCCGCAGGGGATGGGATATAACCCAACCGGAATGGTCGCAGCCCTGGCATACTGGGCTGCCTATCATATCCGGACGACCTATCTGAAAAACCCAGGTCCGATGGTGCAGGCATGAAGTACGGTTTGTTCACCCGTGCAGCGTTTTTTGGCGTTGCCGCTCTGCTGGCAGGTTCGGTTTCTGAACTGCGTGCCGAGGATACGAGCGCCCTGATCACTCAGGGGAAATATGTCGCGGAAGCCTCCGACTGTAGTGCATGTCATACTGTGAGGGGCAGGGGCGAATTCGCAGGGGGGATGGAATTCAAGCTTCCTATTGGATCGATCTATTCATCCAATATTACGCCAGATCCTACACATGGCATTGGGGCCTATTCCGAAGCAGAATTCTCCCGTGCGGTCCGCGAAGGCGTACGTCGGGATGGGGCAAGCCTTTATCCGGCGATGCCGTTTCCTTCGTATGCCCGCATGAGTGACGGCGATATTCATGCCCTGTATGTCTATTTCATGAAGGGCGTGCAGCCCGTGGCGCAGGCGGCCCCGGCTAACGGCATTCCGTGGCCTCTGTCCATCCGTCTGCCCATGACCCTCTGGCGGGCGGTATTCTCTCCCTCTGTTCTGGCGGCTCAGAAGGATGTCAACCGGTCTCTGCCTAATGATGGAATAGGACGTGGGGCTTATCTGGTCGAAGGGCCGGGGCATTGCGGGGCATGCCATTCGCCTCGGGGCCTTGCCTTGCAGGAGAAGGCTCTTTCCAATAGCAGCGGGTCGCTTTTTCTCTCGGGAGGGGCAGCGATCGATGGTTTTGTACCAACAAGTCTGCGGCAGGATCAGCGTACCGGCCTGGCTGGATGGTCTGAAGACGATATCGTACAGTTCCTCGCTACAGGCCGTAACCGGCGCGGCGAAGCATTTGGAGGTATGACAGACGCTATTTTCCATGGAACGCAGCATCTGACGGATGCGGATCTCCATGCGATGGCGCAGTATCTGCTTTCATTGCAGCCACATCAGCCGACGCTATCGGCATGGCATTATGATCCGTCCGCTGCAACTGCGCTGCAGGCTGGAGATGCGTCTGCACAGGGTGCCAAGGTATATGTGGACCACTGCGCGGCCTGCCACCGTTCTGATGGTCGTGGATATGCTCCGGCTTTTCCGCCATTGGCCGGAAACCCCGTTCTCATGAGTGATGATCCTGCATCTTTGGTGCATGTGGTGCAAAGCGGTGCAGTTTTGCCAGGGATGACCAAAGCGCCTTCTGCCTTCGCCATGCCGGCATATTCAGGCATACTGCGCTCGCAGCAGATTGCTGATGTCGTTACTTTTATTCGTAAGGCCTGGGGAAATAATGCCGCTCCGGTAACCGCCGCAACGGTGGAAGAACTACAGAAATCGGCACCTGAGTCCACGATTCGAAAAGGTATTATTCCTTTGAATTAGACGCAGGCTTCATAAGCTGAACATGATGCGCGGGGAAAATGGCCGAAAAGAAGATTTTCGGCCATTTTCTGTGGAGCACCAGACAATGCGCGACCAGTTCCTGAGGACGCATCGGCAACAGCTTCGGGATCCTGTGATTGCTCCTCTGTAATCGGCTCCTACGGCCTGACCTGTTGATGGGCTTGTGCGATCTGGAGATCGCTCATGATCTTTCCGATCAGCAGGAGCGCAATATCTTGATTGCCTGTGAAGCAATAGTTCGCTGTATCGGGTAGCCATGGAGAAGGTCTGCTCAATCAGTCCACCGATGGGCTGGCAGCGGATCCGGACCTACCAAGGAGTGCCTGTCGCAAGCTCGACTTATCGTATCTGCGAGCGATCGCAGATGATTTTTCGCCGTAGTGGCCCAGTTGGACTATGACCTGCTTTGAGGGCACTCAAATTTTTGGCCGAAAGCTTTGGCGTCCCATAGGGGATTCGAACCCCTGTTGCCGCCGTGAGAGGGCGGTGTCCTAGGCCTCTAGACGAATGGGACGAGGCGAGGGGCTTGATAGTCGGCTCCTCGGATCTTGGCAAGGGTTATTTAGGAAGTTTTTTGTGTCAGTAAGGGGCCGAGGGCCGCACCGCCGAACAGGTGGACATGGAAATGGGGGACTTCCTGTCCGGAATTGGGACCGGAATTGCTGATGAGGCGGAAGCCTTCCTGGGTCAGGCCCTGTTCTTCGGCGATTTTCGAGACGGCGCGCCAGAACCCCGTGATTTCATCGGGGGAGGCTGTTGCACCGAAATCGGCGATGGAGACGTAGGGGCCCTTGGGAATGACCAGAACATGGATCGGAGCCTGGGGGGCGATGTCGTGGAAGGCGAGGGCGAAGTCGTCTTCGTAGACCGTGCGCGCTGGAATTTCCTTGCGCAGGATGCGAGCAAAGATGTTACCGGGATCGTAAGTCATGGTCGGGCTCCTCTTCAGCCGAGCTTTTCCTTGGGGCGGGCTGCCTTTTCGGCAATGCCACTCGTGCCTTCACGGCGCTTGAGTTCCGTCCAGACGTCTTCGGGGGAGACGCCTGCATCCACCCACATGACGATCAGGTGGTACAGCACATCAGCGCTTTCACCGATCAGTTCCTTGCGGTTGCCATTGACGGCTTCGATCAGGCATTCAACGGCTTCTTCGCCGAATTTCTGGGCAATCTTGTTGCGGCCACGGGCCATCAGGCGTGCGGAATGGCTGAGCGACGGGTCCGTGCCACGGCGGGACTGCACCGTATCGTAGAGGCGCTGAAGAACCTGTTCCTGCAGAAGGTCAGACTTCTTGTCGTCCTGCTGTTTGGAAGGCTTTGGGGCCGGTTTGGTGGCGGGTTTACCCATGATCTTATTCTCCAAGCCTGACCGGCAGGCCGGCCTTGTTCAGCGCGTTCTTGACTTCATCAATCCGGAACTGGCCGAAGTGGAACACACTTGCCGCCAGAAGGCCACTTGCGCCGACTTCCGCGCCTTCCACGAAATGCTGTAATTCGCCCACGCCCCCTGAGGCGACGACCGGGACGGTCACGGCATTGCAGACTGCGCGTAGAAGGTCGAGGTCAAAGCCTGCGCGGGTGCCGTCGCGGTCCATGCTGGTGAGCAGGATTTCGCCTGCGCCCAGATCCTGCATTTTCCGTGCCCATTCCACGACGTCCAGACCTGTGGGTTCGCGGCCGCCCTTGGCATAGACTTCCCAGCCGCCCTGACCGTTAGAGCGGGCGTCGATGGCCACGACGATGCACTGGCTGCCGAAACGTTCGGACGCTTCGCGGATCAGGTCCGGGTTCTTGATGGCCGCCGAATTGACGGCGCATTTGTCTGCTCCGGCCAGAAGCAGGCGGCGCATGTCTTCACAGGTGCGCACGCCACCGCCTACGGTCAGGGGCAGACAGATAGCCTCGGCCGTGCGGCGGACGACGTCGAGAATGGTGTCACGGTTTTCGACGCTCGCCGTGATGTCGAGGAAGGTGAGTTCATCAGCACCGGCGGCGTCGTAGAGCTTGGCCTGTTCGACGGGATCACCGGCATCGCGCAGTGAGACAAAGTTCACCCCTTTGACGACGCGGCCGTCCTTGACGTCCAGACAGGGAATGACGCGGAGTTTCAGCATGAACCGAGGACGTCCAGGGCGTCTTTGAGGGAGATGCGGCCGTCATAGAGGGCGCGGCCGACGATGGCACCGGAAATGCCCGGAACGTCGCGAGCGACATCACGCAGGGCCTTGAGATGCTCCAGACTGCCCACGCCACCACTGGCGATGACGGGGATGGAGAGGCGACGGGCCATGTCGGCGGTCTGTTCCAGATCCAGCCCGGCCAGCATGCCGTCCCGCGTGATTTCGGTGAAGATCACGGCGGCCACACCGGCATCTTCCATGCGCAGAGCAAGGTCGTTGGCTTCCAGTTCGGACACTTCGGCCCAGCCTTCGGTGGCGACACGGCCCTGTCGGGCGTCGATGCCGGCGACGATCCGGCCCGGGAAGGCGCGGGCGGCCTGACGGACCAGTTCGGGGTCCTTGACGGCCACGGAGCCCAGAATGACGCGCGAGACGCCCGCTTCGAGCCAGCGTTCGATCGCGGCCATGTCCCGGATGCCGCCACCGAGCTGCACGGGAAGGCTTGTGGCTTTCACGATGGACTCAATGGCCGGAATGTTGGTGGAACGACCGGCAAAGGCGCCGTTCAGGTCCACGACATGCAGATGGCGGCAGCCGGCTTCCGCGAACAGCCTGGCCTGTGCGCCGGGATCGTCCGAATAATGGGTGGCGTCTTCCATCTCACCGCGACGCAGGCGGACGCAGGCACCGTCCTTGAGATCAATGGCCGGATAGAGCGTCAGGCCGTGAGCCGGGGCGGCTGTATCGATCATCGTGTCTGAAGCCGCGCTGCTGGTGTCGGGCATGGCGATGCTGGACTGCCAGCGGGCGGCCTCGTTCTCGTTTGCCAGAAGTTTCGAGAGAAAAAGTCCGCGCACCGTCTGCCCTCCGATCCGTGCATAATAGGGATGGGTCCCCCAGTGTTCGAACTCGAACGACCGGAACAGCCCGATAGCGGCGACATGCGTTTCGCGGATGTCGCAGTTTACAACCTTGCAGCCAATGGCCTTCGCGCCCTTGAGCATGGCTTCCAGCAACGCGCGTCCCAGACCGCGACCGCGGGCATAGGGGGCGACGAAGAGGCCTGTCAGATTGGCGGTGGCCGCATGGGCTTCATAGCTTGAAGGCGGACGGACGAGCTGACCCGCGCCGCAGATTACGCCATTGTCGCGCACGATATAGAAGCTGCGTTCGGGAACGAGCAGCAGTCCCTCGAAATAGCGCGCCAGAGCCTGATGACCGGGCGGCTGGAGCCAGCCGAAGCCGCCGCCGTCCAGAATGCCAGCGGAGGTGGCCTCGATCAGGGCATCCAGATCTTCGGGAGGAAGCGGCGAGACGACGCGTTCGCAGGTGATGGTCATGAGGTCCACCGCAGGAAGTTGCCGAGGATCGTCAGACCGACATCCTGACTCTTTTCAACATGGAACTGCGTGCCGCAGCGGTTGCCGCGCGCAACGATGGCCGGAACCTGCGTGCCATACTGCGCCGTTGCGACGAGATCGCTTTCCGCACCATCATGCAGGGCATAGGAATGGACGAAATAGCCATGATTGCCAGGAGTGAGGCCATCCGTCAGCAGATGCGCGCCGGGGGTGAAGTCCAGCGTGTTCCAGCCCATGTGTGGGAGACGCAGGCCGGCATCCGCAGCTTCATCCATGCGGCGGATATTGCCGGAAATCCAGCCCAGGCCTTCGGTGCGACCATGTTCGAGGCCGTATTCGCACATAAGCTGCATGCCGACACAGATGCCGAGGAACGGTGTGCCATTGGCGGTGGCGGTTTCGAGCATGTTGCGCAGCTCGGGGCCAAGGCCCTGTGCGCAGTCGGCGAAAGCGCCCTGTCCGGGGAGGATCAGCCGGTCAGCCGTCAGGATGTCATTTGCATCGCGGGAGATGACGACGTCTGCCTCGATCCCCTTGCGGGTGGCGGCTTTACGGGCTGCCTGTGCGGCCGAGGCGAGATTTCCGCCATTGTAGTCAATTACGACGACGCGCATGGAAACTCCGGAGCTGTGCGGCTGTAGGGGGTGGCGTGTGGCTGCTGGTCCATCCAGCGCAGGAGGGCGATGTCCCGGCTGGGAGCTGCGATCGGTGTGCCGGTAACGCGGCCATTCAGGCGCTGCTCCCACAGGCGGATTTCAGCGGTGAAGCTGGCGAGGACGGCATGGATGGCCACGATCAGGTCAAGCCGGGACCAGAAGCCCATGAAGACATGCAGTGTCATCATTGTGGCGGCTGCGGCCAGCAGGGCGGAAATCCATGCGCCGTATGTCAGCAGTCCGAACCAGCCGAAGAACAGGACGCGCCATGAAAAACCGTCCTGAACCATCACCGGCATCTGCGGTCCGGCTGCGTCCGGTTTCGTGCAGGGAATGTAGAGCTTCACAGCACGCCTTTGGTGGAGGGGATGGCACCCGCCGAACGGGGGTCGTGCGAGACGGCAACCTTCAGGGCGCGGGCGACGGCCTTGAAACCGCTTTCCGCGATGTGGTGGGCGTTGGTGCCGGACTTGCAGGTCAGATGCAGGGCGATATGGGCGGACATGGCGAAGGCGCGGAAGAACTCCTCGAACAGTTCCGTGTCCATCGTACCGATCTTCTCGCGCGGAAAGACAACGTTCCAGGCCAGGTAGGGGCGCCCGGAGATATCCACGACCGCCTCGCACAGGGCTTCATCCAGCGGCACGAGGGCATGGCCGAAACGCTCGATGCCGCGTTTGTCCCCGATGGCCTGACGGAAGGCCTGTCCGAAGACGATGCCGACATCCTCAACGGTGTGGTGGCCGTCGATATGCAGGTCTCCCTTGGCCTTCAGCTCAAGATCGAAACCGCCATGTTTGGCCAGGGCCGTCAGCATATGGTCGAAAAAGCCGATGCCGCTGTCCACGTCGGAGCGGCCCTGACCGTCGAGTGAGAGGGCAAGGGTGATGTCGGTTTCGCTGGTTGCGCGATGCAGACGGGCGTGACGGATTTCGTTCATGAGGTTCCTGCTACACCAGCGTGACGCGGATTTCCACGCTGTCCCGCCAACATGCCTGCAAAATCGGCGGACAGGAGGGAAAAAATCAGGCCGGAAGAAGATACCCATCCGTATCGACCGGCAGGGAAGGCCGTCACTATCCCTTGAGATTGGCGGAGTCTGGAAATTGCCCTTGGCGGGGAGGGGAGATCGGGCCATATTTCCCTGATTATGGCACATCATCATTCCCCCCTCGACGTCCTTCTCTCCCGCGCTTCGACGGACCATCTTGTCGAGCCTCCGCCGAAGGGGGATGAACTCCGAACCATCCTGTCAGTCGGTCTGCGGGCCCCGGATCACGGGAAGATGCGTCCCTGGCGCTATACGGTCATCAAGGGCAAGCATCGTGAGGCGTTCGCCGATCTCGTGGTGGAAGCCATGGGACGGCAGGAGCCTGATGCGCCTGCGGCCAAGAAAACCAAGCGCCATCACCGCTTTTCCAGCATGCCGATGATCATTGCGCTCGGAATGCATGTGCAGCCGGAAGGCAAGATCCCGGTCATCGAGCAGGAAATGGCCGTGGCAGCGGGGGCGATGAATGTCCTGAACGCGCTGCATGCGACCGGATTCGGTGGAATGTGGGTCACGGGGCCGTTCTGTGAAGACCGCGCTCTTCTTGAGGCGCTGGGTCTGCCCGAGCCACACCGTCTGGCGGGTTTCCTGTTCGTGGGAACGCCGGCGAAGCATTCGGATGAACGCAAGCGGCCGGACATCGACGATTACATGGCGATCTGGAAGGGAGACGCCATCAGGTTCCCTGCGGACGCCGGGTGATCTGATGCGTTACGACGTCATTGTTGCCGGTGGCGGCCCGGTTGGTTTCGCCTGTGCCATTTCGCTTGGCCGGGATGGACGCAGGGTCTGTGTTGTCGAGCGTTCCCCGGCGGATGTGCTGGCAGATCCGCCTTTCGATGGCCGGGAAATCGCCCTGACGCATCATGCATCGGAATGGCTCAAGGCCATTGGCGCCTGGGATGAGATCCCGGGTGGCAGCATCTGCCCGATGTATACGGCCCGGATCGAGACTGGAAAATCCGGCAATCCGCCGCTTCTGTTCGATGCGCCAGCGGAGGGGCCGGATGCTCTGGGCCATATGGTGGCGAACCATCTGATCCGGCGCGCCCTGTATCGCGTGGCGTCGCGGACGCCGGGTGTGGACATCCGGGCAGGGCAGGGGATTGCCAGTTCGTGGCATGACGCACGGTCTGCGGGTGTTGTTCTGGCGGGTGGAGAGCGGATCGAGGCTGATCTTCTGGTCGCGGCGGATGGACGTTTTTCCCGTCTGCGGGCCGAAGCCGGGATCGGTGCGATCGTTCACGACTTCCAGCGCAACATCATGGTCTGCCGGATGCGGCATCCTGAATCCCACGCGAATACGGCGCTTCAGTGGTTTGACGAGGGGCAGACGATTGCCCTTCTGCCGGTCGCGCCCGATGAGCGTCCGGGGTCCTGCTCGTCGCTTGTCCTGACGCTGGAGCCGGATGAAATCGCGCGTCTCAGGGCGCTTGATGGCAAGGCATTCAGCGAAGACATCACGGCCCGGACGCAGGGTCGGATGGGGCAGATGACACTGGAGAGTGCGCGTTGTGTCTATCCGCTCAAGGCGGTCTATGCACACCGTTTCCAGGCCCCGCGTCTGGCGCTGATCGGGGATGCGGCCGTGGGGATGCATCCGATTACGGCGCATGGGTTCAATCTGGGCCTCAAGGGGCAGGAAGTTCTGGCGCGGGCGATTGCGGACGGGCCGGGAGATGCGGGTGATCCATCCGTTCTGGCGCGTTTCGAGCGTACCCATCGTCTGGCGACCGCCCCGCTCTTTGCCGCAACCAATGCGATTGCGACGGTTTATACCCGTGACGAGGCACCGTTCCTGATGGCGCGGCGGGCCGGGCTGGCGGTGGCCAACCGCCTTCTGCCCTTCAAGGCCGCGGTGACGAACATGCTGATGGACCGCCACGGCTGAGCCGTGGCTGCGGCCCTCTGAAGGAAAGGATCATCCCCATGAAAGCTTTCGGACACAGGCGTGCGACCCGCATGGACGAGGCTGATGCGCTGATCGAGATCGATATTCCCACGCCTGTTCCGGGGCCGCGGGATGTGGTCGTGGAAATCCGGGCTGTTTCAGTCAATCCCGTTGATACGAAACTGCGCGCGATGGACCCGCCCGGTGATGAGCCCCGGGTGCTCGGGTATGACGCCGTGGGAACCGTTGTCGCGACCGGCGGACAGGTGCGTGGTTTCCGGGCCGGAGACCGCGTCTTTTATGCCGGCAGTGCCCTCCGACAGGGAAGTAACGCACGCTTTCAGGCAGTCGATGAACGTCTGATTGCCCGCGCGCCCAAGACCCTCTCCGATGCTGAAGCTGCTGCTTTGCCGCTGACTGCCCTCACGGCCTGGGAGCTGCTGTTCGATCGTCTCGGCGTGCGACTGGGTGACATGGAAAATCCCGATGCACTCCTGATTGTCGGAGGTGCCGGGGGTGTAGGATCAATCCTGACACAGATTGCCTGCCGCCTGACGGGACTGACGGTTATCGCCACGGCATCACGCCCCGAAACGACGGACTGGTGCCGGGAAATGGGGGCTCATCACGTCATTGATCACCGCCGGCCGCTCGATCAGGAACTGGCCCGGATCGGGATTCCGCAGGTGCGTTATGTTGCAGGTCTGACAGCGTCGGGAGAGCACAGGGATGCGATCGTGCGCTCGCTTGCGCCACAGGGGGCACTGGCGCTGATTGATGATCCGGCCGAGTTCGACATCATGCCGTTCAAGCGCAAGTGCCTCTCCGTGCACTGGGAATACATGTTCGCTCGCCCGGCGTTCGAGACGCCGGATATGGCTGCACAGGGGAAAATCCTGGCGCAGGTGTCCGCGCTTGTGGACGCCGGACTTCTGAAGACGACCCTGCATGAGATGCTCGGTCCGATTACCATTGCCAATCTGCGCCGGGCGCACGAACTGCTTGAAAGCGGCAAGGGGATTGGGAAGGTCGTTCTCTGCGGCTTCGAATGAGAGACTGACAATAAAAGACTGAACTGGCAGGTCAGAAATGATCCGTCAGTTGAAATGCACCCGGAGCAGCGGGGTGGATGAAATGCACAGCATGATCAGTCCGAACAGCGCCATGACCTTGATGATGAAAAAGCAGGCATGCTGGCGCGCTTCCGCGCCGGTGGCCAGCATCATGAACGGGTCCGGATCGGGAAAGCCGGTTCTGCTGCCAATCTGGACGAGTTCCAGCGCCCGCTGACGGGTGGCTGCGGCCTGCGAGCGGCGGCGTGTCATCTCCGTTCCGGAAATGTCGGCCTTTTCGTGCAGGGCGGTAAGATAGAGTTCCAGATCCTCGCGGCGATAGGCGATTTTGCCGTCCGGGGTCTGGGTGCGGGCCGGACCGGTGCCGAGAAGGGCCAGCAGTTTCAGCCTGCGTTCCGGCAGACCCAGATGGACCGCCGCTTCCGCCATGGAGAGTGTCTTCGAACGGACGGGCAGGTGAAAAACCTGTCCGGCTGTCTTTTCTCCGGAAATATTTGTCGGGGATGGCATCGGTCTGGATCCTGGCCTCTCTGGACAGACTGACTTTAAGGCCAGTCTGTCTGGAAATCGAGTATTTGCCGGAGTCCTGCGAAGTATTTTCCGATCAGGCTGTCGTGATGGCCACGTCTTCGGCATGAAAACGGCGGAAGACGTCAAAGAGAATGGAATCCTGAACACTCCCCCCATCGCGGGCCGAGACGAGGGCGACGCTCAGGGTCATGGTCAGACTGTCCCCCGCGATCGCGCTGACACGGACCTTTGGTGAAGGTGTTGCGAGGACTTCGTCGCGATGCGCCGCGACTTCCAGCAGCATGGCCTTGGCTTTCTCGGGATCGGTCGTGAGCGGGATCTTGAATGTCAGGGTCAGAACGCCGGTTGCTCCGCTGAGGGTGGCATTCTTGATGCTCGTGGTGATGAACTGGGAATTCGGGACGATCATGGTCGAGCCGTCGCTCAGGCCGATATCGGTGGCGCGGATGCTGATGCGCTTGACGTCGCCACGCGTGCCCGCGATCTCGACCATGTCTCCCACGCGCACAGGCCGCTCGGCCATCAGGATTACACCCGAGACGAAGTTCTGCACGATGGATTGCAGGCCGAAACCGATACCTACCGAAAGCGCGCTGACCACCCAGGTCAAGTTCTGGACGGACACACCGGCGAGGGAAAGGATGCCGAGGCCCACAAGAATCCATGAACAGTAGGTGAAGATGCTGAGGATCGAGGTGCGGCTGCCGATATCCAGCCGCGTGGTGGGAAAGAAGCGGTCCCGGATCCAACCGCGCGTCTGACGGATCGCGTAATAGGCCACCACCAGCAGAACGATGGCCAGAACCACGGTATCGAGTGAGATCTTCACGCCGTGGATGGTGTTGCCGACGAACAGGAGCCAGAGACGGTTGGTGATATCGGCGACGCTGAAGCTGCCGTCCGTCTGGGCGATGGAGAACAGCAGCAGCAGCAGCAGGACGTTTCCGAGGCCGGAGAGGATCACTCCGATCTGCGACAGGCGCCGCTGGGTGAGGCCGAGCTGGACCAGACGGCGGCTGAAGAAGCCGCCTTCGGAAAACAGCCGGTCCAGCACGTCGCGCCAGCACAGGCCGAGAAGCGTGACGATGGCCACGCCGGTGCCCAGGGAGAGCAGCCAGCCATTGAGCGTGAAGGCAAAGGCCACATAGCCGAGCAGGATGGAAATGATCGTGACGGCCAGAAGCAGGCTGGAGACCCCTAGTGCGGAGGGGGCGAAGCCGCGGGTGTCGTTCTGGTTGCCGAGCCTGCGGAACGTATCCACGGCGCAGAGCGCAATGGCGATCGAAAAAGCGATTTCCAGCAGGAGCTGAAGGGTCTGGCCGAAGGCATCCTGTGCCTGAAAAGCACGCAGGAGGTCCAGCATCAGGACGCTGATGGCGAGGATCCAGTCCACGCCACGCAGGGCTTTGCGTTCGCCGGGATTGCCCTGGGCCAGGACACCGCTGCGGCCGAAGATGGGCAGGCCAGCTCCGATGATGAAGCCGCAGACGGGCACGGTCTCGCCGATGATGGCGCCGATCGGACCGCCGCCGTCGGGGAGGGCCGCCGCTGCCCAGATGAACCAGACCAGTGTGGCGACCAGAGCTTCGAGGGCGCCATTGAGCGTGATGGCGATGATGCTGCCCGAGAGGGCTTCCTTCACGCTGTCCTCGGTTGCCGTGCGGAAATGCGCGCCGCAGCGTTTGAGCAGGCGCAGGATCAGCGGGGAGCTCAGACCGATGGCGAGGAAGGTGATGGCGCAGCCGATCAGGAGATAGAGCCAGTCAGACAGGACGCCGCCAGCATGCAGCGAATAGCGGTTTTCCGCACGCTCGGTCAGGAGTGTGTTCCAGAAGCGTGGCGCCAGGGGGGATGTTGTGCGTTCGGACAGGGCTGCGTGTTGCAGGCGGGTGCGGCGGGCGTTGATGGCGGTGCCGAGCTGCTGGGCCTGAAGATTGTACAGCTTGGCCCGCATCAGGGCCGATTTCACGGACTGGGAGTTCTGCTGCATCCGCTGGCGCTGTGCCGTAACGGAAGGGTCCTCGTTTTCCGCGGCCTTGGGGCCGAGGATTTTGAGGAAAGATTCGGTAATGCTGTCATAGGACTGGATCTGTGTGACGGCGTCCTGCGTGTTCTGCTGGACCTTCTGGACCTGCGACGACAGGTCGTCGAGTTCGCTGTTGCCGGTGTTCACGTCCTTGCGGTTGAGTGTCGCGAAGACCTGCCGGAGCACCGTGGCACTGTCGTCGAGCTGGTGACCGATGGAGGTGGACACGGCAGTCCAGCCGAGACCGGAATTGCTCCCCGGGTCGGAGGGAGTGTCCTTCGAAGCGTCCTTGGGCGCATCTTTCGCAGGCTGTGCCGCCGGCTGGGGCGCGGCGGCCAGCGCCGGGCTGACGGGCCTGACTGCGGCGCAGAGCAGTCCGAGCACCAGAAAAAAACATCCCAGAGCATGTCCAGAAGAAGTTCCGGGGCGCCAGCGGGAAAGGTCTGAAGAGGCGGGCGCGGCAGGCCGTCTGGTCATGCGTGGGAGTTCCGTCCAGTGTCTTGATGGGTTTTCAACGGTTTGCAGCGGCAGGGGTTCGATCGTTCCGCTCCGGCAGTTTCGGACCGGGGCACGGGCGGATACGAAAAAGGCACCTTTCCGGGATAAGGAAAGGTGCCCTGAACCGTGATGTGACCGGCGGGTCAGGCCGGACGGTCAACGCTGTGAGCGTCGGCGATCGTCTCGAAGCCGTCGCGCCGCATGGCTTCGAGCAGTTCGTGTTTCATGCGGGATAGGATGCCGGGGCCCTGAAGCACGAAGGATGAATAGATCTGCACCATATCCGCGCCCATACGGATGCGGGCGAGGATGTCTTCGCCGGTCTCGATGCCGCCACACGAAATCAGCGCCAGCCGGCCCTTGTTCAGTCCCGAGACGATCTGCAGCACCTCGCGGGAGCGCGGTGCGAGGGGACGGCCGGACAGGCCACCGCTTTCGCGGGCCGCCGGGTCACGCAGGCTCGCGGGACGGGCGATGGTCGTGTTGGTCAGGATCAGGCCCTGTGCGCCGCCTTCGATGGCGGCTTCAATGATCGGCTCGTAGGAGCTGTCATCCAGATCCGGCGCGAGTTTGACCAGCAGCGGCGGACGCTCCGGATTGCGGGTGTTGATTGCGGCCAGAAGCTCTTTCAGCATGGCGGCCGACTGAAGATCCCGCAAGCCCGGCGTGTTGGGCGAGGAAAGGTTCATGGTGATGTAATCGGCGTAGGGCCGCACGCGCGCCACGAGGTCCGGATAGTCCCGCAGCGGGTCGGAGCCGGTCTTGTTGATGCCGATATTCACGCCGAGCGGGACGGTGGGGCCGCGCATCCTGCCATTGGGCATCGGGCGGTGCAGACGGGCTAGGCGTCGGCAGAAGCGGTCCACGCCGCAGCCATTGAATCCCATGCGGTTGATGATCGCGCCATCTTCCACCAGCCGGAACAGGCGTGGGCCGGGATTGCCGGGCTGGGGGCGGGGAGTCACGGTCCCGGCCTCGATATGGCCGAAGCCCAGCTTTGCGAGCGGGCGGATGGCGCGGGCGTCCTTGTCAAACCCGGCGGCGAGGCCGATCGGGTTGGAAAAGCGCAGGCCGAGCGTGCGGGTCGCGAAGGCCGGCACGTCTTTCGGGGCCTGGCCGCCGAGGCCGAGGGCGAGGGAGTGAATGGCGAGTTCATGCGCCGTTTCGGTGTCGAAGCGGTGCAGAAGCGGGGTGACGAGCGTTCCGAGGTCGATCATGAATTGTTTCCATACCCTAATCCTGGGTGGGACGCATCAGCTTCGCGCTTTGGCATCGCACCCTGAGGGCGGCAGAGGAGGAAAGGCGTTTTGGCTTGGCGGTGGGGCGGGGACGCGATAGATGCGAAGGCATGTCCGACGCATCTGCTGCTGAATCCTATGACGAGCCTTATCTTGAGACGTGCTGCCGCTCCACGCTGCACCGGCTTTTGCTGTGCGCGTCGGCGGGGCGGCCGACGGGGCTGAAGGACCAGCCCTGTCTGGAACGGCTGGAGCGGCTTGGGCTGTCGGAACTGCGTGATGACGGTCGCTTCGTGATCACGCAGGATGGCCTGAAGCGCCACCGTGAAGAAATAGGGCCTGTGGACTGAAAACTGGCCGACTGGAAATCAGGCCGTACCGGTCCAGGCCTGATCCAGTCCTTCACGGCAGAAGCGGATGACTTCGTTCAGGTCACGGTCATAGAGGCTGTCTGGAACGTCCGAAGAAAAAATCTCGACCGTGCAGGCTCCGCGGAAGCCGGCGTCCCATGTGGCGTGAAGCATTTCGTGGAGCGGGATGCAACCGTCTCCGGGGATCAGGCGGTCCGTTGCGGAATAGGGGGTGCGCCAGTCGCTGACCTGAAGGACATTGATTTTGCTGCCCGCGGCCCGGATGGCGGCGCAGACGTCCTTCTGCTGCCAGATGTTCCAGTAATCCAGACACAGACCCATGGCCGGGTGGCCGACGCCGTCGATGATGTCCATCGCCTGTTCGATGGTCCAGATCGCACTCTCGGTGTTTACGGAGGTCGGGTTGAGCGGCTCCAGTGACAGGGACACGCCCAGATCATCCGCAAGGGGGCAGAGCTCCCGCAGATAGCGCACCGTCTCGTCCATCGTCCGGCGCATGTTTCCTTTGGGCGGGGCGCCGGTATTGGTGACGAAGACGCTGCCGGGTACATGGGGGGCAAGGGTTTTCAGGCTCCGGGCCAGGCGTTCGACGCGGGCTTCGGGCGTGCTGGGTTCGGGGGCCATGGCGCTGCCGAAGAAGGTCCGTACTGATGGTTGCACAGCGCTGACGGTCAGGCCGCTCTCCTTCACGAGGCGCATCTGTTCGTCGAGGCGGTTCGGATCGAGCTTGGCTTCGCAGATCTCGATCGCGTCCACGCCAAGCGCGCAGTAACGGGTGACGTCTTCCTCGAAGGACCAGGGCAGGGTCGTGAATTCGTTCATGCCGAAGCTGAAGGGGAATGTCGTCATGGGATCAGCTCTTGATGAAGTCGAGAACGGTGCGGTTGAACTTCTCGGTTTCGTCGAGAAAGACCATGTGGGCACTGTCCTCGAACTCCACTCCCGTGCAGTTGGGCATGTGCTGCGCCACCCAGGCCGGACCATCCGGATTCAGGACCTTGTCCTTGCGGGCGATCATCATCAGCGCGGGGAGCGTGAAACGGGGCAGGATATCGCGCCAGTCCTGCGTGGTGTGATCCGCCATCATGGCGCTGCGGGCATGAGCGGGACTTTGTGCCATTTCCCGGAGCAGGAACGCTTTTTCATCCTCGGGAAGCGGGTGGCAGATGCAGCTTTCCAGATTGCTCCTGTCGAACGCGTCCGGCGTTAGGGTGAGCTGCTGCTGCACGGCGGTCAGGCCGGCCTGATCGTAGCAGGCCGCATGTCCGAGCTTCCAGTCGGCGGAATAGTACTGTTTCGGGGTCTGCTGGACGAAAATGGCATTGCGGATGCGTTCTGATCCGAACAGTTCGAGATACGACCAGATGATGGGGCAGCCGATCGACCAGCCCAGAAGCGTGATGTCGTGAAGGTTGAGAGCAGCTAGAAGATCCCGCAGATCGGCAGCCAGACGGGCGATGCGGTAACCGTACTGGGGCTTCTCGGACCGGCCATGTCCGCGCAGGTCCACGGTGATGACGCGGGCCTGTTCGGAGATCGGACCGACATTGCGGTGGAAGAAGCGTCCCGAGAACGTCCAGCCATGGATCATGACGATGGGACGTCCGTGCCCCTGTTCCTCGTAATGGATGCGGGTTCCGTCACTGGTCGTGATGTGTGGCATGCTCTTCTCCAGGAATTGGGGGTGGGAAAGGGCGTGGAAACTCTTGAGGGCATAGCGCACGGACAGGGAGTGGGTTGCGTGCAAAGGAGCGTTTGCGCTTGCGGGGGCGGGACGGTAAATTGATCCTGCCATGACTGCTTCTTCTCCCTCCGCCGCCTCTGACGTGCCTTCCGCAGCACCCCCGAACCGCGTTCTGAAACCCATTGATCTGGGGCAGGGCGTGGTGATCGAGGACCCGGTGATTCTTGCTCCGCTCTCGGGGGTCACGGATCTGCCGTTCCGTCAGCTTGCCCGCGATCTGGGGGCGGGGCTCGTCGTGTCGGAAATGATCGCATCCTGGGCGATGATCCGTGAGAACGAGAACACCATGCGCATGGCGCGAATGGCCGAGCGCGGGCCGAATGCGGTCCAGCTCGCCGGGTGTGATCCCGAGGCCATGGCACAGGCGGCGAAGATCTCGGTGGATGGGGGCGCGAATCTCATCGACATCAATTTCGGCTGCCCGGTGAAGAAGGTGGCGATCGGGCAGATGGCGGGCTCCGCGCTGATGCGGGATGAGGTTCTGGCCGGAAAGCTGCTCGAAGCGACGGCGCGGGCCGTGAATGTGCCCGTGACGCTCAAGATGCGCATGGGCTGGGACCACAATTCCCTCAATGCGCCGCGTCTGGCGAAGATCGCGGAAGAGAGCGGAATCCGGCTCGTGACCGTGCACGGCCGCACGCGGCAGATGTTTTATAACGGTACGGCGGACTGGCATTTCGTCAAAACGGTGAAGGATGCGGTGTCGCTGCCCGTCATCGTCAACGGGGACATCAATACCATCCGCGATGCGCGGGAGGCGCTGCATCAGTCACAGGCTGATGGTGTCATGATCGGACGGGGCTGTTACGGGCGCCCCTGGTTTACGGCGCAGGTAGCGCAGTCCCTGCGGACCGGCGAGGATGTGCCGGACCCGGATCTGGCGACCGAGAAAGAGATTGCCCTGCGGCATTACCGGATGATGCTTGATCATTTCGGTGAGCGGCCCGGTCTGCGGCTCGCGCGCAAGCACGTCTCCTGGTATTCCGCCGGGCTGCCGGGGTCTGCGACGTTCCGCTCCACCATCAACGGTGTCGAGAGCGCAGCCGAGGCTATTGCGCTTCTGACAGCGTTCTATGACCGTCATATCGACGCCGGTGTCGTGCGCAACCGTGAGGCTGGCCCGACGGGCAGTCTGAGCCGCGACGGTACGCGTGAAGCGGCCTGAGGACGTGAGCAGTCTGGCGCTTTCGTGGCAGCCATGACGCAGCATTCCGCAGCAGGACTGGTCGAGCAGGGCTGTCATCCGGTTTTTCTGTACGGCGCGTCCCGGCTGGACCGGCAGGACGTGGCCCGGCGGCTGCACAGTCACAGCCCACGGGCGCAGAATCCCTTCGTCATTGCGGCGCTGACTGCGACGCCGCGTGCGCTGCGTGAAACCGCCCTGTTCGGAAATGGTGAGGCGGGCTGGATCCAGCAGGCGCAGGGGGGGACTCTTCTGCTGGATGAAATCGACTGTCTGTGCCCGCTGATGCAGGACCGGTTCATGGACTGGCTGGGCCAGGAGGACACGGATCTGCGCGTGATTGCGGGCAGCCGGCATGATCCTGTCCTGCTTCTTCGGCAGGGCGGTCTTGCAACGGGGCTGCATCAGTGGCTCTCGGCGCTGCCGTCCGCGCAGCGCATGGGGCCGGAGCGGATCAGTGCGGTCTGTCGGCTTGCGGCGGGAACGGGCACCGCCCGCCCGCGCGGGCTGGAGCGGGCGCTGGAACGTCCTTTGTCCGAATATCTTGAGGGCGATCTGGAAAACGGCGCCGGCGATCTGCATGCCTGTGTGGTGGGCGAGGTCGAGCGACCACTGATCACGATGGTCCTGCGCCGGACCTGTGGAAACCAGTTGCGGGCCGCCGCCATTCTGGGGGTGAACCGCAACACCCTGCGCAAGCGGATCCGTGAGCTGGACATCACGATCCCGAAAGGCATTGACGAGTGAGATTTCCTGCCCTGAGGCGCCTGTTTGCAAGGCTGACGAGTGCCAACGGGGCGGTTCTTCTGACAGTCATGGCGCTCGTGCTCGCCTTCGCGACCTTCGTCGTGCTGTCGGGGGGCATGTCTCTGGCGCATCGTCCGCAGGTTCAGGCGATTGTCTTCCTGCTCGACTTTATCATGCTCATGCTGATTGCGGCGGCGGCCGTGGTGCAGATCGGGCGGATGCTGGCGGAGCGCAGGCTCGGTCTGGCGGGCGCGCGGCTGCATGTTCGGCTTATTACGCTGTTCGGGATCGTGGCGGTCGCGCCGACCATCGTGGTGGGCGCGGTGGCGACGCTGTTCTTTCATTATGGCGTGGAAATCTGGTTCTCCAATCGTGTGAACGATGCCCTGACGGAGGCCCGTTCGGTCGCGGTCGGCTATCTGCGGGAGCATAACGACAACGCCCGGACCGAGGCGTTCGCGTTGGCGAACACGCTCATCACGGTCCAGAACGATGAGCTTTTCTCGCGTGGGATCGATCTTTTCCATGATCCGGCGCGTCTTCAGGAGTTTCTTGATGACGAAGTCACCGAGCGCGGCCTGACGGATGCGGAGGTCTTTGATCCGCTGACCTACAAGGTTCTGGCGGTCGGTGGTCTTCTGGGCAGCGACGCGGACATGACGACCGCCCCACCGCTTCCGCCGAAATCCGTGGTGGAACTGGCCCAGCACGGTGAGGCCGTGATTCTTGACCGGCCGGATCAGCGCAGGGTGCGTGCCGTGGTGGCTCTGGGGGGCAATTCGGGCCTCATGCTGGTCATTACCCGTCCGGTCGATCCGGATGTCGTGGAGCATATGCGCCGGACGGATGCGCTGGTTGCGGATTACCAGAGGTTGATTACCAATCGCGGTAAGACGCAGGTTCTGTTCGCGGTCATTTTCGCGCTGATGGGGCTGCTGGTTCTGGCGGTCGGGATGCTGACGGGGCTGGCGCTGGCCAACCGCATCGCCAATCCGCTCGGGTTGCTCATTCTGGCGGCCCAGCGGATTTCCAAAGGGGATCTGGGTGTGCGGGTGCCCGTCCCCGATGATGCGGGGCAGGATAAGGACGACGAGGTCACGGGGCTGTCCCGGGCGTTCAACAGCATGACGGACCAGCTTGAAAGCCAGCGTTCCGAGCTGATGCAGGCCTATGACCAGATCAACGAGCGCCGCCGCTTTACCGAAACCGTGCTGGCGGGTGTGTCGGCGGGTGTGATCGGGCTGGACCGGATGCAGGTCATCGAACTGCCGAACCGTGCAGCCTCCAGCGTGCTCCAGCGTGATCTCCAGCCAGCCATCGGCCGGAAACTGACGGACCGGGTACCGGAGTTTTCGGGTCTTCTGGAGGCTGCCCGCATGGCCCCGGAGCGCGTTCATACCGCGGAAATCCAGGTGGACACGGAAGGCGCGCAGCGTCCAGGTGGTCCGGGCGAAGGCGCTGGGGCCGGTGCGGGGCGGACGCTTCTCGTGCGCGTCGTGGCGGAACTGCGCGGGCAGGAAGTCGCGGGCTATGTCGTCACCTTCGATGACATCACGGATCTTCAGTCCGCGCAGCGCAAGGCGGCCTGGGCCGATGTGGCGCGGCGTGTGGCGCATGAGATCAAGAACCCCCTGACGCCGATCCAGCTTGCGGCAGAGCGCCTGAAGCGGCGCTTCCTCAAGGAAATCCAGTCCGATCCCGACACCTATACGCAGCTTGTGGATACGATCGTGCGGCAGGTGGGCGACATCGGGCGTATGGTTGACGAGTTCTCCGCCTTCGCGCGGATGCCACAGCCCGTCATGCAGCCAGAGGACTTCTCACGGCTCTGTCGGGAGGCGCTGGTGCTTCAGCGGAACGCTCATCCCGAAATCGTGTTCGAGACGACGGGGCTGCCGCCATCCGGGCCGATCGTCCGGTGTGACAGGCGACTCATCGGCCAGGCGCTGACAAACCTGTTACAGAATGCAGCCGATGCCATCAGCATGGCAGGCCGCGGAAAACCGGGAGAAAACGCTTCCGGGCAGCCAGTGCAGCCAATTGGACACATTGTGGTGGGCTTGCACATTCGCGGCGGGCATGTCCTGCTAGACATAGAAGATGACGGGATCGGCCTGCCGACGGTGGAACGCCACCGGCTGACCGAGCCTTATGTAACCCACAAGGCGAAGGGCACCGGCCTCGGCCTTGCGATCGTCAAGAAGATCATGGAGGACCATTCCGGGATGGTTCAGCTCACTGATCGGGAACCAGACCTGTCCCGTGGCCCGGCGGCCGGGCGGCGGGGAACGCGTGTTACCCTGTCCCTGCCGTTATGGGAGCAGGAGAGCCATCTCCCGGCTGGAACGGACCTTCAGACCATGAGGACAGCAGATGGAACATGAGATCCTGATCGTCGATGACGAACCGGACATCCGGTTCCTCATCGAGGGTATTCTGAACGACGAGGGCTACAAGACCCGGACTGCGGCGAATTCGGATCAGGCGCTCGAGCTTTTCCGTGCCCATCGTCCGTCGCTGGCGATTCTGGATATCTGGCTGCAGGGGTCGCGGCTGGACGGGATCGAACTGCTCAAGATCTTCCAGACCGAGGAGCCGGGGCTGCCGACGCTCATGATCTCGGGGCATGGGACCATCGAGACGGCGGTGTCCAGCCTCAAGCTCGGGGCCTATGACTTCATCGAGAAGCCGTTCCAGTCGGACCGGCTTCTGGTGGTGGTGCGTCGTGCGCTGGAAGCGGCGCGTCTGCGGCGGGAAAATGCGGAACTGCGGCTGCGGGCCGGGCCGGAGACGACCCTTTCGGGGGATGGTCCCGTCATCTCCGCCATCCGTGCCCAGATCGAGCGTGTCGCCCCGACCAATTCGCGCGTGCTGATCAGTGGTCCGGCTGGCTCGGGCAAGGAGGTGGCGGCGCGCATGATCCATGCGCGGTCCCGTCGTGCGGAAGGGCCGTTCATTGCCCTGAACTGTGCAACGCTGGCGCCCAACCGCTTCGAGGAGGAACTGTTCGGTCTGGAAGGCGAGGACGGCCAGCCGATGCGTCGCGGCGTGCTGGAGCGCGCGCATCGTGGAACGCTGCTGCTCGACGAGGTGGCAGACATGCCGCCGGAGACGCAGGGCAAGATCGTCCGGGCGCTTCAGGACCAGACGTTCGAGCGGCTGGGGGGCAATACGCGGGTGAAGGTGGATATCCGCGTCATTGCCACGACCAACCGCGACCTTCAGTCCGAGATTGCCGCGCACCGGTTCCGCGAGGATCTGTATTACCGGCTGGCGGTCGTGCCGCTGCGGATCCCGTCCCTGCGGGAACGGCGGGAGGATATTCCGGGTCTGGCGCGGCATTTTCTTGAACGCTGTGCGCAGTCCTCGGGTCTTCCGGTCCGGGAGCTGTCCGTTGATGCACTTGCGGCGTTGCAATCCTATGAATGGCCGGGGAATGTGCGTGAGTTGCGCAATCTGATGGAGCGGCTGCTGATCATGATGCCGGGGACGGGCAACGATCCGATCCGGGCGGACATGCTGCCCGCCACCATCAGTCAGGGCGCGCCGTCCATGACGCGGCTCAATTCGGGTGCGGATGTCATGAGTCTGCCGCTGCGGGAGGCGCGGGACCTGTTCGAGACGCAGTATCTTCAGGTGCAGCTCATGCGGTTTGGTGGTAACATCAGCCGGACGGCCAGCTTCGTCTGCATGGAGCGCAGTGCGCTGCATCGCAAGCTCAAGCAGCTTGGGGTGACGACGAATGACGAGCGTTCCAGCGCGCAATCCACGCCGGTGAGCAGTTGAGATGATGCGCCGGCTTTTCTCCTTTTCCTTCAGTCGACTGATAACCGCGTGACTTCAGACCCTTCCTCTTCTGCCGGTGCCCGAGCCGTTCAGGAGGTTTTTCTCGACCATCTGCGCAGGACGGAAGCTTCCGTGACCGTCTTTCTGGTCAATGGCGTCAAGCTTCAGGGCATTGTGGCCCAGTCGGATGCCCAGACCCTGCTGCTGCGCCGTGATGGTCATGTGCAGCTTGTCTACAAACATGCCGTCAGCACCATCATGCCGGTGGCGGCGATATCCCATTTCATGGAAGAAGAGCTTTGAGCGGTTTCGAGACCAAAAAACCTGCAACCCGGGCGGCTGTCATCCTGCCGTGGGAGAAATCGGGACCGCAGGAAGAAATCCGTGCGGCCGATGCGCGTCTTGAAGAAGCAGTCGGACTGACGGCATCGATCGGGCTGGTGGTGGTGCGCCAGGCTGCCATTTTGTTGCGGGCGCGTCGCCCTTCCACGCTTCTGGGCAGCGGTCAGGTCGAGCAGTTGGCCGAGGCGGTCAAGCTCGACAATGTGGATGTAGTCGTCATCGATGCGCGCCTGTCACCCGGTCAGCAGCGCAATCTTGAAAAGGCGCTGGGCTGCAAGGTTGTGGACCGGACGGGGCTGATTCTTGATATTTTCGGCGCGCGTGCGGCCACCCGTGAAGGTGTGTTGCAGGTTGAACTGGCTCATCTGGAATATCAGCGGTCGCGTCTTGTGCGGCTGTGGACCCATCTTGAGCGTCAGCGCGGTGGCTTCGGCTTTCTTGGTGGTCCGGGTGAGACGCAGATGGAAGCGGATCGCCGGATGCTGGCCGAGCGGATCGGCAAGATCAAGAAAGAGCTGGAACAGGTCCGTCGGACCCGCGGTCTGCATCGTGAATCCCGTAAGCGCGTTCCGTTTCCGGTCGTGGCGCTTGTGGGCTACACCAATGCGGGAAAATCCACGCTCTTCAATGCGCTGACGGGAGCGTCCGTCCATGCGCAGGACCAGCTTTTCGCTACGTTGGACCCGACGATGCGGGGCCTGCGCCTGCCGTCGGGCCGGAATGTGATCCTGTCCGATACGGTGGGATTCATCAGTGAACTGCCGACAGAGCTGATCGCGGCGTTCCGTGCGACGCTTGAAGAAGTAGCGCAGGCGGATGTGATCCTGCATGTCCGCGACATTTCGCATCCCGATAGTGCGGCACAGCGGGCGGATGTCCTGAACGTGCTGGATGGCATGGTGCGCGATGGCATGCTTGATGCGCACTGGTCGGATCGCACGATCGAGGTGCTGAACAAGGCGGATCTGGTCGGCGGTGTCGAAGCTGTGCCGAAGCGTGAGAATGCGGTTGCGATCTCGGCTATCACAGGTGAAGGCCTGCCGGATCTGTTCGAGATTCTGGACCAGTATCTGACGCGCTCGATGAAATCCGTGGAGGTGCGTCTTGCGGTAACGGATGGCGCGGCGCTGGCCTGGCTTTACCAGCATGGTGAAGTGGTTGGACGTACGGACCGGGAGGACGGGATGGATGTCCAGGTCCGTCTCTTCTCGGCGGATTTGGAGCGGTTCGAACTGCTTCACCCGGACCGGGTCGTTCAGCCGGAAGCCTGAACTTTCCCTATTGGGGCGCGGGCATCGCGGGTGCCGCGCCCGAAGAGATACGGGCGGCCTTGGCGCGCTGGCGGGCGCGGTCCAGAGGGATGGCCAGCGCATAGGTCAGGCCGAGGCCGACGACGTTCATGACAACCTGATCCCACAGGTTGATGCCGAAGCTGGCGAACATCAGCCGCCCCAGCAGGTCAAGCACGGTGCTGAAGGCAAAGACTTCCAGAGAATTCCGTCCCAGCAGGGCGAGGCTCTGGCCGATCCGGTCGGCGGAAATGCGGCGCAGGGTCTTGGAAGACTGCACCAGATAGAAAATCGCCATGATGTCCAGCAGGCGCCAGATGGCGAGGGTGGATTTGCCGGTATTGGGCGGTGCGGGGAAGAGCCGCAGAGACGGAACGTGCCAGTATTCGTAGGGGAAGCAGAGGACGAAAGCGCCTGCCAGATAGGCGAGGCAGAGCGCCTTGGCCCACGGGCGATAGGGCAGGTCGCCATTGTGTTTCGAGGCCCAGACAGCCCCCAGAATCCCCAGAATATAGAGAAACTGCCAGCCGAACGGGTTGAGATACCAGCCATTGGGATCGAGCCAGTTCGGGATGGTGATGCGCGGGTCCAGATTGGCGATGGCCCAGATGCCTGCACTCAGGACCAGCAGCAGCCACGGGCTGCGCCTGAGAAGCCAGTAGATCAGTGGAAACAGGGCCAGAAGCACGATGTAGAGCGGCAGGATATTCAGATAGCTCGGCAGGGCATCGAAGGTCAGGATACGCCACAGCCAGCTATAGCCGTGCGCAAGCTGGGGTTCGATCGTGTATTCGGGCAGGGGCTGATAATGACGCCACTGGCGGACGGTCCAGACGAAGACCAGCGTCATGCCGGTCTGGTACAGATACAGTCTGAGGCAGCGGGTAAGGATCCGGTGGATGCCGGTTTTCCAGCCCTGACGGTCGATCAGGCGCCCATAGGCCAGATAGGATGCATAGCCTGCCAGCATGACGAAGATCTCGGCCGCGTCCGCAAATCCGAAATTGCGGATGGTGATGCGATTGAGCAGGTCATCCGGTACATGGTCCACCAGCATCATCAGCAGCGCGATACCACGCAATGCGTCCACGCGGTGATCGCGGGGGTTCTTTCGCGCTAAAGCTGATGGGGGTGGGGAGGATGGCGCCATGGTCTCTTCATATCGTCAGTGCAGGGAGAGGGGTATGGGTAGCAGATTACGGTCTGATTAAAGATTGGACGGAATTACAGCCTGTGACTGTCCGTATCCGGATGATGCAGGGTCGGCTCCGCTCCGGCCTGCATACTCATGCCGCCTCCACCTTCATCCCCGCCTCCGCCTTTCCCGCTCTCCTTGCCTTCACCTTTGTTGCCGCCATTGGAGGAAGGGCGGGCCGGTCCCTGTTCCGGGAGGACGAGATTGGCGGGCAGGCTTTCCAGACTCAGGGCTTTTCGGATGAAATTGCGCAGGGAGACGACCAGGTCATGGGTAGGGACGGGGCGTCCGGCCACGAGTTCCGTCGCGGCCCGACCTGCCAGCCGGACCTGTTCTTCCGTGCCAAGCAGGATGATATCAGACAGGGCGGCCTCGACGGCGTCGCGGATGCGGCGGTTGCGGTCCGAACCGGAGAGCCGGTCTGCGGTCAGGTCCCGCTTGTGGGCCGGGTCCACGGTCAGGTCGCCGGTGAACGAACCGCCGAGGGTGCGATAGGCCGCCATCAGGACGCGCAGGCGCTCATTGATCTGCCGGTTCATGCGTTCCCGGCGCTGCTGGATGGTCAGCATGGTCAGCAGGCGGATGCCGACACCGATCAGGGTGAAGAGTGCCAGCCCGATCAGGGTCGCCAGCAGGCTGTGCCAGGAACTGAAATCAATCATGCTGCGCAACGGGTCTCTCCGGCCACTCGGGGTGTGCTGATATAACAGTCAGACTTCCGGGCGGTTTTGCGATTTCAGTTCCTGACGGTCTTTACAGGCTTTAGAGCGCGAGCAGGGTCTCGTTTGACTGTGTGGCGATGATGTCATGCTGATCGGGACGCAGTCCGGTGACTTCGACGACATGATCATGAGACTGCAACTTGCCGATGATCTTTTCCAGAACCTGCACCGAGGTGATGTCCCAGAAGCGGGCATGGCTGAGATCGAGAACCACAGTCGTTGCATCGGTATGGTAGTCGATGGCGTCGGACAGGCTGTCGGCGGAAGCGAAGAAGACCTGCCCGGAGGCCGTGTAGGTCACGGTATCGCCTGAACGCTGTTCCGTGACACTCAGCAGTCTGGCGGCATGCCAGGCGAAGAACACGCCCGAGAGCATGACGCCGACCGCGACACCGGCGGCCAGATCGTGTGTCATGACGACTACGGCGACAGTGACGAGCATGGTCAGGCTGGACAGGCGTGGGTGCCGCGTCAGATCGCGCAGGCTGCTCCAGGAGAACGTGCTGGCGGAGACCATGATCATGATGGCGACGAGGGCGGCCATCGGGACCTGCCCAACCCAGTGATGCAGCAGCACCATGAGGGCCAGCAGGAACGCGCCGGCAGTGAAAGTCGAGAGGCGTCCGCGTCCGCCATAACGCAGGTTGCCGACGGTCTGGCCAATCATGCCGCAGCCCGCAATCCCGCCGAAAGCGCCGACGAGGATGTTGGAAATGCCGAGGCCCGTGCATTCCATGCGCTGGTCGCCATGGGTGTCGGTGATGTCATCGACGACGGACGCTGTCATCAGGGACTCCAGCAGGCCCACCGCCGCCATGGCCAGCGCATAGGGCAGCACGACAGACCATGTGGCCCAGTTCAGGGCGATATGTGGGAAAGTGAGGCTGGGCAGGCCGGTCGGGAGATCCCCGAGATCCGAGACGGTGTGAACCGGCATCGGATGGAGCATCGTGATGGCCGTGAGGATGATGATGCAGATCAGGGGCGAGGGGATGGCATCCGAGAGGCGCGGTAGCAGGTAGATGATGACGAGGCCCAGCGCGATCAGAGCATAGGTGTGCCAGGTAACGCCCAGCATCTGTGGGACCTGGGCGGAGAAGATCATGATGGCCAGCGCGTTGACGAAGCCGGTCCGGACTTCGGCTGGCACGAACCGCATGACGGACTGGAGGCGCAGCAGGCCGAACAGGACCTGAAACGCACCGGCGACAAGCGTGGCAAGCAGCATGGCCTGTACGCCATGTGTATGGACCAGCGGCGCAACGACAAGAGCGACCGAGCCTGCCGCGCCTGAAATCATGCCCGGACGTCCGCCGAAAATGGCGATCGAGACCGAAATGACAAAGGATGCAAACAGGGAAACGGCCGGGGAGACGCCCGAGATATAGGAGAAGGCGATGACCTCGGGGATGAGGGCAAAGGTGCCAACCATTCCGGCCAGCACTTCGCGCAGCGGGTTCTGTGCCCACTGGCGACGGTAGAGAGCGGGGGTCATGAAGGATCCTTGCGGGCTGGGCGTGAACGGGGTGCGACGTATTCAGGCCCGGCGCGGCAATGGGGTGACCAGTCTAACCCGCCTCGGTTCAGGATTGAAGACAGGGAATGAAAATGAGGTGTGGACGGGCTCTTGGGCCAGCTTTTGACAGGACGTTGTGCTCCCGGATTGAACACGGGGCCACTGCGCTGCGTTGGGACGGGACTGACCATCCTTCATCCGGAGCGCATCATGCCCAATTATCCCTTCCCGCCATTCAACACGCCGCATCAGGATCACATTCCCGGACAAACGTCTCTCATGACGCCGAAGCCCGATCACGGTGAGCAGAGCTATGTCGGGCATGATCGGCTGCGCGGAAAGATCGCGATCATCACAGGTGGGGATTCCGGTATTGGCCGCGCCGTTGCGATCGCGTTCGCGCGGGAGGGCGTGGATGTTGTCCTTTCCTTCCTGCCCGAGGAAATGGACGATGCCCGCGAAACCGAGAGCTGGATCAGGAAAGCGGGCCGACGCGCTCTTCTGGTTCCGGGAGACCTGACGGATCGGGATGTCTGTGCCGAACTCGTGGACCGCACGGTTGCGGAGTTCGGGCAGATCGACATTCTCGTGAACAACGCGGCTTTCCAGATCGAGCGCTCCTCTCTGGCGGATGTGAGCGACGAAGAATGGGATAAGACATTCGACATCAACGCCGGCTCTGCGTTCCGGCTGTCTCGTCTGGCCGTCCCGCATATGCCGCGGGGTGGCGCGCTGATCCATACGGTGTCGGTCAACGCCGACCAGCCCAAGCCGAAGCTGCTGGCCTATTCCGCAACCAAGAGTGCCATCCAGAACTTCAGTGGCGGTCTGGCCCAGTTGCTGGGGGAGAAGGGAATCCGATCCAACGTGGTGGCACCCGGTCCGATCTGGACGCCGCTGATTCCCGCGACCATGGATGTCGAGCATGTGGAGCGCTTTGGCGCCGATACGCCCATGAAGCGTCCGGGGCAGCCGGCGGAACTCGCAGGAGCATATGTTTTCCTTGCAAGCGATGAAGCCAGCTATGTCTCGGGCGCCACGATTGCCGTCACCGGAGGTACTCCGGTGATCTGAGTGGGGACGGGGTGGCAGGAAAAATCCGGAGCATGAAAAAAATTGCTTCAAAGGACTGGACGACAGCCCCAACCTTCCTCTAGAGAATGCGTCGCTGTGTGGCGGATGTAGCTCAGTTGGTAGAGCGCCGGTTTGTGGTACCGGTTGTCGCGGGTTCGATCCCCGTCATTCGCCCCAGCAATCCTCTCTGAAAATTTTGGATAGCAGCTTCAGGGCTTCGGGATATCGGCCTGCGGGTGATGTCGGTGTTCCCAGTGTTCTTCCAGAGCCATGCGTTCGAAGCGCAGTTTCTGGCGGATCCAGTTCAGCATTCCCGATAGCGTTACAACGACGATTCCGACGAAGGTCCAGTTGTCCAGAGGCTGGTGGAACAGCAGGTAGCTGAACGCCACTGCCCAGACCATCTGGCTGTATTGCGGGAGCGCCACGCGGTTTGCGGGTGCTACTGCTGTGGCCATCATCATGAAAAGCTGACCGAGGGCTGCGAGAAAACCGTAACCGAACAGAATGGCCCAGATCCGGAGTCCGTGCGGCCATGACGCGTGGGCGATCATGAGAAGGCCATCGCCGATCAGTGGGCCGAACAGGCTTGAGCCGAATAGTGAAAGCCTTGCACTGCCATCGCCCGCCAGCCGGTAGGCCACGACGCTGCTGGCATTGGCCAGGGCGGCAATGATGGCGCAGACATGCCCAAGATGGAATGTCCGCGCGCCGGGCCTCAGGACGATCAGGACGCCGAGGAAGCCGACAGCGACGGACAACCATGTCCAGAACGAGACTTTTTCCTTCAGGATCGTCACGGAAATGATGGTGACGAAGAAGGGCATCAGGAACATCAGCGACAGGGCTTCGGGCATGGGAAGCAGCATGAAGGCCATGACGCTGGCGGCCGTCGAAACGAATGTCGAGACGGCGCGCAGGACCCACATGCCCGGACGGGTCGTTGCGAAGATGTCGGAATAGGGTTCGTCCGGACGGCGGATGAAGGGCAGGAGGATGAAGCCGAACACGCCGCCCGAAAATGCGACTTCAAAAGGATCGAGATGGCCTGCAAGTCCTTTCGAGCAAGCGTCGCTGATCGAAAAGGCGGCATAGCCCAGAAGTGCCAGCAGGATGCCTGAGGAGAAAATGGTCTGCTTCATGGATAGTGTTTCTCCGCGGGCAAGACTGCTTCCCGTTCACGGGGAATAAGAAGACCCCGTAGCGCTGGCAGTCAATGTGTCGGATTTTATATTCAATGTTTTCCGGCCTTTTCTTTGATGGAGCGGCTCCACGGGAGCAGGGAGGGGGGTAAATTGGAAAGGCCGCCGCCTTCATGTATGGTGCCGATCCTTTTGGGAGGCTGTATGGCCTCCATCCCGTGGATAAAAAGCGTAAGCCCCTCATGTCCCAGAAGATCGTTCCAGTCATTCTCTCCGGTGGGTCAGGCAGCCGTCTCTGGCCTGTTTCCCGCAGCAGCTACCCCAAGCAGTTCTGGCCTCTCCTGACGGAGCGGACCCTGATTCAGGAAACGGCCCTGCGTGGCGTGCGGGCGGGGCTGGCGGCTCCGATCGTGATCTGCAATGCCGAGCACCGCTTCATCGTGGCGGAGCAGTTGCGGGATGTCGGCATCGAAGACGCACGGATCGTGCTGGAGCCCGTGGGGCGCAACTCCGCGCCCGCCATTGCCGCCGCCGCGTTCCTTGTGGCCGAGACCGACCCGGATGCCATTTTATGGATCATGGCTGCGGATGCGGCCATTACCGATGAGTCGGCCCTCTATGCTGCACTTGGGCATGCTGTGGCCGCGGCGTCGCGGGGGCGGATCGTCACGTTCGGGATGAAGCCGACGCGCGTTGAGACGGGATATGGTTATATCGAGAGCGGTGCGTCCCTGCCGGGGCTGGACGGCGTCTATGAAGTCTCACGCTTCGTCGAAAAGCCGGACGCGGCCACGGCGGAGGAATTTTTCCGTGATGGTCGCTATCTGTGGAACTCCGGCATGTTCGTCAGTCAGGCCGGGGTTTTCCTGTCTGAGATCCAGGCTTTCGAACCGGCGATTTACGAGCACGTGGGAGAGGCCGTCCGCACCCGCAGCAGCGATCTTGATTTCGATCGGCTGGACGATGCGAGTTTCCGTCAGGCTCCGGATATTTCCGTGGATTATGCCGTTGCCGAGCGGACGAAGCGCGCGGCGGTCGTGCCGGGAACATTCGGCTGGTCGGACATCGGAAGCTGGGATGCACTATGGGACCTGTCCTCCAAGGACGAGGCGGGAAATGCCACGTTCGGAGATGTTTTCCTGGACGGTGCGCGGAACTGCTACGTCCGCTCGGACGGGATCGTTGCTACGGTCGCCGGTGTCGAGGATCTGGTGGTTGTCGTGACGCAGGACGCGGTCATGGTGTCGCATCGTGATCGTGCGCAGGACGTCAAGCACATGGTCAGCCGCCTGAAGAAGGCCGGACGCAAGGAAGCGGTGGCGCATAACCGCATGTACCGGCCTTGGGGCTTCTATGAGAGCCTGATTCAGGCGGACCGGTTCCAGGTGAAGCGGATCGTGGTCGAGCCGGGCCAGAAGCTTTCGCTTCAGAAGCACTTTCACCGCGCCGAGCACTGGGTGGTCGTGGGGGGCACGGCAGTTGTGACCCGTGATGCCGACCAGATCATGGTGCGTGAAAACGAGAGCGTCTATCTGCCGCTGGGCTGTGTGCACCGGCTGGAAAATCCGGGCCGGATTCCGCTGACACTCATTGAGGTGCAGTCAGGGCCTTATCTGGGCGAGGACGATATCGTTCGGATCGAGGACGTCTATTCCCGCAACTGAGCCGGACCTGAAACCCTGATCCGTTGAGGATCAGGGTTCCTGCGTCTGGTGGGAGCGGCGTCCGAACAGGTGATGCAGCCCGCTGGCAAGCGGGACGGGTCTGACCCCCAGGCGACGTTCCATCGGGCCGACATCGAAGTTCTTGTCTTCCAGAAGACGACGGACTTCTTCGGGTGCGATCTGCGGCAGTCTGCGGAGATGGCGTGTTACGTGGGAGAGCGCCATGAGCATCCATCCCGGCAGGGAAATGATGGGACGACCGCCCAGCCCCGCAAAATACAGCACCATGCGCACGAATGTCCGGTAAGCGACGGCGGTTGGACCGGCAATCACAATGCTTTCAGGCCCTGTGACCGCGCCATTCTGGATCAGGTGAATGGCCGAGACGAGGCAGCGCGTGACGTCACGCTGGTCGATGGGCTGTACCAGTGAGCGCCCGCCGCCAGGCAGCGGGATGACGGGCAGGCGTTCCAGAAGCTTTGCCAGACGCTGCACGTTGTCTTCGCCCTGTGCACCGTAAATCATGGTCGGATGGAGGATGATCGAGGGACGGCCGTCCGCTTTCAGTGCGGCCTCGCCGGCAAGGACACCGCGCCCGTGATCATCGGGCCAGTGCGTGAACTTCCGTGTGCTGCCCAGAGCCACGATGGGGGCTGTGGTGGCGGGCAGGATGGCAGGCAGGTGGCGGGCATGGGCGGTATTGACGACGACCGTCGCGTCTTCGAGCGCCAGAGGAAGCGTGGTGCTGTCGGTAAGATCGGCGATCCGGACGGCAAGGCATGCCTCGGCGATGTCCGGGGCGAGCTTGCCCTGGCTGCGCACGACAGCGATGATCTGCTGACCTTCGGCAAGAAGCGCCCGGCAGAGCGCGGATCCCGAGCGGCCGCTCGCGCCGATGATGCAGATTGGGCCATGCGCCGGTGGAACTGGGGGGGCAATGTCTCCGGTCGTCATTGTGCGGAAGCCTTCAGATCGGGGGAGGCGAGAAATGCCAGCATCGTGGCCGGGGAAGAGAGGGACTCATTGAGGGCCTTGAGGGACATGGGCGTTTCGGAGGCATAGGTCACCGTCAGGGTGCGACCTGCGGGATTTGCGACGTAATCCGAAACCGCGCCGAGTGCGGGATTGGCTGAGAGGCCCGCCTGCAGAACCTGTGTGGCCTGCTGACGGAGCTGATCTGCGGTCAGGCCATTTCCCGCCTGTCGGGCGGAAAGGACAAAACCGGCATCGAGAAGTCTGTCTCCCTGCAGGGACAGGGTGATGTTCTGCAGGGCGGTGGACTGCAGGATCTGCTGGGGGGAGGGGTGACCGTCCGCAAAGCCTGTCTGGATGGTCCTGGCATCGGCTTTCAGGGTCATGAAGCCGGGAACCGTCAGGGTGGCGGTGGTGCGGGACGTATGATCCGCGAGGCTGGAAATCCGCACGTAATGGGCCGTCGCGCCTGCGCCGTTGATCGGGAAGGGCAGTTTCTCGTCGCTCTGGAAATGAAAGCCCTTCATGTCCTGTGTGAGGGTGGCCGTCTGGTCTTTCAGGGTGCCTGTCCCATGCAGGTCTTCGAGCCGGAACGTGCCGGATGTCAGGCTCAGCCTAAAATTGCGGGCGTCAAAACTCTGCGGCGGGGCCATATGCAGGGGGAAGGGGAGATGGTCCCATGCGGCGGCAACCTGTGCGGCGAGGTCTTTCTGTTTCAGATCCAGCCGCTCCAGACTGGCCTGTCCGCTGACAAGCTGCGGATCATGCCCCGGTGCCTGCACGGTGCGTTCATAGGCGATTGTGGCACCAGCGGTGCGCAGGGTGGTGACGAGGGCCGGACCATAGTTGTCCAGCGTGAAGCGGTCGGCAAACAGGCTGTGGACATTGACGGGGCCGGGCGGAGAGGAGGGAGCGAGGTTCTGGACCGAGAACTGCTCGATCTGACCGTGAGCGAGGGCGATGTGGGCCAGATCGATCCGGGAATGTCCCTCTGCCGGGGGGCGTGACGGCGGCAGGATCAACTGGCGCAGGCTGAGTGTGCTGCCATGGATGATCTGGGTCGGCGTCTGGAGGAAGGGTTCACGGACTTCGACCGTGCGGATCGACAGGCCGCCATCCGGGGTGGGGCGGGGATGGCCCAGCCGCATCCGGGCGGCGCGCAGGGTGATGGAGCCGTCCCGCAGGGTGATGTCGGTCAGGGTGGCGCCCAGCGAGAGGATGGCGGGGCGGGCGCTGCCATACGTGAATGTCGTGCCCGGAGGGAGGGCCGCGCGGAAGCTCGACAGGCCGCGGACCAGCTCCATGTGGGCTTCGTGGTGAACGCCGGCCATGCCGATTACAGCAATTACCGAAATCAGGCTCGCCGTGAGCCAGGGTCTTTTCACGTTGATGTTCCTGTCTGAAACGGCCCCGCACAGGCGTCGGGCGCGAACGGTCTGCGTCGCGCGCAGGATACCATTGTCGTGACGGGGAGCAATGCAGACATCAGTTTTGTTGAGGTAACAGGTTACCATATAAGGAAAAACGGCTGAAAACCGCTGCGAATCACATAATTCAATATGTGAATGGGACTTGACGTGCGCGCCGGGGACGGCAATAAGGCCCCACCTGATCCGCTTCGCCGGAGGAGAGGGTGCTTTCGGGCATCGTCTTTCTCTGCAAGCGCCATCCACGGTGCGGCTCTTGGCCGTGCCCCAAGCTGGAATGTCACTAATGAAGACCACACGTTCGCTGAAGCCAGCGGAGGTGACGAAGAACTGGGTGCTGATCGACGCCGAAGGGCTCGTTCTCGGCCGTCTCGCCACCATCATCGCCACCCGCCTGCGCGGAAAGCACAAGCCGCAGTTCACCCCACACGTTGATTGCGGCGACAACATCGTCGTCATCAACGCCGAGAAGGTCGTTCTGACGGGCAACAAGGTTGGCCAGAAGCTGTTCCATTACCACACGGGTCACCCGGGCGGTATCAAGGAGCGCACCATCACGCAGCGTCTCACGGGCAAGAACCCGGGTGAAGTTGTCGAGAAGGCCGTTGAGCGCATGATCACCCGTGGTCCTCTGCAGCGCGCCCAGATGAAGCACCTGTATGTCTATGCCGGTTCCGAGCATCCGCATGACGGCCAGAAGCCCGTCAAGCTGGACGTTGCTGCGATGAACCGCAAAAACACCATCACCCACGAGTCGTAAGGCCTGTATCATGTCCGAGACCCAAGAGCGCACCGGCACGCTGCAGGACCTTGCGAGCGTCGCTCCTGCCGTTACCTCCAACGCCGCCCCGGTTCACGAAGTCAAGCGTGACGCCCAGGGCCGTTCCTACGCAACCGGCCGTCGTAAGGACGCCGTGGCCCGCGTGTGGATCAAGCCCGGCAAGGGTGACATCATCGTCAACGGCCGTCCGGTCACGACGTATTTCGCCCGTCCGGTCCTGCGTATGCTCCTCACGCAGCCGTTCCTGATTTCCGACCGCTACAACCAGTTCGACGTGTACTGCACGGTGACCGGTGGTGGTCTGTCCGGTCAGGCTGGCGCCGTCCGTCACGGTATCTCCCGTGCGCTGACGTATTACGAGCCGAGCCTGCGTGGCATCCTGAAGGCCGCCGGCTTCCTGACGCGTGACAGCCGTATTGTCGAGCGTAAGAAGTACGGCCGTGCGAAGGCACGTCGTTCCTTCCAGTTCTCGAAGCGCTGATTTCTTCAGCCTTTTCGAACGACGGAAAACCCGGCCAGAAATGGCCGGGTTTTTTTTGTATCTGGCTTCCAGGCCCCGTTTGTGGCGGGTCAGACCACTTCATCCAGTTCGCTGCGAAGCTCCAGTCCTTTCTGGAAGATCCATGCCATGACGAATGGCAGCGCAACCAGGCCGAGATCCGAAACGGTTTCAACGTCATAAAACGAATCATGTGGGTGGGAGACGGGCGAGGATACGGCCACCCAGCCCTCGATAAACCCTGCAAAAAAGGGAACACAGAGGCTCGCGAGACCTGTGAACCCGATCAGGCGCAGCGAGCGAACATTCGCAGAGGTGAAAATCTGTTCCTGAAGGCATTCGAAGATGATGGCGGCGATCCGGTAAAGGATGACAGCCTGACAGATTTCCTGAAAGGCCCGACCAAGATGTGTCATCGCTGACAGACCTTGCCACGGTGTCATCAGGAGCCTCCATCCGGCCCAGTGTGTCAGAAAGACGGGCAAATCGTTCTGCAGGACGGCGCAGACATGCCCGGCTGCGACCACCACGGAAAGCCCGGCGGGAATCTGCAACAGGACGGCGACGCTCTCGGCTACGGTGCGCGTTGTTTCGGTGGTGGCTTCTGACCGGATCATGGAAAGAGATTCCTCAGGCGACGATATTCTTGGTATTTATCGTAAAGCGATAATATCGAAAAGCAATAAAACTACTTTTCCGGGAGATAGGATTTTTGAGGGTTCGCGGAATAAGATCGATAAAAAAATAAGCTATTGGCAATAAAATTACCTTAATGTAAGAAATATAATAACGATATTCCGATATCGCCAGAAAGCCTCTTCTGTGCCACATTGCGCGCGCCATTTTTCGAGACCATGACCTATCCGGAAGCTGTGACCTCATGACACCTTTCATCATTGAAAAGACCGACACCCCGACCGATCCCGTGAAGCGGACGGAACTGCTGGCCAATCCGTCTTTCGGCCGGGTTTTTACCGATCACATGGCCATCATCCGCTATTCAGCCGACAAGGGCTGGCACGATGCGAAGATCACGGCGCGCCGTCCGCTGAGCATCGATCCCGCTTCGACGGTCCTGCATTACGGGCAGGAGATCTTCGAGGGCATGAAGGCCTATCGGGAGAAGGACGGCCATGTCGCCACTTTCCGTCCCGAGGCCAATGCATCGCGCTTCGCCGCGTCGGCCCGTCGGATGGGGATGGCCGAACTGCCGGAAGATCTGTTCGTTCAGGCCGTGGACGAACTGGTGCGTGTGGATCAGGACTGGGTGCCGTCCGGAGAAGGGCAGAGCCTCTATCTGCGTCCGTTCATGATTTCCAATGAAGTCTTTCTGGGTGTGAAGCCGGCAACGGAATATCTCTTCATTGTCATTGCCTGCCCGGTTGGTGCGTATTTCAGTTCGGGCTGCGTGTCCGTCTGGGTGTCCGAGCATTACACGCGTGCGGCGATCGGTGGCACGGGTGAGGCCAAGTGCGGCGGCAACTATGCCGGCAGCCTGATTGCCCAGGCCGAAGCCAAGGACAAGGGCTGCGATCAGGTCCTGTTCCTTGATGCGCGCGAGCGTCGCTTCGTCGAGGAAATGGGTGGCATGAACGTGATGTTCGTGCGCAAGGACGGCAAGATCGTTACCCCGCCGCTGGGTGGGACCATTCTACGCGGTATTACCCGCAACAGCCTGATCCAGCTCGCTGCCGATCAGGGTATCGAAGTGATCGAAGAGCCGGTTGATATCGACGAGCTGTTCGCTGGTGCTGCTTCGGGCAAGTACACGGAAGCCTTTGCCTGTGGCACGGCGGCGGTTCTTTCGCCGATCGGAAAGTTCGTGCGTCCGACGGGCGAGGCTGTGTTTGGTGACGGCAAGACGCCCGGACCGGTTTCGCAACAGCTCAAGAAATCCCTGACGGATGTGCAGGGTGGCCGTACGAATGATGTTCACGGCTGGATTCACCGCATTACCTGAGGATTGGGCGCCGGGTCCGTGAAGGGCCCGGCTTTTTCAATCCGGATCGATCCATCCGGCACGCCCCGCAGCGTCAAGCTGTTCCGGCGTATCGATGTCGAAAGCGAGTTCCGGGGCCTCGACCAGCGCCGGGGTGACGCCAGCGTTCTTCCAGAGGTGACGCAGGCCGGTGTCGCCATGCAGGCCGTCAATGCGTCTCCGGGTCGCGGGGCTTAGCAGGACCGGAATGCCGCGGCCTTCCTGGCCGTAAGCCGTCACCACATCTTTACCGACTGTTCCATGCTTCAGAAGAGTGCGGAGATGATGCTCCGTCAGGCGGGGCTGATCCGTACCGGCGATCAGGAGCGGGGTATTGTCCTGTTCCAGCATCCGGTGACCGTATCTGAGTGATGAAGCGAGGCCGGTCTGCCAGTCTTCGTTCTGCACGGTCACGATGTCGAGGTCCGCGAGAGCGTCGCGGATCTCTGCGCCAGCCCCTCCGGTCACGACCACAAGACACTCAGGCTGCGTTGCGAGCAGAAGCCGGGCAACATGTCGTACCAGCGGTTCCCCGCCGATGGTCAGAAGCTGTTTGGGACGACCGAGGCGTGTGCTTCCTCCTGCGGCCAGAAGAAGGGCGGAATGGCGGATCATCGTGGCCGGGTCGCGATCATCTGGGTCAGGATGGAGAGCGCGATTTCCATGGGCGTGCGGGCGCCGATTTCCAGACCGGCGGGCAGGTGCAGGCGACTGAAGGCCTCTGGGGGAACGCCTGCGGCCTTGAGGGCCTCAAGGCGCCCGGGGATCTTGCGGCGGCTTCCCAGGATGCTGACGCAGAAGGCTTCGGATTTCAGCCCGTAAGCAGCGAGCATCAGGTCGGAACGGGCGTCATGGGTCAGGCTGTATATGGCCGTCCAGCGATCAGGCCTGAGTGTGGGAAGAGCAGTGTCCAGACTGCTGCGGACATAACGTGCGGGCGAGAGCCCGGGAGGTGGCTCGGCCGGGCCGTAGGGGCGGAGCAGGGTGGTTTCGAGTCCCATGAGTCCGGACAGCATCAGGAGCGCAAGGATGATCGGATCCCCTCCGGACAGGATCAGGCGCAGGGGAGGGAGATACTGGCGGGCGAAACAGTTTTTTTCGCGGCCCGTGGGTCGGACGTCTTCGCAGAACTGCATGTCACCGGTCCGCAGATCGGTCAGAAGTGTGATCGGTCGGCGATGCTCCCGTGCTGTTCTGCGGGCCGCGACATGGGCTGCAAGGTCGGGCAGGGGGCGGACGAAGATCCCGATGCGGCCGCCGCAGGTGAGCTGGATGTCCAGAACCGGGCTTCCCGCGCCATAGTCCAGCATGCGGGTCTGTCCGTCTTTCAGGCATTCCAGGGCTTCCGCGCGAACCGCGGCTTCCACGCAGCCGCCGGAGACATAGCCCTGAACCTCGCCGTCCTCGCAGACCACCATTTCGCTGCCCAGCGGGCGGGGGGAGGAGCCGGTGATGTTGACCAGAGTCGCGAGGGCCGCGCGCTTTCCTTCGGCGGACCAGCGTTCCAGCGTGGGAAGCAGGTCATCCGTCAGGCCGTAAAGCGGCCATTGGGAAAGGGGGGAGAACTGTGCCGCGGCCGTCATGGAAGGTCCCTGATGTTCTTTGGTGGCATCAGGGTAACGCCAAAGACGATTATGACATACCCTTTCGCCCGCCAGACTGTTGATCCCTGGGCCATGAGGTCTATATCGGCAGGGAACGCAGCGTCGGCATTTCAGCCAGCGGAACAGACACGTCAGCGACCGGAGCGGAAATGAGTGATCTCCTGAGCGTTACACGGGCCATGGAACTGGTGCTGGATTATGCCGGCAGCTTCGGAACCGAGGTCGTTGATCTGAGCATGGCGGCCGGGCGCGTCCTTCAGCAGACGATCCGTGCCGAACGCGCCCAGCCCCCGTATGACCGCGTGATGATGGACGGGATTGCCTTCCGTCACGGCAGTGGTCCGACGCTGGTGTCACATGGCATCCAGCGTGCTGGTGCCCCCGGACAGATGTTGCCGGATGGGCCTGTCTGTCTTGAGGTCATGACGGGGGCCGTGCTGCCTGACGGTGCGGATACGGTCGTGCCGGTCGAGCGTCTTGTTCGCGAAGGCCGCTTGATCCGCTTCGAGGACGGTTATGAGCCGCGCAGGGGACAGTTCATTCATCGTCGTGGGTCTGAGTGTGCGGCGGGTACGGAGCTTCTGGCTCCGGGGCAGCGTCTCGATGGGCCGGCGCTTGCGGTTCTGGCGGGAAATGGCCATGCGCAGGTCACCGTCTCCCGGATTCCGTCCATCGGGATCGTTGCCACCGGGGACGAACTGGTGGATGTCGGCGCGCCGGTGCGGGACTGGGAAATCCGGCGTTCAAACGAATTCGCCCTGAGTGGCGCGCTGCTTGCGCGCGGGTTTAACTGTATCGAACGCTCCGTCGTTCCGGATGATCTGGCGGAGACGGTCGTGGCGTTGCGCGAGCAATTGTCGCGTCATGAGGTCCTGATCCTGAGCGGAGGTGTGTCGATGGGGGCGTTCGATCATGTCCCCAAGGCGCTGTCGAAAATTGGGGTGGAGCGGGTTTTCCACAAGGTGGCGCAGCGTCCGGGCAAGCCGCTGTGGTTCGGGGTCGGGCCGGAAGGGCAGCGTGTGTTCGGGCTGCCGGGCAATCCCGTGTCCGCCACGACCTGCGGGGTCCGTTATGTCATGCCCATGCTTCTGGCAGGGCAGGGGCTGAACCGCGCCGAGCCTTATGCGGTCATGCTGGATGCGGATGCCGAACTGGTCCCGACATTGACGCGTTTTCTGCCAGTGCGGGTGCGTCACGATGGGACAGGACAGGCGCTTGCAACGCCCTGTCCTATGCCGACTTCGGGGGATTTCAGCTTCCTGGCGTTAACGGACGGGTTTGTGGAACTGCCGCGGGGCGAAGGTGTGGCGCCGCGCGGGACAGCCGCGTTGTTTTATGGCTGGTAACGACAGGTCTGCCCTGACGGATCAGGCCAGCCGTCCGCTGCATGATCTGCGTATTTCCGTCATGGACCGATGCAATTTCCGCTGCCCGTATTGCATGCCGGAAGCGACCTATCACGAGCATTTCCGCTTTCTGGAACCGAAGGAGCGCCTCAGCTTCGACGAGATCGAACGTGTGGCGCGGGTGGCGGTGTCGCTGGGGGTGCGCAAGCTGCGTCTGACGGGCGGAGAGCCGCTGCTGCGTCCGAAACTGCCGGAACTTGTGGCGCGTCTGGCGGCCATTGACGGTGTGGAAGACATTGCCCTGACCACGAACGGCGTTTTGCTGGAGCGGCATGTCCGGGATCTGAAAGAGGCCGGGCTGAACCGGGTGACGGTCAGTCTCGACAGTCTGGATCCTGCGGTTTTTGCGCGTATGAGCGGTGGTCGGGCCCAGCTTGAGCCTGTTCTGGGCGCGATTGATACGGCCGCATCAGCCGGATTTTCAGGGGGCGTTAAGCTCAATACCGTCATCCAGCGTGGGCTGAACGATACGGGTGTCGAGGCACTGGCCGAACGTTTTCGGCATAGCGGCGTTGTGCTGCGTTTTATCGAATACATGGATGTCGGGACGCGCAATCACTGGGAACGGGCCGAGGTTGTTCCGTCGCGGGAGCTGCGTGAGCGCATTGATGCGCGCTGGCCGCTTGAGCCGGTGGATGCCCATTATCGCGGGGAAGTGGCGCGACGGTATCGCTATTGCGACGGGGCAGGAGAGGTCGGTTTTATCTCCTCCGTCACCGCGCCGTTCTGCGGGGATTGTTCGCGCGCGCGTCTGTCGTCTGAAGGACAGCTTTATACCTGTCTGTTCGCCTCGGAAGGGACGGATTTGCGCACGCTTTTACGCAGCGATGCGGATGATGCAGCCCTGCGCGACCTTCTGGCCGGGGTGTGGCGCCGCCGGACGGACAGGTATAGTGAGGAGCGGGCTGCCTCTTCGGATGCGCCTGCACGACGCCGCATCGAGATGAACTATATCGGCGGCTAGAATCGGTGGCCAGAATTCGGTGACCAGACCGGGAGATCGAAGACGATGAAGACGCTCACCCATGTCAACGAGCGCGGCGAGGATCCGCGCATGGTCGATATCAGCGGCAAGGATGTGACGGAACGCAGCGCTCATGCTCAGGCGCGTCTGGTTTTCCCGTCCGAGATGGCGCGGACATTGTCGGACGCCGGGTTCATGACAGCCAAGGGGGCGGTGCTGACCGTGGCGCAGATTGCTGGCGTGATGGGTGTGAAATCGACGTCACAGCTTATTCCGCTGTGTCATCCGCTGTCGCTTAGTGGCTGTCGGGTGGATATCACGATCGAGGGCGATGAAGCGGTGATCGACTGTCGGGTGTCCTGCAAGGGGCGGACAGGCGTGGAAATGGAGGCGCTGACCGGAGCCTCCGTGGCGGCGCTCACGATCTACGATATGTGCAAGGCCATGTCCCACGACATGGTTATCCGCGAGGTTCGTCTGATGGGCAAGGCCGGGGGCAAGCGCGACTTCCAGCGGATTGAATCATGACACCGCTTTACGGTCTGATTCTTGCTGGGGGTGCCAGCCGTCGCATGGGAACGGACAAGGCCGCGCTTGCCTATCACGGCAAGCCGCAGCTTCAGGTGGCTTTCGATATCCTGTCTCCTGTTGTGGAGCGGTGTTTCGTATCGGTGAGGGCCGCCCAGCACGCCGATCCGCTACGGGCAGGTTTTCCGCAGATCGTCGATACGGTGGAGATTGACGGCCCTGCTGCGGGGCTTCTGTCGGCGCATAAGGCTTTTCCGGGCGCGGCCTGGCTGGTGCTGGCCTGTGATCTGCCGATGCTGGATCGTGGTACGCTCGACACCCTGATTACGGCGAGGGACGGGGAGCACGTGGCGGTATCCTATCGCAGCGAGTTTGACGGTCTGCCCGAACCGCTCTGTGCCATCTGGGAGCCCGAGGCGCTGGATCGGCTGGAAAAGCAGGTTGAAGGCGGTCGGATCTGTCCGCGCAAGCTGCTGATCAACAGCCCGACAAAGCTGCTGGAGCCGCATCTGCGTGGTGCGCTCGATAACATCAACACGCCGGAGGAACGCGACGATGCGACCCGGCGCCTGAAAGATCTGCCGGGAGGGCCGATGATTCGCCTGACACTGGAATATTTTGCGCAGTTGCGGGAACTTGCGGGAACGCGGGAGCAGTCGCTCGAGACTGCTTTCGGGACAGTCGGCCCGCTTTATGAGGAACTGCGCAGGAAATACGCCTTTCCTTTCGAGGCTTCGAAGCTTCGTGTGGCGATCAATGGCGATTTCGCGCCCTGGACGCAGCCCCTGAAGGACGGAGACCGTATCGTGTTCATTCCGCCGGTGACGGGCGGATGAGCCGCTTTCGGATGGCGTCTGAGGCCGTGGATCTGAACGTACTGCGCGAAGATCTGCATCTGGCCGAGGCGGGCGGATTCTGCACTTTCGAAGGGTGGGTCCGCAACAGGAATGAAGGCCGTCCGGTGGATGGCTTGGAATATGAATCCTACGAGGCGCTGGCGCAGCTTGAGGGTGAGCGCATTGTGGCGGAGGCGCTGGAGCGTTTCGAGATCAGCCAGGCTGTGGCGATGCACCGCACGGGGAGCCTGAAGGTCGGGGATGTCGCGGTCTGGATCGGCGTTTCGGCACCCCATCGGGATGCCGCATTCCGAGCCTGTCGCTACATCATCGACGAGATCAAGCACCGGGTGCCCGTCTGGAAGAAAGAGCATTATCTGGACGGGGATGCGGAATGGGTGGCCTGCCATCACTGCCAGACCGCGCCACGCGCGTCGGAAGCTGGAACGCACGACCATGACCACGATCATGGAAGCTGTGGCCATCATCACCACTGACTGGGTGTTCCACGGGGCAGCGTATTTATGCCCTGTGGCGCTTTTTAAGTTGTAATTGCAAATCATTCTCAATTAGGGTGACTCCGGTTCTGCTGATTCGGAGTTTTCCCATGACACGGCTGTCTCTTTCCCTGTCCGACCTTTGCTGCTGTGAACGGCTCGCGCTGTGGAGCATCCGCTGTCTCATCAGTCATTACCGCCTGCCGAACTGCCCCGAGACCAAAACGACGGATGGCCTCTTCCCCGCCTGTTTCCGTCCGGCACTTGACGCCGCGGAAGGGGCTTTTGCTGATGCAACGCAATATCTGAAGTCCGAGGATCTGCCGCTGCTTGCTGTAAATGCACCCGGCATGCAGTCCCTGACGGAGCTGGAAGAGCGGTTTCTGCGAGGAATCATCGCGGCCCAGAATGAGGGCCAGCGGGATGTCTTTGTTCTTCTGGCGGAAGTCTTTCCGGACCGGTTCGTCCAGGGCTGCCTTGCGATGGCGCTGACGCTGCTGGCCGACTGCCTCGCCGGGGCAGGGCACTGGTTGCCGAAAAACATGCTGAGAGACGAAACCACGATTTCCGGTGGCGGAGCGCTGTCCTCGATCAATCGCTGGCGATCGGTCAACCCGTCGCGGATGCGCGTCCTGTGGCCACAGGACGGTGGCCCGTTACGGGGCGGCATGTCGCATGATGCGAACAGGATGATGCACTGATGGTGTTGATGAACAGGCACCCTTCCCGGGACAGGGCCACCTCGCAGCATCCTGGTCTGGAAGAACTGGAACACATGACGGTCTGTCTGCTTCTGCTGGCGGTTGGGGTGGTCGGGTTCTGCTGGCTGGCTTGCCTGAACCTTGAAATTTCCGCCGATGATCTTCTTGTGGCACTGGGATACCAGTCCGAACTGGAAGCACCCTTCCGGGGATAATTCCTTTCCCCAGAGGGGCTTTCCTAGAAAGTCTAGGGTCCCCCAGCGCCGCCTGAACGGGCTGTGTGTGCCTGGGTTTTATACCGGACGGGCGGCCGGCCCCGTTGGGTAACGGGACCGGTGAAGCCGTTTCAGATGTAGTATTCGGTCAGCGGGGGAAAGCCGTTGAAGCCGACCGAGCAGTAGGTCGAGACATAGGCACCGGTGGCGAGGATGTCGATGCGGTCGCCACATTCAAGAGAATCCGGCAGGGAAATGCGGTTCTTCTCATACATGATGTCCACGCCATCGCAGCTTGGTCCGGCGACGACGCACGGAGAGTGCGCCCCGTCCTCCGAATCGCGGGAGGTGCGGAAGGTATAGCGGATGGCCTCGCCTTCGGTCTCCGCCAGACCACCGAAGCGGCCGATATCGAGATAGACCCAGCGTGGATCGCCGGCCGCGCCACCGCGACGGCTGACGAGGATCACCTCGCTCGATACCACGCCCGACTGTCCGACCATGTAGCGGCCGGGCTCCAGCAGGATTTCGGGTGCGCCATCCGGGAAATGCGTTTTCAGGGATGCATGGATCGTATCGGCGAAATCCTGCACCGATGGCACGTTTTCGCGGTAATGCGTCGGGAAGCCACCGCCCAGATTGAGCATCTGGAGATCCACGCCCTGGGCACGCAGGTCATGATAAAGCCCTGCGGCCTTGGCGATGGCGTGATCGTAGGCGGCCACGCCTGTCTGCTGGCTGCCGACATGAAAGGAAAGGCCGTAAGGCTTCAGGCCAAGCTCGCGGGCACACAGCATCAGGCTCCGTGCGTGGTTCAGTGTCGTGCCGAATTTGCGCGACAGGGGCCAGTCCGCACCATCGTTCTCGACGGCGAGGCGGCAGAACACGCGTGCGCCGGGGGCATGCTTTCCGAGCTTTTCGAGTTCCTCGATGCTGTCGAATACGAACAGGTCGATGCCCAGTTCATGGGCCTCACGGATCCAGGCAGTCTTTTTCAGCGTGTTACCGTAGGAGATCCGGTCCGGCGTGGCGCCGGCATTGAGGCACATCCGGATTTCCGCAATGGAGGCTGCGTCAAAGGACGAGCCCAGAGCGACGAGCCGGTCGAGAATGGCCGGGGCCGGATTGGCCTTGATGGCGTAATAGATTTTCGCTTCCGGCATCGCGCCATGCAGGGCGCTGTAATGCGTCTCCACGACGTCGAGATCGACGACGAGGCAGGGGGTTGCCGGCTGCTGCTCGGCAAGGAAGCGGGTGATTTTGGGAGTCATGACACTCAATTCCCAGAACCGGACTCGTCAGGGAACGATATCGCCCTGCGAGTATGTTGCGAAACGGTCGAACGGACCGGCGAATAGCGGGAACCCGTATCGGGTGGATTCCTGAAGGCCAGAACGCTTGACGTCGTTGCGTAACCTCGAGTGGGCCAGTGGCACGTGCGTTGCTGCGTGAGGCGGGCATATGGGACCAAATGCCCCGTCGTGCAACCGATAATTTTGCATTGTGACGGTTTTGCCAATATTGGTGAGCCGAATCAGGGCGAATTCGGAACGCTGAAGGCTTCTTCCGCGTAGGTACTGGCTCGTGTCGTTCTATCGGGGAAGGGGTCTGTTACCTTCCGGACCGGAACGGGATGAGGCCGAGACTGCTGCCCCCAACAGGAAACTGCCGAGGACACCCTGCGTGAGTCTGACACCCGAATCTGCGACCCTCTCCGGCTCCCGGGACGTGCTGGAACAAGCCGTACCTTCGGAGCCTGAAAAGTCTTCTGCCGCGGCAGCCGTGAACGATCCGGCAGGCGCGGCGTCTCGGGACCGGCTGCATCATGCGGCCTGGCGCGTCGTCGCCAGACATCTGTTTGCCGAGGTCGGGTCCAGCCAGACGTCCCTGTCTGCGGCGGGATGCGCGTTTTACGCCACGCTCTCGCTCTTTCCGGCCATTTCCAGTCTGATCTCGCTGTATGGTCTGGCGTTTGATCTCCAGACGGTCGAACCCCAGCTTGAGGTTCTCCGACATCTCCTGCCCCCCTCGGCTTATGATCTGATCGGGGACCGGATCCACGAGCTGATTTCCCAGCCTCATTCCTCACTGACGATCGGACTGATCTTTTCGCTTTCCGTTGCGCTGTGGTCCGCTTCCGCGAGTACGAAGTCCGTTCTGTCAGCCCTCAATATGGCCTATAATGCGCAGGAAACGCGCAGTTTTCTGAAGTTTCAGGCTGTTGCCCTCTCGACGACACTGACGGCCATTCTTGGGGCAGCGCTGACTCTGGCCCTGATGGTGGCGGCGCCTGCGCTGGTGGATTATCTGCCCCGCCATGTCAGCTTTCTGAGCGACCCGCCGTTTCCGGTCGATCTGCTGCTGTCCTATGGCGCACCCATGGTCGTGCATACACTGGCACCGATCCTGATGCTGCTGTTCGTCTTTATCGCCGTAACACTGCTCTACCGTTTCGCGCCCTGTCGCGTTCATACGCAGTGGCGCTGGATTTTTCCGGGTTCGGCGCTGGCGACGATCCTGTGGGTCGTAACGTCGCTCGGATTCTCATGGTATGTCGCGCATTTCGCGAGCTATGGCGCAACCTATGGACCGCTGGGCGCGGTGGCGGCCATCATGATGTGGTTTTTCGTCAGCGCGTATGTCGTGCTGTTCGGGGCTGAACTGAATGCAAGCCTCGAGGCTCGGGCTGGTCAGGGTCAGGCCGTGTCACCGCAGTCCGCTTCGGTCTGAGACCTGTTCCGCTGGACTGTTCTGAGAAGAGCAGCCCAGCAAGGCGTAATCTTAGCGGTGATGATGGGGGATGCGCTGGGTATTGCCACCCCGCCGGGAGACAGGCGCTGCTCCGGTTCCCGCGGCCTGAATGGCCTGTGCGCTCGTGTCGGACGGGTCGGCTTCCGCGACTTCGGGCTCGGGGGCCGGTGTCATGGACGGAGCCTTCTCGGTCATCTTTGCGATCGTGACATGAGCTGTGCCCGCGCCGAGCATCCCGATCCTTGCCGCTGCGGCATGGGACAGGTCGATGATGCGGCTGTTGAAGGGGCCACGATCATTGACCGTCACCACAACCGAGCGTCCCGTGTCCTGTGAGGTCACGAGGAGTTTCGTGCCGATCGGCAGGGAAGGGTGAGCCGCCGTCAGGTCGTTGGTATTGAAAACTGCCCCGCTGGCGGTGCGTCGTCCGTGGAAATGCCGTCCGTACCAGCTCGCCACGCCATGCTGGGACCAGGCATGTGCGGCCTGATGCGCGCGGTTGGCCAGTGCGGTCCGGACGGAGTCTGCCCAACTCGTCCGCGGCGTTCCCTCAATAGCAGACTCGTCACTCGCATGAGCGGTGTGATGGCTGGCCAGACCCGCGAGAGCGACGGCGAACGTCATGCTGCGGAGCGGGATGAAGCGGAAGGGATTGCGAAGGACAGACAGATCAAGGCGCACTATATCAGGTTCTTCTCCAGTGGACGGAACGGGCTCAGACCCTGCCAGATAGCACGAAAATGCAGCCCTGTCGCCTTTTGGACGCCCTGAAGACGGCAGGAATAGGGCGATGACGCTTTCATGACGGCTCCGAAAGTGCTATCGCGCGGCCAGATGAAACGCCCTCTGATCACCGTTCTCAACGGTCCGAACCTCAATATGCTGGGACTTCGCCAGCCCGGAATCTACGGCCATGCCACGCTTGATGATGTCGAGCAGGTATGCATTCAGGCTGCCGAGCGGCTTGATGTCGCCATTGATTTTCGTCAGACGAACGGAGAGGGTGAACTTGTGTCCTGGGTTCAGGAATGTCGCGGCCGTGCAGATGGAATCGTGATCAATCCCGCCGCTTACGGACACACCTCGATTGCCCTGCTTGACGCGCTTCTGGCGGTCGAGCTGCCCGTGGTTGAGGTTCATATTTCCAATATCCATCGCAGGGAGCCGTTCCGTCATCATACCTACGTCTCGCAGGCCGCCATCGGCGTGATCTGTGGCCTCGGCGTCAGGGGATATGCGCACGCGCTTCAGGCAATAACCGACATGATCGAAGACGAAGGATGAGCCGTATGCTCGTGGACAAGGATGCCATTCGGGCATTGGCCGATATTCTGACGGAAACCGGCCTGACCGAAATCGAGATTTCCGAAGCTGACAGCCGCATCCGCGTGGCCCGCAATGTCAGTGTGGTCCAGGCTGCTGCTCCGGCAGCCGCTCCCGCGGCACCTGCTGCTCCGGTCGCGGCAGTGCCCGTCGCCGCTCCGGCAGATCCGGCGAAGCATCCGGGCATGGTTCCGAGCCCCATGGTCGGCGTGGCCTATCTGACGCCGGATCCGGCATCCCCGCCATTCGCCGTTGAAGGTCAGCCGGTCGCTGCCGGTCAGACAATCATGCTCATCGAAGCCATGAAGACCTTCAACCAGATCAAGGCGCCCCGCGCCGGTACGCTGACGAAGTTCCTTGTCGAGTCCGGTCAGCCGGTCGAGTTCGGCGAAGCCCTGGCGATCATCGAGTAATGATTTCCAAGGTCCTTATTGCCAACCGGGGTGAGATCGCGCTGCGGATCCAGCGCGCCTGCCGCGAGATGGGCATCAAAACCGTTGCCGTGCATTCGACCGCCGACGCCGATGCGATGCATGTGCGTCTTGCGGATGAAGCCGTCTGCATTGGTCCGCCGAGTGCGCGTGACTCGTACCTGAATGTTGCGGCCATTCTTTCGGCCGCGACGATCACGGGGGCGGACGCCATTCATCCGGGTTATGGGTTCCTGTCGGAAAATGCCGAATTTGCCGAGACCGTCGAAGAGCATGGTCTGGCGTTCATCGGCCCGACAGCCGAGCATATCCGCACGATGGGCGATAAAATCACGGCCAAGACGACCATGCGCGCGCTTGGCGTGCCGCTGGTTCCGGGCTCCGATGGCGCCCTGCCGGATCTTCAGGCTGCACGTGAAGTCGCTGAACAGGTCGGCTATCCGGTCCTGATCAAGGCTGCCGCCGGTGGCGGTGGTCGTGGGATGAAGGTCGCGCAGACCGCGGATGATATCGAGGAAGCCTGGTCGGTGGCCCGCGCGGAAGCTCGTGCGGCATTCGGCAATGACGAGGTCTATCTCGAGAAGTACATGAACCGCCCGCGTCATATCGAGCTTCAGGTTCTCGGTGACGGGCAGGGCAATGTCGTGCATTTCGGCGAGCGTGACTGTTCGCTTCAGCGCCGCCATCAGAAGCTTCTGGAAGAAGCCGGTTCACCGGCCCTGACGGATGCCGAGCGTGAGGAAATCGGTCGCACCGCAACCGAAGCCCTTTCGCGGATGGGCTATCGCAACGCGGGGACGCTCGAGTTTCTGTATCAGGACGGCCAGTTCTGCTTCATCGAGATGAACACGCGTCTTCAGGTCGAGCATCCGGTGACGGAGATGGTCTGTAACGTGGATCTCGTGCGTGAGCAGATCCGCATCGCATCCGGTGAGCCGCTCGGTTACACGCAGGCTGACGTCAAGATGTCCGGCCATGCGATCGAATGCCGTATCAACGCCGAAGATCCGGAAACCTTCATGCCGAGCCCCGGCACGATCAAGGTGTTCCATGCTCCGGGTGGGCTGGGTGTGCGCATGGACAGCGCCATTTACGCTGGCTATCGCATCCCGCCTTACTACGACAGCATGATCGCCAAGCTGATCGTTCATGCCCCGACCCGCGCCGAAGCCATTGCCCGCATGCAGCGTGCCCTGGACGAATGCGTGGTTGACGGTGTGAAGACGGTTATCCCGCTTCATCAGAAAATTCTGGCGGATCCGTCTTTCCAGAAGGGGGATTATACGATCCACTGGTTGGAAAATTTTGTCGCTGCCCAGCAGGCAGGAAAATAAACCGGAGTCAGCCCATGAGTTACGCAGAAACCATCGTTCTTGATGTCCGCATCGGACAGATGCCGCAGGTGGTTTCTGCACTCTCCGGGCGCGACGGGCTTGCTGTCTGGGTGAGTGAAATCGGTGTACTGAACCGGGTTATCCTGTTCCGGACGGCAGGAACCTGTTCGGAGCTTCTGGAGGGGCGTCCGGAACTGCTCGCTGCGATTCCGAAAGAGGCAGTCCAGAGCGTCGAGGTGACAAGCTGGCGGGTCATTTCCCCACTGCTTCCGGCCGGGGAGCACGGCAGCATCTATGAATGGCGCTGTTACGAAATGAAGCTCGGTCAGGCCGGGGATGTGGAGGAGGCTTTTGCCGCGGCTGTTCCGGGGCGGCTGGAGCTTTCTTCGCTTGTCTGCGGGATGGTCTCGATCGAAGGGACGCCGCGACTGGCCCATATCTGGCCGTATGCGGATATGAATGCCCGTCTGGAGATTCGTGCCCAGGCGGTGGCAAGTGGTGTGTGGCCGCCCCGGATCGGGAGCAATCTGGTCGCTATGGAAAATGCGATCCTGCTTCCGGCACAGGGTTCGGCCTGGAGTTGAACTCTGATCGGCGCGCATAAAAAAGCGGTGCAGGGCAGACCTGCACCGCTTTTTTTTGTGTAAGCGACCGGTGGAAGCAGATTACTTCGTAGCTGCTGCCGGAGCCGGAGTGGCGGGTGCCTGAGCCTCGACCGCGTTTTCGGAAACGAAGATCACCGAGTCCAGAGCCTGATTCAGCGCATCGACGGCATCCTGAGGGTGGTGGCCTTCGGTGAAAACGGTTGCGCGATAGACTGCGCCCTGAACCGGCGTGATGGGGGCGAGGGCCAGAATGAAGTCCGTATCCTCGCCAACGACCTTCATGGTCTCGGCCGCCTGATCCGTATTGCCGGATTTCAACTGGGCATTTGCCGAGGCAACGGCCGTTTTCTTTTCCGGGGCAAGGGTTTCATTCACGATGAACTCACCACCAACCGGAAGCCAGTCGGTCTGGCCAGCGACAGGTTTATGGGTTGCTGCAACGGGATGCTGCGGGGCCGGGTGCAGATCGTTTTCGGCAGCCTGAAACTTCTTGTCGGCCTTGTCAGCAGCGGCGAGGCGCTTCTGGGCGTCATAGAGCGCCGGGATAGCCGCTTCAGTCTTGCCGGTCGTCTGAAGGATGTCACGGGCGTTCAGGATGTCCTGAAAGGCACGCTGTCCATCAGCGGAAAGATGATGAAAAGCGCGGTGTGCCTTGAACTGCTCCCAGTGTGAGTGAAGTGAAGCGGCGCCCGCAAAAGGTGTCGCGCAAAAAAGGGCTGAAATCGCAGCCATGGCGGGAATGAATTTCATGATATCGGCTCCGTCAATATTCGGTTCTGACTCTCATCGATATTTCATGGAGGCCGATCGGGCAAATTACCGATCATTTAGTGACTGTCAGGATGCCCTGATCCTTTTGCCGGGGACATCGGAAGGCATGAAGCACTCCGTACAGGGGGAAGGCGGACTTCTGAAAACGGTTATTAACACATCTAATTCGTATTATTGCGCCAGAAATGTTATTTTTGGAACTTAGAAACCGGATGGCATGAGACATTGAAATAAAAATGGAGATATCGGGGTTTTCATTGGACGGGTGGCTTGCTCTGGGGAAGGGCATTCCGTATGTACGGTGCCTCAATCACGATACCGTGCCTTGCGCCGGAAAGTCGGCCTTTCCTGAACGCATTGCAGGCATCAGCCGAGTAGCGAGTATTTCCAGATGTCTCTGAATCCCGTCGTCGAGAGCGTGACTGCCCGTATCATCGAGCGTTCGAAAGTCTCCCGCCGTCGGTATCTGGCCTTGATGGAGCGTAACCGCGCCAAAGGCGTGCTCCGGCCCAAGCTAGCCTGCGGGAATCTGGCCCATGCCATCGCGGCGTCCAGCCCTGACAAGCCTGAACTGATGCGTCCCACCGGGACCAATATCGGTGTGATCACGACGTATAACGACATGCTCTCGGCACATCAGCCGTACGGCCGTTATCCCGAGCAGATCAAGCTGTTCGCCCGTGAAGTCGGTGCGACGGCCCAGGTTGCAGGTGGTGCGCCGGCCATGTGTGACGGTGTGACGCAGGGGCAGGAGGGGATGGAGCTGTCCCTGTTCTCCCGTGACGTGATCGCCATGTCCACGGCAGTCGGGCTGAGTCACGGCATGTTCGAGGGCGTGGCGCTGCTGGGCATCTGCGACAAGATCGTGCCGGGGCTTCTGATGGGCGCGCTGCGCTTCGGCCATCTGCCGGCCATGCTGATCCCGGCCGGACCGATGCCGTCCGGCCTGCCTAACAAGGAAAAGCAGCGCATCCGTCAGCTCTATGTGCAGGGCAAGGTCGGGCAGGACGAACTGATGGAAGCGGAAAACGCCTCCTATCACAGTGCCGGAACCTGCACGTTCTATGGCACGGCCAATACGAACCAGATGATGGTCGAGATCATGGGTCTGATGATGCCGGATTCTGCCTTCATCAATCCCAACACGAAGCTGCGTCAGGCGATGACCCGCTCGGGCATCCACCGTCTGGCTGAAATCGGCCTGAACGGCGAGGATGTGCGTCCGCTGGCTCAGTGTGTGGACGAGAAGGCCATCGTCAACGCGGCGGTCGGTCTTCTGGCGACGGGTGGTTCGACCAATCATTCGATCCATCTTCCCGCGATTGCCCGCGCAGCCGGTATCCTGATCGACTGGGAAGACATCAGCCGTCTGTCTTCTGTGGTCCCGCTGATCACGCGCGTTTATCCGAGTGGTTCCGAAGACGTGAATGCGTTCAACCGCGTGGGTGGTATGCCAACCGTGATCGCCGAACTGACTCGCGCGGGGATGCTGCACAAGGACATCCTCACCGTCTCGCGTGGCGGTTTCGCCGATTACGCACGCCGCGCGTCTCTGGAAGGCGACGAAATCGTCTATAGCCATGCAAAGCCGTCCACTGATACGGATATCCTGCGTGATGTTTCCTCGCCGTTCCGTCCCGATGGCGGTATGCGTCTGATGACGGGCAATCTGGGGCGCGCGATCTACAAGAGCAGCGCCATTGCGGCTGAGCATCTGACTGTGGAAGCCCCCGCGCGGGTCTTCCAGGACCAGCATGACGTTATCACGGCCTATCAGAATGGCGAACTCGAACGTGATGTTGTCGTGGTTGTCCGGTTCCAGGGGCCGGAAGCCAATGGCATGCCGGAACTGCACAAGCTGACCCCGACACTGGGCGTGCTTCAGGACCGTGGCTTCAAGGTGGCTCTGCTGACGGATGGGCGCATGTCGGGCGCGAGCGGCAAGGTGCCGGCGGCCATTCATGTTGGTCCCGAAGCGCAGGTTGGCGGCCCGATCGCCCGTGTGCGCGACGGTGACATGATCCGTGTCTGCGCCGTGACGGGACAGATCGAGGTTCTGGTGGATGCGGCGGAGTGGGACAGTCGCAAGCCGATTGCGCCGCCGCCGCCTGCTCTTGGAACGGGACGGGAACTGTTCGCGCTGATGCGTTCGGTGCATGATCCGGCCGAGGCTGGCGGGTCCGCGATGCTGGCCCAGATGGATCGCGTGATCGAAGCCGTTGGCGACGACATTCACTAAGGAACATTTTTCATGATCGATACTGCCAAACTTGATGCCGTCATGAGCCGCTGTCCGGTCATGCCGGTGCTGGTGGTCAATGACGTGGCGCAGGCCCGTCCGATGGCCGAGGCTCTGGTGGCCGGTGGACTGTCCACGCTGGAAGTCACGCTGCGCACGCCCTGTGCCCTGGAAGTCATTGAGGAAATGTCGCAGGTTCCCGGTGCGCTCGTCGGTGCGGGCACGGTGCTGAATCCCTCTGACATGGACCGGGCCGTGAAGGCGGGAGCGCGCTTCATCGTCAGCCCGGGACTGACCGAGGCGCTGGCGAAGGCATCCGTCGAGCATGACGTTCCGTTCCTGCCGGGTGTAGCCAATGCCGGTGACATCATGCGCGGTCTCGATCTGGGCCTGTCGCGCTTCAAGTTCTTCCCGGCCGTGACGAATGGCGGCATTCCGGCGCTCAAGAGTCTGGCGAGCGTTTTTGGCAGCAATGTCCGTTTCTGCCCGACGGGCGGCATTACGGAAGAGAGCGCACCGGACTGGCTGGCTCTTCCGTCCGTGGCCTGTGTCGGCGGTTCCTGGGTGACGGCCGGCACGTTCGATGCGGACAAGGTCCGTCAGCGCGCGACGGCTGCAGCTCTGCTGAAGGTCTGATCCGGAAAAGCGTTTCACGGATACACACATCATGTTGTGGTATCCGTGAACGTTTTGTGAACAAATGGTTTGCGGGACGTGCCGAAGCAGATCATAAGGGGGCGTGACCGGACGTTCCCATCTGCTGATTGGCGGCTTTGCCGTGTTGTGCGCCATGCGCTGGCATATGCTGTCGCCCGAACCGTTTTCCCTCTGCACGGGCCTGCTGGGTAGCCTCCTGCCAGACCTTGATACCGAGCGCTCCATGCTTGGCAGTCGGCTGAAAATCCTTTCCCGTTTTCTGGCAAAAGCCTTTGGCCATCGGGGTCTGACCCATTCCGGTGTGATGCTGCTGGTGGCTGCAGCCATCATCAATGGCCTGAGGGGGCCTGAAAGCCTGCATGGCCCCTGGGGCGCGCTCCTTCTTGGGGCTGCAACACATATTGCCGTGGACCTCCCAACAGGCGGCTGCCAGTTGCTGGCTCCTCTCAGCCGCTCGCGACTCTCGCTCTGGCCCTATGTCCGGACTGGCGGGATCGGGGAAATCATGCTTCTTGTGCCCATCCTCTGCCTTCTGGGCTGGGCAGGATTTTCCGGAAATGGCCCTCTTCCGGGTCATGTTCCTCAATCTGTGCATCACTCGCGGTTGCGCGGACATGTTTTGAAGGATATTTCATTCTCATCATGACTGAGACCCGACTCCCCGTCCGTCGCGCCCTCCTCTCCGTTTCTGACAAGACGGGACTGATCGAACTGGGGCGTGCGCTCGCCGCCCACGGTGCGGAACTGCTCTCGACGGGGGGCTCAGCAAAGGCCCTTCGCGATGCGGGTCTGACAGTCAAGGACGTCTCGGAGCATACCGGCTTCCCTGAAATCCTGGACGGCCGGGTCAAGACCCTCGTCCCGCAGGTGCATGGGGGCATTCTCGGCCGCCGCGATTTTCCGGCTCATGTCGCGCAGATGGCGGAACACGGCATTGCGCCGATCGATCTGGTCTGTGTGAATCTTTACCCGTTCGCCGCAACGGTGGCATCGGGTGCCGGGGATGAGGACTGCATCGAGAATATCGATATCGGTGGCCCTGCCATGATCCGCGCCGCCGCCAAGAACTTCGATCATGTGGCGATCCTGACAGATCCGCAGCAGTATGCCGCGGCTATCGCGTCGCTGGGGCACGGGGGGACGGTTCTGGCCGAGCGTCGCAATTATGCTGCTTCCGCCTATGCTCATACAGCCGCTTATGACAGCATGATCTCACGCTGGTTCGCCAAACAGGCCGGCGAAATCCTGCCGCCGGTCCTGACCCTGAGCGGGACCCGGGACGATCTGCTGCGTTATGGCGAAAATCCGCACCAGAAGGCGGCTTTCTATCGGGACGGAAGTCAGCGTCCGGGTGTCGCGACAGCCCGCCAGCTTCAGGGCAAGGCGCTGAGCTACAACAATATCAACGACACGGATGCAGCCTTTGAGGCTGTGGCTGAATTCGATGAACCGACAGTCGTGATCGTCAAGCACGCCAATCCATGCGGCGTGGCCTCCGCGTCTACTCTGGAGCAGGCCTGGATTGCGGCCCTGCGCTGTGATCCGGTCTCGGCTTTCGGTGGTATCGTTGCAGTCAACCGGACGCTGGATGGAGCAACGGCCCAGAGGATCAGCAAGATCTTCACGGAAGTGATTGTTGCACCCGATGCCGATGCGGAAGCGATCGAGATCCTCGCCCGCAAGAAGAACCTGCGCCTTCTGCTGACCGAAGGCATGCCGGATCCGACAGCCGAAGGGCTGGCGTTCCGCTCGGTCGCGGGCGGCTTCCTGGCTCAGACCCGTGATGCGGGCCGTGTGACGGAAGCCGATCTGAAGGTCGTGACCAAGCGCGCACCGACGGCTCAGGAAATGAAGGACCTGCTGTTTGCGTTCCGTGTCGCAAAACACGTGAAGTCAAACGCTGTCATCTATGTCCGTAACGGGGCAACGGTCGGCATTGGCGCCGGACAGATGTCCCGGGTGGACAGCGCGCGTATTGCAGCGCGCAAGAGCGAGGACGCTGCGAAGGAAGCCGGAGAACGCGCACCGCTGACGACCGGTTCGGTCGCGGCTTCGGACGCTTTCTTCCCCTTCGCTGATGGTCTTGAGAGCGTTGTTGCGGCAGGTGCTGTGGCTGTCATTCAGCCAGGCGGCTCCATTCGCGATCAGGAGGTGATCGATGCGGCAGACGCTGCCGGGATCGCCATGGTATTCACCGGCATGAGGCATTTCCGACATTGAAAACGCTCGCTTTCGCCAGCCTGGTCCTGGCTCTGTCCGTCTCCGCAGCCAAGGCTGCTCCCTGCGTCTATGACATGACGCCGCTGCCGGTGACGCAGGGGATCGTCTCCGGCATCACGCCTACGGGCGTGAAGCTGCGCGATGGCACGACAGTTATTCTTCCGGATGAGTTTCTGGCAAATGTTCGTCTGAACCAGAAACTGGCCGTCAGGGGACTGGTTTCAACGGCAACGCATACAGTGCAGGCATTGGCGCTTGAGGGAAATCCGCCTGTATGTCCAAGTACACCGACCATTCCGCGAGGTCCTTTCGCGGGTTCCCCGGCATACGACGCTATTCATCCTTGAGACAGGGTGCTGCGGTCTTTCCATATCCCCGGAAAAGCCTGATGAAAGGGTTTTTCCAGGGGATGTCCCTTAGGGATCGTTAAACGCTTTCTTTACAATTTTTGTGCCAACATTTTCGCGGATTTCCCATTGTCAGCGGATCCGGAGGCACAAACTTTTGTCACATGTCACGACATCCGCATCTTTAATGACGACCGGACCCGGGCGTGGCGAGCTTGCGCCTGGCACCCAACTGGCTTCGAATGAGCGCTTCCACGATTTTCTGGAAAGCTATGTGCACCCGAAGACGCCTGCGCATGCTCAAGTCAGCCAGAAAAATACGATGGACAAGCCGCAGGCCCTAAAAGCACAGGGCTCAGACAGCAAATCTTCAAATCAGCTTCCAAAAACCAGAGCTCCGACAAAATTTGATCGTTCTGCTGCCACGCAGAATGAAGCTACGGATTCAAATCGTCATATTATTGCGACGAAATCAAATATCGTGGCTAAAGATATGCCTTCAGATCGGGTGCAGAAGAATACGCTGGGATTAAACAGAGAACAGAATCAAAAAAACGGACTCAATCAATTTCAGCAGGAGGTGAAAGGGAAAGAAGCTGGAAAAATAGAGAAAATCAAAAACAATGATGAACAAAATGTAGAAAAAGAAATTCCAGAAGACGGTTTATCTGAATTACCTGATAATAATTCAGTCGTACAGTCATCGTCAGATGTGAACATTTCTGAGGGGGGGCAGGCTACGCCAGCTCTGGAAAGTCAGGAGCAGGAAGCCGAGCCGAAGCCGTCTGACAGTACTGACCTGTCATTGGAGCATGTATCGGTAGAAGTCTCAGCTCAAAAAGACAGGGCGTCGCAGATAACGACAGAAAGTCTTCCAGTAATGGAAAGTGTCGATGGATCAAAGCCAGTGATGTCGATGGAAAATATTCCCTTGGCTCACATGGAATCAACTCCGGAAAAAACAATATCTGCCGAACCGGTGGATGAGACATCTTTCGCTTCTCAGTCAGAAAAGGCATCGGAGGCGGCAGACTCTGAAGAGCGGATTTCGCGTCATGATGAACAACAGCCTTTACTCTATCAGAAAATCGACGGTGGAAACGCGACAACTCATATCGAAATGAGTATCGGGAATCATGAAAAAGTACATGTAGAAATTGGCGGAGATGCCAATAAAGAACATCGTATCCACATCAATACAGATAATCCCGAAGTTTACCAGTCGCTCAAAGATGATCGCGACACATTACTGGCGACGATAACTCAGAATTCGGTTTCGATGACTGACCTCCAGCCCCTGATATCGCCAGATATCCAGGTCAGTCTTTCAGCCCCTTCATTTCTTGACATGTCGTCCAACGGCAAACGGCAGGAAGAAAACAACCAATCTTCAGGCGCAACGCGTGGTGCTTCAACGGCAAACGCAAGCCCCGTAGCAGAACGTCGGGTTTTGCGTGGTGTCGTCGATCTTACCGTCTAACATAGGATTAGAGTCATGATCTCTTCAGCGGGAACAACAGCCAGCACATCTCTTTTGAGTCAGGCTATCGCTGCGGCGAAAAGTAATGCCGCAGCAAATTCTGCAGCAGCTTCGTCCAGTACATCAACTGCTACAAGCAGTTCGACCGGCTCCCTGTCCTCTCTTGGAGGAAACTTCAATCAATTTCTTACATTGCTCACAACGCAGCTACAGCATCAGGATCCGAGCAATCCTACAAGCACTGACTCGTTCACGGCGGAACTGGCTCAGTTTGCGGGTGTTCAGCAGCAGGTGGAAACCAATACCAATTTAACCAGCCTGATCTCTGCGACTCAGGATAATCAGATGGCCTCGGCTGTCAGTCTGATTGGCAAGACGACAACTGCCAGCAGTTCCAGTTTGCCGCTGCAGGGGGGAGCGGCATCCCTATCATTTACGGCGCCTCAGGCGGGTGATGTGGCAATTGCTGTAACGGATAATACAGGAACGGTTGTAAAATCCGAAACAATAGACGCGGCATCAGGAACAAATACCTGGAAGTGGGACGGTAAAAATAATGCAGGAACGCAATTGAACGATGGAGCTTATACTGTCGCAGTAGAAGGAAGCTCTACGGATGGTACCAGTGTTGCTCTTCCAACTACGATAACAGGAACGGTAACCGGCGTTTCAAAAAGTTCTTCCGGAGTCAATATTGATATGGGAGATGCTACAATTGACATGAGTGACCTGACTGGTTTTTCAGATACCTGATCCCAGCATCTTCCCAATGCGGCTTGTTAGGCGTGTGTTAACCTTTCTGTCCCACAATGAGCATTATCGACAGTAAAGCTTTTAGGGGTAAGTGCGCATGTGGACAGAGCAGGGAGGTTTTCCTGAGGGGAGTCGTCATGATTGCGATTCGCCTTGTAAGCAGGAAGAGAGCAACCGGTGAAAGCGTTGCTAACAAACCTCAAGCAATTGGGTCTTCCGCGTTTGGCAGCTCTCGGTGGTGTTGGAACTGCCATGCTGATCCTGCTCGGAGTTCTTGTTCTGCATGGTGTTAATGCCACAAACGGGTTGCTGTACCGTGATTTGGAAGCTCATGAAGCGGGTGAAATCGTAGACCAGCTTTCAAAAGCGCATATCAAATATCATCTACAGGATCAGGGCAGTACCATTATGGTGCCTGACGAGGATGTCGCCCGCGCCAGATTGCTCCTGGCGAAAAGTGGACTGCCATCCGGTGGATCTGTCGGATACGAGATTTTTGACAAGGGCAACAGTTTTACAGCCACGCAATTCGAGCAGACCATTAATGAGACCCGCGCCCTTGAAGGGGAGCTCGAGCGCTCAATTCGTCTCATCCATGGCGTTCGGAATGCAAGAGTTCACTTGGTTCTGCGCCATAGGGAACTCTTTTCAACTGATGAACAAAATGCCCAGGCAAGTGTTCTTCTTTCAATGGACGGAGGGCGTCGTCTTGATGAAGAAAGCATTGCTGCCGTTGTTAATCTTGTTTCCGCTGCGGTTCCGGGGCTTGATGCACGCAATATCTCCCTGATTGATAATCGTGGGCATGTTCTTCTGAAACAGGGAGAAGGGACGGCTAATGGCGGTCAGTCTCCGGAAGAGCAGCGTCAATTGATTGAGCAACGTATTGCCCGAGAAGTTGAAGATCTATTGGGATCGTCATTGGGACCGGGGCATGTTCGTGTTGAAGCAAATGTAACAATGAATAACGATCAGGTCCGGGAAACTCAGGAAAATTATGATCCTGATCAACAGGTACTGCGTTCACAGCAAACCAAAACAGAAAAAAACATTAATACTCAGGGCTCTACCAACACGACAGTATCGAATAACCTTCCCAACGCCAACGCGGGCCAACAGCAAAATGGAAGTCAAAGCAGTCGGCAGGAGCAAACCAACAACTACGAAATAGGCAAGACCGTCCGCACTCTGGTTCAAGACCAGCCACGTATTGCTCGTATAAGCATGGCTGTAATGGTGGATGGTATTAGCCAGACTGATGGCAAAGGCCATTTGACATGGCAGGCACGCAGTCAGGAAGAACTCGGTCGACTGACTGCGTTGACCAAAAGTGCAGTTGGGTTCGATCAGAGCCGCGGTGACGTGGTAACAGTAATGTCCATGAAATTTACTGATATGGAAACGGAAATGCGACCAGCCGCTTCCGGTTGGTCCAAATTTCTTTCTCATTCAAATCAGATGGAAGCCGTAAGGTTTGGATTATTCGTTACTTGTTTAGCCATGGTCCTGTTTTTTGTTGTTCGACCATTGTTGCGACCGGTTGGAGAAGGAAATACACAGACATTATTAGGTTTTCCAGCTTCCCAATCTCGATCTCCGGGCGATGCCCTCTCAGCACAGCCGGCTGTTTATTTGCCGGGTAGTCAGGCTGAGGGACAAAAAACACCAATGCTCGAAGCTGCATATGTTAATGCGGAGCCACTGGATGAAGAGACGGTTTCTGTTAATGGGGTTCAAGGGCGAATTAGGGCTTCGTCGGTTCAGAAGGTCGTAGATCTTGTGGAGACCCATCCTTCTGAAAGCATTGCTTTGGTAAGGGGATGGTTGATGCCTTCTCAGGAAGGAATAGCGAGATAATGGAAATGGAAAAGAATATCTCAGGGGTGCAAAAGGCTGCCATCTTAATGATGGCACTGGGTGAAGAAAACTGCTCTCGTTTGTTCGAGCAGATGCATGAAGAAGAGATTAGAGAAATTTCTTCTGCCATGGCCCAGCTTGGGATTGTTTCTTCAAATGTTGTCGAAAAAGTATGCCATGAATTTAGCCAGGGATTAGGATCGGCGGAAGGAGTGGTAGGAGATCTCGAGAGTACAGAAAAACTTCTCAAGAATGCTCTTCCTGCCAATCGTGCTGCGGCGATTATGGAAGAAATTCGTGGTCCTGCTGGGCGAACAATGTGGGATAAACTGGGGAATGTATCAGAATCAGTTCTCGCGAATTATTTGAAAAATGAGTATCCACAAACAGTGGCGGTTATCTTGAGTCGGATTAAACCTTCTCATGCAGCGAAAGTTCTCGCACTTTTCCCTGAAGAATTTTCGTTAGATATTATGATGAGAATGTTGAAGACAGAAACTATACAAAAGAATGTTCTTCAAAGTGTAGAGAAAACGTTAAGATCAGAATTTGTTTCTAATCTTCCGCGAGGAATAAATCGTAATAGTCATGAAGTTTTGGCGGATATATTCAACAATTTTGACAGGAGACTTGAAGGCAGATTTATGACTGCTTTGGAAGAGCGTAGTCAGGATGATGCAGAACAAATTAAAAGCCTCATGTTTACCTTCGAAGAGCTTGTAAATATTTCGGGAGAAGGGTTGATAACACTATTGAACCAAATCCCTCGTGAGAGCCTTCCGTTGGCGCTTAAAGGCGCAAGTGACAAGTTAAGGCAGGCATTTCTCGCTTCTATGTCAGAACGCGCAGGTCGCATTCTTTTGGATGAAATTGAAGATTTGGGGCCTGTTCGAGTGAAAGATGTGGATACAGCACAGAACGAAATTCTTATCATTGCGAAAGATCTGGTTGACCGGGGTGAAATTGATCTGATTGATCAAGAACAACCAGGAAACGAGATGATTGTTTGATGAGTAATTTATTTTCTGCAGAAAGGAATATTCCAAGTATTCTTTATACTGAGGATTTTGACTCAGTGTCTAAATTCAAAATAGAAAAAAACGAGGACATACCCGCTGTAGTAGAGGTTAAAAAAAATGAACTGCCCTCCAAAGAGGTTTTAGATGAGTATTATAATAAGGGACTTCGGGAAGGGCGAAGGCTGGAAAAAGAAATAAGCGATAATGAAAAATTAATTTTGGAAGATAATTTTAATAAAAATATATTATGTGAAATAAAAGAAATAAAATTAAAAATAGATGAGCAAAAAAGAGAAATTTCCAGAGAAGTTTCTTTTGTAATATTTAAAGCTCTTATAAATTTATTTCCTAATATCCTGGCACAATATGGGGCTGAGGAATCTAAAAAAATTTTTGAGAAAATCACTCCCTTTTTAAATGAGAATTACCGCTTAAAATTAACTTGCTCTAAAGATCTTTTTGGAAAAATAAAGATGTATTTTCCTAGCTCTATGGAAAGTGAGATGGAGATCAATCTGGATGAAGAAATAAAAGATGGTGAATTTAAATTATCGTGGGGTGGTGGGTATTTGGTCCGTAATGCAGAGGAATCTATAAAAAGAATAATATCAGATATTTTTCTTTTACTGGATGATAAATAGGAACGAAAGCATGTCTGAAAAAGACAAGGAAGATTTCAATATGGAAAAAGAAGAATTTTCGGGAGTTGATAAAATAGATAATAAAGTCCCTAATGATTTAGAGGCTATTTATGATATACCGGTGACTGTAAGTGCGGTTTTAGGGCGTACCACTATGCCAATAAACCAGTTATTGCGCTTGGGTCGTGGTGCTGTAGTCGAATTGGATCGTAAAATCGGAGATTCGATTGATATACTCGTCAATAATCGTTTGATAGCAAGGGGTGAGGTTGTTATGGTGGATGAAACTCGTTTAGGTGTTACTATGACTGAAATCATAAAATCAGAAAAATAAATATATTATCGATCTCATTTATGAGAAATTTCTAATTCCACTGGAAGAAAAATGAATAATATTAGCAAAAATTTTTCATCTGGGATTGGAAAGATATTTTCGTCATTAAATATTTCTCCAAGTTTAATTTTATTAAAACGGTGGATTCCTGGCTCTGATATAGGCCTTGCGCTCTCTGTGTCGGCGTTGCTTTCTATACTCGTTTTGCCACTTCCAACTTTTGTGTTGGATATAGGTCTGTCATTATCAGTAACATCTTCCATTTTAGTTCTAATGGTTGCATTATTTCTGAATAGGCCTCTTGACTTTACTTCATTCCCTACATTGTTGTTGTTAACAACACTCTTGCGACTCTCCCTTGAGGTGGCAACTACTCGTTTGATTCTTAGTCATGGATACGAAGGGGCGTATGCTGCAGGCCACGTTGTGGCAGCTTTCGGTGGTTTTTTGATGGGGGGCGATGTTGTTATCGGGGCGATTTTGTTTTCGATACTCTTGGTCGTTAACTTCATGGTTATTACAAAAGGATCAGGACGTATCGCCGAGGTTGCTGCGAGGTTTTCTCTCGATTCCATGCCTGGCAAACAGATGGCTATTGATGCTGAATTATCGTCGGGGGCTATCACTGACTTTGTTGCACGTAAAAAACGTAAAGAATTAGAAGAAGAAAGCGGTTTTTATGGTGCTATGGATGGTGCCGCTAAGTTTGTGCGTGGGGATGCAATCGCTAGTCTGATAATCACGGCCATTAATATTATTGGAGGTTTGACGATAGGCGTTATTCGTCATGGAATGTCAATAACAGATGCCGCCACCGCTTTTACAACTTTAACGATAGGCGATGGTCTTGTTTCACAAATACCAGCTCTCTTGGTTTCTACCGCATCAGGTATTGTTGTAACAAAAGGAGGAACTGAAGGGGGAGCAGACGTTGCGCTGGTGCGGCAGTTGGGAGGTAATCCTAAGCCACTTGCCTTGGCGGCAGGATGTGCAACAGTTTTGGCATTAATGCCAGGTTTGCCAACATTTCCCTTTCTATTCCTGGCAATCTTGTCGGCGTCCGCCGCATGGATGAGACATCATTCGCCGGTTATTGACAAGGATAATGATGGAGATACTGTTCAAGTTCCTGAAAGTACTGTTCCAACAGATGTGCCAATTTCAGAAAGCCTTAAGGTCGACTTATTGAGACTGGAGCTAGGATTTAATTTGTTGGCAATAGCAAGCGGCGAAGGCGCTCGTCTAACGGAAAAAATTAAAATCCTGCGTAGAACAATTGCAAGTGATATGGGCTTTGTGCTGCCTCCTGTCCGTATTCAAGATAACCTGCTTCTGCCATCGGATTGTTATTCAGTCTGTATTAAAGAAATAGAAGTTGGGCGCGGTGAAGTTAGGCTTAATAAATTGTTGGCAATGGATCCTCAAGGTGGGCAGCCTCAAATTGAAGGCGAAAAAACCAAGGAACCGGCCTTTGGTTTGCCTGCATTATGGATTGATCAAAGCTTACGCGAAAATGCTATTGTTCAGGGGTATACAGTTGTGGATCCTGCGAGTGTAATTATTACACATCTGACTGAATTGGTTAAAGATAATATGGCAGATCTTCTGTCTTATTCTGAAACGCAAAAATTGCTGGATGAACTGCCTCGTGATCAACAGAAACTTGTTGTTGATTTGATTCCATCTCAGATATCAGTAGGAATGATCCAGAGAACACTTCAGTCTCTTTTGGATGAGCGTGTATCAATTCGTGATTTAATCAGCATTTTGGAAGCTTTGCAGGAAGGGTGCAGCCAAGGTCTCAAAACGGTCTCAGCATTGGTCGCACATGTTCGAATTAGGTTGGCTCGTCAAATTAGTTTTTCATTTACTAATGCTCAGGGATATATTCCAATTTTATCACTGACTCCTGAGTGGGAAATTTCCATTTTTGACAGTATGTCTAGCTTTGGAGAGGAAAAACAGATCAATTTTCCTCCTTCTAAAATGAATGAATTCGTATCTCGTTTAAGATTCTGTCTGGATAGTGCGCTGAAGAGTGGAGAAGTGCCAGTGATACTGGTTTCTCGAAATATTCGTCTTCCCCTTAGACGAATAGTGGAGCGTATACAGCCTTCGGTTGCTGTTCTGGCGCAAGAAGAAATTTTCCCTCGGTCTAAAATTCGGACTATTGGTTCAATATAAAGAGATTGTACTGGATTTTGGCGGTGGGATAGGTCGCGTTGACAAAAGATCTGATCCACAGTCCGTTGGCGGCGGGATTGCATGAAGTCGTGAAAGGTAGAGGATTTTGTCGTAGCGGGCAGGTGATACGCTATATTTGTTGAGGCAACTCAACATCGGCTCGATGCGTTTCGGTCCCGGAGCGCTTGCAGTCTGCTTACTTCTTTGGAGCGCTTCGGTCTTTGCGTGGTGGAATGACCGGTAAGATTCCGTGGATCAGCAGATCCTAGTGGAAACAGTGACCATTATGGCCTCAATCGGTCAGTGTGGCTCTGGCGTTCGGGAATAGCAATTTTATCAGAGGCGTCTATGGCTCTATAGTCTAAGGTCTGGCCTCTGGTGAGGAAAGGAGCATCCCGGGATTGTTACATCAGGTGTGGATCTTGCCCGTAAATTTCCGCGGGATCGACCAAAGCTCTTCGAAGAATCCCCTTTTTTGCTCTGGTGAGCTGCGAGGGGGCGGCCCACGAACTGTAGACTATATGCTGTCACGCATCGTCTATTCCTGATCCGGCAGGTCCATATCCGCTCTCCCCCTGCTGCCTGGATTGAAGCAGCCCCTGAGTCAGATATTACCCCAGTCCGATAGACCTTTTATCAACGTGAGCTAAAATCAGCCATCCAACATCAATCAATGGTTCTTCGATCCTTCCAGATGCTACAGCTTCATTCAGTGAAGAAAATGGTTTCCACTGACTTTGGATTGATGTGATTGTATTATGAAAATTCACTTTGTTGCATCTTCAACTGCTGCAGCTCAGGCCGCACTGGAGCGGCTTTCACAGAAGTACGGCAATGTGCGGCTTCATAATGCAGACGTTGTTGTCTGTCTGGGCGGGGATGGTTTCATGCTTGAAGCCCTGCACAAAGTTTTGGACAGTAGTATTGCTATTTACGGGATGAATTACGGAACAGTTGGCTTTTTGATGAATGCTGCTGAAGAGAATAATCTCTTACATCGTCTGAAGAAATCCCAGCCTTCGGTTCTTCATCCACTGCATATGACGGCGACGACGACGACGGGAAAAGTCAGAAGTGCGTTAGCGTTCAATGATGTGTTTCTTTTCCGGCAAACGCGTCAGACATCGCGTATCAAAATTGAAATAGATGGCCGGACCCGACTTGAGGAACTGATCTGTGATGGGATCATTGTTTCCACGCCAGCGGGGTCCACAGCGTACAATCTGTCTGCTCATGGGCCGATTGTGCCTTTGAGCGCCAATATTCTTCCTCTTACACCGATTTCTGCTTTTCGTCCCCGGCGTTGGCGCGGAGCCCTTTTGCCGTCAACTGCTGTGGTGAAGCTGACACTGCTGGATACGGAGAAGAGAGCAACAGCGGCCGTGGCTGATTTCACTGAGATTCGCGATGTTGCCGAAGTGATTGTGCGGGAAGATCGTTCCCGGAAAGCCACGATCCTGTTCGATCCCGATCATGGCCTTTCAGAGCGGATCATCGCCGAACAGTTCGTCGCATAGGCTTTAGATGACAGGTGTCAGCAGACTTCTGTCAGTGAAATAGGCAATCAGATTGTCCACGACCAGATTTGCCATGGCTGTTCTGGTCTCGATTGTGGCCGATGCCTGATGAGCCTGTAGAACGGTGTTCGTCAGGGTGAAAAAGGCCGGGTCAATGTTTGGTTCGTTCTGGAACACATCCAGACCGGCCCCCGCGATCCGTTTTTCCTGCAAGGCGTTCAGCAGGGCCGCTTCGTCTACGACTGTGCCGCGGGCGATGTTGATCAGGAATCCGTCCTTGCCCAGAGCCTCAAGGATTTTGCTGTCGATCATGTTGGCGGAACGCGGACCGCCCGAGACGGCCAGGATCAGGACGTCGCACCAAGTGGCCAGCGTTTTCAGGTCAGGCTCGAAGCGGAAGTCGCTTTCGGGCCGTGCATGAGAGTTGAAATAGGCCACTTCCATGCCAAAGGCAGAGACTCGCTTGGCAATTGCCTGTCCGATATGGCCAAATCCCGCGATACCGACCTTTTTTCGTGTCAGGCTTCGTCCCAGAGGAAGTGTTTCTGAAGGCCATTTACCGGCCCGAACGAATTGATCATTCGTCACGATGCCCCGCATTGTTGCCATCATCAGGGCAACGGCCATATCGGCGACGTCGTCGGTCAGGGTGTTCTGGGTTGTGGCGACCCGGATGTTGCGGCGTCTCGCTTCGTCCAGATTGATTCGGTCCGTGCCCACCCCGTTGACGGAAATGACTTCCAGATTGGGCAGAGCATCCATGATTTCGGAAGGCACACCAGAGGCCCCACCCGTCGTGATCCCGCGAATGGCAGGAGCAATCGCTTTCAGGTTTTCAGGAGAGGTGTAGGGATGAAGCGTAAAAGACTTCTCCAACCGTTCCTTCATGAGCGGGGGAGGGGGATCGATCGTGAGAATGTCAGGTCTTGATGACATTGGGCTCTCCATTTTTGTTCTGCCGAAGCCGCAGGCCTCAGGGGCGGGGACCAAGAGTGGTTCTGGCAAGGGCAGCGCAAGCGGCCTCGACATCCTGCCATGTCGTGACGAAGCCTTCATCTGGCCCATAATACGGGTCGATGACCTCCTGTCCGGCACGGGCGGGAATATGGTCCAGCATCAGCGAAAGACGCGCTTCTGACTGATGGGGGCGCATCTGTCTGAGAATGGCGAGATGGGAGCGATCCATCGCGATGATGTGGTCAAACCGGTAGAAATCCTCTTCGCTTACAAGGCGCGCGCGAAGGGGTGAAGCATCCAGACCCTGCCTGGATGCGACGACGCAAGTGCGTGGATCCGGAGCTTCTCCCAGATTCCAGTGTCCCGTCGCCGCAGAGTCGATATCAAGGTTGAGTCCGCGCAGGTCGGCTTCACGGCGCATGGCCAGTTCTGCGAGAGGCGAGCGGCAGATATTGCCCGTACATACAAAGAGAAAACTGGTCATGCACCTGTCAGCCAAATGAAAAACGCCATGGTGAAGATTGAACTTAACGTTCCGAAGAACAGAACGGATGCAATTTCACGTTCCAGGACGTGATACCGCATGGCAAGAATGACGTTGATGGACGCGCTGGGAATGGCCATTGTCAGAACACTCTCCTGCAACGCGGGCAGGGGAAGATGCCATATTCGGGCAAGGGTATAGACGATCCCCGGGATGATGACGTTCCGGACCGTGACGATTACGCCCACCAGAGGGCTGAATTTTACCTGACGCGTGAAGAGCACCACGCCCGATGCGAACAGCGCCGCACCGCCTGTCGTACGCCCCAGGAGCAGAAGGGAGCCCTTGAGAAACTGAGGGAGAAAAGCACCGGCACTCACCAGCAAGAGGGCCATCATCGGCACCCAGACGACTGGTTCGCGGCAGGAGTGCATCAGATGTCCGAAAAGCTCACGGAGTTCATTTTTGGACTCCCCTTCGGTCTCGACGCGATGGCGCGTGCCGCGATCATGTCCCATCAGGATCAGGGTGATGGGAAGCTGAACCAGATTCATGGCCAGGGACGCGATTGAAATCGGCACCGAACTGGCTGGCCCGAAAATCTGCCCCAGTACCGGAATACCGATGAAAGGAACGGATGGTCCCGTAATGGTCATCGCAATCAGGGCTGCTTCGCCGAGGCGGCGTTTGAGGAGCACGCGCAGGATGGCGAAGATAACGCCATACCCGCCCACCATCGCCAGCAGGATCAGAGCCGCGACCGGTCCTGCTGCCAGAACCTGATTCCGGGGCGTACTGAGGATGGATGCCAGCAGTTCCAGGGGAAGCGCGTACAGCATGACCAGACGTGTCAGAACACCAGCCTGCTGCGCGTCGAAGTCCTTTCGGTATGCCGCGAAATATCCAAATCCCAGCGTTACGAGAATCGGGAGAATGGACTGAACGATCGTCAGCAGCAGGGCAGGCGAATTCGTCATAGATGATCCATGAAAGAAAATCCGGTCAGGAAAGGATCACCTTTCGTAACGGTCGCTCCAACATTCGTCTATCCCCATGGCAGATGACAGTTGACCGAAGACGCGGAGAATGGCTTTGTGGAGTACTCTTGTCCTCTTTCTATCGGTGCCAGACACGTGATGCAATCCATACTCGATACGTTGTGGGGTCTGATCCTGGGGTTGCTGGGCGTGGTTGTGGCTGGTGTGGCGATCATCGAAGTCATGGCCCGCACCGTCCTGGCCAGTCTGGGGATACAGGGGAACACGCAGACAGTACTGCTATTCCTGCTTCTGGGAGCGTTGATCGTGGCGTCGTTCAGGATTTTCGGACGGCTCTTTGCGGTTCTGCTGGTCGCAGCGTTTTCCGTTTATTTCATGCATGTCGTGTTCGGGTTTCTGAGCGACGCGCTCATTCCGGTTCAGACATCGGGTGGGACGACCGATGTCTGAATCTCTTCTGTCCTGACAGGTCAGCCCTTCGGCGCCTGGATGATGCTGATCAGCGTCGCTACGATCTCAGGTTCGGCGAGGGTGGACAGATCGCCAAATCCTTCGGTCTCGCCGCAGGCAATCTTGCGAAGCAGACGCCGGACACTCTTTCCCGAGCGGGTCTTGGGAAGATCCGGCACGACATGGATGTGCTCTGGCGCGGCATAGCGGCCCACTCTGGAGGTGATGGCCTTCGCGGCCCTGAGGTGCAGGTCGTCGGGAGCCTCATCGCGCGGGACGACATAGACGACGATCCCCTGACCCTTGAGATCGTGGGGGATGCCAATCGCCGCGCTTTCCGCGATGGCAGGTTCAGCCGCCAGGGCATCTTCTATTTCGGCTGACCCGATCCGGTGTCCGGAGACATTGATCACATCGTCAACGCGTCCGGTAATCCAGTAATAACCGTCTTCGTCGCGTCGGGCGCCGTCACCTGTGAAATAGTAACCGGGATAAGGCTGAAGATAGGTGCGCTCGAAAAGAGCCGCATCCTTCCAGATGGAGAGAGCCCGCCCCGGCCAGGATCCTCTCAGGCAGAGCACGCCCTCAGTGGCGCCTTCTTTCGAAACGCCGCGTTCGTCAAGAAGAACAGGATGCACACCGGGAAGGGGGAGGGTGGCAGAGGCCGGCTTTTCCGTGACGGCGCCCGGAACAGGAGAGATCAGGATCCCACCGCTTTCTGTCTGCCACCAGGTGTCGACGAAAGCGCAGTGACCGCCACCGACATGGTCATTGAACCAGGACCATGCTTCCTGGCTGATGGGTTCACCCACAGTCCCCAGAACCCGCAGGGAAGAGAGGTCATGACGCTGCACGACGTCATTGCCTTCGCGCATGAGGGCACGGATGGCCGTCGGGGAGGTATAGAATGTCGTAACCTTGTGGTCCTGGATCACAGTCCACCAGCGGCCCGGTCCCGGATAGGAGGGCATGCCTTCAAACAGCAGAGCCGTGCCTCCATTCAGAAGGGGGCCATAGACGCCATAGGTATGACCCGTGATCCAGCCGATATCCGCCGTGCACCAGAAGATGTCACCCTCCTGATGATCGAAAACCAGTTCGTGCGTGTAGGACGCCCAGACCAGATATCCTCCCGTGCTGTGGACGATCCCCTTGGGCTTGCCGGTGCTCCCCGAGGTGTACAGCAGGAAAAGCGGGGCTGACGAAGGCATGTTCTGTGGCGTGCATTCGGGGGCGGCGTTTGCCAGCAGAGGGGAAAGCCACATGTCCCGTTCTGCCGTCATGCTCACGTCGTCTTCCGTGACGCTCACCACCAGAACATGCCTGACGGAAAGAGCCTCCGGGCGCAGATCCAGGGCGGCATCAAGTGTTGTCTTGAACGGAATCCGTTTGGCCCCACGGCGACCGACATTGGCCGTAATGACCAGAACCGCGCCGCTGTCAGCCAATCTGTCGGCAATGGCTTCCGCGGAGAAGCCACCAAAGAGAACCACATGGATCGCCCCGATCCGTGCGCAGGCGAGCATCGCGATCAGGCCTTCGGGGACGGACGGAAGGTGAATGGCAACCCGGTCGCCGGTCTGGACACCCTGTTCCCGCAGGACATTGGCCAGACGGCACACATGGTCATGCAGCGTCCGGTAAGTGAAGGTCACGACCCTGTCGGCGTCTTCCGCCTGCCAGATCAGAGCTTTCTGATCGCCGCGCGCTTTAAGATGCCGGTCGAGGCAGTTGACGCTCGCATTGAGCATGCCATCCGGAAACCAGCCCTGTTTCTCACAATGGGCCTGGCTGGGCTCGGCGGTCCAGGCCAGCCGTCTGCTCTCGCGCTCCCAGTAAAGCTCAGGCTCGGCAGCGGCCTGTCCCACCAGAGCGCTGTAGTCTGCCGGAGACAGCCGGAATGAGTGAGGGTGAGAGGATGGGGGCATGGACCTGAAACCTTACGCACGAAAGACGAACGCCATATAGCGGGTGTGCCGTTATATTTGGCTTGCAGGATCGGAAATAGAGAGAATTTTTTGCCTCCTCGCAGAAAGCCCTGCAGGGAGTCATGGTGTCCGCGAGAGGATTCGAACCTCCGGCCCCAGGATTCTTACCACTTCGGTTTTCACCGCCATGCCCGAGGGCATGTTCGTGGTCTGGACTGTCTCTTCACCATGGCTGTCGAAACGAAGCCAAGGTGTCACCCGTACAGTCTCTACACCTTCTTTCCAGCGCACCGGAAAGCTTGGCTCGGGATTGGCACGATCGAGATGATCAGAGCGTTCCCCGAATTTGAGCGAATCCACCATGCGGTTTCCCATCATGGCGCCCAATTCAAAACCTTAGGAATCCTGTGCTCTATCCTGCTGAGCTACGCGGACAAACAAGTTTAGGATATCGCGGTTACATTGTTTCTGCAACCAGGGGCCTTCCGCATTCGGGAATGGAAAATGTTCGGGATTCTCCTGTTCATCCCGATCCTCGGGAGATGAGGAATGAAAAAAATGCCGGTGGAACAGGCATATCGGGAGGAATGAGGATGATACAGTGCGTTTATGCTATCTAAACTTTTTCTGGTTACTCTTTTAGGCAGGGCTTCTGCTACGGCCTTGCACGGCACCTCTTTTCCATCAAAAAGGTGATCCGTTTTTTTTGGTAGTACCAAATCCTGAGTAGGATAGATCGCATTCGCGTCTGGCATCCTACACAATACCCCTTGTCAGGGGTGTTGCAGGTTTGACTGGGTTGAGAATCGCCATGATCTGCTTTGCTTGCGACGATACACTGAAGCTGCTGGGAGTTTCTGTCCCTCCCGGTAAGGGGCGCTGATCGTGGAAGGGGCAAAGATAACGGATAACGCATCCCGTTACATCCGCGAGACCGACCCTACTCTTCTGCGTCTGAGACTGATCGGACAGATGGAAGCGAAAACCCTTACGGGTGAGAGCGTTCTGCCGGTTGGCGGTAAAACGCGGGCTCTTCTGGCTATTCTGGCCCTCGCTGACCGAAAGCCTGTCCTGCGGTCCCGTCTGGCGGAACTGCTGTGGAGCCAGCGCCCTGAAGATATGGCTCGTGCATCGCTCAGGCAGGAAATCCATCGCTTACTGGATGCGCTGAGTCCGCTGGGTGTGGATGTCATCGATGTCCAGCGCCACTCACTTGCCCTGAAGCCCGTGCTGACCTCTGTGGATGCCGAGAGGTTGCTGACAGCCAGCGTTCGGACGATCGACAGCGTGACTCTCCCTGACGAGCCATTACTCGGCGAACTGGCGGGGGTGGATCCGGCCCTGGATGAATGGCTGGTCCAGCAAAGGGAACGGCTCTCAGCGCATCTTCAGCAGGTTTATGAAAATGCCGTTCGGGAACTGACGGATCCAGATCAGGTCGAGGAGATGGCCGAGCGCCTGCTGAAGACTGACGGTCTGAACGAGATTGCCTGGCGCGCCAGAATACAGACGGCGTTCCATCGCGGAGATCCGGGACGGGCGGCGGCACTCGCCGATCAGATGATGCAGGTTTTCGGGGACGTCGAAGGATATGTCCTGACGCCGGCGACCCAGGCGCTGATCGCAAGCATTCCCACGGATACTGCCAGCAGGGAACTGGTAAAAGATTTCCCGCAGGCGGTTTTGTCGACCGGGAGTTCTGAAACGTCCTTTGTCGCTCCCCTGCAGCGTCCGGATCCAATGCTGGCCCTGCCGGTGCACTATGCTGCTCAACACCCGTCTTCTGCGGAGCCGCGAAAAATCTCACTGGTTTTCCTGGTCCCGTCATGTACGGACGGAACGCTTTCGGATCAGGGGCAGCGTCTGCGGGATCAACTGGAACTCATGTTTGTCAACATGGGCACCTTCGACATTCTTGCTATTCCAGAGGCATCCTTGCCCGATCCGGCCAATGCGCCCGCGGTCTACCGGGCGTGGGGCACGGATTACGTCATTTCCGGAAACCTGCGGACGGGACAGGATGGCGCTGACAACCGCTTGATCCTGCGTGTGCTGGATGCACGACGCGGGGGTGTCATCATCTGGGGAACGCATTACGACTTCCCGTCTTCCGGCCTCGATGCGGCGAAAAACAGCATTCTGGCCCCGGTGCAGGCCATGCAATGGAGCATCTTTGTCACGGAAGCCCGGCGCATTGCAGGCCGTCCGGATTCAGAGCTTTCAGCGCTCGGGATGGCGCTGAGGGCTTTTACGCTGCTCCTGCGACATGACTGTTCGCTTTTCGGCAGGATTGGATCTTTGCTGGAACGTGCTGTCGATCTGGAAAAGGAGGACGGGGCGATTGCGCTCATTGATGGGCTGTATTGCTATGTCCGTTTTCTGAATGAATGGAGCGCGGATACGGAGGCCGTGTTTGCTCGCGGCCTTCGCAGCGTTCGTGCTGCCATTTTGCTTATGCCGGACCTGCATGCGGTTGAAATCCTTCTTGCCGCATATCTGATGCATGATTCCGCCAGCCGCAGTACGGCTTTCTCGGTCGCTCAGACCGCAGTGGATGCTATCTCGCGAAAGGACCAGAATTATGAGGGCTCCCCTGACTATCTGATGGCAGGCATTGTTCTGGATCTGTTGCGGGGAGAGATGAAATCTGCGGCTGGCATTGTGAAAGTTCTTCTGCAAAATGACTGCCGTTCCCAGTTGCTGGAACTGCTGCGGCCGGCTTTCATGATGGTCCTGCTGCTGGGGGAGGCCTATCAGGAAGTAATCTCGATGGGCAGGCTGATGGCCGGACTGTATCCGTCCTGTCCGGCATCTCTGGTTTATTATCTCATCGCCCTGATTGAAGTGGATGATTTTTCGGAAGAGGCCTGTCAGGTCTGTCGCCACCTTCTTCGTCTGGTGCCGGACCTGACAATTTCAAAAATCATCAGCCGCTTTCCTCTGGTGGAGAAACCTCAGCAGAAGAGAATGGCGGAAGCACTGGGCAAGGCGGGTCTGGCCCGGGAATAAGCTGGAGAATAAGAACATCTCCCGCAGGTGCTTGGCCTTGTGACGCCGGCGCGATATGAACACTCAAACAGAAGTTGCCGGCTGCAGGCCTCGCCAGTCTGCATCCTTGCTTGTGACCGGCCCTGGCGCGGCCCGCAGGACCACACACGATGTCTCGCATCCAGTTGACCGTTCTCCTACCCTTTCACCGACCCACGACCCGTCTTGCTCTTGGATTTCTGGCTCTCGGTGCTCTTGCCGCCTGTGGTGGCGGACGCGATCCGAGCACCCTGACAGCGCCCCGGAATCATCTTCTGGGCGTGGATCGCGGGGCCGAAGGTGGTGCTGACGAGCTGCGTGGTGGCGTGAACGCCTATCTGTGGCGTGGTGCGATCGATACGCTGTCCTTCATGCCTCTGGCGTCGGCTGATGCCGTCGGCGGCGTCATTCTGACTGACTGGTATCAGCCCTCCGCCAGCCAGAACGAGCGCTTCAAGATTGCAGCCTATGTGCTGGATCGCCGGCTTCGTTCCGATGCTCTCCGGGTTTCTGTCTTCCGTCAGATTCTTCAGGACGGGCAGTGGGAAGACACCCCGGTCTCGGCAACCACCACTTCCGATATCACCACCCGCATCCTGACACGCGCGCGTCAGTTGCGTGCCGAAAATGGCGAGCGGGACAACTGAGTCAGACATGAGCGATACCACAGCCCCCGCATTCGATTTCCAGAACCGCGAACCGTTCTGGCAGGAAGAGTGGAAGCAGCGGAACATCTTTGCAGTTCCCGATGTTCCTCCCGCCGACCGTCCGAAATATTATGTGCTGGAGATGTTCCCGTATCCGTCGGGACAGCTTCATGTCGGACATGTCCGGAACTACACGCTCGGGGATGTGGTCGCACGGTACAAGCGGGCCCGTGGTTTCACCGTCATGCATCCCATGGGGTGGGACGCTTTCGGTCTCCCGGCGGAAAATGCCGCGCGTGAACGGAATGTGCATCCGGGCAAGTGGACGATGGACAACATCGCCACGATGCGCGGAACGCTCCAGCGCCTCGGGTTCTCTCTGGACTGGGATCGTGAAATTGCGACCTGCCTGCCAGAGTATTACGGCAAGCAGCAGAAGCTGTTCACGGACATGCTGGCGGCCGGACTGGTCGAGCGGCGTGATTCCCTCGTCAACTGGGATCCCGTCGATGAAACGGTTCTTGCGAACGAGCAGGTTGTGGATGGCCGTGGCTGGCGCTCCGGGGCGCTGATCGAGAAAAAGAAGCTCTCCCAGTGGTTTCTGAAAATCACGAAGTTTGCCCAACCCCTGCTCGATGATCTCAAGACGCTGGATCGCTGGCCTGAGCGCGTGCGGACGATGCAGGAGCGCTGGATCGGGCGTTCGGAAGGGGCAAGGGTCCGTTTTGCCCTGCATCAGCCGCCAGCAGGCTACGATGAAGATCTGGACAGTGTTGAAGTCTTTACCACGCGCCCGGACACGCTTTTCGGTCTGAGCTTCATCGGGATTTCCGCGGAACATCCTCTGGCGCGCAAGGTTGCTGAGACCAATCCACAGGCTGCGGCCTTTATCGAAGAATGTCGTCGCCTCGGAACATCCGAGGAAGCCATTGAAGCTGCTGAGAAGCGCGGGTTCGACACGGGCCTGCGTGTTGCCAATCCGCTGGATCCGGAAAAAACGGCGCCTGTCTGGATCGCCAATTTTGTCCTGATGGATTACGGTACCGGCGCCGTTTTCGGCTGCCCGTGTGGCGACCAGCGCGATCTTGATTTCGCACGCAAATATGACCTGCCGGTTCCGCAGGTCCTGCTGCCCGCCGGTCAGGATGCCGAAACCTTTACGCTGGGCAAGAAGGCCGTCTCTGGAGACGCTACCCTCTTCAATTCCGGCTTTCTGGACGGACTGGATCCCGCAAAGGCTCGCACGAAGGTTATCGAGCGCCTTGAAGGTCTGGGCGCCGGCAAGGGCGTCGTAAACTGGCGCCTGCGTGACTGGGGGATTTCCCGCCAGCGGTACTGGGGCTGCCCGATCCCCATCATCCACTGCGAGACCTGTGGTCCGGTTCCCGTGCCGGATGACCAGCTTCCGGTCATTCTGCCCGAGGACGTGACGTTTGATCGGCCCGGCAATCCGCTGGATCATCATCCCACATGGAAGCATGTTGCCTGTCCCTGCTGTGGCAAGGCTGCCGTTCGCGAAACGGATACGTTCGACACCTTTGTTGACAGTTCCTGGTATTTCGCGCGCTTTACCAGCCCGCATGCCGAGACGCCGACTGTCCCGGCCGCGGCCAATGGCTGGCTTCCGGTCGATCAGTATATCGGCGGGATCGAGCATGCGATCCTGCATCTGCTTTATGCGCGTTTCTTTACCCGTGCGATGCACGAAACCGGGCATCTGGATGTTGATGAGCCGTTTGCCGGTCTGTTTACGCAGGGTATGGTGACGCATGAAAGCTACCGGGACGACAGTGGCTGGCTGTATCCCGAGGAGGTCGATCGTCAAGGCGATCAGGTCGTGCGGCGCGATTCCGGAACTCCGGTTCAGGTGGGCCGGTCCGAGAAAATGTCCAAGTCCAAGCGCAACACGGTGTCTCCCGTGGACATCATTGAACGCTATGGCGCCGATACGGCCCGCTGGTTCGTGCTGTCCGACAGTCCGCCCGAGAGGGACATGGAGTGGACGGCGTCAGGTGTCGCAGCGGCTGCGCGCTTTGGTCAGCGCCTGCATCGCCTTGTGGCAGCAGTGGCCGATCGGGACTCAGCCGATAGCGCGCATGGTTCCGCAGGGGATGACCTGCGTCGTGTGACGCACCGGACCATTGTGGCCGTTGGTGAAGCGCTTGAAGCCTTCACGCCGAATGTTGCCGTGGCCCGTCTGCACGAACTGACATCGGCGCTGGCTGAGGCCGAGCGTATCGAAGGGGCAGGGATTGCCGCGGCCCGTCGTGACGCAGCGCGTGTCCTGTGTCTGCTGACGGCGCCGATGATGCCGCATCTGGCGGAAGACATGATGGCGGTTCTGGAACCGGGAAGCGCTCTGGTCGTGGAGCGTTCCTGGCCGGAAGCGGAAGAACAGTGGCTTGCGGTTCAGAGTGTGACGATCGGCGTGCAGATCCTCGGCAAGCTGCGCGGAACCATCGAAGTTCCGCCCGATGCTCCGAAGGAAGATGTATTGGCCGCAGCCAAAAGTGAGCCGAACGTGGCCCGTCTGCTGGAAGGAAAACGGCTGGTGAAGGAAATTCATGTCCCGAACCGGATCGTCAATTTCGTGGTGGCAGGCTGATGTCTGACCGGCGCGGCGCCTTTCTTCTCACGGCCTGCCTTTTCCTGGGGGGGTGTGGTTTCAGCCCCCTCTACGGAAAGCTGACGCCAAAAACCGACATGTCGGAAGAGTTGGCCCAGATCTATGTGGACAACATTCCGGGCCGGTATGGTCAGCTCCTGCGGCTGGCGCTTCAGAAGAACCTGGCGGGCGCCGGGCCGGAGGATCCTCACAAATACATGCTGAAAGTCTATTCCAGCATGAATGAGGAAGCGGTGGATATCCATCAGGACAACACCTCCGGTCGCACGCGAAGCACCGGTTCCGCCCACTGGGTCCTCATAACCGTGGAGCAGAATCCCCGCATGCTGGCGCAGGGTGATGCAACGACGCTGGATGGTTTCAACACCAGTTTCGAGCAGTATTTTGCCCAGACCCTGAATGATGAAACGCTTCAGGCGCGTGTTTCGGATACCCTGGCCCAGACGGTGACCCAGCAGATCGCGATCTGGTTCCGCAATCACAACATGCCCGAAAAGGCCGCTCCCGACGAACTGCCGCGCTATCTGAACACCGATCGCATGCCCGACGATAACGGAAACGCAGCGACTGATCGTACTGGTGTGGACGGCTTCCCGGCTTCCGCAACAGGCCGACTGTCCCGGGGCACGACCAGCGCGACCCCTCAGTAAGGAAAGCGCGCCAGGTGAAGATTGACGCACGGAGTATCGGGCGCACACTGGCCGATGCCGGCTCCTGGCGGGCCATTGTGCTTCATGGGGAAGATACCGGCCTTATCCGGGAGCGGGCGGCACAGGCCGTCAGACGGGTGGCCGGAACGCTTGATGATCCGTTTCAGGTTGCGCAACTGGATCGGGAAACACAGGACCGGCTCGAAGAAGAAGCGACGGCGCTCTCCCTGATCGGCGGGCGACGCGTTGTCTGGGTACGTGATGGGCAGGACAGTCTGGCGCCCCTGTTCAAGCGGGTGCTTGAGGCCGAAACGGATGCGCTGATCGTGATTGAAGCGCCGGGAATCACGGCGCGTTCCAAGCTGCGTGCGCTGGCCGAAGCGAACAAACAGGTTGCGTCCATTGCCTGCTATCCTGAAGAAGGGCGGGCGCTGTCCCAGACCGTGACCGAGGCTCTCGGGCAGGCCGGTGTGACAATCGACCGTGACGCGCTGATCTGGCTCCAGGGGGTTCTCGGGGCTGATCGCAGTGGCGTGCGGGGAGAAGTCGAGAAGCTGGTCCTGTATGCAGGCGAGAATGGCCGGCTCGATCTGCAGGCCGTTCAGGAGTGTGTGGGGGATGCTGGCGGCAATTCCCTGGAGGATGCCGCTTTTTCGGCATTGTGTGGAAACCGCATGATGGCTGATCAGGCTCTTGAACGTGCCCTTGCGGATGGTGCCAATCCCGTTGCGGTTGCGCGGACTGTTCTGGGCGTGCTGGTCCGGCTTCAGAAAGTCGCACAGGCCGTACAGGACGGGCAGGGGCGGGCAGAGGCCATGAAAGCCCTGAAGCCGCCGGTGTTCTTCAAGCGCACGGCCGCCTTCGGGCAGGCGCTGGATCGCTGGTCCCTCGCGGCGCTCGCAATGGCTGCGCGGGAAACGCAGGCTTTTGAACTGGCCTGCAAGCAGAGCGCATCGCCCGATATGGCGCTGTGCAGACGGCATATCGCGTCTCTTTGCACCGTCAGGAAAGTCTGAACGCGTCGCCAGTCGGTTCTGAAACCGACTTTTTATGGCAACTTCCTGTTCCGCGAGACTGTTTTCCTTTTCGTCAGAAATCAATGATCCGTCATGCTGGCCCGAACGGACCGGCTTGCGGAGAACGGAAAAGGACCGGTTCATGAGTGAACGCAATTCCGATGACTCCCGTCGCAAAGTTCTGAAAGGTGCGGCTCTGGGGCTTGCTGCGGCGGCAGCCGTCAGTCGGGCCAAAGCTGCCGATCCCTCCATGGCGACCGAGAATGGCGCGCCCCCGCTGTCTGATCCTGCAAAGCGCTATACGGACGGCCCGTTTCAGGCCCAGCCACAGCCCTGGCCTGGTCTGGCCTCCAGAATGACCCCGCGTCCCGATCACGGTGAAACGTCCTATCGCGGCTCCGGGCGAATGGCAGGACGCAAGGCACTCGTGACCGGGGGAGATTCCGGGCTGGGGCGTGCTGCAGCGATCGCCATCGCCCGGGAAGGGGCAGACGTCGCCATTTCCTATCTTCCTGCCGAAGAAGAAGATGCGAAGGAAGTTATTGATCTCATCCGCAGCGCGGGGCGCAAGGCCGTGGCGCTTCCCGGCGATATCCGTTCGGAAAAATTCTGTCAGAAGCTGGTGGCCAATGCCGCGCGGGAACTGGGCGGCCTTGACTGTCTCATCAATTGCGCCGGGCGGCAGCATTACCATGAGAGCATTCTCGATCTGACGACGGAGGATTTTGACTGGACACTCAAGACCAATCTCTATGCCCTGTTCTGGATCATCAAGGCCGCCATCCCACACATGCCGCCCGGCAGTTCGATCGTGAATACCAGTTCGACGAATGCCTATGATCCTTCCGAAATCCTGGTGGATTACAGCATCACGAAGGCCGGGATTGCGGATCTGACGAAGAGCCTGGCCAAACAGCTCGTTCCCAAGGGTATCCGCGTCAATGCGGTCGCGCCGGGACCGTTCTGGACGGCCTTGCAGGTCAGCGGTGGCCAGCCGATGTCCGCGGTTGAAAAGTTCGGCTCTACGGTCCCCCTCAAGCGTCCGGGGCAGCCCGCCGAGATCGCGCCACTCTACGTGCAGCTTGCGAGCACCGACGGAAGCTATCTGACCGGGCAGATCTTCGGTGCAACGGGTGGTACCGGTATTCCGGGCTGAACCCCTTCGTGTCGGGTTGAAGACGCGGGCGGAGGGGCCCCCTCCGCCTTCTGCATTCCGGTTTCAGAAGCGCGCGGAAATGTCGAAGTAGTAGTACCCGCCATTGATGCCGAGCTGCGACGTGCTCATGTAATATTTCGGGGCGCCCAGATAGCGGTTGTTCTTTGGAACCGCGGAGGGGAACTGGGCGAAGATATTGTTCCCGCCAATCGTCGCGCTCCAGTGATGCGTGATGTTGTAGGTGAGGGACGCGTTTGTCGTCCATTTCGGAACGTTCTGGAACTCGAGATAGTTCGTGGTCGAGAACGCATTCGAACCGGCATAATAGGTCAGATTGGATGTTGTCTGACCATAGCGGATCTCGTGAACCGCCACGGCCCACCGGTTCTTGGGCGAATGCCAGCGACCGCCGAAAATGATCTTGGAGCGGGGGTAGGCCGTCGTCAGATAGGCAATGTACTGCGCATTCAGCAACGGATTGCCGTCCGTACCGCTGGCTTGATGGCGCATGCGGGTCCGGTTGAGGTTGAGCGAGACATCCCAGTCCACATGGCCGTAATCCCCGAACTCGCTGAGATAGGTGGCCGTCAGATCGAGGCCCTGCGTCCGCGTCGTGGCGACATTGGCGAACCAGTGCGTCGAGAGCTGTCCGGCTGTCCAGCCCTTTGCTTCTTCCGGCAGGGGGAAATTGTTCTGGGCCAGCGCGTTGTACGCGGCTTCACCATAGACGTTTCCGCCGGGCTGGATGCGGTCGCGCAGGTCGATCTGATAGACATCGACCGTGACATGCAGCTTTCTGACCGGTTCGACGATGATGCCGCCTTCCGCACTGGTCGAGGATTCGGGCTTGAGGGCCGAGGCGCCGTTCGCGAGTGCTCCGGGGGAGTTGACCGCAATCAGGCCGCGCGCGGCTGTCGGAGAGACGGCGAGGGCGGAATAATGCTCCTGCGCAAGGGTGGGGGCATGGAATCCGTTGCTGAAGGTTCCACGGATCGCAAAGCGGGGCGAGAAATCGTAGCGTGTCGAGACCTTGCCCGTCTTGGCGTCGCCGGCATCGGTGTAATGTTCGACACGTCCGGCGAGATCGACCTGCCAGTGCTTCATCAGATGGGTCGAGAGGTCGACGTAGCCGGCGGCCACGTCACGCGACCAGTTTCCCGCATTGTAGGCGCTGGTTCCCGGCACCGCATCCGCACCGGTCCCGGCAGTGCTGTCCGGCGATCCGGTTCCCATCGAATAGGATTCGTAACGGTAGGACGCGCCGCCCGCCACGTTGATGCTGTGGGGCCAGAACGAGAATCTGAAGTTGCGCGAGACGTCGAAGCTGCTGGTCCACTGGGAATCGTTGTAGCTCTGGGCCTCGAAGCTGGTCGGAGTTCGTCCGGACGCGGTGTAGACGGCGCTGTTAATGGTATTGAACACGCTGAAATTGTCGTAATCGCGACCGTAGACCGTGGACAGATCCCAGTGCCAGCCCGCGAGGACGCCCTTGAACCCGGCGGTCAGTTCATAATCCTGTTCTTCCAGCGCGAGAACCGGAGAGTAGCCGTAAGGATAGAGGGCTGCGTAACCGGGATAGTTCGCAAGCGTCGAGGGCAGGCGATAGTTCTGGTAGGACTCTCCGTGCTTGTGCGCGTAGGTCGCTGAAGCATAGGCCTGCACGTTGTCGGTGATGTCATATCCCGCCGTAATGGCCAGGCTTTCGCGGGTCTGTTCCGGCTGGCTGAGGACGTTGTTGACATAGGTCCCCGTCCGGCTGTCAGCCCCGGAGCGGAAGGCGTGATCCTGATGGACGAAATCTCCGCCGATATGAACGTAGCCGCGATTGTTCAGGTTGAGGCCGCCATCAATGAAAAGGCTCTGCTGAAACCCGTCGCCCTCGCTGGTGATGCCGGTATTGGAGCGCATGGTCAGACCATGGTTCTGCTTCTTGAGGATGATGTTGATCACGCCTGCAATCGCATCCGAGCCGTACTGGGCGGAGGCACCATCACGCAGAACCTCGATATGATCGACCATGGACATCGGGAGCGTATCGATATCCACGGCCGTGGCGCCTTGGCTCGGGCCGGGATCGGCATAGATGTTCGCGGTTGTGTGTCGACGCTTGCCATCCACCAGCACCAGCGTCTCATTCGGGTTGAGGCCCCGCAGACTGAGATAATCGGTCAGTGCGCCCGTATCGAACCCCGATGTGGGAACAGTCAGGGACGGCAGCAGAAGCGCCAGGGAATCCCGCAGTGCAGGCTGTCCCGTGCTGGTGAGCTGGCGGTTCGACACCACATCAATCGGCGCGATGGAATCCCGCGCCTTTTTGCCGAACTCCCGCGTTCCGGTCACCACGATCGCCTCGGTGCCGCCGGAAACGTCGGTGGCCGGTCTGGCACTGCGCGCGGGTGTTGCTTTTCGGGGAGTCGGGGCTGCGGCAGCCGGTTTGTGTCGGGCGGAAACCGGTTGTGTGGTCGCAGCCCGTCCTTCATCCGTCAGAAGGACCAGCGCGGAACCGAGAAGGGACGTGCCCAGAAGGGTCACATGACGAAGGGAAAGCTGAGACAGCACGTTTACCACACAACATTTTAGTAATTTAAACGAAACACAAAATCGTTTCGTATTTGTGGAAGGTCAACATATTTTTCCGTTTCAGGAAACATTCCGATCACATTTTGCGGGGGCTGTGGCGCTCCTTACACGGATCGGGCGTTATGGAAACGATATGTCTTGCAAATGGAGTCCAGAAGAATGTGCATGAAGCGACGTCATTTTCTGCGCACCGCTTCGGTGGTGCCCACGTCCCTTGCCGTGTCCGCCGCCCTGCCGGGGACGCAGGCGCGTGCTGCCGGAAACGAGGATAACGGCACGGCTCCCTACGGGGCGCTCGATATCGTTGCTGAATTCGACGGTCCTGGCCCTTCGGGAATCGTCGTTTTGCCCAATGGCCGGATCTTTGTGGGTTTTCCGCGCCATGCCGTGGATCACAAGGGTGCCACGCTCGGGGAACTGGTTGATGGAAAGGTCGTGCCCTATCCGTCCGCCGGGATGAGTCTTCCCGGCACGGCGCCGGCAGACTGCCTCGTCTCCGTTCACGGCATGACGATGGACCGTCAGGGCAGGCTCTGGGTGATCGATGACGGCAAGCGGGCCGGACATCCCCTTCAGCCGGGGGCCGCGAAGATCGTCTGCATTGATCCCACAACAAACCGGGTGGCCCACAAAATCATCCTCAAGGCGCCTGTCCTGCTGCCCGACAGTCACATGAACGATCTGCGTGTCTCGCTGTCGCATGGTGCCCAGGGCACGGTTTTCGTGACGGATTCATCCTTCGGGACAAAGCCCGGGCTTGTGATCGTGGATGTCGCGACCCAGCAGGCCCGCCGGGTACTGACAACGCATCCCGCCATTCTTCCCGAGCCCGGATTTATGGCCATCGTGGAAGGCGAGCCGCGCCGTTACATTCCCGGTCATCCGCAACTGGTTTCGGGCGGGGTGGACGGTATCGCCCTGACGAAGGACGAAAAACGTCTCTATTTCGCGCCCCTGACCAGTCGCCGTCTCTACAGTCTGCCGGTGGACCTTGTGGCGGATCCGGCATCGGATGATGCGGTTCTGGCCCCGGCGATCCGCGATGAGGGAGAGAAGGGGGTAGCGGATGGTCTGGCTCTGGATGACCAGAACCGGCTTTACACAACCAATTACGAGCATGACTGCATCCTGCGGCGCGATCCGGACGGCTCTTTCAGAATGATGCTCCGCGATCCGCGCGCCCTGTCACCGGACGGGATTTTCGCCACTACGGATCATGTTTACTGCACGTTCGGGCAGTGGAACCGTCTCCCCTCATTCAATGAGGGGACCGACCGCAGGGTTACGCCCTATCTTCTGATCCGCTTCCCGATCGAACAGCCGCAGCCCTATGACGCGCTGCCGCAGGGGCAGAAAGCCTGAAACCGGATACGAAAAAGCCCCGGTGAATGATCCACCGGGGCTTTTCGCTGTTCGTTGGTCGAAGCGTGGCTTCAGGCCGTCGTGGACGGCGCCTGACCTTCCGGCGTGTGCTTGTCCACGGCGGCGGGGAGAAGCTGTGCCAGTGCCGGCAGGATCGTTCCGGCGGGAAGGCCCGTTTTGCTGACGATCATCTGGATCTGCTGATCCGTCAGGAGGCTGCGCAGCTCATCGGTGGTGATGGGCAGGTTCTCACCATTTCCGATCCAGGAGTGGATCTTGTCGGTCAGGCCAGCGCTCTGGGCCTGGCTGAGCAGCATGTTCAGGCCATCCCCCTTGAGAAACTCGCCGATGCTGCCGCCGAATTTTTCACCAAGCTGTCCGCCGATCGCGCCGACTGCCTGGTTCATGATGTTTCCGAGAAAACCGCTCATCCGTATTGTTCCGTCTCTATGCAGATGCGGCACTTAGGCCGCAGTCGGTGTCTTGATGTTAGGATTGCAGTCCGGAAGGGGTGTTCCGGATTACGATTTCCGTTTGCCGCTGAGTTCCTGGGGAACCTCGACGTCGATTTCGAGCATGGAGCAGCCGCTGCCACGGTCAACCTTGATCTGGACCTTGTCCTGATCAACGGCGACATGGCGGGCGATCACTTCCATGATCTCCTTGTGGAGCTGGCGGATCAGATCGGACTCACCGGCCTCGCCCGCGCCGCGCTCATGGGCGAGCAGGATCTGCAGACGGTCCTTGGCGACGCTGCTGGACTGCTGGCGCCGGGCGAAAATGTTTGCGAGAAAACTCATGAACTCATGCGTCCCTCTTGAAGAGCCAGTCAAAGAAACCGCGTTTCTCGACTGGAACCGAGACCTCGAGCTTCTCGCCGCTCAGGCGACGGGCGGCTTCGAAATAGGCGCGGGCAGGAAGACTTGTGGGCGCAGCCAGCGTGACGGGCGCACCGACGTTGGACGACTTCAGCACATCCTCGCTTTCCGGAACGATGCCGAGCAGCGGGATGGAGAGGATCTCGAGGACATCCTCGACGCTCAGCATTTCCTTGCGGGCCGCGCGGGCCGGATCATAGCGCGTCAGGAGCAGGTGCTTGTCGACCTTTTCGCCGTCTTCGGCCTTCTTGGTCTTGCTGTCGAGCAGGCCGATGATCCGGTCGGAATCACGGACCGAACTGACTTCGGGATTGGTGACGATCACGGCCATGTCGGCATGGTACATGGCAAGCTGCGCGCCGCGCTCGATCCCGGCGGGGCTGTCGCAGATGACCCAGTCGAACTTCTCACGAAGCTCGTCCATCACGCGGGCCACACCTTCGGACGTCAGGGCATCCTTGTCACGGGTCTGGGAAGCGGGAAGGATGGAGAGCGTCTCGCAGCGCTTGTCGCGGATCAGGGCCTGCGACAGGCGGGCATCGCCCTGCACGACATTGATCAGATCGAACACGACCCGGCGTTCGGCACCCATGACCAGGTCAAGGTTCCGCAGCCCGACATCGAAATCAACCACCACCACATTCTGCCCGCTCTGAGCGAGAGCGGCGCCGAGCGCGGCGGTTGATGTCGTCTTGCCGACGCCACCCTTGCCGGAAGTGACAACCAGAACCTTGGCCATGAATACTCCAAAATAACGTCTTTGCGGTCCGCGGTTGCCTGTAACGGAAGACCGCAACCGGATTTTCTCATTCTATGAAAGTTTTATGCCCGGCGGCAACCGGCGAATAGGGGTGGTTTCGTGGCAGCGGGCCTCAATTTGCCGTTCGGTTCATACTGGCAGGGGCAGAACGCGAACCCGGTCTTCGTCCAGGGTCGCCTGTGCGGCCTGACCGAGGATGGCAGGATCGATGTCTTCCGTGACGGCATAATAGCCATCCAGGGCCAGCAGTTCGGCCAGCATCCGGCTTGCGAAAATGCGGCTCTGGGACTGCCCGCCCACCCCGGCGATCGCCCGGCCCCGAAGGGTCCCGTAGACATGGATGGAGCCTGCGGCCACGATCTCGGCACCAGACGAGACCGATCCGAGAATGATCACATCGCCCTGCATGTGCTGGATGCTCTGACCCGACCGGACGTGCTGGTCGATGATCAGTGTCCCGCCGCCTGAAACCGGCCCGGCCGCATTGGTGGAGGGATCTTCCGGGATCTCGACTTCCCCGGCCGGACGGCCGCCATCCAGCGTTTCCGGCCAGTCCCAGTGCGCGACCGCCGGCCAGTGACGGCTGCCGCCCTCGATGCCGATGATCCGGACACCCCGGCTGCGGATATCGTCCAGCAGCGTCACCAGACCCGGAGTAGTCTCGCTGAGGAGGCCGAGGTCGAGGATGATGGGCTTTCCGGTGAAGAGACCGCCCGAGCGGGCGACCTGGTAATCGAGGCCGTCCAGCCAGAGGGGGAGGGGCGCCTCGGGGGAGAGGACGAGCGCCAGAAAGGAGCGGCCGCGTGCACGGATGCGCATGGGGGCGTTGGAAGAGGCAGTGGAAACTGGATCGGGCATCGGGAAAATCGTCGGACCTGTGTCGGGCAGTCGGTGAGGCTCTTGTGAGCGGGTATCGGCTGACTTAGAAAGTGGCAATGCGTATCCTGCATCACCTTCCACTTTCTCCGCAATGCCGTCTTGTGAGGCTCGCCCTCAGCGAGAAGCGACTCCCGTTCGAACCCGTCATTGAACGGGTCTGGGAGCAGCGCGAGGAGTTCCTGCATCTCAACCCCGTAGGCGAGGTGCCTGTGCTGGTTGAGGAAAATGGTCTGGCCGTGCCGGGCGGGCGTGTCATCTGCGAATATCTGGATGAGGCCTATCCTGACACGCCGCTGCTGGGGCGCACGCTTGCCGAGCGCGTCGAAACGCGGCGGCTCGTGGACTGGTTTGAGACCCGCTTTGCGCAGGAAGTTACCCGCAACCTTCTGGGCGAGAAAGTTGACAAGCGACAGTTCGGGCGCGGGCACCCCGATGGCAATGCGCTGCGGGCCGGCTATGCGAACATGCGCTTTCATCTCGACTATATCGGCTGGCTGGCGGAGACGCGCTCCTGGCTTGCGGGACCTGCGCTGTCGCTCGCGGATTTTGCGGCTGCCGCCCAGCTTTCGGCACTTGATTTCATCGGGGACGTGAACTGGTCCAAGGCGCCTGCCGCAAAGGACTGGTATGCCCGGGTGAAGTCGCGGCCCTGTTTCCGGGGGCTGCTGTCTGACAAGGTCAGCGGCATCACGCCACCTGCGCATTACGCCAATCTAGATTTCTGAGGCCCCTCATGATGAACCCCGATGTGATTGTGCTCGGAGCCGGTGCAGCGGGGCTGATGGCTGCGGCGACGGCCGGTCAGAACGGGGCGCGGGTTCTGGTTCTGGATCATGGACCGGAACCGGGGCGCAAGATCCTGATTTCGGGCGGTGGGCGGTGCAATTTTACGCATCTTGAGACCGGCCCCAACTGTTTTATCTCGCAGAACCGCCATTTCGCCCGTTCCGCACTGGCGCGATACACGCCGCAGGATTTCGTCAAGCTGGTGAACCGGCATGGCATTGCCTGGTATGAGAAGGCGCGGGGGCAGCTTTTCTGTGATGGGTCCGCGGGGCAGATCGTGGACATGCTGGTCTCGGAGTGCCGGACTGCGGGCTGTGAGCTTCGGATGCAGACGCGCATCCTCGATGTGCGACAGGCTGAACATGGCTTCGTTGTTGTCACGGATGGTGGCGAGATCCGGACGGGAGCGGTAATCCTGGCGACGGGGGGACTGTCCATTCCCAAGCTCGGGGCGTCGGATCTGTCGCTGCGGCTGGCGCGGAAATTCGGTCTGCGCGTGGTGCCGACGGCGCCTGCGCTCGTTCCTTTGGTGCTTGCGGATGCCGATCCGGAGCTTGCGGGCGTGTCGCTGCCGATCGTGGCGCGGGTGGGAAAGAAGGGGCCGCGGTTCGAGGACGGGATGGTCTTTACCCATCGTGGCGTTTCCGGCCCGGCCATTCTTCAGATTTCCTCCTATCTTGAGAACGGGGAGGCTGCGCAGATCGATCTTATGCCCGGGCAGAATGCGCTGAGCGTGCTGCTGAAGGTCAAGAAAGACCGACCGAAAGCCCTGCCGCCAAGTCTGCTGGAGGCGCTACCCCTGCGGCTGGCGCGAGTTCTGGCGGCGGGGCTGGGCGATACGATGCTGGCGAACCAGCCGGACCGCGCGATCAAGGCGCTGGCCGAGCGGGTGTCGAACTGGCAGCTTCGCCCGGCCGGGACGGAAGGCTACGCCAAGGCGGAAGTCATGCGCGGCGGGATCGATACGCGGGATATCTCGTCCCAGACGCTGGAAGCCCGTGATGTTCCGGGACTTTATGCGATCGGGGAGGCCGTGGATGTGACGGGCTGGCTGGGCGGGCATAATTTCCAGTGGGCCTGGGCGAGTGGCGTTGCGGCGGGGCAGGCTGCTGCCGGGCATCGCTAGACTGTTCTTTGCCACAGGATTGCCATCCTCGCGTCCGATCACGCGGCAACCGGTGAGGTAGCGATCCGTTTCTGCTTTTCTCAACCCGGTTTTCTGAACCTGGCCGATAAGGACACATTCGAAATGTCTCGTTCCGTTTTTCGTCATGCCCTGCGTTTTGCTGCCGGTCTGTCCTTTCTGGGGCTGGGTGCCTGTGTAGGAACGGCGGCGTCCGGGCCGGTAGCACCGGGAACGCCGATCGCGGGGTATGGCTATACCTGCAAGGCGGGGATTTATACGTGCAAGATGCCGACGCAGGTGCCGCTTGGTGCGCCGTGTTCGTGCCCAGGGCTCGGGGCTGCGTCCTACGGCAATATCCATCAGCCCTAAGGATCGTGGCATTGGCCACGATGGGCTGAGGGGGTAGGAAAGCGCCATGCAGGAGGATTTTTCCGGAATGGCGCAGTTTCTTCCCTGGATCGTGGCGGCGGTGGGACTGCTGGTTGCGCTTGTCGCTGTCCTGCGGGGCGGTCATGGCAGTGGTCGCTTCGAACGGCTGCTTGAGCGTGAGGCGCAGGAGCGGTCACAGGACGTCGAATATCATCGGGCGCATCTGTCGGAAGTGGAGCGTGTCCTTTCCGGACGGCTGGACCAGTTCCGGCTGGAGACCAGCGAGCGGCTGAGTACTCTGGCCCGGAATCTCGGGCAGGATCAGGCGGAAGGGCGGCTCCTGCTGTCGGATGCGCTGCGGGAGATGGCGCAGAGCCAGAACGAGCAGATCGAACGGATCCGTGCGACCGTAAACGAACAGCTTCATGGTGCGGTCGAAAAGCAGATGCAGACCAGTTTCCAGCGCGTGGTGGAGCAGTTCAGCGCCATGCAGAAGGCGCTGGGCGAGGTTACGAGTGTTACGGCCCAGATCGGTGATCTGAAGCGCCTGTTCTCGAATGTGAAGACGCGCGGCGGCTGGGGCGAGGCGCAGTGCCGGGCCATTCTGGATGATATTCTGCCAGAGGGCAGCTACGACATGAATTTCCGGCTGGGGACGGCGGGCGAGAATGTCGAGTTCGCCGTGAAGATGCCTGTGCGCGGAACGGAGATGCCCCCGCGGCTGGCGATCGACAGCAAGTTCCCGACTGAGGCTTACGAACGGCTGCTGAATGCCTCGGAAGCCGGGGATGCGGTGGCCGAGCGTCAGGCCCAGCGGGAACTGGAGAATGTCGTCCGGTTCGAGGCGAAGAAAATTGCCTCCAAATATATTCTTCCGCCCGTGACCGTCGAATTTGCGGTTCTGTATCTGCCGACCGACGGGCTTTATGCCGAAATCGCCCGGATGCCGGGTGTGATTGACGAAATTGGTCGGTTGTACCGGGTGATGGTGATGGGGCCGTCGCTTCTGCCTGCGATGCTGCGGACGGTGCATCTGGGATATGTCACGCTGACGCTTGAGGAGCGGACGGAAGCGATTGCGGGGCTTCTGGGGGCGACGCGGCAGGAAATGCTGCGGATGGATCAGGTTCTGGAAAAGCTGCATCGCAATGCGGGGACGATGGGAAATACCATCGAGGAAGCCCGGCGCCGGACCCGGGTGCTCGGGCGGCGCCTGCGGGCTCTGGACGGAACGGCCAACGAGATGGAAGAGGCGCTGGACGAGCCGGGGGTGTCGTAAGTTTTCAGGCGGCCGTCCGTCGGGACAGAACCATCAGGCCCGTGTTGAATCCCGCGTCGTTGAGCGTTTCCCATGTCCGGGGCAATGACTGTTTCCGGATCAGGATCCGGTAGAGCAGGGCGTGAATGAAGAGCACGACATCCTCGCCGTCTGGAAAGTCCACGGGAGCAAGAAAGGCTTCTGCCCCGGCATCGAGGAATCTTTTGGCAAAAGAGGCGGTCCCGGTCTCGCAGGCTGTCGTAAGAATGATGCGGTTATTCGTGGACGCTGGAGCAAGATGAAGGTTTCTGGCGGGAAGGCTGCCATGGACCAGCAATCCCGTATCGACCTCCGGGGAAAACTCGCCAAAGACGAGACCGTTTGTATCCCCATGGGCACAGATGATGACGATGCGGCATGAACCGGGCAGCGCGTTCAGGATGGTCAGGAAATCGATCGGGTTTCCGGCGGGGGAGAAATCGGTTTTGCATCCCAGGTTTTCGAGGATGAGACGCAGGGTCTGTGCTTCGCTGGAGCAGTCGCCAATCACGATAACCGTCGCATCTGGCTGGTAGGGCACGGCCGCTTCCTTCTGTAGGCCTGAGAATACGTCATTCAGGCACGTCACTCTAAGAGCGATTTTAATTGGATGACATGGGGGACTGTCCCATGTGAGGATCATGACCATGACGTCCGCACATGAACATGGGGCGCCGGAGCGCCTTCCCGGACCCTCTCCACGGCTTCTGCTGATTGAGGATGATGACAGCATTGCGGCTGAAGTCGTCGAGGAACTGACGACGCGCGGCTACGATGTGACGCGGGCGGCAACGGGAGTCGAAGGGCTGGACCATGCCTGCGCCGGGCAGTTCGATCTGATGATCGTGGACCGCATGCTGCCCGAACTTGACGGGCTGACCGTGATCGAGAGTGTCCGGGCCCAGCGGATCAACATTCCCGTGCTTGTGCTGTCGGCGCTTTCAGCGGTGGATGACCGGGTCAGTGGCCTCAAGGCTGGGGGCGATGACTATCTGACCAAGCCTTTCGCCATGGAAGAACTGGCCGCACGGCTGGAGGCGCTGCTGCGGCGTCCGACGGACAGTCGCGCGACGATGCTCCGGGTCGGGCCACTTGAGATGGATCTGATCGAGCGTACGGTGTTCCGCAACGGACAGGAGATCGACCTGCTCCCCCGGGAGTTCCGGTTGCTGGAATACATGATGCGCCGGCCCGATACCGTGCTGACCCGCACCATGCTGCTCGAAGATGTGTGGAACTACCGTTTCGTTCCGCAGACCAATCTGGTGGATGTCCATATTGGCAAGCTGCGCCGCAAGATTGATCTGCCCGGCGAGCCCCCGCTCATTCACAGTATTCGCGGTGCCGGGTTCAGTCTGCGTGTTCCGGGCTGACCTGCGCTTTTCCGAACTGTTCCACGCGGATCTTTTCAGGACGGCCACGTTCCGCCTGACGCTGGCCTTTGTCGTGGCGATCATCGCGGGAATGGCGTTGCAGTTCGGGCTCGTTTACGGGGAGATGAGTGGATACGAAGAGCAGCGTTCGACGGATCTGCTCCAGCGGGAGGCTGCGCTTCTGGTTCACGAAACCCCGGACCAGCTTGAGTATGAAGTCCGTGAGCGCAGCAAGACCGATCTGCGTGTGATCCTCAACGGGGCCGCGCTGTTCGACATGAGCCGCAACCGGATTGCGGGTGATATCAAAAAATGGCCGGTCGGGCTTGAAGTCTCTCCACGCACGCAGCGTCTGTGGGATGCTCCGCCCGGAGATACGCCTTACGAAATGCGCTATCTGGCAGTGGAGGTGGAGGGGACGCAGGGGAACCGGGACCGTATTCTCGTCCTGGCCCGTTCGCTGCATATGGCTAACGAACTGCGTTACATCACCAAGCGGGCGGCGCTGATGTCGGTGGTGCCGGTCGTGGTGTTCGCGCTGATGGCGGGGATCTTTCTGAGCCATCGTGCCCTGGGCCGCGTCAAGGACATGCATGAGGCCATCGACCGCATCATGGATGGCGACCTGCACGAACGTCTGCCCACCGGTCGCGAGCGCGACGACATCGAGCGGCTGGCGGTTTCGGTCAATCGCATGCTGGACCGGCTGGAGCATCTGCTTGATGAAATCCGGGATGTGGGCAACGACATTGCCCATGATCTGCGGACCCCTCTGGCACGGGTGAAGGCCAGACTGGAGCGTGTTTCAGCGATCACGAATGATCCGGCGGCGCTTCAGGGAGCGATCGAGCGAGCCACGCTGGATCTGGAGCAGTGCTTTTCCGTCATTACGGCCCTCCTGCGGATTGGCGAGATCGAGAATGGTCGCCGCCGTGCCGGGTTCGCGGTTCTGGATCTGCGCGAACTGCTGGCTGGGGTGGTGGATCTGTATGAACCCATCGCCGAGACGGAGGGCGTGACGCTCCAGGTTGTGGAGTCGAAGGAACCGGTGCCGCTTTTTGGAGACAGGGATCTGTTGAACGAGGTTCTGGCCAACCTTGTGGACAATGCGATCAAGTTCACGCCTGCGCCGGGAACGGTTCAACTGAGTGCGGGGCAGGGGGGCGACGGGGCAAGCTGGCTGAGCGTGGCGGATACGGGGATCGGGATTGCCGAGGAGGAGCGCAAGGCGGTCATGGGGCGGTTCTACCGCTCGGATAAGAGCCGTCACGTGCCGGGGAGCGGGCTGGGTCTCAGTCTGGTGTCAGCCATCCTGAGGCTGCATGGGGCATCGGTGGAGATCGTGTCTGCCCGACCCGGCCATACGCTTCCCGGAGCGGTTTTCATCATACATTTCGCGCCTCCTGCATCTGCCTGACGCAGGTCTCAGCATGTCGTACTATGTCAAATTTTTCCGTGTGTCTTGATTTTTAAACAGAATTTTCCTTGTCGTCCGGGTCTCGATGGATATGACTCGGATCAGTTTGCAAGAGGACACCCGTTGAGAATGACCGGACCAGGAAGAGCCCCCCGGGGTTGTCTGACCGCATGAATGCCATTGTCGTTACCGCGCTGAAGCGGCCCTATACCTTCGTTGTTCTATCGATCATGATCCTGATCTTCGGGGTCAGGGCCATCGTTTCCACGCCAACGGACGTTTTCCCTTCGATCAAGATTCCGATCGTGGCAGTCATCTGGTCCTATACGGGCCTGATGCCCGAGGACATGTCCGGCCGTATCGTCTATTATTACGAACGGTCACTGACGGCGACGGTCAGCAACATCGAACATATCGAGAGTTCGTCCTATTACGGCCGCGGTATCGTCAAGGTGTTCTTCCAGCCGGGCACCAATACGGCGGTGGCGCAGACGCAGATCACGTCGGTATCCCAGACGGTCATCAAGCAGTTGCCGAACGGTGCGACGCCGCCGCTGATTCTGGCGATGGATGCATCTTCCGTTCCGGTCCTCACGCTGCAGGTTAACAATCCGACCATGTCCGGGTCGGAAATCTACAACATGGCGTCCAACCTGATCCGACCGGAGCTGATTTCCGTGCCCGGGGCGGCCATTCCCAATCCGTATGGTGGTCTTGCGCCGGATATCATGGTGGATATCGACCCCATCAAGCTGCTCGCCCACAGGCTGTCGCCCGAGGATGTGGCCTCTGCGCTGAATCTGCAGAACATCGTTCTGCCGGCAGGTGACCAGCGGATCGGCCAGCTTGACTGGATGGTGAAGACGAACTCTACGCCGCTTGATCTGGCCGTCTTCAACAAGATGCCGGTCAAGCAGGTGGGTAATTCCGTGATCTATCTGCGCGATGTTGCGTGGGTTCATCGGGGAGGGCCCCCGCAGATCAATGCTGTCCTTGTGAAGGGGCAGCAGGCGGTCCTGATCGTCGTTCTCAAAAGCGGGGATGCCTCCACGCTGTCTGTCGTGAGTGGAATCAAGAAGCTCCTGCCGCAGGTCGAAGCCACACTGCCGGCGGGGACGACGGTGAATGTCCTGACCGATGCCTCGAGCTTCGTGAAGGAATCGGTTGTGGACGTGGTGCGTGAGATGATCACGGCCGCGATCCTGACCAGCCTGACGGTCATGCTCTTCCTGGGATCGTGGCGTTCGACCATCATCGTGGCGACGTCCATTCCACTGGCGATGCTGTGTTCGATCATCGGGCTGAGTATTGCCGGACAGTCCATCAATGTGATGACGCTGGGGGGGCTGGCGCTGGCGGTCGGTATTCTCGTCGATGATGCGACCGTCATGATCGAGAACATCGATGCGCATCTCGAGACCGGGAAGGAACTCGAGGACGCCATCATCGACGCGGCGAACCAGATCGTTATTCCGACCTTCGTGTCCACGACCTGCATCTGCATCGTGTGGCTGCCGCTGTTCGAGCTGACCGGGATTTCCGGCTGGCTGTTCATGCCAATGGCCGAGGCGATCATCTTCGCCATGATCGCCTCCTTCATCCTGTCGCGGACGCTGGTGCCGACGATGGCGAACTGGATGCTCGCGGCTCAGGTGCGGATGCATCGTGACCCCGAATGGCACAATCGCAAGCTCAGCATCTTCGGGCGTTTCCAGCAGGGTTTCGAGGCCCGCTTCACCAGCTTCCGTGAGCATTACAAGTCCATCCTTGAGACCCTGATCTCGATCCGTGGCCGTTTCGTGACGCTGTTTCTGCTGGCGGCGGTCTCGTCCATGGCGCTGCTGCTGTTCATCGGGCAGGACTTTTTCCCCGAGATCAAGTCGGGGACGCTCCAGATGCACATGCGCGCGCCCATCGGCAGCCGCCTTGAAGAGAGCGGCAAGATTGCCGGGCTGGCCGAACGCCGGATCCGCAGCCTGCTGCCGGGGCAGGTGGTCAATATCGTGAACAACTGCGGCCTGCCCTTCAGTCAGCTCAATCAGGCGATGATTCCGTCCCCGACCGTGGGGTCGCAGGACTGCGACGTCACCATCCAGCTTCGCGATCCCGAAAGTCCGATCGCCGAATACCGCCGGATGCTTCGCAAGGGGCTGACGAATGATTTTCCGGGGACGGTCTTTACGTTCCAGCCGGGTGACCTGACGGCCAAGATCCTGAACTTTGGTCTGCCGTCGCCGATTGACGTGCAGGTTGTCGGGCGTGACCTGAGTGGGAATTTCCGGTTCGCCTCCCGGCTTGCCAAAAAACTGCGTCATATCCCGGGTATTACGGATGTCTCCATCCAGCAGCCCATGACGCAGCCGACCATCATGGTGAACAACCGCCGCAGCTTCGCGCTCGGAACGGGGATTACCGAGCGGGACGTGGCTCTGAACGCACTGGTCACACTGTCGGGCAGTGGTCAGGTGGGGCAGACCTATTACCTGAATGCCCAGGGTACGTCGCAGTTGATCGATGTTCAGGCGCCTGCGAATTACCTGCAGACCATGAACGATCTGGAGATCCTTCCGATCGACAAGGGGGACGGCAATCCGACCAACCAGACGCCGCAGCTTCTGGGAGGGCTGAGTGAACTGGTGCAGACGGGCACGCCAGCCGAAGTCGCGCATTACAACATCATGCCAGTCTTCGATATCTATGCTGCGCCGGAAGACATGGATCTGGGAACGGTCTCCCGGGCCGTGAACCGGATCGTGGACAGCGAGCGCAAGCTGCTTCCCCATGGTTCGAGCATGGTGGTGCGTGGGCAGGCCGTGACGATGAACGATGCGTATGTCCAGCTGATCGGCGGGCTCGCACTGTCGATCGTGCTGGTTTACCTGATCATCGTCGTGAATTTTCAGTCCTGGCTTGATCCGTTCGTCATCATCACGGCCCTTCCGGGCGCGCTGGGCGGAATTTCGTGGAGCCTCTTCCTGACGCATACGGCCATGTCGGTGCCGGCGCTGACGGGCGCGATCATGTGCATGGGAACGGCTACGGCCAATGCCATCCTTGTTGTGTCGTTTGCCCGTGAGCGGATGGACCATCATGGCGATGCCATTCTTGCGGCACTTGAGGCGGGATATGAGCGTATCCGTCCGGTGCTGATGACGGCGCTGGCGATGATGATCGGCATGATCCCGATGTCCATCAGCAATTCCGACAATGCACCACTGGGCAAAGCAGTGATCGGGGGGCTGCTGGTTGCGACCGTCGCCACCCTGCTGTTCGTTCCCTGCGTTTTTGCCCTTATTCATTACAGGCGGCCTGCTGCTGGGCCTGAAGGAGACCGCGCGTGAGCCATTCTACGGATCAGGGGCACGTGCCTCCGACAGACCACCCGGCACGCACGGGGTCTGGAGCGCGGGGCAGGATCATTCTGCTGGTGGTGGTTCTGCTGGCCATTGCTCTGGCGGCCTGGGGGATTGTGCAGCGGGGAACGCATTATCATTCCCTGACCGGTGCGACGGAGGATGCGGCCATTCCGCCCGTGACGCTGATCACGCCGCAGCCGGGCCCGAAGACGCGTCAGGTGGATCTGCCGGCCAATCTTGCGGCCTGGTACGAGGCGCCGATCTACGCGCAGGTCTCGGGCTATGTGAAGATGTGGTACAAGGACTACGGCGCGCATGTGAAGCGCGGTGACGTTCTGGCGGAAATCAGCACGCCGAGCATCGATGCCCAGTTTGAGGCTGCCAAGGCGCATTACAACGTCATTCTGGCACGTTACAATCTGGCTGTGATCACGACCAAGCGCTGGACCGCCCTGAAAGGAACGCAGGCGGTGTCGCGTCAGGAAGTGGACGTCCAGGCTGCCAACGCTGCTGCCCAGAAAGCCGAGCTTGAGGCGGCACGCCATGACGTGGACCGCTTTCAGGCCCTTGAGGACTTCAAGAAGATCGTCGCACCTTTTGACGGCATCGTGACGTCACGCCTTGTGAATGTGGGTGACTACGTGAATGCCGGGGGTGGAAACCTTAATTCGCGGGGGACGGCTTCCGAGCTGTTCTCGGTTGCCGATGTGCACCGGATGCGTGTGTTCGTCTCCGTGCCGCAGGATTTTGCCAGTGTCATTTCCCCGAAGATCGAGGCTGAGCTGACGGTCCCGCAGTATCCGGGAAGCCGTTTCCGCGCGACATTCCTTGCGACGGCCAATGCTTTCAATGCTGCGACCCGTACGGTCACGACGGAACTGACGCTGGATAACAGCGACAATCTGCTGTGGCCGAACTCCTATGCGACAGCCCATATTTCTGCTCCGGGCAATCCGAACATCCTGATCCTGCCGGAAGGCGCAATCATCTTCCGGGCGGAGGGAACCCAGGTTGCGAAGGTCATCAACAATCACGCCCATCTGGTGAATGTGGCGGTCGGCATCAATTTCGGGACGACAGTCCAGGTCCTCAGCGGTATTACAAAAGACGACCGCGTGGTTGCCAACCCTACGGCTGATCTGCTGGAAGGGGACGAGGTCAAGATCGTCCCGACCACGCCGGGATACAACACCCCGAGCAAGGCGCAGCAGGATGCCGATCAGCAGCCTGTCCGTCAGCATGATGCAAACCCTGAGGAGGCCGGATCTCGCTGATGAAACCGGAATGTTCCCAGTCATCTTCCAGACATAACCGTTCCAGATGGCGGCTCACCACGGCGCTGGCCGGAGTCCTCTCGATCGGCCTGGCCTCATGCGATCTGGCGCCGGAATATCACCCCCAGAAGTTCCTGTATCCCGAGGGTTGGGAAGGGAAGGGGCTGATGGTCAACGCACAGCCCGCGGACGGTGCCGTCCGGAGTGACTGGTGGACCATGTTCCATGATCCCATCCTTGATGGGCTCGAACAGCGCATGCTGGCCGTCAATCCGGACCTGCAGGCGGAGGCGGAGGCCTTCACGCAGGCTCGGGATGTCGCCCGCGAGACAGAGAGCCGCCTGTATCCGCAGGTCACGGGCGGCGCGCATATGAGTTACAACAAGGGCTCGATCGGCCGACTCTATAATAACCCGGCCCGCAGCAGCAGTCTCGTCTATGAGTCCAACCAGGCTTATAGCGGTGCTGCGACGTGGGAGCCGGATTTCTGGGATTCGATCCGTAACACCACGCGGATGCAGAAAAACCTCGCACAGGCTTCGGCGGGTCAGTACGCGCTGGCAAGACTGAGCCTGGAAGCGGAACTGGCATCCGATTATATCGCCCTGCGGGGGCTCGATGCCCAGAACGCGGTCTATGATGATTCCATTCGCTACTTCCGGGCTGCTGTCGAGATCACCGAACTGCGTCAGGCAGGCTCGATCGGCGCGGGGCTCGACGTTTCGCGTGCGGAAACGCAGCTTTATTCGGCGCAGGCTGGCAAGAGCAACCTGATTGCCCGACGCAATGTCATGGAACATGCGATCGCGGTTCTGCTGAATACTGCGCCTGCGGGCTTTCATATCGCGCCCGTCAAGGACGTGAAGATGCATTTCGGGGCCGTGAAGATCGATGCCGGCTTGCCTGCGTCCCTGCTGGAGCGCCGCCCGGATATTGCGATTGCCGAGCGGCAGATGGCAGCGTCGGCCCGTGCGATCGGCGTCTCACGTGCGGCTTTCTATCCGCATATCACTTTCAGTGCGCAGGGCGGGTTTGAGGACGGCGGGTTTGATCTCGCGAGCATCTCCCGGGCCTTTTGGAAGATTGCGGTTCAGGCGGTGGAGCCCGCTTTCACGGGTGGCCTGCGGCGTGCGGCCCTGCAGCGCTCCTGGTCGCAGTACCGGGGCATGGTGGACAATTACCGTTCGGTAGTCCTGTCCGCGTTCCAGGACGTCGAGGATGGACTGACCCAGACACGGCAGTTCAAGATTGCCCAGGACCAGCAGCAGAAAGCAGTGGAAGCGGCCCTGCGAACCCAGAACATGACCATGGCACTCTATACGGGCGGCCTCTCGAACTATCTTGATGCCCTTGTGGCGCAGCAGGATGCGCTTCGGGCACGTCTTGCGGAGGTCGAGGTTCAGACGGCACAGGTGCAGTCCTCCGTGCGTCTCGTCCGCGCCCTTGGTGGTGGCTGGAGTTCCAGTGACCTGCCGGGTATCAAGCAGATCGATCCGTTCGGGCCGTTGCAGTACCGGGATCTCCGGACTCCGAAGCCTGTGAACGGCATCGACAATCATGCATCTCCGCTGAACAATGATCTGCGTGGCGATCAACTGTCGTCCAATGTCCCGCAAGGCTTGACGGGGCGGCCTTAACTGGTCTAGGGGTCCGCCTCACTTCGAACGCGGGAGGAGCTGGCGTGGCCGACTCCGTTGAACCGCGGTTCGGGAACGACAAACAGGGGAGTCCCGGATATGGCCAAAAAAGTTGTTGGCTACATCAAGCTTCAGATCCCGGCTGGTAAAGCCAATCCTTCTCCGCCGGTTGGTCCGGCTCTGGGTCAGCGCGGCCTGAACATCATGCAGTTCTGCAAGGAGTTCAACGCCAAGACCCAGCAGCTCGAGCCCGGCATGCCGATCCCGGTGGTTATCACCGCCTATGCGGATCGCACGTTCTCCTTCATCACGAAGACGCCGCCGAACACGTACTTCCTGCTGAAGGCTGCCAAGATTTCCAAGGGCAGCCAGACGGTCGGCAAGTCCGCTGCGGTTGGTTCCGTGACGACGGCTCAGCTTCGCGAGATTGCTGAGACGAAGTTCAAGGACATGAACGCCAACGACATTGATGGCGCCGTGCGCATGCTCGCCGGTTCTGCCAAGTCGATGGGCCTGAACGTGGTGGAGGGCTGATATCATGGCCAAGAACAAGCGTCTGAACGCCGCGCAGGCAACTGTCGAGCGTAACAAGCCGTACGGCCTGACCGAGGCTGTCGCTCTCGTGAAGAGTAACGCCAAGGCAAAGTTCGACGAGACGATCGAAATCTCGCTGAACCTCGGCATCGACCCGCGTCACGCTGACCAGATGGTCCGTGGTCTGATCTCCCTGCCGAACGGCACGGGCAAGACCCTGCGCGTTGGCGTGTTCGCCCGTGGTCCCAAGGCTGAAGAAGCCCTGGCAGCCGGTGCGGAAGTGGTCGGTGCGGAAGATCTGGCTGAAAAGATCCAGGCTGGCGAAATCGATTTCGACCGCTGCATCGCAACGCCGGACATGATGGCTCTCGTGGGGCGTCTGGGTAAGATCCTCGGCCCGCGTGGTCTGATGCCGAACCCGCGTCTCGGCACGGTGACCATGGACGTCAAGGGTGCCATCACGGCAGCCAAGTCCGGTCAGGTTGAGTATCGCGCCGAGAAGGCCGGTATCATTCATGCAGGCATCGGCAAGGCGTCGTTTGACGAAGCCAAGCTGGTCGAAAACATCAACGCTCTGGTCGATGCCGTTCAGAAGGCTCGTCCGACGGGCGCCAAGGGCACGTATCTGAAGAAGGCAGCTCTGTCTTCCACGATGGGCCCAGGTGTTCGCGTTGACGTTTCGAGCTTCGAAGCCTGATTGACAGGAGGTCTTCCTTCTGGGAAAGACCTCCACGAAATGACGTCATGCCTTCGGGTATGATGGCTAAGGGGTGGCCTGCTTGCGGGCCGCTTCCAAACCTGTCCAAGACCGCACGTGGACCTTCGGGGCCTTAAGGATCTTTATCGGGATCGCGGGCGTCAGACGGGGCGACAGTATTAGTGGCTCTGCTGCGATGTGCTGGGTTCGCTCACTTCTGTGGACAGGCGAGCGGGACCGCTTCGGAAAGAGGCGGTTCCATGGGTAACCTGGTCCGGTGAAAGCCGGGCTGACGAGGAGACAGGTTTTGGACCGTACGGAAAAACGGGCCTTTGTTGAGTTCCTCGCCGATGTGTTTGGCAGCACGTCCATGGTTGTCGTCACCCAGAACAAGGGTCTGACGGTTGCCGATGTGACGGAACTGCGTCGACGCATTCGTGCGGCAGGAGCGACATACAAGGTTGCGAAGAACCGGCTGGCCAGCCGTGCTCTGGATGGGACCCAATTCGACGGCATTGCGCCGCTGCTCAAGGGACCGACCGCGCTTGCGTGGTCCGAAGACCCGGCAGCAGTGGCAAAGGTGATCGTCGAGTTCGCCAAGACGAATGACAAACTGGTGGTGCTTGGTGGTGCCCTCGGTTCCCAGACGCTTGGCGTCGACGGGATCAAGGCCCTTGCCGAACTGCCGTCGCTGGACGAGCTGCGTGCGAAGCTGGTGGGTATGATCAATACCCCCGCAACGCGTATCGCAGGCGTTGTCCAGGCGCCGGCTGGCCAGCTTGCTCGCGTCTTTGGTGCCTATGCCAAGGCCGGCGAAGCAGAAGCCGCCTGAGAACGAAGGTCTGCGCCGCGGTGCAGGCCTGAACCTGACCAACAGTACATCAATTTAGGATAAGACCATGGCCGATCTGGCAAAGATTGTTGAAGAGCTGTCCGCTCTGACCGTTCTGGAAGCTGCAGAACTTTCCAAGCTGCTCGAAGAGAAGTGGGGCGTTTCCGCTGCTGCTCCGGTTGCAGTTGCTGCTGCTGCTGGTGGCGCTGCTGCCGCTCCTGCTGAAGAGCAGACCGAGTTCACGGTTGTTCTGGCTGACGCCGGCGACAAGAAGATCAACGTGATTAAGGAAGTCCGTGCGATCACGGGCCTGGGTCTGAAGGAAGCCAAGGACCTGGTCGAAGGCGCACCGAAGACCGTCAAGGAAGGCGCGTCCAAGGACGAAGCTGCCAAGATCAAGAAGTCTCTTGAAGACGCAGGCGCCAAGGTCGAAGTCAAGTAATTCACTGACTTCAGGCTGCGCCGTTCGCGGAGCAGCCTCTGCCTGGCAGACAGATGGGGCGGGGATCGCATGCGGTTCCCGCCCGATTTGCCGTTGGGACAAAACGGGCGTATAGTGCGCGGCTCGCCACGTACTGAAATTTCATAATGGCCGGTCGTTCCGGTCGTCCGCAATGCTGGGGCCAGTTCTCCGGCGCAGTTTACGGGCGACTCGAAGGTCTGGTGCAGAGGGCAGAAGAGATGAACGCGATCACCAAATCGTTCACGGGACGCAAAAGGATCCGCAAAAGTTTCGGGCGTATTCCCGAAATTGCGCCGATGCCCAATTTGATCGACGTGCAGCGCGCCTCCTATGAGGCATTCCTGCAGATGAACGTGAGCCCTGACAGCCGGCAGAATGCCGGTCTTCAGGAAGTCTTTCGTTCGGTTTTTCCGATCAATGATTTTGCGGGTCGCGGCCGTCTGGACTTCATGTCCTACGAATTCGAAGATCCGAAGTATGATGTTGAAGAATGCATTCAGCGTGGTCTGACCTATGCAGCGCCGCTGAAGGTCATTCTTCGTCTGACGACATGGGACATTGACGAGGACACGGGCTCCCGCTCGATCCACGACATGAAGGAACAGCCGGTTTACATGGGCGACATGCCGCTCATGACCGATAACGGCACCTTCATCATTAATGGTACCGAGCGTGTTATCGTCTCGCAGATGCATCGTAGCCCGGGCGTGTTCTTCGATCACGACAAGGGCAAGACGCATTCCTCGGGCAAGTACCTGTTCGCCGCCCGCGTCATTCCGTATCGTGGTTCATGGCTCGATTTCGAATTCGATGCCAAGGATCTGATCTATGTCCGCATCGACCGCAAGCGCAAGCTGCCGGTCACGACGCTTCTGTATGCGCTTGAGGGTGCGAACTACCTCGCGCAGCGGGAGCAGAAAATTGCGGACGGCGGTGATGTCGAGGGTCTCGAAATCCGCGGTATGGATCAGGACGAAATCCTGTCCTACTTCTATGAGGCCGTGCCGTTCACCCGTCTGGGTGGCGAATGGGCGCGTCCGTTCGATCCGGATGCGTTCCGTGGTCTGAAGCTGCTCAGCCCGCTCGTTGACGCCGATACTGGTGAAGTGGTTGCCGAGGCCGACGCCAAGCTGACCGCGCGTATGGTCCGCAAGATCGCGGAAAAGACCCGCGTCGTGCAGGTCGGTCGCCTCGATATTCTCGGCCGCTTCCTCGCTTATGATCTCGTGAACGAAAATACCGGCGAGATCTACGGTGAGGCAGGCGAAGAACTGACGGAAGACCGTCTGGCCGCGCTTGAGGAAATGGGAATCACGGAGCTTCCGCTGCTGTCCGTTGACGGTTCGCATGGTCCCTGGATCCGCAATACGCTGGCTGCCGATAAGAATAGCTGCCGTGACGAAGCCCTGATCGATATCTATCGCATCATGCGCCCGGGCGAGCCGCCGACCAAGGAAACGGCGGAAGCCATGTTCCATGGCCTGTTCTTCGACCAGGGCCGCTACGATCTTTCCGCGGTTGGTCGTGTGAAGATGAACATGCGTCTTGATGTTGATGCACCGGATACCCTGCGCGTCCTGCGCAAGGAAGACATCCTGCGCACGATCAAGATCATGTGTGAACTCAAGGACGGTCGCGGCCAGATCGACGATATCGACAATCTCGGTAACCGTCGTGTCCGTTCTGTCGGCGAACTGATGGAAAACCAGTATCGCGTTGGTCTGCTGCGTATGGAGCGTGCCATCCGCGAGCGTATGGGATCCGTCGATATTGATACGGTCATGCCGCATGACCTGATCAACGCGAAGCCTGCTGCCGCTGCTGTGCGTGAGTTCTTCGGCTCCTCTCAGCTCAGCCAGTTCATGGACCAGACGAACCCGCTGTCTGAAGTGACGCACAAGCGTCGTCTTTCGGCGCTTGGCCCGGGCGGTCTGACCCGTGAGCGTGCAGGCTTCGAAGTCCGTGACGTTCATCCGACGCATTACGGTCGTATCTGCCCGATCGAGACGCCGGAAGGCCCGAACATCGGTCTGATCAACTCGCTGTCGACCTACGCCAAGGTGAACAAGTACGGCTTCATCGAGACGCCGTATCGTCTGGTGGAAGAGGGCGTTCTTCAGGATGGCTGGAAATATCTTTCCGCCATGGAAGAAGAGAAGCTCGTCGTTGCCCAGGCCGATGCCAAGCAGGATGATCAGGGCCGTCTGACGGATGAACTCGTCTCCGTTCGCCGTTCGGGTGACTTCCGCGTGGTGCCGCCGGAGCAGGTTACAGCCTGTGACGTTTCGCCAAAGCAGCTTGTCTCTGTTGCTGCTGCGCTCATTCCGTTCCTTGAGAACGATGATGCCAACCGCGCACTGATGGGCGCGAACATGCAGCGTCAGGCTGTGCCGCTGGTGAAGGCTGACGCCCCGCTGGTCGGTACCGGCATGGAAGCTGCCGTTGCGCATGACTCTGGTGCGACTATCGTTGCCAAGCGCCGTGGCGTCATCGACCAGATTGATGGTGCGCGTATCGTAGTGCGTGCGACGGACGAAGCTGGTGCCACGCAGGGTGTGGATATCTATCGTCTGCGCAAGTACATGCGCTCTAACCAGTCCACCTGCATCAACCAGCGTCCGTTGGTGAAGGTTGGTGATACGGTTCATGCAGGCGACATCATCGCCGACGGTCCGTCCACCGAGCTTGGTGAACTGGCTCTGGGTCGTAACGTGCTCGTCGCGTTCATGCCTTGGAACGGTTACAACTTCGAAGATTCCATCCTGATCTCCGAGCGTATTGCCCGTGATGATGTCTTCACTTCGATCCATATCGAAGAGTTCGAAGTCATGGCCCGCGACACGAAGCTGGGTCAGGAAGAAATCACGCGCGACATTCCGAATGTCGGTGAGGAAGCCCTGCGCAACCTCGACGAAGCCGGTATCGTCTATGTTGGCGCCGAGGTGAACCCGGGCGACATTCTGGTTGGCAAGGTGACGCCGAAGGGTGAAAGCCCGATGACGCCGGAAGAGAAGCTTCTGCGCGCCATCTTCGGTGAAAAGGCCTCCGATGTCCGTGACACGTCCCTGAAGCTGCCGCCTGGGACGACGGGTACGATTGTCGACGTTCGCGTCTTCTCCCGCCGTGGCGTGGACAAGGACGAGCGTGCGATGGCCATCGAGCGCGCCGAAATCGAGCGTCTCACCAAGGACCGTGACGACGAGCGTGGCATTCAGGAGCGCAGTTTCTACAACCGTCTGCGTGAGCGTCTGGTTGGTCAGGTCGCAGGAGCGGGCTTCAAGGGCATCCGTTCCGGTACGCCGATCACGGAAGAGGTTCTGGACGAGCATCATCGCGCAACCTGGGCCAGCATCACGGTCACGTCCGACGACGTCATGGCGGAGCTCGAAAAGCTGCGTGGTGAGTTCAAGGAAGCGACCCGCCGCATCGATGCGCGTTTCGACAGCAAGGTCGAGAAGCTGCAGCGCGGTGACGAGCTGCCGCCTGGCGTCATGAAGATGGTCAAGGTCTTCGTTGCCGTGAAGCGCAAGCTTCAGCCGGGTGACAAGATGGCCGGTCGTCACGGTAACAAGGGTGTCGTCTCCCGCGTGGTTCCTGTCGAGGACATGCCGTTCCTTGAGAATGGTCAGGCCGTCGACATCGTGCTGAACCCGCTGGGTGTGCCGTCGCGCATGAACATCGGTCAGATCCTTGAAACCCATCTGGGCTGGGCCTGTGCCAATATTGGCGCAAGCATCGGCGACATGGTGGACGAGTATCAGCGGACCGGTGAGCGCAAGCAGGAACTGCTGGATCGCCTGCACGAAGTCTATGGCGATGTCATCTTCAACGAAGATGTGGCGACCCTGCCGAACGAGCAGTTGATCGAGCTTGCGAACAACCTTCGCAAGGGTCTGCCGATCGCAACGCCAGTGTTCGACGGTGCCTCCATCCCGGACATCGAAGAGATGCTCGAGAAGGCCGGCGTCAACAAGTCGGGCCAGTCGCAGCTGATCGATGGTCGTACGGGTGAGCCGTTCGAACGTCAGACGACGGTTGGCTACATCTACATGCTGAAGCTGCATCACCTTGTCGATGACAAGATCCATGCCCGTTCGATCGGTCCTTACTCGCTCGTTACGCAGCAGCCGCTGGGTGGTAAGGCGCAGTTCGGTGGTCAGCGCTTTGGTGAAATGGAAGTGTGGGCCCTTGAAGCATATGGTGCAGCTTACACGCTGCAGGAAATGCTGACGGTGAAGTCGGATGACGTGTCCGGCCGTACCAAGGTCTACGAGGCAATCGTTCGCGAGCAGGACGATTTCGAAGCCGGCATTCCGGAGAGCTTCAACGTTCTGATCAAGGAACTGAAGTCGCTTGGCCTGAACGTCGAACTCGAGCAGAGCGGGGTTTAATTGCCCGCTTCCTCCTTTTCGTCACGGTTCATTTTTAAGGTGTCCGCGGGACGCCGCGGTACACATTGGGGTTTCGGCGCATGAACGAACTCATGAAGATCCTGGGTCAGACCGGCCAGTCGGTGACCTTCGACCAGATCAAGATCCAGCTCGCTTCCAGTGAGCAGGTACGGTCGTGGTCTTACGGCGAAATCAAGAAGCCGGAGACCATCAACTACCGGACGTTCAAGCCTGAGCGTGACGGCCTGTTCTGTGCTCGTATCTTTGGCCCGATCAAGGATTATGAGTGCCTTTGCGGCAAGTACAAGCGGATGAAGTTCCGCGGTATTGTCTGCGAAAAGTGCGGTGTGGAAGTCACGCTGGCCAAGGTGCGTCGTGAGCGCATGGGCCATATCGAGCTGGCTTCCCCGGTCGCACATATCTGGTTCCTGAAGTCCCTGCCGAGCCGCATCGCCACGATGCTGGATCTGCCGCTCAAGGACGTCGAGCCGGTCCTGTATTTCGAGAAATTCCTGGTGCTCGACAAGGGCGTCTGTGAATCCGACCAGATCGATTCCTACAAGAACGGCAAGAAGCGCGACCAGTACCTGCTGGACGAAATCCGCTGCGAAGACCTGCTGGATGAATATCCGGATGCGGGCATCGATGTCGGAATCGGTGCGGAAGCCATCAAGCGCGCGCTCTCCAGCTATGACTGGGGTATTCCGAACGACCAGGAACGTGACCTGAGCCTCGCGGCGAAGGAAAAGGGCCTGCCGGATCCGTTCGACTATGACGCTGACGTCATGGAAGGCGATTCCGAAAAGACCATGATGCGCAAGAAGCTGCGCAAGGCCACTTCGGAAGCCGCGCGCAAGAAGCTCGTCAAGCGTCTGAAGCTGGTCGAAGCCTTCGTGGAAAGCGGATCACGTCCGGACTGGATGATCATGGACATCGTTCCGGTCATTCCGCCGGAACTGCGTCCGCTGGTGCCGCTGGATGGTGGCCGTTTTGCGACGTCCGACCTGAACGACCTGTATCGCCGCGTCATCAACCGTAACAACCGTCTGAAGCGGCTGATCGAGCTGCGTGCGCCGGACATCATTGTCCGCAACGAAAAGCGCATGCTGCAGGAGGCTGTTGACGCCCTGTTCGATAATGGCCGTCGTGGCCGCGCCATCACGGGTGCCAACAAGCGCCCGCTGAAGTCGCTGTCCGACATGCTGAAGGGCAAGCAGGGACGGTTCCGTCAGAACCTGCTCGGAAAGCGCGTCGACTACTCTGGCCGTTCGGTCATCGTGGTCGGTCCGGAACTGAAGCTGCATCAGTGCGGTCTTCCGAAGAAGATGGCGCTCGAGCTGTTCAAGCCGTTTATCTACTCGAAGCTCGAGAAGTACGGTCACGCCACCACCATCAAGGCTGCAAAGCGCATGGTGGAGAAGGAGCGTCCGGAAGTCTGGGACATCCTCGAAGAGGTAATCCGCGAGCATCCGGTCATGCTGAACCGTGCTCCGACGCTTCACCGTCTTGGTATCCAGGCCTTCGAGCCGACGCTGATCGAAGGCAAGGCGATCCAGCTTCATCCGCTGGTCTGCACCGCGTTCAACGCCGACTTCGATGGTGACCAGATGGCCGTTCACGTGCCGCTGTCGCTTGAAGCCCAGCTTGAAGCCCGCGTGCTGATGATGTCTACGAACAACATCCTCAGCCCCGCGAACGGCAAGCCGATCATCGTGCCGTCGCAGGATATCGTTCTGGGTCTGTATTACCTGAGCCTTGAAGTTCCGGAATACCGCGAGACGCCGGACGAAGCTGTCATCAAGGATGGCAAGGTCGTCAAGGCCGCCCCGCCGGCCTACTCGGATGTTGCTGAAATCGAGAGCGCCATGCTTTCGGGTTCCCTGAAGCTGCATGACAAGATCCGTCTGCGCCTGGCGACGATCGATGCCGATGGCAAGTCTGTACGTCAGACGATCCTGACGACGCCGGGTCGTGCCCTGATCGCGCAGATTCTGCCGAAGCATCAGGCCATTCCGTTCAGCCTGATCAACAAGCAGCTGACGAAGAAGAATGTGTCCGACGTGATCGACACAGTCTATCGTCACTGTGGTCAGAAGGAAGCCGTGATCTTCTGTGACCGCCTGATGGGGCTTGGTTTCCGTCACGCTGCCCGCGCCGGTATTTCCTTCGGCAAGGATGACATGATCATTCCGGAAGCCAAGGCAACGCTGGTTGGCAAGACATCGGAAGAGGTCAAGGAATTTGAGCAGCAGTATCAGGACGGTCTGATCACGGCTGGGGAGCGCTACAACAAGGTGGTTGATGCCTGGTCACGCTGCACGGACGAAGTCCAGGCTGCGATGCTTAAGGAAATCTCCAAACAGGTCATTGGAAAGCCGACGAACTCGGTCTGGATGATGAGCCACTCTGGCGCCCGTGGGTCGCCGGCCCAGATGAAGCAGCTCGCTGGTATGCGTGGTCTGATGGTGAAGCCTTCGGGCGAGATCATCGAGCAGCCGATCATCGCGAACTTCAAGGAAGGCCTGTCGGTTCTCGATTACTTCACGTCCAGCCATGGTGCCCGTAAGGGTCTTGCCGATACGGCGCTGAAGACCGCGAACTCGGGTTACCTGACGCGTCGTCTCGTCGACGTGGCGCAGGACTGCATCATTGTCGAGCCGGATTGCGGTACGGAGCGCGGCCTTACAGTACGTGCGGTCATGGATAGTGGCGAAGTCGTTGCCTCCCTGTCCGAGCGTATTCTGGGTCGTACCCTGTCCAAGGATGTGATCCATCCGGTAACGCAGGATGTCATTCTGCCGCGCAACACGCTGATCGAGGAAGCCGAGGCCGAACTCATCGAGAAGGCTGGAGTGGAAAGCGTTGATATCCGCTCCGTTCTGACCTGTGACAGTCGCGTCGGTATCTGTGGTCACTGCTATGGCCGTGATCTGGCACGTGGTACGCCGGTCAATATCGGTGAGGCTGTCGGTGTTATCGCTGCCCAGTCCATCGGTGAGCCTGGCACCCAGCTGACGATGCGTACCTTCCATATTGGTGGTGCGGCAACGCGTGGTGCCGAGCAGTCCATGGTCGAAGCGTCCCGCGACGGTATCGTGACGATCAAGAACCGCAACGTCGTTGAGAACTCGCAGAAGGTTCTGGTGGTGATGTCGCGTAACTGCGAGATCCTGCTGACCGACGAGAACGGTGTGGAGCGTGCCCGCTACCGTGTGCCTTACGGTGCACGTTTGATGGTCTCGGAAGGCGAAGCGGTAACGCGGACCCAGAAGATGGCCGAGTGGGACCCGTATACCCTGCCGATCATCACCGAGCAGGCTGGTACCGTCGAGTATCTCGACCTGATCGACAGCATCACGCTCGTTGAGCGCATGGATGAAGTCACGGGTCTGAGCTCGAAGGTCGTCGTTGACTACAAGCAGGCAGCCAAAGGTGTGGATCTGCGTCCGCGCCTGCAGCTCAAGGATGCTTCCGGCAACGTCGTCAAGCTCGCCAATGGCAATGATGCCCGCTACTTCCTCTCTCCTGACAGTATTCTGTCGGTGGAGAACGGAGCAGAGGTCAATGCCGGTGACGTGCTGGCCCGTATTCCTCGTGAGGGGTCCAAGACGCGTGATATTACGGGTGGTCTGCCGCGTGTGGCAGAGCTGTTCGAGGCACGTCGTCCGAAGGATCATGCGATCATCGCCGAAGGCGAGGGCCGCATCGAGTTCGGGAAGGATTACAAGTCCAAGCGCTGTGTCATCGTTAAGAATGACGACACGGGCGAAGAAACCCAGTACCTCATTCCGAAGGGCAAGCATGTTTCCGTTCAGGAAGGCGATTTCGTCCAGAAGGGCGATCCGCTGGTCGACGGTCCGCGCGTGCCCCATGACATTCTCAAGGTCATGGGTGTCGAGGCTCTGTCCGACTATCTCGTCAACGAGATCCAGGACGTCTATCGACTGCAGGGCGTGAAGATCAATGACAAGCATATCGAAGTCATTGTTCGTCAGATGTTGCAGAAGGTGGAAATCCTTGAGCCAGGTGATTCGACCTACCTGATCGGGGAAACGGTGGACCGGATCGAGTACGAGGGTGAAAACCAGCGTCTGCTCGAGAACGGGGATACGCCTGCGCGGGCAATGCCGGTCCTGCAGGGCATCACCAAGGCGTCCCTCCAGACGCAGTCCTTCATCTCGGCGGCCTCCTTCCAGGAGACCACACGTGTCCTCACGGATGCGGCGACGTCGGGCAAGGTGGATACCCTCAACGGCCTGAAGGAGAACGTGATTGTCGGGCGTCTGATCCCGGCAGGAACGGGCAGTGTGATGAACCGTCTGCGGGGCATCGCTGCCAGCCAGGACCGTCAGCGCGTCGGCGGAACGTCTCCGAAAGCAGTCGAAGACGCAGCAGAATGAGAACGGGATCCCTGCTTTTTAATAAAGCGGGGATTCTGTCCGCCCGATTCCGGAAAGTTTCTTTGCAGAATCGGGCCATTTCGGCTGAACCACTTGACTTGGCGTCGAACCCTTCGTAGGTTCCGCGCCCTCGGCTACTGCCTTCCCGGAAGGCTGAAAAAGCCGACGAAGTTTAAAGAATCGCATGCGGTGCCGCTATTCTCTCACAAGGGAAAATGCCAAGGCCGCACGCTGGAGAGAGAAGGGAACAGTTCAGGCTGTTTCCTTTTCACGATGTGGAAATGGCAGGCGGTCCGACCGCATGTCGGTTGGAACAAATGTCACGACAGAAACAGCAATGTTGCTGTCTGAAATAGGACAAGGATTGGGAAGGGCGCATGCCGACCATCAACCAGTTGATCGCGAACGGCCGTGAGCCGGCCGCAAAGCGGAACAAGGTCCCCGCACTGCAGGGCTGCCCGCAGAAGCGCGGCGTTTGCACGCGTGTGTATACCGTAACGCCGAAGAAGCCGAACTCCGCTCTGCGTAAGGTCGCCAAGGTGCGTCTGACCAACGGGTATGAGGTCGTGAGCTACATTCCGGGTGAAGGTCACAACCTTCAGGAGCACAGTGTTGTTCTTATCCGTGGTGGCCGCGTGAAGGATCTTCCTGGCGTCCGTTATCACATCCTACGCGGTGTGCTTGATACACAGGGTCTCGCCAAGCGTCGTCAGCGTCGTTCGCTGTACGGCGCGAAGCGTCCGAAGTAAGAGGTATTTGGAATGAGTCGCCGTCACCGCGCTGTAAAGCGCGAGATCCTTCCCGATCCGAAGTTCGGAGACGTCGTCATTACGCGCTTCATGAATGCGCTGATGTATGATGGTAAGAAATCCACTGCCGAAGGCATCGTTTACGGTGCCCTCGAAGTCATGCGCCGCCGCGGCGGCACGACTGCAGATCCGGTGGCCATGTTCCACTCGGCTCTGGACAACGTGAAGCCTGCGGTTGAAGTCCGCTCGCGTCGCGTCGGTGGCGCAACCTATCAGGTTCCGGTTGAAGTCCGCGCCGAGCGCCGTCAGGCTCTCGCGATCCGCTGGCTGATCGATGCCTCCCGCAAGCGTGGCGAGAACACGATGCAGGAGCGTCTGTCCAACGAACTGATGGATGCAGTCAACAACCGTGGCTCCGCTGTCAAGAAGCGCGAAGACACGCACCGCATGGCTGAAGCCAACAAGGCATTCAGCCACTATCGCTGGTAATCAGAACCGGTTAAAGGGCTTCCAGCGGTGCCACGATCTTCGGATTTGGCACTGACTGGTTTGAACTTTCAGTCTTACTCCCGTTCCAGGTGGAGCGGGGTTTTGGAGAAAGACGATGGCAAAGGCTAAATTCGAGCGGACGAAGCCGCACTGCAACATCGGCACCATCGGTCACGTCGATCACGGCAAGACCTCGCTGACTGCTGCAATCACCAAGACGCTGGCAAAGACCGGCGGCGCCACCTACAGCGCGTACGACCAGATCGACAAGGCTCCGGAAGAGCGCGCTCGTGGCATCACCATTTCCACGGCTCACGTTGAGTACGAGACGGCTGACCGTCACTATGCTCACGTCGACTGCCCGGGCCATGCTGACTACGTGAAGAACATGATCACGGGTGCAGCTCAGATGGACGGCGCGATCCTCGTCGTGTCCGCTGCTGACGGTCCGATGCCGCAGACCCGCGAGCACATCCTGCTTGCCCGTCAGGTCGGCGTGCCGGCACTGGTCGTGTTCCTGAACAAGGTTGATCAGGTTGATGATCCGGAGCTGCTCGAACTCGTGGAAATGGAAGTTCGCGAACTTCTGTCTTCCTACCAGTTCCCGGGCGACGATATCCCCATCATCAAGGGTTCCGCTCTGGTTACCCTCGAGGACGGTGATCCGGCCATCGGTGAAGACCGCGTTCTCGAACTGATGACCGCTGTCGATGCCTATATCCCGCAGCCGGAGCGTCCGGTTGATCGTCCGTTCCTGATGCCGATTGAAGACGTGTTCTCGATCTCGGGTCGTGGTACGGTTGTCACGGGTCGTGTCGAGCGCGGTGTGGTCAACGTCGGTGACGAAGTTGAAATCGTCGGCCTGAAGGACACCATCAAGACGACCGTTACGGGCGTTGAGATGTTCCGCAAGCTGCTCGATCGTGGTGAAGCCGGTGATAACATCGGTGCGCTGGTTCGTGGCACGAAGCGTGAAGACGTCGAGCGTGGCCAGGTTCTGGCAAAGCCCGGCTCCATCACGCCGCACAAGAACTTCAAGGCTGAGGCTTATATCCTCACGAAGGAAGAGGGTGGCCGTCACACGCCGTTCTTCACGAACTACCGCCCGCAGTTCTATTTCCGTACGACCGACGTCACGGGCGTCGTGACGCTGCCGGAAGGCACGGAAATGGTCATGCCGGGTGACAACGTTGCCATGGATGTGGAGCTGATCGCTCCGATCGCCATGGACGAAGGCCTGCGCTTCGCTATCCGCGAAGGTGGCCGTACCGTGGGTGCCGGTGTGGTTTCTTCCATCACCGCCTAAGTCCTGCGTTTAGCTGTTGGCTTTGACAGCCCCGGTCAGATTTTTTCTGACCGGGGTTCCCTTTCAGGGGCAATGGCAGTAGGACGACACCCGAATTGTTGAGTTGGACGAACAAGAACATGGACAACCAGAACATCCGCATTCGCCTTAAGGCGTACGATCATCGCGTGCTGGACAACAGCACCAAGGAGATCGTAAACACGGCGAAGCGTACGGGTGCGCGGGTTCGGGGTCCGATCCCGCTGCCGACGCATATCGAACGGTTCACGGTGAACCGCTCGCCACACGTGGATAAGAAAAGCCGCGAACAGTTCGAAATTCGGACTCATCGCCGGCTGCTCGACATCGTCGAGCCGACCCCGCAGACCGTGGACGCCCTCATGAAGCTCGACCTCGCCGCTGGCGTGGACGTCGAGATCAAACTCTAAGGTCCAGACGATGCGAACCGGATTGATTGCAAAGAAGCTGGGAATGACCCGGCTGTTTAAGGAAGATGGCACGCATGTGCCTGTGACGGTCCTTCACCTTGACAATGTCGAGGTTGTGGATGCCCGCACGAACGAGCGCGATGGCTACACCGCCATTCAGCTCGGACTTGGTAATGCCAAGGTGAAGAATGTCACCAAGGCGAACCGTGGTCATTTTGCCCGGACCAAGGTCGAGCCAAAGAAGCATCTAGCAGAGTTCCGCGTCTCCGAAGACGCCCTGCTGGAAGCTGGAACAAAGCTGTCCGCTGCTCACTTCGTTGTGGGGCAGAAAGTTGACGTCACGGGCCAGAGCAAGGGCAAGGGTTTTGCGGGTGTTATGAAGCGTCATAACTTCGCAGGTCTCGAAGCGTCCCACGGCGTCTCCATCAGCCACCGTTCCCATGGTTCTACGGGCCAGCGCCAGGATCCTGGCAAGGTCTTCAAGGGAAAGAAGATGGCAGGTCACATGGGTGACGAGCGTGTTACCACGCTGAACCTTGAGATCGCTGCCGTGGATGAAGAGCGCAACCTGATCATGGTCAGGGGTGCAATTCCTGGTGCGAAGAACGGCCTTGTGCTGATTCGCGATGCAATCAAGAAGGCTCGCCATGCTGATGCGCCGTATCCGGCAGCAACAGTGGCGGCCGCCGGTTGAGGACGAGGGGCATGGAATACGATATCAAGACCCTCGATAATGGTAGCGCAGGCTCTGTCGCGCTTCCGGAAGAGATTTTCGCGGTCACTCCGCGCTCTGACATCATGGCACGTGTCGTGCACTGGCAGCTCGCAAAGCGCCGTGCCGGTACGCACCGGACGAAGGGCATGGGTGAAGTTTCTGGTACGACCAAGAAGCCTTATCGCCAGAAGGGCACCGGTTCTGCCCGTCAGGGCTCCCTGCGCGCGCCGCAGTTCCGTACGGGTGGCGTTGTCCATGGTCCGGTCGTTCGCGACCACGGCTATGACCTTCCCAAGAAGGTTCGTCGTCTCGGTCTGATCTGCGCCCTGTCGCAGAAGGCTGCCGAGGGCAAGCTGATCGTTCTCGACGCAGCCAACGGTGTCACCAAGACCCGTGAAGCCGCAGCGAAGATCAAGGCTCTGGGCTGGACGTCCGCGCTGATCGTTGATGGCGCCGTTGACGAGCAGTTCGCTCGTGCGATCGCCAATCTGCCGAAGATCGACGTTCTGCCGACCATTGGTGCAAACGTCTACGACATCCTCAACCACGACGTGCTGGTCATCACCCGCGCCGGTCTTGAGGGTCTTAAGGAGCGTCTGGCATGACCACCAATACCGTCATGAACGCACACAAGACGGCACAGAACATGTCGCAGGAAGCCCTGTACGACGTGATCCGTGCACCGCTGATCACCGAAAAGGCTACGCTGCTTTCCGAGCGTAACCAGGTGGTGTTCAAGGTCGCTCCCGGTGCGACGAAGCCTCAGATCAAGGCTGCGGTTGAGAAGCTCTTCAACGTGAAGGTTACTGGCGTGAACACGCTGGTCCAGAAGGGCAAGGTCAAGCGCGTCAAGGGTCGTCCCGGCCGTCGCTCGGACATCAAGAAGGCGTATGTACAGCTTGCTGAAGGTCAGTCCATTGACCTTACAGCCAAGCTGGGCTGACGCGGGGTAGGATACCATGGCACTCAAGCACTTTAATCCCACGACGCCGAGCACACGCGGCACCGTGCTGATTGACCGCAGCGAGCTTTTCAAGGGCAAGCCGGTCAAGCAGCTGACGGAAGGCAAGAACAAGTCGGGCGGCCGTAACAATCACGGTCGTACCACGGTTCGCTTCCGTGGCGGCGGGCACAAGCAGTCCTATCGTTATGTCGACTTCAAGCGTCGCAAGTTCGATGTGGCCGCAACGGTCGAGCGTCTCGAATACGATCCGAACCGCACGGCATTCATCGCGCTAATCAAGTATGAAGATGGCGAGCTCGCCTACATCCTTGCTCCGCAGCGTGTGAAGGTTGGCGATCGCGTCATCTCTGGCGCCCACACGGACGTCAAGCCTGGCAATGCCATGCCGCTGGGTGCAATGCCGGTTGGAACGATCGTGCACAACATCGAGCTGAAGCAGGGCGCTGGTGGCAAGCTGGCCCGTTCTGCTGGTACGTATGCCCAACTGGTCGGCAAGGATGCCGGCTACGCACAGGTCAAGCTGCAGTCCGGTGAACTGCGTCTTGTTCGCGGTGAATGCATGGCAACCGTTGGTGCCGTGTCCAACCCGGACAACATGAACCAGCACATGGGCAAGGCTGGCCGTTCCCGCTGGCTCGGACGTCGTCCGCATAACCGTGGCGTTGTCATGAACCCGGTTGACCATCCGCATGGTGGTGGTGAAGGCCGGACCTCTGGTGGCCGTCATCCGGTTACGCCGTGGGGTGTTCCGACCAAGGGTTACAAGACGCGTGTTAACAAAAAGACGGATAGCCTGATCATCCGTCGCCGTAAGTCCGGCAAGTAAGAGGGGGCAAACAGAGATGGCACGTTCCGTCTGGAAGGGCCCGTTCGTTGACGGGTATCTGTTCGGTAAGGCTGAAGCATCCCGCGCTTCGGGTCGTAATGAAGTGATCAAGATCTGGTCGCGTCGTTCGACGATCCTTCCGCAGTTCGTTGGACTTACGTTCGGCGTCTATAATGGTCACAAGTTCCTGCCTGTGCAGGTCACGGAGAACATGGTCGGTCACAAGTTCGGTGAGTTCTCGCCGACGCGGACCTATACCGGTCATGGCTCTGACAAGAAGTCGAAGCGGGGCTGAAAATGAGCAAGCCGAAGCACATCCGCACGCTCGCTGACACGGAAGCGCAGGCAGTTGCCCGCAACATCCGCGTCAGCCCGCGCAAGCTGAACCTGGTCGCGGCAATGATCCGCAACCAGCCAGCTGACAAGGCTATCGCCGCTCTGACTTTCTCGCGTCGTCGTATCGCGCAGCAGGTCAAGAAGACACTTGAGAGCGCCGTGGCCAATGCTGAGAACAACCACCAGCTCGATGTCGATCAGCTGGTGGTCAAGACGGCAGAAGTGGGCAAGTCCATTGTCATGAAGCGTTTCCACGCTCGTGGCCGTGGCCGTTCCGCTCGCGTCGAGAAGTTCTTCAGCCACCTGAAGATTGTTGTTGCCGAGCGTGCAGAAGCACCGGAAGAGACGAAGCCGTCTCGCGGAACCAACAAAGAGCAGAAGGCAGCCTGATCCATGGGACACAAGGTCAATCCGATCGGGCTTCGGCTCGGCGTCAACCGTACCTGGGACAGCCGCTGGTACGCCGGTCAAGACTACGCACGTCTGCTGCATGAAGACCTGAAGCTTCGTGCATTCCTGCGTCGCAAGCTGTCCGGCGCAGGCGTGTCCCGCGTTGTTATCGAGCGTCCGGCAAAGAAGCCCCGCGTGACGATCTACGCCGCCCGTCCGGGCGTCGTGATCGGCAAGAAAGGCCAGGACATCGACGCGCTCCGCAAGGAACTGAGCCGTATGGCGAAGACCGACGTAGCGCTGAATATCGTCGAGATCCGCAAGCCGGAAATCGATGCGACCCTCGTTGCCGAGAACATCGCTCAGCAGCTGGAACGTCGTGTTGCTTTCCGTCGTGCCATGAAGCGCGCAATTCAGTCTGCAATGCGTCTTGGTGCCCAGGGCATCCGGATCACCTGCGGTGGTCGTCTGGGTGGTGCTGAAATCGCTCGTGCCGAGAAGTATCGTGAGGGACGCGTTCCCCTGCATACGCTTCGCGCCGACATCGATTACGGTACGGCAACCGCCAAGACAACGTATGGTACCTGCGGTGTGAAGGTATGGATCTTCAAGGGTGAGATCCTGGCTCATGACCCGCTGGCACAGGATCGTCGTGCTGCGGAGCAGGCTCCCCAGCGCTAAGACTGTGAGCGAAAGCTCACAGTTCCATTGCTGGTGCTGATTTGAGGATTTAACAACATGCTTTCCCCGAAGCGGACAAAGTTTCGTAAGGCCCACAAGGGCCGCATTCACGGTCTGGCGAAAAGCGGAACCCAGCTCAACTTCGGTGCCTTCGGCCTGAAGGCGCTGGAGCCGGAGCGGATTACCGCTCGCCAGATCGAAGCCTCCCGTCGTGCGATCACACGTGCCATGAAGCGTGCCGGTCGTGTATGGATTCGTATCTTTCCGGATACTCCGGTCTCGACAAAGCCTGCAGAAGTGCGTATGGGCTCCGGTAAGGGTAACCCCGAATACTGGGCCGCACGTGTCAAGCCGGGTCGTATCCTGTTCGAGATCGAAGGCGTTCCGCCTGAGGTTGCCAAGCTGGCCCTGAGTCTGGGTGCTGCAAAGCTTCCGATCAAGACCAAGTTCGTTCAGCGTATCGGAGACGCGTAATGGCCGACACGTACAAGCCTGCCGATCTGCGCGCGAAGAGTGAGGATGAGCTGAACGCTCTTCTGCTCGATCTCAAGCGCGAACAGATCAACCACCGTTTTTCGGCTGCCACCGGGCAGTCGGAGAATACAAGCCGCGTCAAGGTCGTGCGCCGTGCAGTTGCACGTATCAAGACACTGGCTCATACATCGAAGAACCGTGCGGGCGCCAAAACGTCCGCCGCTAAGTCCTGAGAGGAGACGGACGATGCCAAGGCGCGTCCTGACGGGTAGGGTCACGAGCGACAAGATGGACAAGACGGTTACCGTTCTTGTCGATCGTCGCATCATGCACCCGCTCTACAAGAAGTTTATTCGCCGCTCCAAGAAGTATGCGGCTCATGACGAGGAAAACGTCTGCCAGACTGGTGACCTGGTCCGCATTGAAGAATGCGCACCGATCTCCAAGCGCAAGACGTGGTCTGTCGTGTCGCGCAACGGAGAGGACCTGGCTTCTGCCTCCTCTTCCGTCAGCGCTTAAGGGGGTAGGCACATGATTCATCCCGAGACCAACCTGGACGTCGCCGACAACTCCGGCGCACGTCGGGTGCAGTGCATCAAGGTGCTGGGCGGTTCCAAGCGGAAGACTGCCTCGGTCGGCGACGTCATTGTCGTGTCCGTCAAGGAAGCAATTCCCCGCGGCAAGGTGAAGAAGGGTGACGTCCATCAGGCCGTTATCGTTCGCACCTCCTACCCGGTTCGTCGTGCAGATGGCTCCGCCATCCGCTTCGACAAGAATGCTGCCGTTCTGCTGAACAAGCAGCAGGAGCCGATTGGTACGCGTATCTTTGGCCCGGTGGTTCGTGAACTGCGTGCGCGCAAGTTTATGAAGATCATCTCGCTGGCTCCGGAGGTGCTGTAATGGCTGCTCGTATCAAGAAGGGTGACCAGGTTCTGGTCCTCTCCGGTAAGTCCCGTGGCGTTCGTGGCGAAGTTCTCGCCGTGATGCCGAAGGCCGAGAAGGCTGTTGTGCGTGGCGTGGCAATTGCCAAGCGTCACACGAAGCCCAACCGCGCAGGCGGTGAAGGTGGGATCATCGAGCGCGAAATGCCGATCCACCTCTCCAACCTGAAGCTGGTTGATCCGAAGAGCGGCAAGCCGACGCGTGTTGGCTTCCGTATTCTGGAAGACGGTCGCAAGGTTCGTGTTGCCAAGGCAACCGGCGAAGTGATCGAAGGCTGAGGAACGCAACAATGAGCGAATACAAAAACGCTTTGCCGCGTCTGCACCAGCGCTACGAAGACGTTCTGAAGAAGCAGCTGCGTGAGCAGTTCGGTTACGCCAACGAACTCCAGGTTCCCAAGCTCGAGAAGATCGTGCTTAATATGGGCGTTGGTGAAGCTGCCGGCGACCAGAAGAAGCTGGATGCCGCTGTTGCAGAAATGACCGTTATTTCCGGTCAGAAGCCCGTCAAGACCCTTGCTCGCAAGGCTATTGCCGGCTTCAAGATCCGTGAAGGTCTGCCCATCGGCTGCAAGGTTACGCTTCGTCGTGCCCGTATGTATGAGTTTCTTGACCGTCTGGTGACGATCGCTATGCCGCGTATCCGCGATTTCCGTGGACTGCCGGCAAACAAAGGCTTTGATGGACATGGCAACTTCGCCATGGGCATCAAGGAACAGATCGTGTTTCCTGAGATCGAGTATGACAAGATCGATGCCGTCCGCGGCATGGACATCATTTTCGTGACCAGCGCCAAGTCTGATGCTGAAGCAAAGGCTCTGCTGAAGGCCTTTGATCTGCCGTTCAACGGCTGATCAATAATTTTTCAGACCGATCACGGTTAAAATCAGGATTCGGCCTTCCATTGGAAGGCCGCTTTCCTTTATAGACACGCTGATTGGAAAACCGTCGGGATAGGCCTGACAGGTTCCGGGAGAAAATTCGAGATGGCGAAGGTCTCAGCGGTAAACCGTAATAACCATCGCGCTGCCCTGGTGAAGCGCGACAAGGAAAAGCGGACCGCTCTCAAGAACATCATCAAGGATCGTACACTGTCGGTTGAAGACCGCTTTGATGCGACCCTTAAGCTGGCCCAGATGCCGCGCAATGGATCCGCAACACGCGTCCGTCTGCGTTGCAAGCTTTCTGGTCGCCCCCGTGCCAACTATCGCAAGTTCGAACTGAGCCGTATTGCTCTGCGCGATCTTGCCTCCGCCGGCCAGATTCCTGGCATGGTCAAGTCGAGCTGGTAAAGGGTAGATCGAATGTCTTTGTCTGATCCACTGGGCGATATGCTGACCCGGATCCGCAATGCGCAGCGTGCCCGTCATGCTGTCTGCGTTGCGCCTGCATCCAAGCTGCGCGCAAGCGTTCTGGAAGCGCTGAAACGTGAAGGCTACATCCGTGGCTTTGCTGCAGAAGAGCTCCGCAAGGGTGTTGCACAGCTCCGCATCGAGCTGAAGTATGTAGAAGGCCAGCCGGTCATCAAGGAAATCCATCGCGTTTCCAAGCCCGGCCGTCGCGTCTACTCGAAGATCAAGGAACTTCCGCGCGTTTATGCCGGCCTTGGTGTGTCGATCCTGTCCACCCCGCGTGGCGTCCTGTCGGACGTCGAGGCTCGCGCTGCCAACGTTGGCGGCGAGGTCCTCTGCCGCGTCTTCTAAGGAGGATCGCATGTCTCGCGTAGGTAAATATCCCGTCGAAGTTCCGACTGGCGTGCAGGTCTCCGTTGCTGATGGCGTGTTTAAGGCCAAGGGCAAGCTGGGTGAACTGAGCGTTCCGGTGTCCCGCCATGTGGAAGTCAAGATCGAAGGCAGCAATGTTTCCGTTGCCCCTGTTGGTCGTCGCTCCCGGGAAAACTGGACCATGTGGGGAACCACCCGCGCTCTGATCGCCAATACGGTCAAGGGTGTGTCGGACGGTTTCACCAAAGGGCTTGAAATTCAGGGTACGGGTTTCCGTGCTGCTGTTCAGGGCTCCAACCTGGTGATGAACCTCGGCTTCTCGCATGATGTTGTCTATCCGATTCCGGAAGGCATCAAAATCACCACTCCGCGTCCGACCGCGATTGTCGTTGAAGGTAACGACAAGCAGCGTGTTGGTCAGGTTGCGCTCGATATTCGCAGCTTCCGCAAGCCTGAGCCTTACAAGGGCAAGGGTGTTCGGTACGACACCGAGGTTCTGCGTCGTAAGGAAGGTAAGAAGAAGTAATGGCATCGCAGCAAGGATTGCAGGAACGCCGCCGTCAGCGGCTGCGTTTCCAGCTTCGTCGCAAGAGCGGCGGCCGGCCGCGTTTGTCGGTCTTCCGTTCCAGCAAGCACATTCATGCCCAGATCATCGACGACGCACAGGGTCGCACACTTGCCAGCGCTTCTACGCTGGAAAAGACGCTGCGTGACGCTGGCAAGACCGGCGCCGATGTCTCTGCGGCTACGGTTATCGGCAAGCTGATTGCCGAGCGCGGTGTTGCAGCTGGTGTCAAGACCGTCGTGTTCGACCGCGGCTCTTATCTGTATCATGGCCGGGTCAAAGCCCTGGCAGAGGCTGCCCGTGAGGGCGGACTCTCGTTCTAAGGAGGATCACACATGGCACGTGAGCCAAGAGAAGGCGGCCGTGGTGGTCGTGAGCGCGAGCAGGGCGATGATCTGGTCGACAAGCTCGTAACCATCAACCGTGTCGCCAAGGTCGTGAAGGGTGGTCGCCGTTTTGCGTTTGCTGCCCTGGTGGTTGTTGGCGATCAGAAGGGTCGTGTTGGTTACGGTGCGGGCAAGGCCCGTGAAGTTCCCGAGGCAATCCGCAAGGCAACCGAGCGCGCCAAGCGCACGATGATCCGCGTACCGATGAAGGAAGGTCGTACCCTTCATCACGACACGTTCGGTCACTACGGTGCTGGCAAGGTTGTTGTCCGTGCGGCTGAAGCCGGTACGGGTATCATCGCCGGTGGTCCGATGCGTGCAGTGTTCGAGAGCCTCGGCGTCAACGACGTTGTGGCCAAGAGCCTCGGAACGCGTAACCCGCACAACATGATCAAGGCGACGTTCGCTGCGCTCGAAAAGGCCAGCAGCCCGCGTCATGTTGCTTCCCGTCGCGGCAAAAAGGCCGCTGAACTGTTTGGCAAGCGCGAGCAGAGCCAGACGGAAGCGGAGGTGACAAATGGCTGAGAACGGCAAGACTGTTCAGGTTACGCAGATCGCTTCGGTCATCGGTCGTAAACCGGGCCAGGCCGAGACCATCACGGGTCTTGGTCTGCGTGGAATTGGTTCCACGCGTACGCTGGAGGATACTCCGGCCGTGCGTGGAATGATCCGCAAGGTTGCCCACCTCATCAAGGTGGAGGGTTGAAATGAACCTCAACGAACTGCGTGACAACGAGGGTTCTCGTTATCGCAAGAAGCGTCTTGGACGTGGCATCGGGTCCGGTAAGGGCAAGACGTCGGGTCGTGGCGTCAAAGGTCAGAAGGCTCGTGAGGGCGTGTCCCTCAACGGCTTCGAGGGTGGTCAGCTTCCGCTGTACCGTCGTATGCCGAAGCGTGGCTTCGTGAACATCTTCCGCAAGGAATATGCTCCGGTGAACCTCGGCGCGATCTCCAAGGCGATCGAAAGCGGAAAGCTGGACAAGGCTGCAACCGTTAATGAGGAGGCCCTGCGCAAGGCTGGTCTCGTCAACGGTAGCAAGCTGGCCGGTGTCCGTCTTCTTGCCCATGGTGAACTTTCGCATGGCGTGACCATCGAAGTTGCCGGTGCCTCTGCTGCAGCTCTGGCTGCTGTTGAGAAGGCCGGTGGTACCGTGAAGGTACTCGAAGCCAAGAAGGAAGCTCAGGCTGAGGCCTGAGATTTCTTTCCTGGGTTTTGCTCAGGATAGGGTTAGATAGTGAACAGCGTCCCGTGCTTTTGTGCGGCGACGCTGTTTTCATGAAAGGACAGGTGGATGGCTTCCGCAGCAGAGCAGCTCGCCGCCAATCTCAATATGAGTTCGTTTTCCAAGGCGACCGAACTCAAGAAGCGCATCTGGTTCACGCTCGGTGCGCTGATCGTCTATCGGCTTGGCACGTATATTCCGGTTCCCGGTGTGGATGCGACCGTGATGGGGCAGCTTCTTGCCCAGCATCAGGGTGGTATCCTGGGGATGTTCGACATGTTCACGGGTGGTGCGCTCGGGCGTATGACCGTGTTCGCGCTGAACATCATGCCGTATATCAGTGCCTCGATCATCATCCAGCTTCTTTCCACGGCGCTTCCGTCCATGGAAGCCATGAAGAAGGAAGGTGAGGCGGGTCGTAAGAAGCTCAACCAGTACACACGCTATCTTACGGTCTTCATTGCTCTTTTTCAGGCCTATGGCATCGCTGTCGGGCTTGAGAACATGACGGCTCATGGTGCGAGTGCTGTGGTGGCCCCCGGGATGTTCTTCATCGCATCCTGCGTCGTGACCCTCGTCGGGGGCACGATGTTCCTGATGTGGCTTGGAGAGCAGATCACGTCCCGCGGCGTGGGTAACGGGATTTCGCTGATTATTTTCGCCGGTATCGTGGCGAACCTGCCGCATGCTCTAGCCAGTCTTTTTGAACTAGGGCGGACAGGGGCTCTTTCGCCCATTTTCGTGGTGATCTTCCTTGTCCTGGCGATTGCGGTCATTGGCTTCATCGTCTTCATGGAACAGGCGCAGCGCCGCGTTGTGATCCAGTATCCCAAGCGTCAGGTCGGAAACCGCATTTTTGGCGGTGACTCCACCCATATGCCGTTGAAGGTCAATACGGCTGGTGTCATCCCGCCGATTTTCGCCTCGTCCGTTCTTCTGATTCCGGTCACCATTTCCGGCTTCATGAACGGACATTCGATGCCGGGATGGCTTTCGGTTCTGGGGCAGCAGTTGGGTCAGGGGCAGCCGCTCTACATGCTGTTCTATGCAGCAATGATCCTTTTCTTTTCTTATTTCTATGCGGCGATCACGTTCAATCCCGAGGAAACAGCGGAAAACCTGCGTAAGCAGGGGGGCTTTATCCCGGGTATCCGTCCGGGTGCGAGTACGGCAACGTATTTTGACAAGATCCTGTCCCGTTTGACAGCAATTGGTGCGCTGTATCTTGTTGTGGTCTGCCTGCTGCCGCAGATCCTGATCAGCAAATATAACGTGCCGTTCTATTTTGGTGGTACGAGCCTGATCATTATCGTGTCCGTGACGATCGACACCGTGACGCAGATCCAGTCGCATCTGGTTGCTCACCAGTATTCGGGACTGATCCGCAAGCAGCGTAGTCGCGGCTCCCGTGGCGGCGTACAGGGAGGCATGAAACGTCGATGAACATCATTCTTCTTGGGCCTCCGGGAGCAGGCAAGGGAACCCAGGCCAAGCGGCTTGAAGCCCTTTATGGTTTCAAGCAGATTTCCACGGGCGACATGTTGCGCGCGGAAGTTGCTGCGGGTTCCGCTATTGGCAACGAAGCCAAGGCGATCATGGAGAAGGGACAGTTCGTTCCTGACCCGATCATCGTTGCCATGATCCAGAGCCGGATTGCACAGCCAGACTGTGAGCGTGGCTTCATTCTTGATGGCTTTCCGCGCACGGAAAGTCAGGCTGAGGCTCTCGACGCCATGCTGTCGCAGCGCAGCCTGACAATTGATGCGGTCATTCTTCTGGACGTTGACGAGGAGCAACTCGTCGAGCGGATCGCCAGTCGTCGGAGTGAAGACGGAACGCGTCGTCCGGATGACAATCCCGATGTTGTTCGCGCGCGTCTGGACGTCTATCGCAAGCAGACCGCTCCCATCCTTCCCTATTATGAGAAGGCGGGTCGTCTGCTTCATGTCGATGGCATGAAGGACGTTGAAAGCGTTGGCAAAGAGATCGACGCTATCGTCGCGAAAGCGAAGGAACACTGAGTTTTCTGATCGAATCACGGAAAAGTGATCTCTATCATTTGACTCAGGTAGGGTGGGCAGTATATTGCGCGCCCTCGACACAGGTGCAGTCAGGGCGTGTATGCGCCTGCCGGAATCGGCAGGTGACAGGTCCGGCTGCGAGATAATCGACCTGGCCACGGCCGGGCACGTAACAGTCTGGTACGGCCCTGAGCCGTGCCAATGGGAGTAACAGGCGTGGCACGTATTGCCGGCGTAAACATTCCGACCAACAAGCGGGTCGTCATTGCCCTGCGTTATGTCTACGGCATTGGCCCGTCGACGGCGCAGTCCATCTGCAACAAGCTCGAGATCCCCGATGCCAAGCGCGTCAACGAGCTGTCTGACGATGAAATCGTGAAGATCCGCGAGCTGATCGATTCCGAACTGCGTGTTGAAGGCGACCTTCGCCGTGAGACCGCAATGAACATCAAGCGTCTGATGGACCTCGGTTGCTACCGTGGCCTTCGTCACCGTCGTGGCCTGCCGGTCCGCGGTCAGCGCACGCACACGAATGCCCGTACCCGCAAGGGCAAGGCTGTGGCGATTGCCGGCAAGAAGAAGGTCACGCGCTAATCCGCGCCTGACATCTTCATCGACGTTTTTCGTTAAACTTTTAGGACGACCTCTCTCATGGCCAAGGCCGCTGCTCCGCGTATCCGTAAAAAGGAACGCAAGAATATCATTTCCGGTGTTGCTCACGTGCTTTCCACGTTCAACAACACCATGATCACCATTTCTGACGCACAGGGCAACGCGATTGCCTGGTCGTCGTCGGGTGCGCAGGGCTTCAAAGGCTCCCGTAAGTCCACGCCGTATGCTGCTCAGGTCGCTGCAGAAGATGCCGGCCGCAAAGCACGCGAGCATGGCATGGAAACGCTTGAGATCGAGGTCTCCGGTCCGGGTTCGGGGCGTGAAAGCGCTCTCCGTGCCCTTCAGGCCGTAGGGTTCAACATTACGTCCATCCGCGACATGACGCCAGTGCCGCACAATGGCTGCCGTCCCCGGAAGCGTCGTCGCGTCTGAGTGATGCTTTGCTGCGTATCGTGCGCGATACGCAGCATCTGTAAGTGATTGCATCTTTTGCCGCACCTTCGGTGCGGGCCCAGGTGCCGCCAATTTCCCTTGGCGTGCTTCGTTGTTTGAAAGGCCACGACCTTGGTTCTCCAGAAAAACTGGCAGTCCCTCATCAAGCCGGAGAAGCTTGAAGTCGAGCCCGGACCGGTTGCCTCGCGCATCGCCACTGTCGTGGCCGAGCCTCTGGAACGCGGCTTCGGCATGACGCTCGGTAACGCACTGCGTCGCATTCTCCTGTCGTCGCTGCAGGGCGCTGCTGTGACCGCCATCCAGATCGATGGCGTGCTGCACGAGTTCTCCGCCGTGCCGGGTGTTCGCGAAGACGTCACGGACATCGTCCTGAACGTCAAGCAGCTTGCTCTGCGCATGCATGGTGAAGGCCCCAAGCGCATGATCCTGACGGCCACGGGCCCGGGTGAAGTGACGGCTGGCCAGATCCAGGCGGGGCATGACATCGAGATCATGAATCCCGATCTCGTGATCTGCACGCTCGATGACGGCGTGAAGCTCGGCATGGAATTCACCGTCAATATGGGCAAGGGCTATGTTGCAGCAGCAGCAAACCGCCCGGAAGATGCCCCGATTGGCCTGATTCCCATCGATGCGATCTACTCGCCGGTTCGCCGCGTGTCCTACAAGATCGAGCAGACGCGTGTCGGTCAGGTCACTGACTATGACAAGCTCCTGCTGACGGTCGAGACCAATGGTGCGGTGACGCCCGAAGACAGCCTGGCTCTCGCAGCCCGGATTCTTCAGGATCAACTGCAGCTGTTCATCAACTTTGATGAACCGCGTCCGGTCCAGCATGAAGAGCCGCAGGACGACCTGCCGTTCAACCGCAATCTTCTCCGCAAGGTTGACGAGCTTGAGCTGTCGGTGCGTAGCGCCAACTGTCTCAAGAACGACAACATTGTTTATATCGGCGATCTGGTGCAGAAGTCCGAACAGGAAATGCTCCGTACGCCCAATTTCGGGCGCAAGTCGCTCAACGAGATCAAGGAAGTTCTCACCGGTATGGGGCTGTCGCTCGGCATGAGCGTCCCGGCCTGGCCGCCCGAGAACATCGAGGATCTGGCCAAGCGTCTCGACGAGACGTTCTGAGAACTTTCAAGGTAAGGAAAACTAGCAATGCGTCATGGTGTGAGCGGGCGTAAGCTCAACGTCACCTCTTCTCACCGCGCTGCCATGTTCCGCAACATGGCCGTGGCTCTCATCAAGCACGAGCAGATCACGACGACGCTGCCGAAGGCGAAGGAACTTCGCCCGGTGGTCGAAAAGCTGATCACGCTCGGCAAGCGCGGCGACCTGCACGCCCGTCGTCAGGCATTCGCTCAGCTGCGTGACGATGCCGTCGTAACGAAGCTGTTCTCGGCTGTTGCCGAGCGCTACAAGGGACGTGCCGGTGGCTACTCCCGCGTGCTGAAGGCAGGCGTCCGTTATGGCGACAATGCCGATATGGCCGTGATCGAGCTGATCGATCGCGATACCTCTGCCAAGGGCCAGGACAGCGGACCGAAGCAGAATGCTGCCGAGGAGCAGGAAGCCGCCTGAGGCTCCTGTTTTTCAGTGATACGGAAAAGGCCGGGGCAGGAATGCTCCGGCCTTTTTTGATTCGTGGTTTCTTTGCCACGATGTTGTGTGATATGCAGTCGCCACTCTTTGCAGAATCTTTCCTGCCTCCATCTGGAGACAGCATGAATGTCCGCTCTCTCCCGGAGAGCGGTTCCTACCCTTTTGAAGAACGTTCCGCCGTTCTTCGCGTTGGGTCTGCACAATTCTGAGAAACAGGTCCGAGCACTCTCGTAGGGCCTGCCACGACGCATCGAATATGTATCCCGGCAATGAGGTCGGGATGTGTTCGTGATGCGTCCAGCGTTTGGAGAGCGTTATAATGTCCGAATCTTCCCCCCCGAAACATGGGCTTGCGGAAACCCTCGGGATACCCAGAGCCCTGTTCTGGGCGTTTGTGGGACAGCTCCTGTTCATGGTCGGCGATGGTGTGGAGGCGGGGTATCTCGATACCTACATGCTTCATCACGGCCATACACAGGGTTTCGTGAATGAAATGTTCACTTTCTACGGCATCACCGTGATGATTGCCGCCTGGTTCTCCGGGCCGCTGTCGGATCTCATGGGGCCCAAGAAAGTCATGTGGCTTGGTCTCATTCTGTGGACCATTCTTGAAGTGGGCTTCCTGTCCCTTGGGCTTGGGCCCAACAGTGGACCGATGATCCTGCTGTTCTATACGCTTCGCGGTTTTGCCTATCCGCTCTTTGCGTACGGCTTCCTGGTCTGGATCGCTGCCGCGACGCCTACGGCTATGCTGGGCTCCGCTGCTGGCTGGTTCTGGTTCTCCTTTTCGGCAGGACTGCCGACGCTGGGGTCGCAGTTTGCACGCTTTGCCATCCCGGAGATCGGCGAGCTTCGCACCTTCTGGTGTTCGCTTGGACTCGTCATCATCGGTGGCCTCGTCGCCCTGCTGTTCACGCATGAGCCGACCGGTAAAAAGCGTCTTCTTCCCGACCATGTGCCCACCAAGGACATCTTCTTTGGTTCCATGAGCATCATGTGGCGTGAACCAAAGACGCTGATCGCGGGTATCGTCCGCGTGATCGACACATCTTCGGAATACGCCTTTCTCGCCATTATGCCGGCGTTCTTCGTGGACCATCTCGGATTTTCCCTTGGCCAGTGGCTGAACCTGCTGTCGCTCATCTTCCTGAGTAACATCCTGTTCAATCTCGTCTCTGGTATGGTGGCTGATAGCCTTGGGCACCGCTTCGTTGTGGCCGTGTTCGGTGGTATCGGTGGCTTTATCGCCATTCCATTGTTCTACTACGTGCCGCTGTGGTTCCCCGGAAACTTCTGGGCCGTGGCGGCCGCAGGCATCTTCTATGGCGCGACCGTGGCGGCTTTCGTTCCGTTGTCCGGCCTGATGCCGCAGATCTGTCCGCGCGAGAAAGCGGCTGCCCTGTCCATTCTGGGTCTGGGTGCAGGGGCATCCACCTGGGTTGGGCCCGCGGTTGTGGCAGGCTGTGAGGCTGTGTTCGGGCCGGGCATGCAGTATGTGATCTGGACGTTTGCCGTGATCTATCTCGCATCTGCCGGCATGACGATGGCTCTGACCATCTCGCCGGAAGCACGTCGCTACAGCGAAGAAGCTGCGGCACGGGGCGAGAGCACTCCGGCCGTGGGTCACTGATTCAGGGCATCCCGTCATCGCCCTGACACTGTAAAAGAAAGGGGCAGTCCGGCATCGGGTTGCCCCTTTCTGCGTTGGGGAACTGTGATGTCAAGGAGAAGACCTATGGAAGCCGATCTGGAACACTATCTGGAGCCCGGGGTAGGGCTGCTGCAGGACAATGCCAGTGGCTGTGCCTGGAAGAACGCTGCAGGAAAAAAAATATCCTGTGCGGCAAGAGAAACAGAGGCCCTTGTCAGTGATCTGATGGTGGATCAGCCTCTGCTCTGGCTTCTGGTCTCTTTTTCTGTCGGTATTTTGTTGGGGAAACGTCTTTTTCGAGGAAATTAAACTTCCTCAGTCGCCTCACGTTACGACATGACCACAAACTCTTGGGCGAGGAGCCTGCGTCATGCTGCATTATGCGATTGTTTTCTTCATCATTTCCATCATTGCCGGTGTTTTCGGTTTCTCGGGCATTTCCGCGGCGACGGCAGGGATCGCCAAGCTGTTCTTCATCGTCTTCCTCGTGCTGGCAGTTCTGGCCATTCTCGCAGGTGTGGCGGGGCTGCACGCTCTCTGAGAACCTGACGCAGGGCTCATGTGAAAAGGGCGGGCGCCGATGGCCCCGCCCTTTTTTTGTTGCTCAGTTTCCGTTCTTGTCCCTCTGGATAAAGGACGGGAGAAGCGGGTTGTCCGTCTGCAGTGAGTTCTTGGTCGGAAGCTGCTGTGTGGTCCAGCCACCGCCCAGATCCGTCATGAGCCTGACCTCGGCCAGAAACTGCTGCTGCCGTACGCTGAGCTGGGTTTCCTGATACTGGAGGGCATTCTGTTCGGCGGTGATGACCGTCGTATAGATCTGGGTGCCCGCGAGATATTCGTTCATCGAGACCTGAACCGCCGCTTCTGCGGATTTTACGGCTGCGTTCTGAAGCGCCAGCTGCTGGTCGAGATAATGCAGGCCGGACATCTGGTCCTCGGTATCCTGAAGTGCTGCCAGAACAGTCTGCCGATAGGTGGCGACAGCATTGTCGTAGTCGGCTTCCGCACTGCGAACCGCTGCGGATCGGGCGCCCCCCTGGAAAATGGTTTCGGTCGCTGCGGCACCAAGGCTCCATGTCCGCGTGGCGGTCTGGATTAATTGCTCAAGCGGATTGCCGCTGTAGCCATAGGAGGCTGAGAGGGTGACCTGCGGAAAGAAGGCTCCGATCTCATATCCGATTTCCGCATTATAGGCCTCCATGTTGCGTTCGGCCTGCGCCACGTCCGGCCGGCGCTGAAGCAGCATGGAAGGAACCGCAACGGGGGCCGCGGGGATCGTCTCGGGGAGGGGGGACGGGGCCAGAGTGAGCTCGGCTGGAGCGCGTCCCGTCAGCGTGGCAATCGCGTGTTCGTACTGCGCGCGGGCAATATGGGCATTGGACAGGTTGGCCTGTGTGGATTGCAGGAGATATCGGGCCTGAAGAACGCTTGTCGGGTCAGCAACACCGGCATCAAGCTGGTTCTGGAGGATCTCCAGATTGTGACGGTACAGATCCACGTTGCGGGCATAGAGCGCAATCAGGCTGTCCTGATAGCGCAGGTCAAAATAGTCCTCTGCGAGCTGAAGCTGGTAGGACAGGCGCATGTTTGCGACGAGCGCGGCATCAGCCTGTGTGGCGGCGACCTGTTCCTGAACCTGGCGCCGGATCATGCCCCAGACGTCCACGGTCCAGCTGGCGGAGGGGCCGGTGGTCCAGGTGTTGGAAGTGTAGGACTGGCTGGAGGTGTAGGGGATGCCGTTGCTGGCATTCGAGGTGCTGCCGCCCTGCGAGTTTCGGTTGAAGCTGAACTTGCCGCTCAGGGTCGGGAAGAGCTGGGCCCGGATCGAATCAATCGTGGCAGCAGCCTTGCGGTACTGCGCCTCGTATTCCTTCAGGCTCTGGTTGGATGTGGCAACGCGTTCCTCCAGATCGTTCAGGACGGGGTCGTTGAAGATCGTCCACCAGTCTCCCTTGGGCATTTTTGCAAGGTCCGGGGCGGCCATCTGCCAGCCCGGCGGGGGAGGAGATTCCTTGAACTTCGCAGAGATGATGGCCTTCGGGCGATGGTAGTTCGGCCCGATCATGCCGCCGATGCAGCCGCTCAGGAAAGGCAGGGTTGCTGCCCCCAGCAGGGCAGTGCGCAGGGTAGACTTACGGAGGGCGGTCATCAGGACTGTGTTTCCCGGGATGAAAGATGGAAGAAGGAGGCGATATGGGCCCGCAGACGGCCCATGGCGCGTCCGAACCGGTCGAGATACAGGAAAATGACGGGTGTGCTGTAGAGCGTCAGAAGCTGGCTGACCACGAGGCCGCCAAGGATCGCGATGCCCAGTGGACGGCGGAGTTCGCAGCCATAGCCGTTGCCGATGATCAGGGGTACGGCGCCAAAGGCTGCCGCCAGTGAGGTCATGAGGATCGGGCGGAAGCGCAGATGACTGGCCTGCCGGATGGCATCCGTGGCGGACAGGCCCTCACGCTGTGCCACCAGGGCGAAGTCGATCAACATGATGGCGTTCTTCTTGACGATGCCGATGAGCAGGATCACCCCGATCATGGCCATGAGGGAAAACTCTTCCCCGCAGACCTGAAGGGCAAGAATGGCACCCACACCCGCAGAAGGCAGGGTCGAGAGGATCGTCAGCGGGTGGATCAGGCTCTCATACAGAATGCCCAGAACGATATAGACGGCAGCAAGCGCGGCCAGGATCAGTACTACCTCGCTGCTGGCCGACTGCTGGAAGGCAGCTGCGTTGCCGGCAAATCCGCCATGAATGTCCGACGGGACATGCAGCTTGACCATGGCCGCCTGAACCGCATCGACAGCCGGCCCAAGCGAGACACCCGGGGCCAGATTGAACGAGATCGTTGTGGCGACGAACTGCCCCTGATGGCTGACGGTCAGGGCTGTATTCGTGTTGCGCTGCCGTGAGACGACGGAGAGCGGAACCATGGTGGCTGCGCTTGTGGCGACCGCTGAACCGCTCGAAGCCGATCTGCCACCGGCGAGCGCGTTGGCGACCGAGTTCTGATAGGAAATCTCGCTCTGGGACAGGGTGGTGGCCGTCGTCGCGGCTTTGACACGGATGTTGTTGGACGCTGTTCCGCCTGCTGCTGTCCCGCCGGAGATGCTGACCCACATCTGTTTCAGCATGGACGGGTCCTGCCAGTATCGCGGCGCCGCTTCCATGACGACGCGGTACTGGTTGAGGTTGCCGTAGATGATGGAGGCCGCGCGCTGGCCGAAGGCATCGTAGAGCGTGTTGGAGATCAGTTGGGGGGTGACGGAATAGCGTGCTTCCGTATCGCGGTTGATGGCGATGTTGATGCCCTGTCCGCCCTGTTCCACGTTCGAGGTCACGTCCATGAGCTGCGGCAGTTTCGAGAGCGCCGCCACGATCCGGGGCGTCCATTCGAACAGGTCTTCGGCTGAGGCGCCTTCCAGTGAATACTGGTAGGCGCCGTCGCCGGAGCGCGCGCCCATGCGCACGCTGCCCGGCGCCATCAGGCGGAGCTGGGCACCGGGAGTATGGGAAAACCTGCGGGTCAGGCGCTGGATGGTGGTGGCGAGATCGTCCGTGCGCTCGGATTTGGGTTTCAGGGCCACGAATATGTTGGCGGAGTTGGCTGAACGTCCGCCCACGCCCCCCATGACGCCTACGACGTCGCGGTCGGCCGCGACGACCTTCATGGCCTTGACCACGATCTTCTGCAGGGCCTGGAACGAGATCGACTGGTCGGCGACCACGCGGCCCATGATCTGTCCGGTGTCCTCGGACGGGAAGAAGCCCTTGGGCATTTTCACGAACAGCACACCTGCGAGCACCAGCGTGGCGGGGAGGGACAGCGCGATCAGGAACTGGTGGCCCAGCGCCCAGTCCAGCGATCTGCCATACCCCGCGGTGGTGGCGTTGATCATGCGCTCGCAGAACCGGCCGGCTTTTTTCCAGAAGCCCGGTCCCTGATCGTTCGAATGGGTCAGGAGCTGGGCGCTGATCATGGGGGTCAGCGTCAGGGAGAGCACCAGGGAGATGCAGAGCGTGATGACCATGGTCATCGCGAATTCGTGGAAGAGGCGGCCAGCAATCCCGCCCATGAACATGATCGGGGCGAAAACGACGATCAGCGAGACGGTGATCGAGACGACGGTGAAGGCGACCTCGGTCGTGCCCCTGATGGCGGCTTCCTGCCGGTCGTAGCCCATCTCCATGTAGCGGGTGATGTTTTCCAGCACGACGATGGCGTCATCGACCACGAAGCCGGTCGAAATCGTCAGGGCCATCAGCGACATGTTGTCGAGCTGGTATCCCATCAGCGACATGACGCCGAATGTGCCGACGATCGAGACCGGGACCACGATCGCCGGAACCATGATGGCGGACAGGCTGCGCAGGAAAAGCAGTACGACCCCCACCACAAGGACGACGGCGATGATGAGGGTCTGTTTCGTATCGTTCAGTGAAGCACGGATCGTCTTGGAACGGTCGATCAGGATCGAGATATCGGTGTTGCCGGGCAGGGCGGACTGAAGCACGGGCAGACGGGTGCGGATCCCGTCGATCGTCTTGATGACATTGGCCCCGCCCTGCGTGAACACGGTGCAGATGATGGCAGCCTCACCGTTGAGATAGCCGGCCTGACGCAGATCTTCGACGCCGTCATTGACTTCCGCAACATCCGTGAGACGGACGGGCTGGCTGTCGCGATAGGCAATGATCAGGTCGCGGTATTCCTCTGCCTTCGTGGCCTGATCGTTGGTGGACAGCATCATGCGCGCGCCGTTGGCATCCAGAAAGCCCTTGGGCGTATGGGCATTGGCGGAAGCCAGGGCGGCGCGAAGATCCTCGAAGCCGATCCCGTAGCGGAACAGGCGGAGCGGATTGATCTCGACGCGCACGGCGGGAAGGGATGCGCCACGGATGTCCACATCACCCACCCCCTGGATCTGGCTGAGCTGGGGGATGAGGATGTTGCTGGCGAAGTCGTAGAGTTCCTGGGGTGTCCGGGTGCTGGAGGTCAGCGTCAGCGCGAGGACGGGTGGACCGTTCGAGTTTGCCTTCATGTAGGTCGGGTTGCTGCGCAGGGTCGTGGGCAGGTCCTGCCGCGCGCCTTGAAGGGCAGCTTCCACGTCACGCGCTGCGCCATTGATGTCCCGAGAGAGATCGAACTGAAGGGTGATGCGCGTCTGGTTGACCGTGGATTCCGACGTCATTTCGGTCACGCCGGAAATTGCGCCCAGGTGGCGTTCCAGAGGTCCGGCGATCGTGCTTGCGATTTCGGAGGGGGAACCGCCGGGCTGGTTCGCGGTCACCATAATGACCGGGAAGTCCACGTCCGGAAGATCGGCGACGGGAAGGGTGAAGTACCCCATGATGCCGCCGATCACGAGAGCAATGGCCAGCAGCGTCGTGCCGACGGGCCTCAGAACGAAGAGGCGGACCAGATTCACGGAGCGCCTGTCTGGGGGTTGGAGGTCTGGGGTTTCGGGGGCTGTGACGGCGGGCTGCTGCGACGGTGGCGCTTGATGAAGGCGCGGGTTTTCGTGCCGAGTTCATCCATGAACAGATAGATGACGGGCGTGGTGAACAGGGTCAGGAGCTGCGACATCATCAGGCCGAAGACGATGGCCACACCCAGCGGACGACGCAGTTCGGAGCCGACACCCGTACCGACCAGCAGGGGCAGGGCGCCGAACAGGGCGGCCAGCGTTGTCATCAGGATCGGACGGAAGCGGAGCAGGGCCGCGCGCTTGATGGATTCAAGTGGGGTATGGCCTTCCAGACGTTCGGCTTCGAGCGCAAAGTCGATCATCATGATGGCGTTCTTCTTCACGATGCCGATCAGCAGCACGATGCCGATGATGCCCATGATGTCGAGATCCATCCCGAACAGATAAAGCCCGATCAGAGCACCGATGGCGGCGGAAGGCAGGGTGGAGAGGATCGTGATCGGATGGACGTAGCTCTCATAGAGAATGCCCAGCACGATATAGACCGCGATCACGGCCGCCATGACCAGCCAGACCTCGTTCGATAGCGACGAGCGGAACGCCGCAGCCGTGCCCTGGAAGGCGGTCTGGAACTCGGGCGGCAGGCCGATCTGCTTTTCCACGCGTTCGATGGCGTCGGTCGCGGTACCCAGCGAATAGCCGCTGGCCACGTTGAACGAGACGGTGGTGGCCGGGAACTGGCCGTAATGGCTGATGAGCAGCGGCGACAGCGAATGTGTCATCGTCGTCACCTGCGACAGCGGCACGAGACCGGATGTCGGCTGGCGTGTCGGACCCGACGTGCTGCCACCGGCTTCGGACGAAATGCCCGGCAGGTAGAGCTGGCTCAGGGAGGTCAGATCGGTCTGGAGTTTCGGATCGGCTTCCAGAATGACGCGGTACTGGTTGGACTGCGTATAGATCGTGGTGATCTGGCGCTGGCCGTAGCTGTCATACAGAAGGTTGTCGATCGTCTGCGGCGTGATGGAATAACGCGCACCGGTCGGACGGTCGAGCGAGAGCTGGGCGACCAGTCCCTCGGCCTGAAGATCGGACGTGACATCCGTCAGCGACGGCTCCTTGCGCAGTGCATCCACGAATTTCGGCACCCAGGTTTTGAAGGTGTCGTAATCCGGGTTTTCCAGCATGAACTGGTACTGCGTGGCGGAAATCGAGGAATCCAGCGACAGGTCCTGAATCGGCTGGACATAGAGTTCGGCGCCGATCACCTGCTGTCCGACGGAAGACAGGCGGCGCAGGATTGTCTGGAGATCGCTTGTCCGCTGCTCGCGCGGCTTGAGGTTGATGAGGAAGCGGCCGACATTCAGCGTCATGTTCTGGCCGTCGATCCCGACGAAGGACGAGATGCTGGCGACGTCCGGATCCTTGAGGATCACGTCTCCAAGGGCGGCCTGACGATCCTTCATGCCCTCGAAGGAAATGGCCTGCGACATCACGGAGATGCCCTGGATGACGCCGGTGTCCTGTGTCGGGAAGAAGCCCTTGGGGATGGTCCAGGCCAGAACGCCGGTCAGGACGATCGTGCCGAGTGTGACCAGAAGGGTCGTGACACGGAAGCGCAGCACGACGTCGAGCCAGCGGCCATAGCCCGCGATCAGCGCATTGATGCCGCGTTCGGTGCTGTTGGACAGACGGCTCCACACGGTGTTCTTCGTGGAGGGTGCATGCGTGTCAGACAGCAGGCGTGCACACATCATCGGGACCAGCGTCAGGGCGACGATGGCGGAAATGATGATGGTGATGGACAGCGTCATCGCGAATTCATGGAAGAGACGCCCGACGACATCCTTCATGAACAGCAGCGGGATCAGCACGGCGATCAGCGAGACCGTCAGCGAGATGATGGTGAAGCCGATTTCGCCCGCGCCTTTCAGGGCGGCAGTATAGCGGTCTTCGCCGGCCTCGACGTAACGGGCGATGTTTTCGATCACCACGATGGCGTCATCGACGACGAAGCCGGTCGCGATGGTCAGGGACATCAGCGAGAGATTGTCGAGCGAGAAGCCCAGCAGATACATCGCCGCCAGCGTGCCGATCAGCGACAGCGGGACGGACAGGCTGGGAATGATCGTCGCCGGAACGTTCCGCAGGAATACGAAGATCACGCCCACAACCAGCAGCATGGCCAGTGCGAGTTCATATTCCACGTCATTGACCGAGGCGCGGATGGTCGTGGTGCGGTCGGTCAGGGGCGTGACGTCAATGCCAGGCGGCAGGTCGAGCTTGAGCTGCGGCAGGACGCGCAGCACGTTGTCCACGACGCCGATGACGTTCGCGCCGGGCTGGCGCTGTACGTTCAGGATCAGCGCGGGCGTGCGGTTGGACCAGGCGGCGAGCTGCGCATTTTCGGCACCTTCGACGACGGTTGCGATGTCGCGCACTCGGATCGGGCCATTGTTCTGGTACGCGATCACCTGGTTCATGAGCTGTTCGACGGACTGGATCTGACCGTCGATGCGCAGCGAGGTGGAGCGTTTGGGGCCGTCGAACGTACCAGTCGGCGAATTGACGTTTACCGTGCTGATGATGGTCCGCAGTGTGTCGATCGCGATGCCGTAGGAGGTCAGCTTCGGAATGTTGACCTGGATCCGGTAGGCTTTGCGGTTGCCGCCCGACAGCGTGACGAGGCCGACGCCGGAAATCTGGCTGATCTTCTGCTCAAGACGCGTGTTGACGTAATCCTCGACCTCGGGAAGCGGCAGCGTCTTGGACGTGATGCCGAGCGTCAGGACGGGGGTGTCAGCCGGATTGACCTTCGCATAGATCGGGGGCGCGGGCAGATCGCTGGGCAGCAGGGAGGTGGCGTTGTTGATCGCCGCCTGCACTTCCTGCTCGGCCACGTCCATCGACATGTCGAGCCCGAAGCGCAGGGTCACGACCGAGGCGCCACCGGACGACTGGGACGTCATCTGGTCCAGCCCGGCCATCTGGCCAAGCTGGGTTTCCAGCGGCGCGGTGACGGACGTGCTCATGACGTCCGGGCCGGCACCCGGATAGAAGGTCGAGACCGTGATCGTCGGATATTCGACCTGCGGCAGGGCCGACACGGCCAGGAAATGGTAGCCGAGCAGACCGCTCAACAGGATGGCGAACATCAGAAGGCTGGTGGCAACCGGGCGCTCGATGAACAGGCGGGACGGATTCACGGTCTTGCTGTTCCCTAATCTTGCTGTTCTGGTCGGCGATCAGTGGTTGCCGGTATCGGCGGGCGAGGACGGATCGTTCGTTTTCTGCGGTGCATCGGAGCTCTGCTGGCCGTTCCGGTGACGACGGTGCTGGCCAGCCGTCTGCTGTTCGGCTTCCGTGGTCTGCTTTGCTGCCGAAGAGGTATCGGGGATTGAGACCTTCTGGCCCGGACGCAGATGGCTGACGCCATCGGTCACGACGCGGTCGCCATCATTCAGGCCCTTCTGGATTACGGCATTCGTGCTGTCTGTCGTGCCCACGGTAACGGGGACGACTTCCACGGTCATGTCCGGCTTGACGCGATAGACGAAGCGGCCATCCGGGCCGGTCTGCAGGGCGTTGCCGGGGATGAGCAGGGCATTGTGCAGTGTCGTGACCAGCAGGTGGGGGTTAACGAACTGGTTCGGGAAGAGGTGCTCGTCCTCATTTGCGAAAATGCCACGCATCCGGACCGTTCCGGTGGAGGTGTCGATCTGGCTGTCGAGGGCTTTGACGGTGCCGGTGGCGAGTTTCTGGGTGTTGTCGCTGTTCCAGGCTTCGACCGTCAGCTCGCCGGCCTCACGCAGATGTGTTGCGACTTCACCAAGCTGGTTCTGCGGAACCGTGAAAATCACGGAAATGGGCTGCATCTGTGTCAGGACCGTCAGCCCACCGGACTGGCCAGCGGTGACATAGTTGCCAACGTCGAGGGCGCGGATACCGACACGGCCTTCGACCGGGGCGATGATGTGACAGTACATCACGTTCAGCTCGGCGTTGCGGACATTGGCGCGGTCGAACTCGACCTGACCTTCAAGCTGCTGCACCGTGAACTCCTGATCCCGGGCCGTCATGGCCGAGGTCGAGTTCTGTTTGATCAGGCGCTGGTAACGGGCGTTGTCCACACGGGCCTTTTCAAGCTGCGCAATATCCGCGGCAAGCGTGCCGCGATACTGGGCGAGCGTGGCCTCGTAGGGGCGCGGATCGATCAGTTCCAGTTCGTCACCCTTATGGACGTGCTGGCCTTCCTGATAATAGACGGCCGCGATATGGCCGTTGACGCGGGGCGTGATGGTCACGTTCGTGACCGGAACGACCGTACCGATTTCCTGAAAGATCACGGGCATGTCGCCGGTATGGGCGGTCGCAACGGCGACGGGCTGGACGTTTCCGTCGGTCGCGGCGGAGCCATGACCATGTCTGTGCGTCGCGCCATGGGGACGGAAGATCGCGAACAGGATCAGAAGAGCGACCAGAAGGACAACGCCCCAGAGGATCCAGCGCCGACGGGACCGTGCGGGAGGTGGGGCGGACTGGGCGGTGCTGTTCGTAAGGCGGTCGCTGGAGCCGGCCGTCTGCTGATCCATGGTGGTTCTGTCTTTCCCGTATACCAGAGCGCAGTGCTCTCAGGCGGCGATGCTGTATGTTTCCATACTTATACGGCAGGTGGTCCCCGCCTGCCATGACGCGACCTTAAATCCTGTTCAGTTTTGGTAATGAAAGGCAAAATGAGCGTAAATGATACGTTCTGTTACTTGTTCGTGGGGCTTGTCTCTTTTCCGGTCAGGGATCATATCGGACTGGAACCGGATGCTCCCGTCACGCGTTGGAATGCGGACACAGGTTTATCCGGACAGAGGAGAACAAGATGGCTGATACAACTGAAACGAAGGTCGAGGGCCTCCTTGATGACGTCAAGGGCAAGGTCAAGGACGGTGTTGGCGGTCTGACCGGCGATGCCAAGCTTCAGGCAGAAGGCAAGTTCGACCAGCTTTCCGGCATGGCGCAGCAGGAATTCGCCGATCTGTATGATGAGGGCGAAACCAAGCTCGAGGCCGCAACGGCTTTCGTTCAGGATCGTCCCCTGATCTCGCTGGTGATTGCCACGGTTGTGGGCATGATCGTGGGCGGACTGCTGTTCGGTCGCAAAAGTTCCTGAGGCGGCAACGGCCCTTTCGACCACAGCAGGGTCTTTGTGCTAGAAGCCTTCCGGAGTAATCCGGGAGGCTTTTTTGCATGGAATGGTTTTACGAGAACAACGGGCAGCAGGCCGGTCCCGTTTCCCGTGAAGAAATCCTGCGCCTGATCATGCAGCAGCGCATCAGGCCCGAGACGCTGGTCTGGACGCCGGAGTTTGGCGAGGCCTGGCGACCGGCCAGCGCTGCCGGGCTGGTGTCTCCGCTGACGGGCCTCCTGCGCATGTCCTCGGGCATTTCGGAACACTGGGCCTGGGTCCTGCTGGTCGGACCATGGCTGATCCAGCGTCTGACGCTTCTGATTCTCGACTGGCGCCAGATTCCGGACAGTGAGCGGATGGGGACGTTCTCCATCATCGGGATCATGTCACTGGCCCTGTTCTTCACGGCTTTCACGCTGGACCGCAATTCCATCCGTGAAGGTGGACAGACGCCGCCGGGTTTCTGGTGGTGGCTGTTTTTGCCGGGATACTTCTGGCGGCGGCGGCAGATCGTCGGGCGCGGCCTGTCCCTGCTGCTGGTCAGTCTGGTGCTGCTGGCGGCCAATGTGACGGAAAAGATCTACCAGCTTCCCCAGATCGAGAGCGAACTTCAGACCCGTCAGGGGCAGATGAATCAGCCCGCGCCATCGAAACCGCCGGTGTCCGGGCAGGATGACGATCAGGAAGAACTCTGAAGCCTCGGGGAAAGAGTCTTTCGAACCACACTTGACATACTAAACTTGGGAATAATGCATTTTTAGGCTTCCCTTTCGAGTCGCCATGATTCACAACCGATTCGGTCACCTGTTTTCGGGGTGATCTGTCGGGGAGAATGCTCAGGAATGCCGGATTACGCCCTTGAAGCTGCCCATGGGGGGCTGGTCGTCGGGATCGACGAAGTCGGGCGTGGTCCTCTGGCGGGGCCGGTTGTGGCATCTGCCGTCGCATTCACAGCGCCTCCGTCAGAAACCCTGTCTTCCCTGCTCGATGATTCCAAGAAACTGACAGCCCGGCGCCGGATACTGGCCTATGAGGCCCTGATTGCCGATGAGCAGGCTCTGATTGGCATTGGTGCGGCATCTGTTTCGGAAATCGAACAGATCAATATTGCCCAGGCCTGTTATCTGGCGATGCGGCGTGCCCTGTCCCGGCTTGGCCGGACACCTGATCTGGCGCTTGTGGACGGCAAACATGCCCCGAAGCTGCCATGCCCCATAAAAATGGTGATCGGTGGCGACGGGATCAGCCTGTCCATTGCGGCGGCTTCCATCATCGCCAAGGTGACTCGGGACCGCCTGATGGCGCGTCTGGCGATACGGCATGATGCCTATGGCTGGGAGCGTAATGCCGGTTACGGCACGGCTGCGCACATGCAGGGTCTGAAGCTCCGGGGGGTGACACCCCATCACAGGCGCGGGTTCGCGCCAATACGAAACATGATTGAAGCAGAGGCACACGCAGCATGAGCGGTGAATTTCCCGTCGACCAGATCCTGCGTGGAGAGTGCATCGAGACGATGAAGACGCTTCCCGATGGGAGCGTGGACTGCATTTTCGCCGACCCACCGTACAACCTTCAGCTACGCGGCGAGCTGCGCCGTCCGGACGAAACTGTCGTGGACGGTGTGGATGATGACTGGGACAAGTTCGCGGATTACGCGACCTACGATAATTTTACGCGCGAATGGCTCAGTGAAGCGCGCCGGATCCTGCACAAGGATGGCACGATCTGGGTCATCGGGTCGTATCACAACGTCTTTCGGCTGGGTGCGATCATGCAGGATCTGGGCTTCTGGATCCTGAACGATATCGTCTGGCGCAAGTCCAACCCGATGCCGAATTTCCGCGGGCGACGTTTCACCAATGCACATGAGACGCTGATCTGGGCGGCGCGTGGTCCGCAGAGCAAGTACCGGTTCAACTATCAGGCCATGAAGGCCCTCAACGACGATCTTCAGATGCGTTCGGACTGGTATCTGCCGCTGTGCACGGGAAATGAGCGCCTGAAGAACGAGCACGGCCTGAAGCTTCATCCGACGCAGAAGCCTGAAAGCCTGCTTCATCGTGTGCTGGTGGCATCCACCAATGCCAATGACGTGGTGCTGGATCCGTTCTGCGGAAGCGGAACGACGCCGGCGATGGCGAAGCGTCTGGGACGTCATTACATCGCCATTGAACGGCATCCGGATTACGTCAAGGCGGCGCGGGAGCGTGTGGCGCGTGAAGAGCGCCTGACGTCCGAACAACTGGCGACGACGCCTGCCAAGCGTGAAATGCCACGTATTCCGTTCGGAAGTTTCGTGGAGACGGGAGCACTCCCGGCCGGAACGCTGCTCTATGATCGGCAGAAGCGTCTCAAGGCGACAGTCACGCCCGATGGTACGCTTGTGTCGGGCAGCCAGCGCGGGTCCATTCACAAGCTCGGTGCGATGTTGACCAATGCGCCGTCCTGCAATGGCTGGACGTTCTGGTATTTCGAGCGGGACGGTCAGTTCGTCCAGATTGACGTGCTGAGGCAGGAAAGTCAGGCACTGCGCAACGTCGGCTGACGGCTGAACGCTGTGGGTATGAAAAAAGCCGGAGGCTAATCTCCGGCTTTTTTTTGTGTCTGGGTCAGAAAACCTAGTGTCCTGCGAAACCGAGGAAGCCGACCGAGGGATCTGCTTTGCCTCCGCTTGTATCGAAATGGGGAGTGGCTGCGACCAGGGATCGTTGCGGGGTGACGGATTTGCCGCCGATCGTCAGATGGCCATTGCCGTTCTTCATCTCGATCCCATGATCGGAGACGCTGTTCTCGATCCTGCCATCCGGGTTGTAGGTTCGCATCGACAGCAGCAGGAACATGATGTCCTTGCGATTCAGGTCGATGGCCATGTCCAGCGGCGTCTGATCCAGCACATTGTGCCCGCCCATGTCGGCACCACGGTTGAGCGCCTCCTTGGCGGCATTCAGCGAGCCCCGGTTGATGGCGTCAAAAAGAGCCGTGGTCGGGTTCACGTCGGCGCGGGCATGACCGGCATCGTCGCCGGACCCTTCTGCTCCAGGTAGGGCGGAAGGGGGAGCGGCGCGCTGGGCGGCCTTGCGCGCCTCGGCCTTTTTCTGGTTGGCCTCGGCTTCCTGTTCAGCCTCGGCGTCGTCGGCATCCTGAGCCTGGGCATGATGCCAGGGTACGAGAATCGTCGGCGTCATTGCCAGAGCGGCAACGAGCAGCAGGCGGGGCAGGGTGGGGAGCAGTCGCATAATGCCAATATACTGTGATCGATCGTCCTGTGCGAGTCTGCAGATGCGTCCTGAGGGGGGCGGAATGTGACATTTTTTCAATGCCCCTCCCGCCACCATCCGATTGCGAGGAAAATCAGGGCTGCGAGCAGGGCCGCCCAGGCGGGAATGAGGTCTTTCGTCCGGGTCTCGCCTGCGACTGCTGCGGTGGTGATGGGCAGGCCCATCCAGTCCGAACCGCTCATGGCCGAGCCTGTGGGAACCTGGCGCAGATGCGGCGTGTGATCCGCGATCCATGACACGGTTCCGCCGGAAGCTTTGGCTGTACCGCCCATGACGGTCGCAGTTGCGCGCAGATCCTGACGTTCCAGCGGATCATGGGAGACCGGGCTGGCAAAAGCGACGAGACCATCCTGCCGGACGCTCCAGATTCCGGGGATCGTGGCAGGGGCCGTGGCGTGCCAGACGCCGTTCGTCCGGGTCAGTGTCAGGGGCTGGCGCTTGCCGTCCGGGGCGGTCACGAAGGCTTCAGGTGAAACCGCCTGACCAGCGGCATGACGCTCTACGGTGAGCTGTCCGTTCTCGATCCGGGCCGTGAGACGGTTTTCCTCGAGGTCCGGTTCTTTCATCAGCCAGTGCGACAGGCGGCGCAGGAGTTCGGCCTGCGGTCCGCCGCCGCCTTCACCGCGCGACCAGAGCCAGAGCTGATCCGACATCAGCATGGCTACGCGCCCACGATCCACCCGGTCCAGAAGAAGCAGCGGTGCTCCGTCAGGGCCGTGCATCAGGTCCTCGCCATGGGACTGGTCGGGGCGAAGTGCACGGTACCAGGGCCCCCAGTCTTCCGTCAGGCCAGCCGTGACCGGATGCGTTTTACCCAGATCGGTCAGGGCGGGCCGGAAAGCGCGTGTAACGATTCCGTCCGTGCCGACATGCGCGGGCAGAACCTGCGCGAGGCTGGTGTCCTGAAGAGTGCCGTCCTGCGTGAACTCTGGTCCGGCGGTGACGAGAAGGCCGCCGCCATTGCGCACGTAATCGGCGATATTGGTCAGGTATTCGTCGGGCAGGATGTTGCTGTTGCGGAAGCCGTCCAGAATGATGAGGTCAAAGCTGCGGATCTTTTCCTGGAACAGTTCCCGAATGGGGAAGGGGATCAGGGCCAGATCCGACAGCGGGGTGCCGTCATCGGTGTTCGGGGAACGCAGGATGGTGAAGTGAACGAGATCCACGGATGGATCGGCCTTCAGCAGACGGCGCCAGACGCGCTCACCCTGATTGGGCACACCCGAAACCAGCAGCACGCGCAGCCTGTCCCGGACGCCACGGATGCGGACGACCTCACTGTTGTTCTCGGTGGACGCTTCCCCGGCCAGAGGGGATACGGACAGGCCGACCAGCGTCTCGCCGGGATGCTGGACCGGCAGCGTGATGTCCTGCGGCGTACCGGTCTGGATGGGGCGTGTCTGCGGCGGGGCGTCGCCGGAGCGGATCGTGAGAATGGCATCCGAAGCGTTCGGAGCGCCCAGATCGTCTACCTGAACGCGGATCGTGGCGTTCTGCCCGACGATGGCATAGGGCGGTGTGCTCAGGATGCGCAGGCGTCGGTCCTGTTCCTCGCCATGCGCCGTCAGCAGAAGATGCAGCGGAAGCGTCTGCCCGTTCGCCCCATGAAAGCGGGGGGGCAGATGGGGCGGAACGTCATGATCCATGCCATCGGTCACGACGATGGCTCCCGCGAAACGCCCCTGCGGCAGATCGGCGTGGTCCAGCGCCTCGAACAGACGGGTTCCGTGACCGGTGCCGCCGGGGACATCCACGCGGTGCAGCGTCAGCCCCGGAAGATGGGCTGCGTCCTGCATGATCTGTTCGGCGGCCTGATCCGCGATGGCGGTCCGGTGGCCGACCTGCATGGACGCCGAGCGGTCCACGACCAGCAGGGCATCCTGCGGCACGGGACGCAGCACCGGATGGAGCGAACGCGGTCCGGACAGCCAGCCCAGAAGAGCCAGAACCGCCAGTGCCCGCCAGAGCATGCCGCGCGCGCCACGCACGGCTCCATAGAGTGCACCTGCAATGGTCAGAACGGCCAGAGTGATCAGAAGCCAGACCGGCAGCATGGGAGAAAGGTCGAACATCATGGTGCGTCCTCCTCATCAACGCTGTCGGGGCTGGCGGCCGCTGCTCCCGGATCGGGACTGCCGAGACGGCGGAGCATTTCGGGGTATTGGGCCTGATCGTTCTTGTAGTTTCCGGTCAGGGCATACAGGACCATGTTCACGCCGAAACGGTAAGCCTGCGTGCGCTGGTCCTCGCTCCCGGGAATGACCGCGAAAGGATGGTTGCCCGATCCGTCTACGGCCCAGGCATGCGCCCAGTCGCCATTGCCGATGATGACGGGGCTGACGTCATCATTCGCCTCGTCCCCGTTGCGCGCGACATAGACCGGCTGCCCGGCAACGCGGCCGGGAAAGCCGCTGTGCAGCAGATAGAAGGTGTGCGCCAGAACGTGCTTTTCGGTCAGCTTGGCGAGCGGCGGCACGACGAGGCCGTCCGTCACGCGCTGAAGCGCGGCCCGGGCTGCGGAACTGGTTCCGGAATCCGTATCGGTCCCCGCGCCCTGCTCGTCGATCAGCAGGATACCGCCATGATCCATGAAGGCGTTGAGGGCTTTGGTACGTTCAGCATCGGGCTGGGCATCCGGCCTGATCGGCCAGTACAGGAGTGGATAGAACGCCAGATCATCTTTGCCCGGCGTGACACCGTCCGGATGGCCCAGCGTCGCGGAACTGCGGGCTGTCGTATAATCGGAGAGGCCCTGAAGTCCCTCGCGGGAGACGGTGTCGATATCGTCATGCCCCGTGAGAACATAAGCCAGCCGTGTCTCGAGTGCGGCCTGCGGCACTGTTGCCGGAAGCGAAGCCGGTGCCTGAGCGTGGGATTGGGCCATTGGCAGAAGCAGGAGACCGGCGACCGCCAGAGCACCCAGCAGGCCCCGCCTGCGTAGGGACAGGACCAGATCCAGCAGCAGCAGCAGCAGGCCCGCAGCCATCAGCGCGGGACCAATCGGGCGATCCGCATGGGCGCCGTCCGGTGAGATCGCGGTTCCGAGCAGGGGCTCTTCCTTCATCTGTGGTGCGGTATCGGCCAGGTTGAGGGCGCGCGTTCCGTGGGCCGGACCATAGAGCCCGGCAGGGTGACTGACCGAGACGGGTGTATGGGTCAGATCCGAGGCGCGGATGGAGCGTGCAGCCTGTGGCGGCATGACGAGCCCCCCGTCGCTTCCAAGGATGCGCCATGGTGCCAGTTCCGAAGGACCGCCGCCTGCAACGCCGGCCGAACGTTCGATCAGGCGTTCCAGCATATCGGGGAACAGGCCGGACAGGGGCACATTGGACCAGTCGGGCGAGGCCGTGACATGGAACAGGACGATCTCGCCATTGCCTTCTGCCCGTGCGGTGACGAGGGGTGTGCCGTCACTCAGCGCGGCCCAGACATGATCCGTCAGGCCGGTCTCGGGCTTCGCCAGCACCTGTCGGGAGACAGTGACATCGGGCGGGATCGTCAGGTCCGAGAACGGTGAGGTCTCGGGGAACGACGCCAGCGTCTGCGGCTTGCCCCAGGACATGGGACCGCCGAGTTGCCGCATCCCGCTCATGAGATGGACGGGCAGGAGCGCATCGGACGTGGCATCGGAATCCGCAGCCTGATCGGCAGCGAGGCCGGGGCCTGCAAAACGGACGAGCATGCCGCCATGACGGACCCAGTTCAGGACGCGGGTCCGCGTCTGATCGCCGGAAAGCGCCCCGTCGGTTGCGATCAGGACAGACAGGGGGGCACCGAGAAGGGCCGTGGCGTCCCCGCTATGCAGGTCGGAAATGGGCTGCAATGCGCGGTTGAGGAAGAAGGCCGATCCGACGAGCGGCGTGGCATCGCCGGGCGTCTGTAGGATGCCCACGGGGCGGCGGTGATCGGCCTGTCCCATCAGATGGACAGCAGCCGGGCCGGTCGCGCCTTCCAGTGTCAGATGATCGAGCTGGTTCCGCAGGAGAGGCGGGAGCGAAATGGTCTGGTCCTGACCGGTTTTGACGGGATACGCCGCGAGTGTTCCGCCATTGGCGTTGGCGGCATGCAGCGTCATGGTCCGTGTCGGGCAGGAGAGCGTGTCCACTCTGGCATGAAGGGCGCCGTCCTGGCCGGTAGACGCGGCAAGACGCAGAATGTTGCAGCCATTCCAGCGCATGTCCTGAACGGAACGGGCCTTTGCGAGCGCCCCATGCAGAGCGGTGTCTCCGCCTGTGGCCAGCCCGTCCGAAAGGATCATCATGCGCTGGCCGGACAAGTCCCGGTGCTGGAGCAGGGTCGCGAGTGCCTGACGGTCAGTGGGCCAGGGCTGAGGACGCAGGCGGGACAGATGTTCAGACAAAGCGTGCGCGTCATGTGTCGTGAACGCTTCAGGCATCGCGCCATCGGGCGCTCGCGCGGCATGCAGGAGTGTCACATCCTGACCGCTGCGGATCGCAGTCTCGCCGAGGGCCAGAGCCGCGGAAATACGCTCGTTCCAGTGGGGAATGGCGGCCCAGCCATCATCGAGAACGAGGGTGAGAGGACCGTTGCCGGCTTCAGCCTGATGTGGCGTCAGCACAGGGCGGGCCAGTCCGAAAATGACGAGGGCCACGGCCGCCATGCGCAGAAGCAGGAGCCAGAGCGGAGAGCGGGCTGCATCTTCACGCCGGGCGGTCAGCCGCTTCAGGATCAACAGGGACGGAAAGGACTGCTCCTGCGGAGCGGGCGGCGTGGCACGGACCAGCCACCACAATGCGGGCAGCGTGAGAAGACCGAGCAGCAGGAACGGGGCGAGAAGGATCATCGGCCGCCTCCCAGGGCCATGTGAAGCGCCAGTAGGGCGGGAAGCGGGTTCTGCGACGTATCATGCACGATGCAGTCGGCATGGAAAGACGCCGCATTCTGTTTCAGGGCTGCGAGATGGGCATTCATGGCCTGTTCATAGGCGGGGCCAAGGCTTTCCATCGCCGGAAGCGTCAGAACGCCGCCTTCAAGGCCCTCGAAACGGATTCGTCCGGAGCGTTTCAGCTCCCGTTCCGCAGGATCGAGAATGCAAAGAAGATGGGTTCTTACCGGGCGGCTGGCGCAGGTCTTGAGAAAGGTGTCGATACGGTCTTCGTCCCACAGAAAATCGCTGATCACGACCAGATCGGAGCGGGAGGGAACGAGCGCCATGCGCGGGAACTCTGGTTCGTCCGCATCGGGATGCAGGAGGGAGGCGGCCAGCCGCGGTAGGACCTGTCGGCCAGCCAGCGCACGTCCCGCCTCAATCCCGGTTAGCAGTCCCGCGCGCTCACCACCCCGAAGGGATGCGGAAGCCAGCGCCAGCGTGCAGAGCTGGGCCCGCTCCGCCTTGGTCGGCAGGGCATCGGACGAGCGCCACTGCATGGATGGCGACGGGTCGCACCACAGCATCAGCGACTGGGCATTTTCCCGCTCGCGTTCACGGACCCAGAACGTGTCCTCGACCGGAGAGCGGGCAGACTGCCGCCAGTCGATGGACGTTGCGGGTTCGCCGGTGTGATAGGGGCGAAACTGCCAGAAATCCTCGCCCGCGCCTGAACGTCTGCGACCGTGAACACCGCTTTGCAGGCTTGCGGCAATCTTTTCGGCTTCAAGAACGAGCGCGGGGAGAGCCAGACTTTCTGCCTGTGCGGACGGCGTGCCGGATGCGGTGCCCCGGTTGCGGCGGAAGAAGCTGCGCAGGGTATCAGACGGACTTTTCACGGCGATCAGAGGAGGGCCTGCGCCTGCTTGCGGATCAGGGCTTCGCGATCCGTTCCCGAGGCGCGGGCGCCAAAGCCCAGTCCGATACGGTGGGACAGGACCGGGCTTGCGAGGGCCACGACGTCATCAAGGCTGGGTGCCAGACGGCCATCAAGCAGCGCACGGGCCCGGGTTGCGATCATCAGCGCCTGCGCCGCACGGGGACCGGGGCCGTAGGACACGGCATCCCGTACTTCTGGCGAGGCAGATGGATCTTCCGGGCGCAGCGAGCGCGTCAGTGTCAGGATCGCATCCACGATCTGATCGCCGACGGGCAGGCGTCGGACGAGGTTCTGGGCCGCGAGAAGGCTTTCGGCATTCATCAGGGCAGACACCGTTGGTGTCGTGGCGCCGGTCGTCTGAAGCAGCATCTGGCGTTCCGCATCCCGATCCGGAAATCCGAGGCTGATCTGGAGCATGAAACGGTCGAGCTGCGCTTCGGGCAGGGGGTAGGTACCTTCCTGCTCGATCGGATTCTGGGTCGCGAGAACGTGGAATGGGCGCGGGAGGGCGTAATCCTTGCCACCCTGCGTGACACGGCGTTCCGCCATGGCCTGAAGCAGGGCGGACTGGGTGCGCGGGCTGGCACGGTTGATTTCGTCGGCAAGGACAAGCTGGCCGAAGATCGGGCCGGGGAGAAAGCGGAATGCACGACGCCCGTCCGCATCCTGATCAAGGATCTCCGCGCCCGTGATGTCCGAAGGCATCAGGTCGGGCGTGAACTGGATGCGCGTGGCGTCCAGACCCAGCACGCGGGAGGCCGTATTGACCAGAAGCGTCTTGCCCAAGCCCGGCGCGCCCATCAGAAGCGCGTGACCACCGGACAGGATCGTGACAAGCACCTGTTCAATGACGCTGTCCTGGCCGAGAACAATTTCGCCGATGGCCTGACGGACGTGACGAAGAACCGGGGCCAGACGGTCGGCTTCAGCCACGTCCGCCTCGCCCTGCAGGGTGCCGGCGGAAACGCCGGAAGAATATTGCTGCTCGCTCATGACGCCAGTCTGACAGGTGTGGGGGTTTCATCAAGGCTCGATTGCACCCAAGTTGGTGTGAGAAGAGAGTTTTTATGCAGTTGGAGGGAAAATTGAGCGATCATGAGTTCCGGCAGGCGGCCCGTCCTGACGTCTCCCTGTCTCCAGATCCCCTGATGCCCCCGTCTTCCTTTCCCGGAACGCCCGGTGCGGGCCCCCGGCTGCTACCTTTTCTTATTCAGCGCGATGGCACCTGGCTCTACCGGGGCTCTGCGATCAAACGCAAAGCCATGCTGTGCATGTTTTCTTCGATGCTGACCCGCGATCCCGAAGGGACGTACTGGCTGAAAACGCCGATGGAACAGGGCATCATCCAGGTCGAGGATGCGCCATTTGTAGCGGTTGAGCTGGATTTTCGCGGGACCTGTGGGCGTCAGCAGAATCTGTGTTTCCGGACGAACATGGACGAACTGATCTGCGTCGGGCCCGAACACCCCCTGTCATGTGACTGGGATCGGCCCTCTGACGAGTGCGCCGCAGTGCCGTATGTGCATGTCCGTGATGGCGAGGGAGCATTCCCCATTCAGGCGCGAATCACGCGCGCCCTGCATTACGAACTCGCGGCCCTTGCCGTTCCCGGACATGTGAAGGGGCAGCCCTGTCTGGGTGTCTGGAGTCAGGACTGCTTCTTTCCGCTTTCGCGCCCCGCGTGATGCAGAAATCCGGCCTGCTGGAGCAGCTTCCGGACCGGAGAGGGCTGGAGCGGATCTGGGACATCCTGCCTGAGGCGCGGCTTGTCGGTGGATCGGTGCGGGACCTACTTGCGGGGGTTGCTGTTCATGATCTGGATCTTGCGACTCCGGAGCCGCCTGAAGACGTGCAGCGTCGACTGGAGGAAGCGGGAATCCGTGTGATCCCGACAGGTCTTTCTCATGGTACCGTGACGGCGGTGCTGATGGAGGTACCCTACGAAATCACGACCCTGCGGCGCGATGAGGAAACGGACGGTCGCCATGCGGTCGTGGCCTGGACGCAGGACTGGACGGAAGACGCGGCCCGGCGGGATTTCACCATCAATGCCATGTCTCTGGACCGTCACGATACGCTTCACGACTATTTCGGGGGGTGCGAGGATCTGAAGAACCGCCGTGTCCGGTTCGTCGGGGAAGCATCGCGCCGGATCGGGGAAGATGCGTTGAGAGCGCTTCGTTTTTTCCGGTTTGATGCGCGATATGGTGATGGGGCTCCTGACAGGGCCGCCTGCGAAGCGATATCAGGACAACTTGGACTGATTGGCACACTTTCGGCTGAACGGATCGCATCGGAAATTCTGCGAATACTGGCTGGCCCCCGCCTTTCGGAAACGATTGCCGCGATGGAGCGGGTCGGGCTGCTTCAGGTCATTCTGCCTTTTCCGGAACCGGCTTCTCTCAATCGCCTGCTGAACTGTGATGCGCCCGCTGATCCACTGCTTCGCCTGTTTGCGCTCTGTCGTCACGGAAGCCACGAACTGGGAGAGCGTCTGAAACTGTCCAACGCGGACTGTGCAAGGATCGAAGCATGGTCCGCAGACAAGCCTGTGCTTGGACTGGCCTCATCGGATGATGATCTGCGGCGTCTGCGTGTGGAACAGAGTATGGAGCGCCTGGTGGCGCGAAGCTGGCTGGAGCAGGCGCGGCTTTCAGGGGCTCCCGATCCGGCTTGGGACCAGTTCCGTTCGCGATTGCAGGCTATGCCGCAGCCCGAGTTTCCGCTGTCAGGCAAGGATGCCATCGCCCAGGGCGTCCAGCCGGGGCCGGGAATGGGGGAATGGCTGAGAACCGGTCGGGACTGGTGGATGGCGCAGGGATGTTTGCCGGACCGGGCGGCGTGTCTGGACTACCTTGCCGCCCGGGAGTGAAGCGGCGGTTTCGTCCTTTTCGCAAGGCCTGCTAAACCCCGGGATATGACGAAAACGACAGCTCTCGATACGGACAGCCGCGTCCTGATGAAACGCATCTGGCGCGAGGAAATGCGCCAGCATGTCGGACGGATCATTTCCGTGATTGTTCTGACAGTCCTGATGGCAGGGCTGACCGCGCTCTATCCTGCGGTCATCAAGCGGGCCGTGGATATGTTCGCAGCCCATGATTCCCGTATCCTGTACCAGGTTCCGGCGCTTGTCGTGATCGTGACCGGGCTCAAGGCCGCGTCCCAGTACGGGCAGACGATCGCCGTGCAGGGACTGGTTCTGGCCGTGATCCGGGGGTTGCAGTCGCGCATGTTCGCCCATTCCCTTCAGGCGGACGTCTCGACGATCGAGAAGGAGGCTCCGGCCAAATGGGCAGCCCGCTTCACCACTGATGCTGTTTCCATCAGGGAGGCCATGATCCGGGTAGTCAATGCGCTTGGCGATGCCGTGACGGTGGTGGGGCTGGTCATTTCCATGATCGTGACGGACTGGGAACTGAGCCTGATCGCTCTGGTGCTTTATCCGGTTGCGGCTGTGCCCATCCAGAAGCTGGGTAAAAAAGTGCGACGCGCCTCGGGCGGGATGCAGGAACAGATCGGCGAGACATCTGCTTTGCTGAACGAAAGTTTTGCCCTTGCCCGTCAAGTCCGCATCTATCGCATGGAAGAGCGGGAAAGTTCGCGTGTGGATCACTCCCTCGATCTGCTGCATTCGGCGTTTCTGCGGATTGCAAAAGGACGCGCGCGCGTTGATCCCGTTCTTGAGGTTCTTGGCGGTGCCGCCGTAGCCGCGGTGCTGGGGTTTGCCGGCTGGCGGGCTGCGCAGGGCGGTGCGACGCTGGGGGATTTTACGGCTTTCATTGCCGCCCTTCTGACTGCTTCGCGGCCAATCCGGGCATTGGGTTCGCTCAATACGGCTCTTCAGGAGGGGCTGGCGGGCCTGTCACGGGTGTTTGCCGTAATTGATGAACCTCCCGCTGTGATGGAACGACCGGGTGCGAAATCCCTGCCATCGGGGAAAGGGCATCTGGCTTTTCAGCAGGTCAGTTATCGTTATGAAGACGGCCGTGTGGGTCTGAAGAACCTGACCTTCGATGTTCAGCCGGGAAAGACAGTGGCTCTTGTCGGCCCGAGTGGTGCTGGAAAGTCCACAGCGCTCTCCCTGATCCCGCGTCTGCATGATGTGACTGAGGGCAGCATCTGTCTGGAAGGGGTGGATCTGCGGGATCTGACCCTTTCATCCCTGCGCGATGCCATCGCGTATGTCAGTCAGGATACGACCCTGTTCGATATGTCCCTAATCGAGAATATCTGGATCGGCCGTCCGTCTGCGTCGCGCATTGAGGTCGAGAAGGCCTGTGCCATGGCGGCGGTCGATTTTCTCGACAATCTGCCGGCCGGTCTGGAGACGCGGGTCGGGCCGGGCGGTCGCCGGCTTTCTGGCGGGCAACGCCAGCGTGTGGCGCTTGCACGTGCCCTGCTTCGCAATCCGCGGGTCCTGCTTCTGGATGAAGCCACAAGTGCTCTGGATTCGGAGAGTGAAGCACGGGTGCAGAAGGCCCTCGCAAATCTGCGTTCAGGCCGGACGACCGTGATCGTGGCCCATCGGTTGTCCACCGTGCAGGCTGCCGATCTCATTGTGGTGATGGATCACGGTGCGGTTGCCGAATCAGGCACCCATGCCGAACTTCTCAGGAAGAACGGCCTTTATGCGCGACTGGTGCGAACCCAGTCTCTGGCGGCGGCCTGAAAAAGCGCCGTCAGTTCAGGCAACAGATCCGTATAGAGGGCTTTCTTGAAACCCAGATTGCGTTCCAGCAGGACGTTCGGCTCAACCCATTCCCAGATGTCGAATTCTGCTGGGTCGTGGAGGTCCAGACGGATATCGGTATCCTGTCCTTCATAGCCCATGACGAACCACTTCTGGGTCTGTCCCCGAAAGCGCCCCCCAAGGGCTTTGCCCATCAGGGTGAGCGGGAGGTCATAGGAAAGCCAGCCCTCGCGTTCTGCAAGAATGCAGGCGTTACGCGTTCCGATTTCCTCCTCCATCTCCCGCAGGGCGGCGACTTCAGGCGTTTCGCCTTGATCGATACCTCCCTGGGGGCATTGCCAGACGCCTCCCGGAAGATCCGCCCGACGGGCAATGAACAGCCTGCCTTCCCGGTTGAAAAGCGCGATTCCCACATTCGGGCGATAGGGCAGGGTCTGGGGATCAGTCACAGAGGGGCTCTCAAGCTGGAAGATACGAAATTGGCAGCCTGATCGTTGCTGGTGCCGCTATCCGCAAAAGCTGAAGGGGGCACCAGAACGAAGCTGTTTGCTGCAGGTCCTCTGAGCCAGTTCGCCAGACGCTCAATCATGACGGGTGTGATCGGTCCAACCATCAGCAGGATCTTCGTGGGCTTTCCGTCCTGCGGAAGCAGGGCTGCAAGTCTGGCGTCCAGAGTGGCCGCATCCGTATCGCCATTAATCCAGGCCGTTGCCGTCATCCCGCGGGTGCGACGTCCGTCCTGTGCGGAGCCTGCCAGATAGAGCAGACCCTTGCCGCTGATGAAACTGGCAATCGGTACGAAATCCGGGGACGTCGCATAGCCCCCTCCCGGTTGATCGTCCCCGTTTTCAGACGCATCCGTCAGCCCTTCTGCGCCTGTGGCCCGGGACAGGCACCACTCCAGTTCGCGCTGGTCGTCGGCTGCGGAGTTTCCATATCCAAGCGCATGCGGGCCTTCATCAACCCGCTCTGGATGGGCGCTCTGCATGGGAAGGGTGACATAGACTTCCCGATGGCTGGCATGGGCGCGCGCAATGATGTCGCTGATATTGCTGACATATGGTGAGATCCCGACCGCCACGGGGGCGGGGATGCGTGAGAGCACGTCATAGGTCAGGGCATCCGAATATCCAAAGCCCTGCAATACGATCGCGATGGCGGTTTTGTCCGTTGGAAGGGCAACCGGGGCTGCTCTGACGATCTCCGGCGAACCGGACGCGGAAGACGTTCCGACTGCTGGAAGGGGCTGCTGTGTAACGGCAGTAGACGTCGTTGCAGGGGAAGGAGGAACAGCCTTGGAGGGAATGACAGCCGGGGGCGTGGGAGGCGTTACGTCGGTTGATCCTGCCGCAGGATGAGCCACCTGTGATGGCTGGACTTCTGTCGTTCTGGCGGGTGGAGCGGTCTCTTTCGGAACCGGGGTGGATGCAATCGAGGAATCGTTGTGCGCAGGGAGGGACGGGCTGGCCGGTGGTGTCGCTTTCGTGATGACAGCGGGTTTGCGCTGATGCATCAGAAAGGCTGTCGCCCCTGCTCCTCCCGCCAGAAGGACGGCCCAGAACGCGATCAGAAGGCGTCCGATAACGGGAAGTCGTTGCCAGAGCCCTGGATGGCTGGAGGCGGGACGGTTCTGCACGATCCGGGATGTCCTTGTCAGTGATGCGCTTCAGGCGGTTTGGGGGCGGTGGGCGTGGAAGCCTTGACCTCGGTCGCCGGTGCCGTCGCCGGAGCCGGATTCGAAAGGCCTGCCATGGCATTGATGACCTTGATGGCCTGCTGAAGCTGGAAATCCGTTGCAGGTTTCGTGGCGTCGAAAGCGGGCCAGCTGGCGTCCGGCATTTTCGGAATGGACTTCGCGATCGGCGGGATATCGGTCCGCGGGGTCTCGTTCGTCCGGTTGCCACCGATATTCGTCAGGATGTGGGACAGGTCGGCTTCGCGATATCCGTAAGCGTCGTCGTCCTTCGTTTCGGCAACGGGAATATCGGGCGTGATGCCCAGACCCTGGATGGAACGGCCGGACGGTGTGTAATAACGCGCAGTGGTCAGGCGGACCGCGCCCTGATCGCCAATCGGGATGAGGGTCTGGACCGAGCCTTTACCGAAGGTCTTTTCGCCAAGGATGATGGCGCGGTGATGATCCTTCAGAGCACCGGCTACGATTTCACTGGCCGAGGCCGAGCCGCCATTCGTCAGGACAACAATCGGCAGACCATTGGTGATATCCGTGCCTTTCGCATCCCAGCGCTGGTTGTTTTCAGCATGGCGACCACGGATCGAGACGATTTCACCATCCTTGATGAAGTCGTCCGAGACGGCAATGGCCTGATCAAGCTTGCCGCCCGGATTGGAGCGCAGGTCAAGGATGATGCCGGTCAGCTTGCCGCCGGGGGCCTTGGTGGCCTGGGCCTTGAGCTTGTCGAAAGCCGCATGCATGGCGCCTTCGAGATCGTCATCGAACTCGGTCAGTCGGATATAGCCCGTGCTGCCATAAAGCGCTGATTTCACGATCTGGACGTGCACGATCTCACGCGTCATGTCGAAGGTGAGGGTCTTGCCGGTCTTGGGACGTACGATCGTCAGGCTGATCTTCGTTCCCGGATCGCCACGCATCTTGCGGACGGCCTGATCGAGCGTCAGGTCATCGATGCTCTTGTGGTCCACCATGGTGATGAAATCACCGGGCTGGATGCCTGCGCGCGCGGCCGGGGTTCCGTCGATCGGGGAGACCACGCGGACATGTCCGGACTCACCCTGAACCTGAAGGCCCAGACCACCGAACTTGCCCGAAATCTCGGTCTGCATGTCGTGGAACTGTGCCGCGGTCATGTAGGAGGAATGGGGGTCGAGATTGCCCACCATTCCATCGAGCGCGTTATTGATGAGGTCCTTGTCGGACACGGGATGGACGTATTCCGCCTTCACCACATCCATGACCGTCCCCAGAAGCGTCAGCAGGCGGACGGTTTCCGCGCTGTTGTCATGTGAGATTTCACGGGCGAGGGCTGCGCCCGGAAAGTCCCCGGAGCCCGCAAGACGCAGGGCGCCCGGTCCGATGGCCAGTCCGGCCAGAAAGGCGGTGCCCAGCAACAGGCCACTGCGAAACTTCATGTGATCTCCATCCTCGGGAACGAAGGAACGTACTGACCGTCGTTGCCTCGGAGGCAGACTAGGCCGGTTCAGGTTGCCAAAGTATTAAGAAACGATCCTACAAGGTCAGACGCGCTCGGCAAACCGGATCATAGGAACGGCGCGGGACTGACGACCTGCGTGCCGTGCCGGAGCTGGACGAAAAGCATGCCGTCAGCGGTCGGCATCTGGCCCAGTGTGGCAGCTTTCCTGATGCTTTGACCACCGGAAACAGTCAACTGTCCCAGTCCTGAGAGGACGAAGCGGTAGTTACGTCCACAATCGAGGATCAGCATCTGTCCAAAAGACCGGAAAGGTCCCGCAAATTCGACTCGGCCGGTACAGGGGGCCTGTACGGGTGCCGAGGAGAGGGCGGCATAGGTGATACCGGTTGCGGGACCCGCTTCCGTCGCCTGTCTCCACCGGATGGCGACATGGCCGGAAACCGGAGCATGACCGCCGGAACTGGATACGCCCTGACCGGCCGAAGTCAGGGCCTGAGCCTGAGAGCGGGCATGACGGGCGCGTTCGAGCTGGTGCTGCCGGGTCAGGGCTGCGGCTTCCTTTTCCAGTTCGGCGCGGGCCTGTGCTTCCTGCCGGACGAGGGCGTCGATTTCTGCAGACAGGTCCGCAGCGGCCTGCAGGGCATCGGCCACAGCCTTGCGGGCTTTCTGTGCGCCCTGATCTGCCGCGGCTTCCTGCCGAGCCGCGATCCGGGTCCTGGCTGCTGCGGTATTGCGGTCACGGGTCTGTCCGGCCAACAGGTCCGCCAGTTCTTTCTGCTGTGTCTGCAGATCGTCACTGATCCTGCGGAGTTCGTCCTGACGTGACTGGAGCGTCTGGGCGCGTTGTTGGGTCAGGCGCGAGAAGCCACCGAGAATGGACAGGGCTGTCACGCTTTCCGATGCTGTCTCGGGGGAGGCCAGCAGGGCCGCATCAGGTGCGATGGACAGACGTGCTGCGACGGGAAGCAAAGGCTCCAGCGCCGCATTCTGTCGGCGGATGTCGGCTTCGACAGCCGTTTGCTTTTCCGTCAGCTCCGCAATGTTGGCCCGAAGCGTCCGGATGCGGTTCTGGGTCGTGTCGACAGCAGACTGGGCGGTATGGGTCTGGGCCATGAAGGCAAGGGTGCGCGCATTGTCCTGCCGGGCTTTTGCTTCTGCCTGTGCCGAGGCGATCTGCTTTGCGTGCAGGGCCGCAGCCTCCTCGGCCTGACGTTTTTCCAGTGCCCGTCGCGTAGCCTGTGCCCGGGCGAGGGCTTTCTGGCCTTCGCTCGGACCGGCGCCCGGTGTGGTCAGCGCCTGTTTTTCAGTATGGTGGGTGTGCCGATGAGACGCATGATGGGCTGTCGCGACAGACGGCGACAGCATCAGGGCAAGCGGCAGGAGATGCCGTGGATCAGGCGCTTTCAAGCAGGGACACACCCGTCATTGCTTCAGGTTGCCTGATGCCCATCAGCGCCAGCATGGTGGGGGCGAGATCGGCCAGACGCCCGTCATGGATGGTCTCGCCCTCGGCATGGGCCAGGATGACGGGGACCACGTTCAGCGTGTGGGAGGTATGGGCTCCGCCTGTCACGGGATCGCGCATGGTTTCGCAGTTGCCGTGGTCAGCCGTTACGAGCAGGACGCCGCCGGCTTTGACAAGCGCGTCATTGATGCGGCCCAGCCCCTGATCGACCGTTTCGCAGGCCTTGATGGCAGCGGGAAGGGAGCCGGTATGGCCGACCATGTCCGGATTGGCGAAGTTCAGCACGATCATGTCGAATTTGCCGCTCTCGATGGCGGCAACGGCCCTGTCCGTCAGTTCGGGAGCAGACATTTCGGGCTGGAGATCGTAGGTCGCGACCTTGGGGGACGGAACCAGAATGCGCTCTTCGCCTTCGAACTGTACTTCGCGGCCACCATTCAGGAAGTAGGTGACATGCGGATATTTTTCAGTCTCCGCCATGCGGAGCTGCGTCTTGCCCGCTTTGGAGACCACATCGCCCAGCAGGTCATCGAGTGCGACCTTGGCGAACAGGACGCTCATATGTGGAGCCAGATGATCGGAATAGCGCGACATGCCGCAAACAGACGCGAACTTCACCTTCCGGCCACTGTCGTATTCCGCAAAATCGGGCAGGACGAGGACGTCCAGAAGCTGACGGATGCGGTCTGCGCGGAAATTGCACGACAGGATGCCGTCTCCGTCCTTCATGCCGGCGTAGTTCCCCAGCACCGTGGGAAGAACGAATTCGTCTCCCTTGTCGCTGTCATAGCTGGCCTGAAGCGCAGAAAGGGCATCCGTAGCATGGGGCCCCTTCGCATCCCGGATGGCCTCGATGGCCAGGCCCACGCGCTCCCATCGGCGGTCGCGGTCCATGGCGTAATAGCGGCCACTCAGGGTTGCGACCTGAACGTTTTCAGGCAGTTCTTTCAGGAACTTCCCGATGAACTCCTTGCCCGAACGCGGCGCCGTATCGCGGCCGTCGCTGAAGATGTGCACGGCGACGGGAACACCGGCCTCGCTGACGATCTTCGCAAGGGCGACCACATGGTCCTGATGGGCGTGGACACCGCCGGGCGAGATGAGGCCCATGAGGTGGCAGGTTCCGCCCGAGGCTTTCAGGGATGCGATGAAATCCAGAAGGACGGGATTCTGCGCCAGTGAGCCGTCACGGGCGCTGCGGGAGATGCGCGGCAGTTCCTGCATCACGACCCGGCCGGCGCCGATATTGAGGTGGCCGACTTCGGAGTTACCCATCTGTCCGTCCGGGAGGCCGACATCCTCGCCCGAGGTCTTCAGAAAGGCATGGGGGCTCGTGGCCCAGAGATGATCGAAGGTCGGAATGTTTGCGAGACGGACCGCATTGTCTGAGTCATCCTCGCGCCAGCCAAAGCCGTCGAGAATGACCAGCATGACGGGACGGAGCGTTGAGGATGCGGACATGGGCTGTCTCCTGCAGGCAAAGGAGGGATGGGACTGTTTCCCATCATGCCATCTTTCCCCGCAAATGCGAACGCCCGCCATGAAGGCGGGCGTTGCATTGTGATGAGGGTAGCGGTTTCAGAGCTTGTCGATGCCGCTCTTGACCGCATCCTTGGCATCGCCGGCGGTCTGCTGGACCTTCCCCTTGATGTTCTGGGCCACGCCCTCACCTTCAAGCTTCTTGTCGTTGGTGACGTGACCGACTTCTTCCTTGACCTTGCCGGTAACCTGGTTGGCAACGCCTTTGATCTTGTCTTCGATGGAGCTCATGATCGCATCCTTTCGTCTTCTGGTGTGTTGGGAATAACGGGCGGAGGTGCGGCAGGTTGCGTCCTGACAGTTTAAGATGCGTGACAAAATACGGCCGTGCTTTCATACATCGCCACAGAAGCATTGCCCGAAGACGTCCTTCAGATTTTCCGGAGAACCAGCATGACCCAGAGTTGCGGCCCGAACGGGCAGACCGGCGGTGGTTGCGGCATCGGCCTGACACCGGAACAGCGGCGTATCCTTCACGAACATGGAACGGAACGCCCCGGCTCCAGTCCTCTCAACGATGAGAAGCGTGCGGGAACCTATGCCTGCGCGGCCTGTGGGCGGGAGCTGTTTTCTTCGGATACGAAATATGACAGCGGCAGTGGCTGGCCGTCTTTTTTCTGGTCTTTGCCGGAAGGGGTCGAAACAACGCAGGACAGCCGCTATGGCATGGTCCGCACGGAAGTCCACTGTGCAAACTGCAAGGGGCATCTGGGGCATGTGTTCCCCGATGGTCCGCCGCCTACGGGACTTCGTTACTGCATGAACGGCCTGGCGCTCGATTTTCGCCCGGCCGAAGGAGAAAAAGCATGAGTCAGGCGCTACAGCCTATCGTTCTCGACCATCCGCTGGTGCGCCACAAGCTGACCCGTCTGCGTGACCGTAATACATCCACGGCCGGTTTCCGTCGCCTGACGCGCGAACTGAGCCTGCTTCTGGCCTATGAAGCCACGCGCAACCTGTCGCTGGTTCCCCGCCACATCGAAGCGCCGAGCGGCGCGATGGAAGGCGAGGAACTGGACGGCAAGAAGCTCTGTTTCGTCTCCATCCTGCGCGCGGGCAACGGTCTGCTGGACGGGATGCTGGATCTCGTGCCCTCCGCGCGTGTGGGACATATCGGTCTGCGCCGGGACCATGAGACGCTGGAAGTCAGCGAATACTATTTCAACATGCCGAGCGATGTTCCGGGCCGGACCTGCATCGTGCTGGATCCGATGCTGGCGACGGGTCATTCCGCGGCGGCCGCTCTGGCCCGCGTGAAGGCAGCCGGAGCCAAGAACCCGATCTTCGCCTGCCTTCTGGCTGTTCCGGAAGGCATTGCCTATGTCCGGGACCTGCATCCGGATGTGCAGATCGTTACCTGTTCCATCGACAGCCATCTGGACGAGCACGGCTATATCGTTCCCGGCCTCGGTGATGCGGGCGACCGTCTGTTCGGAACACGCTGAGGCTTCAGCACACGCTCTTGTGTGCTGAAAGTGCTGCGGTTTTGTGGCGGGTATGGAGGCTCATCCAGAAGGGAGCATTCCATGCCTGCCTATGCCGTATTCATTCGTGAGAAACTGACTGACCCGGCCGAATTCAAGAAATATTCGGAAGTGGTCGGGGAAACCTTCAAGGGTTTTCCAGCTAAGATCCTGGCCGCCTATGGGAAGCAGGAAAAGCTTGAAGGGACTGAGCCCGATGGTGTGGTGATCATCGAGTTTCCGGACGCAGCCTCGGCGCGGGCCTGGTATGAGAGCCCGGCCTATCAGAAGGCCGCCGCGCATCGCTGGAAAGCCGGACCTTACAATGTCGTCATCGTGGACGGGCTCTGAAGGTCAGTCCCGCCGGACGATGTAATGCCGTGCCAGATCGGTCTCGATCTGGTGGGCATGTTCGGTATCGCGGGCTTCCACCATTACCAGTAGTTCGGCAGTCTGAACGGACGGAGACGCGAACAGGCGATGATGGGAGACTTCAATGATGTTTCCGCCGTAATTGCCGATGCGGGCCGAGATGTCCGCCAGCATGCCTGGACGATCCGGGATCTGGAAAATCAGGCGCAGGATCCGCCCGTCCCGCAGAAGGGAACGTAGGATCGTGTTGGCAAGGATGCGGGCGTTGATGTTGCCGCCTGACAGGGGCAGGGCAACACGGCGGCCCTTGAACAGTTCCGGATAGGCCAGAACGGCAGCAAGGCCGGTCGCGCCTGCACCTTCACAGACCTGCTTGGCCTTTTCGGCCAAAGTCGTGATGGCGCTTTCGACCTGAAGCTCGCTGACGACGAGAATTTTCGAAATCTTGTTGCGAAAGGCGTTCAGGCAGTGATCGCCAAGCCTTGTGACGGCGATCCCTTCTGCGATGGTCGATCCGCCCTGCGTCGGGCCGTCTTCCTGCGGATAGTTGGATAGCGAGGCATAGGCCTCGACCTGTACGCCAATGACCTCGACATCCGGGCGAAGCGCCGCCATGACGGTGGCAAATCCACCGATCAGACCGCCGCCGCCCACGGGCACGACGACCGTATCGATTTCCGGAGCATCTTCCAGAAGCTCCAGCGCGGCCGTGCCCTGACCGGCGATGACGGCCGGGTCATTGAACGGGTGAACGAGAACGCGACCGTCCTGTTTCTGGAGTTCGGCAGCCGTTTCGCTGGCCTGCGCGAAATCGTCTCCGGCGAGCACGACATTCGCACTCCAGGCCTGCGTTGCCGCGACCTTGGTGGCTGGCGTGAAGCGCGGCATGACGATCGTGGCGTCAATGCCGAGAAGACTGGCCTGACGGGCCACACCCTGTGCGTGATTGCCTGCCGAGACGGTAATGACGCCGCGTGCCCGTTCTTCCGGCGTCAGGAGGGCCATCTTGTTGGCCGCTCCCCGCTCCTTGAAGGAGCCGATCGCCTGAAGGTTTTCGAGCTTGAGCGTAATCTCCGCGCCTGTCAGCCGGGAAAGGGCCGGGCAGGCGATGGTCGGCGTGCGGACCACTGTGGACGCGATACGCTCATGGGCGCTTTCGATATCCGCGATGGTCACGACAGGGGTGGTGGACGTCAGGACGTCAGACATCAGCGATATGAGACCTTGAGGATTTCGTAGGTCCGGTCCCCACCCGGGGCGGGGACGGACACGGTGTCACCGACATCCTTGCCGATCAGCGCCTTGGCCAGCGGGGAGGAAATCGAGATCAGGCCCTGTTTGATGTCGGCTTCATGGACGCCCACGATCTGATACAGCGCTTCCTTGTCGGTCTCTTCATCGACGAGCTGGATATGGGCGCCAAAACGGACGCGCGTTCCGGTCAGTGTCGAGGGGTCGATCACCTCGGCATTGGAGACGATGCTTTCCAGTTCCAGAACCCGGCCTTCGATGAAGGACTGGCGGTCACGGGCAGCGTGGTACTCGGCGTTTTCGGACAGGTCACCATGTTCGCGGGCTTCGGCAATGGCGCGGATGACGGCGGGGCGGTCAACGCTCTTGAGGGTCCGCAGCTCGTCTTCGAGACGCTGCTGTCCCTTCGCGGTCATGGGGATCTTCTGCACTCTGAAATCCTCGGAAAAAGCGTGACTGAAATTGAATGAATAGCCAGACAACATAGGATTTCAGGGGCTTTTGTGCAAGGTGGCGTATTTTTATTTATCGAAAAGCGATAAAATTCTTGGCAGATGATGGCTGTCTGTGTTTATCGTTTTTCGATAAGGAGGCATTATGAAGAAAATTGATACCCTGCGCCGTGTTCGTCAGATCCTGCGTTTTCTCTCCGGCATCTCATCAGCGTTGTTCTGGAGCGAATTGGTGCTGTTGACAGCCGTTCTTGTTCTCACACCGATGCTTTACGTGTTGTGGAACAAGACGCCTCACTCTTTATCGCAGGAAGAAAAGGACGTATTCAGTTTGGTAATGGGAGTTATTGGGCTCTATTTTTTAAAAAATATTTTCAGAAATTCTATCCGTATTATTGACAATGTTCTTTTGGGAAAGATTTTTTCACAAAATAATTCTATGATTATTTGGAATATTTTTAGAAAAATCGTTTGCTTTGTTTGTATTGGTTTTTGTGGGGATGTGCTTTCAAGTCTCTTTGATCCTGCAACATATGGTCCATTCTCATGGACTTCCTCTCTTTCGGACCTTGCTGATTTCGCGCTGTGTCTGGGGCTGCTTTATCTTATCGCCTTACTTTTCGAGATGGGTGTTCAGCTTCAGTCCGAAATGGATGAGGTCATCTGATGCCCATCCATGTCAACCTGGATGCGATGCTGCGTGAGCGCGGCATGACCCTGACCGAACTGTCGGAACGGGTCGGGCTGACGCTGGCTAACCTGTCCATCCTCAAGACCGGGAAAGCCAAGGCCGTCCGGTTTTCCACGCTTGAGGCGCTGTGTCGTGTGCTGGACTGTCAGCCCGGGGACATTCTGGAGTTCAGCGGGGACTGAGCGGCTTCTGTGACAGGCGCAGCCACCCGAAGGCCGCGCCCAGTCCGATCAGGAAAAAGACCGACATCTTCAGACTGATGAGGAAGCGTTGGCCGAGGCCGATATGAACCGATGTCTCATTGGTGTCCCACAGGTCGGGCACGCCGAAGGTATGCGGATTGTTGCTGTGAATGACGCCGTGAGACAGGTAGTGCCGCATCAATTCATGTGATGAGAGAACGCCCTGATGAAAATGGACCAGCGTCAGGGTGATGCACAGCACGGCCAGTCCGGCAGGCCCTGCCCGGAACGATGTCCCGTCAAGGCAACGCCAGACCAGTTTCATCTGGAGAGCCAGGACGGCGAGGAAAAAGATCAGCAGGAGCGGGGTCGGAAGTGTCAGCCAGATGCCGATCTCGATGGCGAGTATGGCGGCGACCGAAAGGTAAAGCGTCAGATCGGTCTGGAGAGGGAAGCCATCGAGGGCGTTCTTGATCATGTCGCAGATCCTGAAAATCCGTCCCCATGACGGTCTGTCGTCAGTTTATCGGGTTCCTGGGGGCGGTGAAAGGACCGCCGGAACCGCTTTCTCCGTTTTCGGAAAGCGGTTCCGGACGGAGCCCGGAAAGGGTCAGAACGCGCCCTTGAAGTAGGACTGGAGCGGGGCGACCCCCAGATTGTCTTCCTTCATGACCGCGATGGCGTAAGTTGCCGCGCGGGCACCGGCGATTGTGGTGTAGTGCGGGACGCCCATGGTTAGGGCGCTACGACGGATCTCGTAGCTGTCTTGCGCGGCCTGACCGCCCTGCGAGGTGTTGATGACCATCTGCACATCACCTGAGCGGATGGAATCCACGCAGTTCGGACGGCCCTGCATCACCTTGTTCACGCGCTGCACGGGAATGTCGGCCGCTTCCAGACGTGATGCCGTGCCGCTTGTGGCGAGGATCGTGAAGCCCATGGCCACAAGTTTGCGGGCTAGTGGCTGGACATGCGCCTTGTCGCTTTCACGCACCGAGAGGAACACCGTGCCCGCAAGCGGCAGCTTTACGCCCGCAGCAAGCTGGGACTTTGCAAAGGCGCGCTCGAAGCTGGAATCCAGACCCATGACTTCGCCCGTGGAGCGCATTTCCGGGCCGAGGATCGTGTCGGCATTGGCGAAGCGATGGAACGGGAAGACGGCTTCCTTGACCGCGACATGCGGGGAAACCGCGCCGCCATTGAGCTGGAACTCGGTCAGTTTCGCACCCGCCATGACGCGTGCGCCGATCTTGGCAACCGGAACGCCGGTCGCCTTGGCGACGAACGGTACGGTCCGCGATGCACGCGGGTTCACTTCGAGAACGAAGACTTCCTGGTCCTTGATGGCGTACTGCACGTTCATCAGGCCGCGGATGCCCAGTTCGCGGGCCATGGCTTCGGTCTGCGAACGCAGTTCCGTCACCAGTGCCGGGGAGAGCGTGTAGGGCGGCAGGGAGCAGGCGGAATCACCGGAATGGATGCCGGCTTCCTCGATATGTTCCATGACGCCTGCAACATAGACGTTCTCGCCGTCGCAGATGCAGTCCACGTCCGCTTCGATGGCGTCGTTGAGGTAGTGGTCGAGCAGGACGGGGCCGGTCGAGACTTCCGGACCTGCGGCGCGCAGGACTTCGTTGAGGTAGCGCTTGAGGCCCGGCTTGTCATAGACGATTTCCATCGCGCGGCCGCCCAGAACGTAGGACGGGCGGGCGACGACCGGGTAGCCGACTTCTTCCGCGATCTTCTCGGCTTCCGCCGGGCTGCGGGCGATGCCGTTGCGCGGCTGGCGCAGGCCGAGCTTGCGGAGCATGGTCTGGAAGCGCTCGCGGTCCTCGGCGCGGTCGATCGCGTCGGCAGGGGTGCCGAGGAGCGGGATACCGGCGTCTTCAAGGGCGCGGGACAGCTTGAGCGGGGTCTGGCCGCCGTACTGCACGATGCAGCCCAGAACCTTGCCGCCCTTGGCTTCGGTGCGGATCAGGGCGATCACGTCTTCGGCGGTCAGGGGCTCGAAATACAGGCGGTCCGAGGTGTCATAGTCGGTTGAGACCGTCTCGGGGTTGCAGTTGACCATGACCGTTTCGAAACTGGCTTCGCGCAGGGCGTAGGCGGCGTGGACGCAGCAATAGTCGAACTCGATGCCCTGACCGATGCGGTTCGGGCCCCCGCCGAGGATGATGATCTTGTCGCGGTTCGTCGGGCGGCTTTCGCATTCCGGCGTGCCGAACCCGCCTTCATAGGTCGAATACAGATAGGGCGTGTCGGACGCGAATTCGGCGGCGCAGGTGTCGATCCGGCGATAGACAGGCGTGACAGCCAGTTTTTCACGCAGGGCTGCGACATCCGTGACGCTCTGACCTGAAAGGCGGGCAAGCTGGACGTCTGAGAAGCCCTGAGCCTTGAGGCGGCGCAGATTGTAGGCGTCCGTGGGCAGGCCGTTCTTTTCGATCTCGCGCTCGGAGGCCACGATGTCTTCGAGCTGGCGAAGGAACCACGGCTCGAACTTGCAGGCCTGGTTGATCTGCTCGACGCTCAGCCCGGCGCGCAGGGCCTGTGCTGCCATCAGGATGCGCTCGGGACGCGGCTCGGCCAGGGCGGCGAGATAGGCGTTGTGCGAACCATCGCCGGGGGCTTCGACCGGATCGAGGCCGGTGAGGCCCGTTTCCATCGAGCGCAGGCCCTTCTGGATGGCTTCGGCGAAGGAGCGGCCAACCGACATGGCCTCACCCACCGACTTCATGGACGTCGAGAGCAGCGCTGGGGAGCCGGGGAACTTCTCGAAAGTGAAGCGGGGGATCTTGGCGACGACATAGTCGATCGTCGGCTCGAAGGAGGCCGGGGTCGTTTTCGTGATGTCGTTCTTGAGTTCGTCCAGCGTGTAGCCGACGGCCAGCTTGGCGGCGATCTTGGCGATCGGGAAGCCGGTGGCCTTCGAGGCGAGTGCGGAGGAACGGGAAACACGCGGGTTCATCTCGATGACGACCAGGCGGCCATCGGCGGGGTTGACGCCGAACTGCACGTTGGAGCCGCCGGTCTCGACGCCGATCTTGCGCAGGCACGCGATCGAGGCGTCCCGCATGCGCTGGTATTCCTTGTCGGTCAGCGTCAGTGCGGGGGCGACGGTGATGGAGTCACCGGTATGGACGCCCATCGGGTCGATGTTCTCGATGGAGCAGATGATGATGCAGTTATCCGCGGTGTCGCGGACGACTTCCATCTCGTATTCTTTCCAGCCGAGGACGGATTCTTCGATCAGGACTTCGGTTGTCGGGGAGGCATCGAGGCCGCCCGTGACGATCTGGTCGAACTCTTCACGGTTGTAGGCGATGCCGCCGCCAGCGCCGCCCATGGTGAAGGACGGGCGGATGATGGCGGGCAGACCGACATCGGCCAGGGCCGCGCGGGCTTCTTCGAGCGTGTGGGCGATGGTGCTGCGGGGGCTTTCGATCCCGATCTCGTCCATGGCTTCGCGGAACTTCTGGCGGTCTTCCGCGCGGTCGATGACCTCTGCGTCCGCGCCGATCAGTTCCACGTTGTGCTTTTTGAGGAAGCCGGACTTGTCGAGCGCCATGGCGGCGTTCAGGGCTGTCTGGCCACCCATCGTCGGCAGGACGGCGTCGGGCTTTTCCTTGAGGATGATGCGCTCGACGAATTCCGGCGTGATCGGCTCGATATAGGTCGCATCCGCCAGACCGGGATCGGTCATGATGGTGGCGGGGTTCGAGTTGATCAGGATGACGCGATAGCCTTCCTCACGCAGGGCCTTGCAGGCCTGTGCGCCGGAATAGTCGAATTCGCAGGCCTGTCCGATGACGATCGGGCCAGCGCCGATGATCAGGATGGACGAGATGTCTGTCCGTTTTGGCATGGCTCAGGCTCCTGCGTTCGTGCTGTTGGCGGCGCGACGGTCCATGACCGCGACGAAACGCTCGAAAAGATAGAAACTGTCGGACGGGCCGGGGCTCGCCTCGGGATGGTACTGGACGGAGAAGGCGTCTTTCGTGGTCGAGGCGATGCCTTCGTTGGAGCCGTCGAACAGGCTCACATGCGTCACCTTCACATCGGTGGGCAGGGACTTCTCGTCCACGGCGAAACCGTGGTTCTGGCTCGTGATTTCCACGCGGCCGGTCTCGACGTCCTTGACCGGCTGGTTGGCGCCGCGATGGCCGCGCTCCAGCTTGTAGGTCTTGCCGCCCAGAGCCTGTGCGAGAAGCTGATGGCCGAGGCAGATGCCGAAGACGGGGACGTTTGCGTCCAGCACTTTGCGGATGGCGGGGACGGCATAGGTGCCGGTTGCGGCCGGATCGCCGGGACCGTTGGAGAGGAACACGCCTTCGGGCTTGAGTTCCAGGATTTCTTCGGCGGTGGCCGTGGCGGGCAGCACGGTGACGTCACAGCCGGCGGTCACGAGGCAGCGCAGGATGTTGTCCTTCGCACCGTAATCCATGGCCACCACGCGGCGGCGGTTTTCGCGCACGGGCTTTGTGGAGTGCCACACGCCTTCGGTCCAGACGCGCTTGGGCCGTGTCACTTCTTTGGCGAGGTCCATGCCTTCGAGGCCGGGCCACTGGCGGGCGCGGTTCAACAGACTGTCCGTGTCGATACGGCCGTGTTCCGGGAAGGCGAGGATGGCGGTCTGCGGGCCGTTGTCGCGCAGGGTGCGGGTGATGGCGCGGGTGTCGATGCCGCTGATGCCCGCACGGCCATGATCGCGGAGCCATGCGGCGAAGGGCTCGTGGGAGCGCCAGCTTGCCGGGGCGGTGATGTCTTCCTTCACGACGGCGCCGAGGGCGGCCATCTTCGGGGCCTCGTTGTCATCGGCGTTGGTGCCGACATTGCCGATATGCGGGAAGGTGAAGGTCACGAGCTGGCCGGCGAAGGACGGGTCGGTCAGGGTTTCCTGATAGCCGGTCATGCCGGTGGAGAAGCAGAGCTCACCGACGGCGCCGTCTGTGTGGGCACCGAAGCCACGGCCCCACAGGACCGTCCCATCGGCAAGGACAAGGGCGGCGTTGGCGCCGGGAGGGCAGGGATTGGACACGTCCGTCTCTCTTTCTTGTTCTTGCTGGGTTTCAGTCGTGGTGAGGTCTGCTGTCAGATCCTGCAGGGCGATTCCCGGCACGCGCAGCAGGGCTGGCCAGTGCTTGGTCGGGACCATGCGGGACTGACGCCACTTGCGGACGGCTTCCAGTCCGACGCCGGCAAGAGCGGCGATCTCGTCCGCGCCTCCGGCTTTTTCGATGATTCTGTCGATGTCCATGGTCGCCCCGTTGCTGGCTGCCGGATGTACTCTGAAGCCTCTGAATAAGGGATCGGAAACGGAATGGGAAGTTTTTTCCCACTGCCTGTTTTGCGGTTCGAGTTGGGTTGGGAAGTTTTTTCCGAATGGCTTGTTTTGCGGCCACAGGGGCTGCCGGATTGTTGCAAACCGGCTTTTGTGCGATTTTGCCGCCATTCAAGGAATGAGGGGCCGCTCCTTTGTGGGTTGCCCGATGAAGGAGAACGGCGATGTCGCTTCGCAAGCAGATCATGGACGACCTCAAGACAGCCATGAAGGCCGGTCAGTCCGAGACGGTGGCCCAGATCCGGGGGATTACGGCCAAGATCAAGGATCTGGACGTTGCCGCTCGCGCCAAGAGCGCGGAAGTGACGGATACGGACATCATTTCCGCCCTGCGCTCCATGATCAAGTCCCGCACGGAGTCCGCCACGATGTATCGTGAGGGTGGCCGTCCGGAGCTGGCGGAAAAGGAAGAGGGCGAGATCGCGACGATCAAGTCCTACCTGCCGCCGGAACTGGACGAAGGTCAGCTCAAGGCCGGGATCGAAGAGGCCGTGAAGAAGACCGAAGCGGCTGGCATGAAGGACATGGGCAAGGTCATGGCCGCGCTGAAGGAGCGTTTCGGCGCGGATCTGGATCCGGCAAAGGCCAGTGCGCTGGTGAAGGCGCATCTTTCGGCCTGATCCGTCGATCAGTCGCATGATGGAAAGCCGCTCCTCCGGGGGCGGCTTTTTTATGTGTTCGGCTCTGGGACTATAGCCGGGGGCCGTGAATGAATGTCGAAAGCTGCCCCGGATGGATTTCACGGGCGAAAAGGTCACGGATCCGGGTCAGAGTGGTGGAGAGGACGGTTTCGGTGTTGCGGTTGGGCTGATCCAGCGGAAGGTCGTCGGTCACAAGGGCGAGATCCGCGCGTGGAACCCCAATAGTGAGCGGGCGGCGGTCGAGACTTCCTGTTCGATGGCTCCGCGTTCGTGTGTCTAGTGGGCGGGATCGAGCGGCAGGTCGTGCATCCGGTCGGCTTCCAGAGGCAGGATCACACCCAGATCGGCCGGGGGGATGTTGAAGACGTACGGCCTGTGGCCGTAGGGCGTGAATGCATTTCAGGAGCCGCCGCTGGCCTGACCGATGGGGTTCAGTTGATCGCTGTTGAGATTGGGCGTTCCGCGGAACATCATGTGTTCCAGGGCGTGTGCGGTGCCGGGAAAGTCTGCTGGCGCGGTGGTTGATCCGGTCTGGTTGACCAGTCGGGTTGCCCCCATGGGGGCAAGGGCATTGCGCACGATGACAACCCGCAATCCGTCGGGCAGTGTCGTCTGGAGAACGTTGCCCTTCGCGAAGGCTGGAATCATCGCGCCCAGCGTGGCGCAGAGGCAGACCAGACCGAGCGGAATCGTCCGGTGCCAGCGTGTCATTCGGTCATGTCCTTTCCTGATGCTTCCGGAATCGCAACATTCGATACGGTTTGATACAATCGGGGCGAAATGTGGGGTTGGGGCGTTGGGTGGGTGGATTTGACAGCGCGGGGGTTGAGGTCATCACTCTGTCCGGTCAGGCAGGAAACAGGAACGAAGCAGTATGTCGGCAGGCGGTTCAACGAAGGTCGTTTTCATTGCGCTCGGGGTCAATCTCGGGATCGCCTGTGTGAAAGGAGCTGCTGCCCTCCTGACGGGGTCGGCTGCCATGCTGGCCGAGACGGTTCATTCCTTTGTGGACTGCGGCAATCAGATCCTGCTGCTGGTGGGCATGAAGCGCGCCGAAGCGCCAGCGACGAAGGAGCATCCGCTTGGACATCACCGGGAGCTTTATTTCTGGACGCTGGTGGTGGCAGGCGCGCTGTTCGTGGGGGGCGGTGTGGCCTCGCTGCATGAGGGGTGGGAGAAGGTCTGGCATCCTGCGGCGATGGAGTCAGTGCATGTGCTGGGGCATGTCTTTCCCGGCTGGTGGCTGAACGTTGCCATTCTCGGGATTTCGGGATGTCTGGAAGGGTATGGCTTTGTGGCGGCGATGAAATCCCTGCCATCCGGGAAGGGATCCCTGTGGAGCCTGATCCGCCGCAGTACCGATCCGGGGTTGTTCGTCGTGCTGTTCGAGGATGGGGCAGCGCTGGTCAGTCTGATGATCGCGCTGGCCTTTACCGTGCTGTCCGTCGTGACGGGGTGGCATGTTCTCGATGGAGTGGCGTCGCTGCTGATCGGGGTGGTTCTGGTCGTTGTCGCGGTTCTGCTGACGAACGAGACGCGCTCCCTGCTGGTGGGAGAAAGCAGTCCGGAAATCGATGCCTTTGTCCGGGCGGAAGCGGTGAAGCTGCCGGGTGTGGTGGGGGTCAACGAGGTCGTGACAGAGACGCGGGGGCCAGGGAGCATCATCGTTCTGCTGTCTCTGGACTGGGACGATACGTTGACCGCCGGGCAGGTGGAGCGGGGCGTTTCGGCCCTCGAGCGTCTGACGCGGACCCGTTATCCGTCGGTGCTGCGGATGTATGTCGAGGCGCAGGACAAGCGGGACAGTACTCCGGATATTGCCATGCAGCACCCCTGAACGCAGATCGGGCTCCCTTTCGGGAGCCCGACACTGTCTCAGCCGTAACGGACTGGAGGTGTTACTGCTGCGGCTGTGTGGCCGGAGCCGTGCTGGTGCCGGGAGCGGCAGAAGAGGCGCCGGGGTTGGTCATCTGGCCCGGGGTTGTGGAATGCTCGACGTCGTAGGCCGTGGCCTTCTCTTCATAGGATCCCTTGGCGCCCGGATGTTCCTTGTCATACAGGGCTGCCTTGGCGCGGGCTTCCTTGCGATAACGGTGACGGACATACATGCCGGTCACGCAGCCGCCCATGGCGCCGAGGACACCGTGATGGTTGGCGACATGGCCGCCAACGGCACCGGCAGCGCCGTATTTGAGGCAGCCGCCCGGTTCTGCTTCGGCTGTCGTGAGTGACGTTGCCAGCAGGCCGGTTGCGGCTGCAAGCATCAGGTACTTTTTCATGAACGCTTCCTGTTTTCCAAAGCTGCCGGAGCACCCGGTAGCAGAGAGACGGGTACAAGCATGCCTCAGCCGTGCTGTCAGAACAACAGGGAGGGCAGGCGCACGACATTTTCGGCCGGGGCGCGGAAGGTCCAGATGGTGCCGTCCGGTTCATGGGAGCAGGAACTGCTGGCCCCGGGAATGGAGCGGGGATTATGTTCGATCACGATCGATCCGAAGCCCCGGCGTTCCGGCAGGGTGACAGTCGGGCCACCGTTTTCCTTCCAGCACATGCAGAATATCTGCTTGCCGTTCTCTTCCTGAAGGTTCCAGGTGATCGTGATGGTGCCGGTGTCGTTTGAAAGGGCACCGTATTTGATGGCGTTTGTGGTCAGTTCGTAGATGGCCAGACCGATGCGGTCGGCGGTTTCGGGAACGAATTGCAGCGCGGGATCGCCTTCGATCCGCAGGCGCGTGGCAGGGAAGTCACCGGCCACGACGGTCTGGGAGGTGACGACGTCGTGGACCGTGGCGCCGGTCCATTCTCCGTGGATCAGGAGATCCTGGCTTCTGGCGATGGATGTGATGCGTTCTTCCAGAACCCTGACGAACGGGGCCTGCGGGTCAGGGACGGTTCGACGGATCAGGGCCTGGAAAATGGCGAGCATGTTTTTCGAGCGATGGTTCAACTCGTTGAGCAGCAGCGCGATCCGCTGTTCGTTTTCACGCTGGGTCGTGATGTCTCGCGAGACGCAGAGGATGGCCTCGACGCTCTGGTCGGGCTTGAGGAGCGGGGTCAGCATGTTGTCCCAGTGCCGCGCGGACTGGCCGGGAAGCTGGCTGAGGCCCATGAAGCGTGCATTCTGTCCTGCCGCAGCCTCCCTGAGGGCGGCGCGTCCGGGTTCGTGGGCTTCGGTGGGAAGAAGGTTCAGCCATTCCATACCGAAACCGGATGCGCGGTCCACATTGAGGGCTTCGCAGCCGGCCGCGTTCATGTGGACCAGTGTGCCATCCGTCCGGATTTCCTTGATGCAGTCCACGCTGACATTGAGCATGCGATCGCGGATGTCGGCTTTCTGAAGCAGGTTTTCTTCGTGGCGTTTCTGCTCATCGATGTCGGTCAGGATGAGGATGCGCGTGGGATCTTCGCAACCCGCAGGTGCACGCTGAACGATGCGCAGGAGGAACCAGCGGTACTGTCCGTCAGGGGAGCGGATGCGGAACGTCGTGCTCTGTGAGGTGTCGGGGGATGGGCTTTCGCGGAGGGTGCGGGTGACGTCTGGCTGATCGGAGGGGAGGACGATTGGTAGCCATTTCGAGAAGGCGTCCGGGACGCCCAGAGCTGAGGCGTGCTGTTTCCAGGCCGTGTTGAAATGGCGGGGGCCCGTGCCGCCGGGGGAGTCCACGCAGATCAGGTCTGGAAGCAGGTCAAAGGCGAGATAGGAAACGTCTCGTGGCAGGGTCTGTGTCTGTCCCATATCTCTTTCTGACGGCAAGGCGCAGTATTGCGATGGTTTCAGGATCCATGCGCGATATGTGCGGTCGCGCCTTGCAGCATGTATCCCGAAAGTTTCCTTTTCTGAAACCCGCTTCTGACGCGGGTCAGGGCAGCAATACGGCGGCGCCGTCGAAACGGCCGTGCCGGAGATCATCAAGGGCCTGATTGGCGTCTTTGAGGGCATAGGGCGTGTTGGTCACCCTGATGCCGATTTCCGGGGCGATTTTCAGGAACTCCAGACCGTCCTGACGGGTCAGGTTGGCAACGGAGACGATTTCGCGCTCTTCCCACAATGCGTCGTAAGAAAAGGCTGGGATTTCGCTCATGTGGATGCCGCCGCACACGACTTTTCCGCCTTTTCGGATAGCCTTGAGACCGGCGGGGAGCAGGGCGCCGACGGGGGCGAACAGGATGACGGCGTCCAGCGGTTCGGGTGGGAGTTCGTCCGAGCCGCCAGCCCAGACGGCACCGAGGGAGCGGGCGAAATCCTGTTTCTGCGTGTCGCCGGGGGATGTGAAAGCATAGACGTCGCGGCCCTGCCAGCGCAGGACCTGCGTGATGATATGGGCCGCCGCGCCGAAGCCGTAGAGGCCGATCTTTTTGCCGTCCCCCGCCTTGTTCAGGCAGCGCCAGCCGATCAGCCCGGCGCAGAGCAGGGGAGCAAGGTCCTTGTCCTCGCCCTTGTCGCCCATCGGGAAGGCGTAACGGGCATCGGCGACCGTCATGGTCGCGTAGCCGCCATTGCGGGTGAAGCCTGTGAAAAGGGGATGGTCGCAGAGATTTTCCATCCCGTGCGTGCAGTAATAGCAGTGCCCGCAGGTGTGCCCGAGCCAGGGCACGCCGACCCTCTCGCCGACCGACAGACCTGTGACATTGCTGCCCAGTTTGTCAATCCGGCCGACGATTTCGTGGCCGGGGATGATGGGGAGGGTGGCGTGGGGGAGCTCGCCATCCACGACATGCAGGTCTGTCCGGCACACGCCGCAGGCGCCGATCCGGATGCGGATTTCATCCGGGCCGGGTTCAGGATCGGGGAGTTCGACCCATTCCAGAGGCGTGTGGTGGGCTTTGAGCTGCATGGCGAACATGGCGTGTTCTCCTTGGGCTGTTTTCAGGACCGGAAGTCGAGTACTGTGCGGCCTTCAAGGCGACCGTTCTGCAGATCGTCAAAGATCGTGTTGATGTTTTCAAGCTTGCCGGGGGTGACGACGGATTTGACCTTGCCACGGGCGAAGAAATCCATGGCTTCGATCATGTCCAGCCGCGTGCCGACGATGGAGCCACGGATGGTGGTGCCGTTCATGACCATGTCAAAGATGGAGACCGGGAAGTCGCCGGGCGGCAGTCCGTTCAGGACGATGGTGCCGCCGCGCCGGGCATAGCCCATGGCCTGCGAAAACGCCGTCCGTCCGACAGCGGTGACGAGGGCGCCATGTGCGCCGCCGATCTGCTGCTGGATGAACTTGGCCGGATCGGTGTCCTTGGCGTTGACTGTCAATGACGCGCCGAGCTTTTTGGCCGTGGAAAGTTTTTCGTCGTCGATGTCCACGGCGACGACATTCATGCCCATGGCGACGGCGTACTGCACGGCCATCTGGCCGAGGCCGCCGACGCCCGAGACTGCGACCCACTGGCCGGGTCGGGCTTCTGTCATTTTCAGGCCCTTGTAGACCGTCAGGCCCGCGCACAGGACGGGGGAGGCCCGAAGCGGGTCGATGGTCGAGGGCAGGTGGGCGACGTAGTTGGGGTCTGCCACGACGTATTCGGCGAAGCAGCCATTGACGGTGTAGCCGGTGTCGTCCTGCTTTTCGCAGAGTGTTTCCCAGCCGCCCAGACAGTGTTCGCAGTGGCCGCAGGCGGAATAGAGCCAGGGCACGCCCACGACATCGCCAACCTTGACGAAATTATCGACCTGACTGCCGACGGCGACGATATGACCCACACCTTCATGGCCGGGAATGAAGGGCGGGTTGGGCTTGGACGGCCAGTCCCCGCGTGCGGCGTGCAGGTCGGTATGGCAGACGCCGCAGGTATCGACCTTCACGAGGATCTGGTTGGGCTTGATGTCCGGAATGGGGAGCCGCTCGATGGTGAGCGGCTTGCCGAATTCACGGACGACGGCGGCGAGCATTGTATCAGCCATTGGGAAGGTTCCTTGCCGGATTACGATGCGGAGAGGCCCTTAACGGCCTCCACCATCTTGGAGAGCACGGCCTGCGCATCGCCGAAGACCATGGCGCAGTTGTCCTGGAAGAACAGCGGGTTCTGCACGGCGGAATAGCCCATGCCCATGCCGCGCTTGATGACGAAGACCTGACGGGCCTTGTCGGCATTCAGGATCGGCATGCCGTAGATCGGGGAGGACTTGTCCGTCCGGGCGGAGGGGTTCACCACGTCGTTCGCGCCGATGATGAGGGCGACGTCGGTATCGGCGAAGCTGTCGTTGATGTCGTCCATGTCGTAGATCATGTCGTACGGCACGCCGGCTTCGGCGAGCAGCACGTTCATGTGGCCCGGCATGCGTCCGGCGACCGGGTGGATCGCGAATTTCACGTCCACGCCTGCGGCCTGAAGCAGTTTGACGAACTCGTAGAGCTTGCCCTGGGCCTGTGCGACGGCGAGGCCATAGCCCGGCACGATGATGACCGTAGAGGCATAGCGCATCGTGGTGGCGGCATCGCTCGCGGCAACGGATTTGGCTTCTTTCTGCGGGCCTGCGGCAGCCGCGGCAGTGGCTTCACCGAAATTGCTGAACAGGACGTTGGTGATGGAGCGGTTCATGCCCTTGGCCATCATGACCGTCAGCAGTGTACCGGCAGAGCCCACAACCATGCCCGCGATCATCAGGGCCGGATCGGCCATGACATAACCTTCAAGACCGACGGCAAGGCCCGTGAAGGCGTTGTACAGCGAGATCACGACCGGCATGTCGGCACCGCCGATGGGGACGGTCATGCAGATGCCGCACAGCAGCGCGCCTGCGAAGAACAGGAGGGCGAACAGGCCACCGCCGGGCTGATGATACTGGGCGACGGCCATGACGCCGAGCAGGACCGTCAGCATGAAGACAACCGCGTTGACGATGCGCTGTGCGCCGAAGCGGATCGGCTTGTTCATGCGGCCATCCAGCTTCGCCCAGGCGATCAGCGAGCCGGAGAGCGACATGCTGCCGATCAGGCCACCGGCGACGGTGACGAGAAGCTGGCCGATGCCGGTGTCTTTCGGGCCGGTCAGGGCGATGACGGATACGGCCGCGGCCGCACCGCCGCCCATGCCGTTGAAGAGGGCGACCATCTGCGGCATCGCGGTCATGGCGACGCTGCGGCCTTTCCAGCCCGCCCAGCCGCCACCGATGACGAGTGCGAGCACGGCGAGGATGACGTTTACGACGAGATGGGGGCGGGCCGCGTCGGAAACGCTGAAGATCTGGAGGAAGCTGGCCGCGACGACGAACAGCATGCCCCAGCCTGCGGTCACGATGCCCGAGACAGCTGTGACGGGGGAGGACATGCGCTTGAGGCCATAAACCAGCAGGGCCGAAGCAATCAGGCCGCTGAGGGCCACGATATAGGCGAGCAGGATCATGACTTGGCTCCCTGTGCCGGGGCCGATGCTGCGGGTTTCGTGCTGGGTTTGAACATGGCCAGCATCCGGTCGGTCACGACATAGCCGCCGACCACGTTACCGGCGCCGAGCATGACGCCCAGAAAGCCCACGACCTGCTCCAGAACGGACGAGGCGTTGAACAGCGCGCCAAGGGCGCCGACGACCACGATGCCATGCACGAAGTTCGAGCCGGACATGAGCGGCGTGTGCAGGATGGAGGGAACGCGGCTGATGACTTCATAGCCCGTGAAAGCCGCGAGCATGAAGATGTACAGGGCGATGACGAAGGTCATTGCGGTGATCATTTTGCGGTCTCCTTGCCCGCGTCGTTCGCGGCGGGAGTTGTGGTCGCGGGAGTGGCGGCGGGAGCAGGGGCAGCAGGTGCGGGCGGGGCCGGCGAATTCGGATCCACGGCGGCGCGGATGCCGTCATTCGTGATGTATCCGTTATGCGTGAGCGCGGTGCCGGAGATGACCTCATCGGTGAAGTCCGGTGCCAGGCCCTTGTCTTTGGTGATGATCTGCTGAAGCAGATGCATGATGTTCTTGGAGTAGAGTTCGCTGGCCTGTTCGGCGAGCATGGACGGGACGTTGACCGGGCCGACGATGGTCGTGGGGCCGACCTGAACGGTCTGTCCGGCCTGCGTGCCTTCGCAGTTGCCGCCGCCTTCGGCGCCGAGATCGATGATGACCGCGCCGGGCTTCATGGCGCTGATCTGTTCGGCGTCGATCAGGCGGGGCGCGCGTTTTCCGGGGACGGCGGCGGTCGTGACGATCAGGTCGGAGCGGGCGATATGATCGCTCAGAGCCTTGCGGACCTTCTGTTTTTCGTCATCCGTCAGTTCGCGGGCATAGCCGCCCTGACCGGTGGCATCGACGCCGGTGTCGACGAATTTCGCGCCCAGCGACTGTGCCTCTTCCTTGGTCTCGGGGCGGACGTCATAGCCTTCGGTGATGGCCCCGAGGCGCTTGGCGGTGGCCAGAGCCTGAAGGCCCGCCACGCCGAGGCCCATGACCAGAACCTGTGCGGCGCGCAGGGAGCCTACGGCCGTGGTCATCATGGGCAGGATCTTGGGCATGTGCACCGCGCCCATCAGGACGGCGTAGTAACCTGCGAGCGTGGCCTGACTGGACAGGGCGTCCATGGCCTGTGCGCGGGAAATGCGGGGCACCAGTTCCATGGCGAAACAGGTGATTTTCCCGTCGCGCAGAGCCTTCACCAGATCCGGGTTGTTGCGGCCATAGATGAAGGAAACGAGGATGGCACCGGGTTTCATGGCCTTGACCGTTTCCAGCGTTGGCGGCTGGACGGCGAGGAGGATGTCGGCCTCCGCCACGAGGGCATTGCGGTCCGGCGAGAGTGTGACGTCCTTGTAGGTGCTGTCAGGGTAAGACGAGGCGACGCCTGCGCCTGTTTCCATGGAAAAGGCGATCCCCAGCGGGGCGAGTTTGTCGGCGACCTGAGGAATGAGGGCGACGCGGCGTTCTCCGCCTTCGTCACGTTCTTTCAGGACTGAAATCTTGACAGTCATTGGCTGCGATCCTGTGTCTGTCGTCGGGCGCGGGCTGTCGCCTAAGAAGAGGCTGAACAGGAGGGGCCCGCGCCCTGTTCAGCGTCACAATGACGCCTCTTTCGGGCGGAAACCATTGATGGATATCAAAAGGCAGGGACTATATCTGTACGGAAATAATTCGAAATGACCGATCGGTCATTCTGATTTTGCGATAGCGCTGACCGATTGGTCAGTTTTCTGCGGCCCGCCGGGAAGGGGGGCGTGGTGGATTTCGGAAAAAAGTTTCCTTTAAACAGAAGGGCTGGCGCTGTATGCGCTCGGGGACCTTCTTTCCAACCCGCATGAAAGGCTCTTCCTGCCCATGGCAATTGATGCTGCTTTTCTGGACGAACTGCGCAACCGGACTCCGCTTCCGTCGCTGATCGGGCGGCGTAACAAGCTGGTGAGGTCCGGGCGTAACTGGAAAACGTGCTGTCCGTTTCATGGCGAGAAGACGCCGTCCTTCTATATTTACGACGATCATTTCCACTGTTTTGGCTGTGGCGTGCATGGAGATGCCATCAGCTATGTGATGCAGAGCGAGGGGCGCAGTTTTCCTGAAGCGGTCGAGCAGCTTGCATCCGAAGCCGGGCTCGAGGTTCCGAAGGCGGACCCGCGAACACAGGAACGTGCCCGTGAAGCGCAGTCTCTCGGGGATGTTCTGAACCTCGTGCAGGAGAGTTACCGTCGGCGCCTGTATCGTCCGGAGGGGCGTGAGGGGCTGGCCTATCTGCGCGGGCGGGGGCTGACGGATCAGACGATCGAGCGCTTTGGTCTGGGGTGGTCCGGGGACGGGCGTCAGTTGCTGGACGAGTTGCGGCCGCATGGGGTGACGGTCGAGATGCTGATCCGCGCCGGTGTCATGCGCGTGGATGAGCAGGGCGCGCCGAAAGGGGAGCTGTTCTTCAATCGCGTGACGTTTCCGATCCGGGACCGACGGGGACGCATGATGTCCTTCGGCGCCCGCACGCTGGGGGACGGGCAGCCCAAATATCTCAATGGCCCGGAGACCGCCCTGTTCTCCAAGCGGCGCACGCTGTTCAATCTCGATCTGGCGCGCGAAGCCGTGCATCGCGGGGCGGAGCTTGTGGTGGTCGAGGGGTATATGGACGTCATTGCCCTGGATCAGGCGGGGTTTGGTGGGGCTGTGGCTCCTCTGGGCACCGCGATGGGCGAGGAACAGCTTGAACTATTGTGGCGCATGTCGCCGTCGCCGATCCTGTGTCTGGACGGGGATGCGGCAGGTGCGCGGGCCGCGCTGCGGGTCTGTGAGGTTTCGCTGCCGCTTCTATCGCCGGAGCGGACGATCCGGTTCTGCCGGCTTGATCCGAATGATGATCCGGATAGTCTGATCCGCAGTCGCGGGCCCCGGGCGATGCAGGAGGTTCTGTCGGGCGCGACCTCGATGGCGGAGGAGCTGTTCGGGCTGCTGACGGGGGGGATGGTGGACCCCGGCCCGGATCAGCGGGCGGCCTTGCGCGAAAAGCTGGTGGCGCTGTCGCGGCTCATTCCGGACAAGGCGCTGGCGTCGGAATATCGCAGTACGCTGCTGGACATGTTCTTTGCCCGTTTCAGGCGGAAAAAGACCTTCCAGCGCAAAGGGGGCGAAAGCCTGCCGCTGTCCACACAGGCACCCGGAGCAATGCGCGATGTGGAGTCGGGGAATCTGGAGCGGCTCAACATCATGACGGCGATGCTGCTTCACCATCCCGATATCCTTCCGGAAGTGGAACAGGCTTACAGTGGTCTGCGTCTGCCCCCCGCACTGGATCGCCTGCGGGCGGCGCTGCTGGACTGGTCCTGTCAGGAAGAGGGGCGGGGTCCGCTGGCGGAAGAGGGGTGCATGGCCTGGCTGGAAGAGCACGGTCTGGCGGATCTGGCCATCGCGGTGAAGAGTGGTCCGCTGCCGCGCGGGGTGGGGGACGGCAAGGTCAGGGATGAGATCCTGAAGGTGGATGTCATTGAAAGCTGGTGGCATTTTTACGGTCTCGTCAATTTCCAGACCTTCGAACGTGAAGTGACGGCAGACATCCAGAAGACCATCATGCAGGTTTACGCGCAGGATGCACCGGCCGGGGACAATGGTGCCGGGGGGCAAACTTTTCCGGAAGGGCTGCTGGCGCGGATGCGGGTTCTGGACGCGTTGCGCCGGGGTGAGGCCGTCTAGAAAACACGGCGACAAAAACGCATCCGGAATGTTTTTTATTCCAGAAAGGTTGCATTCTTTGGGGCCTCAATCTTGACTTCGGGCGAAGGATCGACCACCTGCACGCTGCCGGATTGCTAACTCGCGGCGGAGTTGACGGAGAGACGAATGGCGACGAAAACAGCCTCTGGAACGGATCGGAACGCGCAGGAACAGGAGGGGGATACCACTCTCCTCGATACGCAGTCCGCTGCCGTCAAGCGGCTGATCGCCAAAGGGCGTGAACGCGGACACATCACCTTTGACGAACTGAACGCTGTCCTGCCGCAGGACCAGATGTCCTCCGAGCAGATCGAGGACGTCATGGCGGCGCTGTCTGAAATGGGCATTCAGGTCATCGAGAACGAAGAGCAGGACGAAGCCGAGGCCCCTGCCGAAAAGGAAGCTGAAGGCGAGACCGAGGAAGCTGAAGGTCCGCAGGGCGGCAACGTCGATGCCGAGGCCGCCAGCCGTACGGATGATCCGGTCCGGATGTATCTGCGCGAGATGGGCTCGGTCGAGCTGCTTTCCCGTGAAGGCGAGATCGCGATCGCCAAGCGCATCGAGGCTGGCCGCGACGAGATGATCGGCGGCCTGTGCGAGAGCCCGCTGACGATTCGCGCCATCATCTCCTGGCATGAGCGCCTCAAGGACGGCGAGATGCTGCTGCGGGACATCGTGGATCTGGAGGCCAGCCAGGGCGGCGGTCCTGATCCGGAGGCGGTCGAAGGCGAAGAGGGTGACGAGGCGTCCGAAGAGGATGATTCAGCCGAGGAAGAGAGCGAAGAGACTGACGGTGAGCAGCAGGAGGGCAGTGGTCTGTCCCTGTCGGCTCTGGAAGAGAAGCTGAAGCCGGAAATCCTGGCGCGCTTCGAAGCCATCGAGCCGCTGTATCACAAGCTTCGCAAGCTTCAGATCAAGCGCATCGAGGCCCTGACGGGTGGCGAGGATCATTCGGACAAGTCCGAACAGACCTACGAGAAGCTGCGTCATGAGCTGGTCAGCCTTGTTGAGCAGGTTCATCTGCATAACAACCGGATCGAGGAACTGGTCGCGCAGATCAAGATGCAGGTCCAGAAGCTGAACGGCGTTGAAGGCCGGATGATGCGTCTGGCCGAGAGCTGCAAGATTTCCCGCGATGACTTCCTCATCAAGTATCGCAGCCGCGAACTGGATCCGACCTGGCTGGACAGCGTTTCCGCGCTGCCGGGCAAGGGCTGGAAGAACCTGACGACCAAGCACATGGACCAGTTGCGCAACCTGCGTGCCGAGATTGCGGCGCTGTCGCATGAGACGGGGCTGCCGGTCGGCGAGTTCCGTCGGGTCTATGCGACCATTTCCCGTGGCGAGCGTGACTCCACGCGCGCCAAGAAGGAAATGATCGAGGCGAACCTGCGTCTGGTGATCTCGATCGCCAAGAAGTACACGAACCGTGGTCTGCAGTTCCTGGATCTGATTCAGGAAGGCAACATCGGCCTGATGAAGGCCGTGGACAAGTTTGAGTACCGTCGCGGTTACAAGTTCTCGACCTATGCGACCTGGTGGATCCGTCAGGCGATCACGCGTTCCATCGCGGATCAGGCCAAGACGATCCGTATTCCGGTCCACATGATCGAGACGATCAACAAGCTCGTCCGGACGTCGCGCCAGATGCTGCATGAGATCGGGCGTGAGCCTGCTCCGGAAGAACTGGCCGAGAAACTCGGCATGCCGCTGGAGAAGGTCCGGAAAGTCCTGAAGATCGCCAAGGAGCCGATCTCCCTCGAAACGCCGATTGGTGACGAGGAAGACAGCCATCTCGGTGACTTCATCGAGGACAAGACGGCTGTCATTCCGCTGGATGCCGCGATCCAGACGAACCTGCGTGAAGCCACGACGCGCGTTCTGGCGTCTCTGACGCCGCGTGAGGAACGCGTGCTGCGGATGCGCTTCGGTATCGGCATGAACACGGACCACACCCTTGAGGAAGTGGGCCAGCAGTTCAACGTGACCCGTGAGCGTATCCGTCAGATCGAGGCGAAGGCGCTGCGCAAGCTCAAGCATCCGAGCCGCTCGCGCAAGCTGCGGTCCTTCCTCGACGACAACTGATCGTCGAGCGGGAGACCGGGGTGATGCTGCCGGGCTGGCTCAGGCCGAAAGGGACATCCACCCGTCTGGCGGTGGATGTCACCTTTCTGGAGACGCGCACGTCCTGTCCGCCTCCCGTTCTGCCGGAAGGGTTTTCCCTGACCCGCGTGACCGGGGGCGATGCCGTGCCGCTCTATCGCGCCCTGTATGCGGGGGTAGGGCAGGATTATTGCTGGTGGATGCGGCGTTCGATGCCGGATCAGGACCTTGCGGATATCCTGCATGATCCCGCTGTTCATTTCATGGTTCTGCGTGACAGTTCAGGCAATTCCTCCGGGTTTTACGAACTGGACCTGAGGCAGGGCGGGGACGCCAATCTTGCCTATTTCGGTCTGCTGTCGCAGGCGATGGGGCGTGGTCTGGGCCGCATGCTGCTGGATCATGCGGTGGCACGCGCCTTTGATGCCGGAAGCTGGCGGCTGCGGGTCAATACCTGCACGCTGGATCATCCTCACGCCCTGCCGAATTACCGGCGGGCCGGGTTTTCGGTCCGGAATGTGGTCTCCGAAACCTGGGACGTGCCGGATGAATATGTCCCGGAAAGACTGAGGCGACTCTGACTTAGGCCTTGCTTTCGGAAGCCTTGCGTGGTTAATGCCGCCTTTCCCTGCCGGGCGATGTGGCATCGCACCGGCTATACCCGTGCCCTGAAACATGGGCCCTGTTTCCGGCATGGGCCGGAGCCAGTCGCGGGTTGACCTCATCCGAAGGGAGTATTCATGCCATTGTATGAAAGCGTGCTCATCGCACGTAATGATGTGTCGCAGGCTCAGGTGGAAACCCTGGTCGAGACCATCGAGACCCTGCTCAAGGACAACGGCGGTTCCATCCAGAAGCGCGAGTTCTGGGGCCTGCGTTCGCTCGCATACCGCATCAAGAAGAACCGCAAGGGCCATTACGTCCTGCTGGGTCTTGACTGCACCCCCGACACGCTGCGCGAGCTGGAGCGTCAGCTGGGCCTGAACGAAGATGTGCTGCGCGTCCTGACGCTGCGCGTTGACGAGATCGACGAGAACCCGTCTCCGGTTCTGGCTCGCAAGAGCGACGATCGTGGCGATCGCGGCAACTTCCGTGGCGGCTCCAAGCCGGCCGGTCGTTTCGAGAGCGGCCGTGGCGGTCCCCGTCGCAGCAGCGAAGACCGTGAGGAATATCGTGCACGTGGCGAGCAGGACGATGCTCGTGAGACGGCCGGAGCGGAGTAAGAAACATGTCCGAGACCAACACTCCCGACGTCAACGAAGTGAACCCCGCTGCCCGTCGCACGGCAGTTGGCGCACGTCGTCCGTTCTACCGTCGTCGCAAGTCCTGCCCGTTCTCCGGCCCCAACGCGCCGAAGATCGACTACAAGGACGTGCGTCTGCTGAGCCGCTTCCTTTCGGAGCGCGGCAAGATCGTGCCGAGCCGCATCACGGCCGTTTCGGCCAAGAAGCAGCGTGAGCTGGCACAGGCGATCAAGCGCGCCCGTTTCCTCGCCCTGCTCCCCTACGTTGTGAACTGAGGAGAGCATCATGTCCCAGACCGCACTGATCCTGCTGCAGCGGGTCGAGCATCTCGGCCAGATGGGCGACCTGGTGCACGTGAAGCCGGGCTATGCCCGTAACTTCCTGCTGCCCCAGGCCAAGGCCATGCGCGCCACGGTTGCCAACAAGAAGCGTTTCGAGACCGAGCGCGCGCAGCTTGAGGCCCAGAACCTCAAGAAGCGTGAAGAGGCCGAGCGTCTTGCCGAGCGCATGCACGAACTGTCCGTCGTCATCATCCGTCAGGCTGGTGATAGCGGAAGCCTGTACGGTTCCGTCAGCACCCGCGACATCGCGGCTGCCGCTACGGAAGCCGGCCTGACGATTTCCCGTCAGCAGGTTGTCCTGGCACACCCGATCAAGCAGCTTGGCCTGACGGAAGCACGCATCGTGCTGCATCCGGAAGTGTCCATCCCGCTGACGGTCAACGTTGCCCGTTCCGCTGAAGAAGCAGAGCGTCAGGCTCGTGGCGAAGCAATCGGCGTGCAGGACGAGGATGAGAACATCCTTGGCGAACTGCAGGCTGAGAACGCCGCCGAAGAGGCTGCTGCCGAAGCTGCCGAGGCATCGGAAGAAGCCGAAGGCTGATACCGCGGACCTTGTCCTGAAAAACCCGGCCGGGAGTATTCCTGGCCGGGTTTTTTTGTGTCTGTTCTTCTGGAGGAGTACAACTACAGGCCTGTTCGGGCTTTTTCCCGATATTGGATACAGGAGATCGGAATGAAGCGGATTCTGGATTTTGTCTTGAAGAAGTTCATCCAGACGGGAAGCCTGCGGGTTACGTTCAGCGATGGCAGCGTGCGCCTCTATCGCGGACGGATGCCGGGGCTGGAAGCGGGACTTCATCTGCTGAACAGCCAGGCGGAGCGCGCCCTGATTATCAATTCCGGTCTGGCGTTCGGCGAGGAATACATGGCGGGCAGCATCGTGCCCGACGGCTGTACGCTCGAGACGCTGCTGACGGTCCTGATGGAGAACATCAACGGGCACGGGCATGTCTTCGAGGAGATCGAGGATCGTCTGCGTTATGTGACCCGGGCCTGGAAGACGCTCAATTCCCTCAAGAAGTCCCGTAGCAACGTCGCGCATCACTATGATCTGAACGGCAAGCTGTACGATCTGTTTCTGGACAAGGACCGGCAGTATTCCTGCGCTTATTTCCAGCGCGAGGACATGACGCTGGAGGAGGCGCAGGTCGCCAAGAAGCGGCATATTGCCTCCAAGCTCAATCTGGATCGTCCGGGGCTGGAAGTGCTGGATATCGGCTGTGGATGGGGTGGGATGGCCCTGACGCTGGCGAAGGATTATGGCGCAAAGGTTCTGGGAATCACGCTGTCACGCGAGCAGCTTGAGGTCGCGCGTCAGCGGGCGAAGAAGGAGGGGCTTGAAGGGCAGGTCCGGTTCGAGCTGATCGACTACCGCAATCTGCGCCAGCAGTTTGACCGGATTGTCTCGGTCGGCATGTTCGAGCATGTGGGGCCGCCGCAGTTCGAGGCATTTTTCAAACAGTTGAAAGCCTGTCTCAAGCCGGACGGCGTGGCGCTGATCCATTCCATCGGACGCATGGACGGGCCGGGAACGACCAATCCCTGGATCCAGAAATACATTTTCCCAGGGGGCTACTCGCCGGCGCTGAGCGAGACGCTGGCAGCGATCGAGCGGTCCGGGTTGTGGATGACGGACTGCGAGGTGCTGCGCCTGCATTATGCGCGGACGCTGGCAGAATGGCGCAAGCGTTTCGATGCCAATCGCGACAAGGTTCTTGCCCTGTATGACGAGCGGTTTGTCAGGATGTTCGAGTTCTATCTCGTGGGGGCTGAGCTGGCGTTCCGGGTGCAGGGCCACATGAACTTCCAGCTTCAGTTGACCCGGTCGATCGACGCTGTGCCGTTCACGCGCGACTATATGTTCGAGCGCGAACGGGAAAGCACGAAGTCGTAAGGAGTTTCAGCGGCTGGCGAGATTCAGTTCCGCCAGCAGTGCGAACTCGGCAACTGACAGGGTTTCGGCCCGGCGGGTGGGTTCGATTTCCGCCTTCTCCAGAAGGCGTTCACCCCCGATGGATTTCAGCGAGGAGCGCAGCATTTTACGGCGCTGTCCGAATGCGGCGGCCGTGACCTGTTCCATGGCGCGGAAAAGCTGCGGGGAGGGCTGTTCTGCATGTGGGATGATGACGGCGACCGCGGAATGGACCTTGGGCGGTGGCGAAAAAGCGGCGGGCGGGATGCGCAGGGCAACCGAGCATGAGGCGCACCATTGGGCCAGCACGGCAAGACGTCCGTATGCCGAGCTTCCCGGTGCGGCGCAGATACGCTCCGCGACTTCAAGCTGGAACATCAGCGACAGGCGTTCCCATTGTGCGGCCTGACGCAGCCAGCCGACCAGCAGGGGAGTAGCGACGTTATAGGGCAGATTGGCGATGATCTGGCGCGGAGCAGGGGCAAGCGTGGCGGCGTCCAGCTTCAGGGCGTCCTGACGCACGACGTGCAGCCGGTCCGGATAGTAGGTTGCCAGTTCGTCCAGGAGCGGCCAGGCGCGCTCGTCGATTTCCACGACATCGACGCGGCTGGCAGGTGTGTCGAGCAGGGCGCGGGTCAGGCCGCCGGGCCCGGGCCCGATCTCGACGACGCTGCGTCCGGTCAGGTCACCCCCCAGAGCCGCGATCCGGGCGCAGATGCCGGGATCGAGAAGGAAATGCTGGCCCAGGGATTTTTTTGCATCAAGGCCATGGGCCTGAATGGTGTCGCGCAGTGAGGGCAGGGACACGTCAGTTGAAAACCGTCTTGGCGGCAGGACGCATCTCGATGATGGCACGGCGCTGCAGGTCTCGCTGAAGCTGGCGGGAGGCCTGTTCGACGCGTTCGTTCATGAGCTGGTCGGCGATTTCGCTCGGGCTCTGCTGGGCGAGATTTTTCTGCTGGCGGTTGCAGACCATGAGCAGGGCGATGCCGTCCATCGAGACCAGCGGACGGCTGACCCTGTTGGGCGGAAGCGATTCGAGGACCGCCTTCATCTGGGGCATCAGACGTTCCAGAACCTGTGAGCCCGGATTTCCGGGGCGTTTTTCACCCAGGGACTTGTTGAGCGCTTCCATTTCGGGGCAGCTATGGATGTTCTGTACGGCGGCCGTAGCCCGCTGGAGCGCCACTTTCTGCTGGTCGGTCGGGTTTTGCGGATTGAGTGGTGTATCGAACGGGAAGAAGGCCTGTCGCAGATCGAGGACGGTGCCCATCTGCTTGCCGACCACGCGCTTGGCCTGCACGGTGGCGATCACGAAGCCACCCGCGACCTGGATCGGGTTGGAAATGGCGCCGATTGGCATCTGGCGTACGATGTTGACGACCTGCGGATCGAGATTGTCTTCCTGCACCCAACCCATGGAGCCGCCGTCGAGGGCCGACTGGGCCTGCGAGAACTGGGCCGCAACGATCGGGAAGGGCGCACCTTCGCGGAGCTGGGAAATGATGGTTCTGGTGAAGGTGAGTTCGGCTTCATCATGGCGGGGGTCGGCCACGGGAACGAAGATTTCGCTCATGAAATACTGGGCGCGTCCCTGTTCTGCCTGGAGGGCCTGCTCGCGCTGGCTGATCTGGGTGGCGGTGATCCGGCCTTCCTCGCCCAGCTTTTCGCGCAGGACCTGCATCCAGCCGATCTGGACGCGGATCTGGTCGATCAGCGTCGTGAGTGATACGCCGTCCGACGCCAGACGATCACGCAGGGCATTCTTGGGCATGCCGTTGCGCTGTTCGATATTGGAGATGGCGCCGGCGATCTGGTCGGGCTCCACGTTGATGTGGAGTTTGAGGATTTCCTGCGTTTTCAGACGTTCGTCGATCAGCTGATGGATGATCTGGCCGCGCATGCGTCCCATGATCTCCGGGCTGATGGGAAGGCCGGTCGAGAGCACGAAGAGTTTTGCGCGGTTGTCCACGTCACGCTGGGTGAGAACCTGTCCGTTGATGACTGCCAGGATCTGGTCTTCAGGCGGTTTGACCGGAGCGGCTGCCTGTTTGGCGGCGGCAGGTTTCGGGTCTGCCTTGTGATGCGGGGCGGCCATGGCCGGAAAGGCTGCCGAGAAGGCGAAGAGGGCAGCCAGGGCCGTGGAAGCGGTGCAAAGGGTCTTGGACATGCTCAACCGTTGATTCCGAAAGTGCCGATCGTCTTGAACGTGAAGTTGAACAGGACGGTCTCGTTACGCTGTTCGCCGCCGATACGCGTGTATTGCTTGATATACATGATATCCAGCCCGAAACAGTCATTTGAATAGCCGATCGTGCCACCATTTGCGACGAACTGTTTCCGTGACAGGCTGCGACGGAAGAAACCGGACGCATGGTAATTGCGCCAGTGAGTGGAAAATCCGCCTGTCACTTCGCTGGTCTTGATCATGTAGGGCGCGTTGGGGCCGTATTCGCGGAAGTTCGTGGCGTAATAATAATACGGCGTCACGGGGGCGTAGACGTAGCCACCTGTCAGGCGGAACATCGGAACGCCCGTGCTGATCAGCCCTTCGCCGTAATCGAACTGGTGGGTCCAGGGATTGAATCGTCCGCGGGCCGTGACATCCACATACTGGTTCGGGCTGACGCGCAGGCGTGCCACCGGATCCGACAGGTGATGTTCGAGGCCGGAATAGGGCAGGCGGTTGTGATCGATATGTTCCTGGAAGCTTTCGCCGACGAGCATGTCGATGGCGTGGCCGTTCCAGGACCAGTTCTGATGGATGCCTACATTGGCGCGGATGCCGCCATCGAGGCGGTCCGTTCCGAGGTAGCGGTTGAGGGAAAACAGTGTCGTGTCCGTGAATTCGTAGGACAGGCTGTCTTCGTTGGGCAGGTGGCGGTTCTGCGAGTTGCCGGTGTTGGGAGCGGCAATGATCTGGGCGATGGGTTCCAGGATCTGGGAGCCATGTCCCTTGGCGAAGCTGCGCAGGAAAGGCCAGTTCATCCGCAGGGCAATGGTCGGCTGGACCTGTCCCACGAGATGGTTGCCACCGGCGCCGGTATAATAGGTCGGCTGCTGGTAGGCCTGCGTGGCGTGATAAACCATCGAATCAATCCGGGCCGTGAGCAGGAACTGCTGGCCGAGCCGGTTGTGGAAGGGGCGGTCCCACTGGATGGCCGCCTGTCCACGCTGATCGTTGATGCCGTTTTTGCGGTACAGATTGAAATCCGTTGTCTGTACGCTGAGGCGGCCGCCGAACATGTCCGGCTGTCCCTGAAACGCATAGGTCAGCCGCGGAAGGGCCCAGGGAAGATCCGAGTTGCGGATGACGCCCTGGTTCAGGCCCTGATAGGCCTGTCCGTCGAAGCGCAGATAGGAGCCGACGCCGTATCCTTCGAGGAACAGGTTGGAGTTCAGCATTTCCGAACCGTAGCCGGGGACACGGTAGTCACGCATGTAGTTGGCGGAACTGGCGACGTTGATGTTGGCGCCGACCTGCCAGTTCCGGTTGATGGCGAAATTGCCGCGTCCGAAGACGTAGCCCTGCAGGCCGTACTGGCTGGATGATCCGACATTGTTGCCGAAGGTGTTCGTGTAGCGGCTTTCGTCGTGTGTGTCGTAGGCAATGCCGCCCGTGACGTCGATCGATCCGAAATTGAGGCGGTTGCGGTACTGCGCAGTCAGTTCGGGGCCGGTCTTGGTGGAGACGAGGCCGCGGACCGTGAGGTCCTGCTGCTCGTCGATGGCCCAGAAATAGGGGAGCGTGAAATAGGTGCCGAGGTAACGGTCATGCGGGCTGATGCCGGGCATCAGGAAGCCGCTCTGCCGTTTGACGGACGGATCGGTCATGGAGAAGAACGGAAAATAGAAGACGGGCAGGCCGAGCATCTTCAGCCAGGCATGGTCGAACTCGAGCCGCTTGTGCTGCACGTCCTGCGTCGCGTCAAACGCCTGGAACTGCCAGAAGGGGGGCAGGTCGGGGTTTTTCTCGCAGATCTTGCAGGCCGTGTAGACGGCGTGCGTCAGGTCGTTCAGCATCCCGTTGGTGCGTCGCATGCCGTTGCCGGCAAGCTTGGCGTTGTCTTCCATGCGGATATAGATGCCGCTGCCGATGCCATCGTGCATGCCGTGGCTGAACTCGACATAATCGGCATAGGTCGTGCTGCCATCGGGTTCGACGACGGCGACATGGCCCTTGGCCGACAGGATGCCGGTGCTGCGGTCATAGGTGACGCGGTCGGCGCGCATGGCGTGATCGCCCTGCCAGACGCGGACGTTTCCATCCCAGGTGATCAGGCCGTTCTTGGCGTAGCTTTCGCTGTCCGCGAGATAGGTCAGGGGATCAGTCTGGGAGGTCGGTTTTCCGATGACGATGACATGGGAGTTGTCGCGCTGCATCGTGTTGGCAGACATCTTCTGCGGCGCCACGAGCGCGGTTCCAGCCATCAGTGTGGCACCGACGAACGAAGCGCGTCTGCGTGCGCGTGTTGGGAGCCACAGGGGCACCGTCATCAACCATCCTCCATGTGCAGCAGAAGTGCTACGGCGAGGCAGAGCCCCGCACCCGTCGGCGCCCATGCTGCAAGAACCGGCGGCAGGGCGCCGGATTCACCAAACTGTTCGGCCACTTTCGAGATGGTGAACAGCGCAAAGCCTGCGGCGATTCCCGATCCCAGCATCCGGGCTACACCGCCGCGCCGTGTCGGGCGCATCGAGAAGCCTGCGGATACCAATGCCATGGTCCCGGCCAGAATGGGAAGGGCCAGTAGTGACTGGAAATGAAGTCTGTGCCGGATCGAGGGGAATCCCGAGCGCTCCAGAAGGTTGATGAACCCCGGAAGTGCGAAGACGGACAGGGTATCGGGCGATGCAAAACTTTCCTGCACGCGGCCGACTGTCAGATCGGAGGGAAGGGTCATGTCTCCGATATGCTGCGGCAGGTGATCCGGATGCAGCACGGAGGTTCCATGGAGGATCCACTGGTGGTCCCCCAGAGCGCCATTCGGGGCTTCGACGCGGACGATCAGGCGGTCACGGTCATCGAGACGGAAGATCGAGACGCCCGAAACTTTCAGCTCTCCGTTGATGAGATGCACGTCCTGCGCGTGGAGGATCGCAACGCCGTGGGGAACCAGCCCGTCATCGGACTGCCTGAGCCACAGGGCACCGCCGTTCAGCGTCAGGGGACCGCCGCCGGTGCGCAGATAGGTCTGGTCGAGCATCTCGGCGCTGCGGAACATGTCGGACGACAGGGCGGAAATGCCGGTTGTCGTCAGCAGTCCGGTCAGCAGGGCACAGGCCAGCGGGCTGGCGAGGAACTGCCAGGCGGAGATGCCGGCTGCGCGGGCGACGATCAGTTCGGACGAGCGTGTCAGGCGGGAAAAGCACACGATCCCGCCCAGGAGGATGCCGAAGGGCAGGACGTAAATGATGTAATAGGGGACGTGAAGCGCGGCGATCCGGATTACGAGGCTTGCCGGGACGTTCGGACGCGTGGCTGCACGTCGCAGAAGGTCGATGAAGTCGAACAGCGACACCAGTCCCGTCAGGGCCAGCACCATGGAGAGAGTGCTGAGCATGAACTGTCGCGCGATGTAGATCGCCAGTGTCGTGGAGAAGCCGGCATGATCGTCGCGGGTGCTGAAAACCTGAAACAGGGATGTCAGCCACGGGCCCAGACGGGGAGAGGAGAGTGCTCTCATCGGGCAGCCTCTGCGGATGTCGGGGTCGATGGGGTTTCCCGCACGCTTCCGGTCCACTGTTCCAGGAACAGGAGGATCGCGCAGACAATGGCGGGCAGGATGGCTTCAAGCCAGATCAGCGGCACCAGAACGAGGTGTCTGCCGGCGAGGTTCTGAAGCATGAGCGAGACGGCGAGCAGCCCCACGACCGTGAGGATGGCCGTCAGGGGGCGAGTGATGTTGCCGTGGCGGGAAAAGGCGCCGCGCAGCACGGTCACCAGACCGATCATGGCAAAGGACAGGGCTGTCAGCGGGGAGGTGAGCCTGCGCCATGCCACGACGATGTTCTTGCCGCGGTCACGTTCGGAGACCTCGTGCGGATCGGGATGGAACAGTTCATGGAGCGACATCTCGTCGGGGTCGCGGTCTTCATGACTGTTCTGGCGCGAGGAGGTGAGGTCGATCGTGTTGCGTCCGAATGTCAGGACATTCAGCCGGCCGGTGTGACGGTCGATTTCCTCGCGTGAGCCGTCATAGAGAACAACGCGGGGCTGGTCATTGACCACGACCATGGTCCCGCGTTCCGCCAGGATCGTGGTGTGGGAATCGGGGTTGCGGTCATCCTCGACCAGAACGCCGTGCAACTGGCCGTCATTGGTCCGACCGCGCACATAGACCGTCATGTCACTTGAGAGGCTGGTGAAAACGCCGTCCTGAAGCAGGAAGGCGGCCATGCGGTTGCGGATCTGGAACTCGTAGCGATGGAACGCATGATAGGATACGGGCGCGAGCCACAGGGTCAGGGCATAGCACAGGATTACGGAGAAGAAGGCGCAGAGCAGGCCGGGACGTGCGAGCTCCAGCGGCGAGCGGCCGGCTGCGCGCATGACCGTGAGTTCCCGGTCACCGACCATCCGCTGATAGGTGAAGAGCACGACGAGAAACGTCGTGATGGGCAGGATGACGGCGATGAAGGATGGCAGCATCAGCGACGTGAGCTGGATGAAAACCCGCAGGGACAGGCCGTGCTGGACCACCATCGAGACGAAGTGCAGCGACTGGGTCAGCCAGATCAGCGCCGTCGCACCTCCTGTCAGCGCCAGCAGGGCGATGAGGAGCTGACGGAGAATATAGCGGTCGAGCAGAGGCAGGATCTGCCGCCCGGAGGTACCGGAGGATGAGGCCATGGCCCTTCATCTATCCCTAGCGCGTGGCGGGAGGAAGGCGAAAAAACGAAACAGTTTCTATCGCAGATAGGACGCCCGGTCGATGGACGTCCTTGTAACTGTCAGGCTGTGATAGAGCTGTGTCGTGGCAATGCCGACCAGAAGCCCCGCCCCGGCCGCGAAGACCAGAGTAACGTAGCGCCAGGGTTTCTGCATGCGTGTCGTGGCTATTTCCATCTGCAGCACGGCCATGTCCATCTGGCAGCGTCCCAGCCGGTTCTGGGCAGCGCGGGTGTCTGCCTCACTCTGGCCGAGGCGGCGTTCCAGACTGGAAATCCGCTCCCGCAGAATCTTTTCGCGGTCGGTGGCATCTTTCTGGGCCACCGTCCCGATCCGGGTGATGAAAAGATTTTTCAGCGCGCCGCCGGTGATGTTGTCGCGCCGGGCCATCTGGCGGATCCGTTCCAGCGCACTGGCGGCGTGTCCGGGCTGCTCGTCCAGAACCAGTGCCAGAATATCGGACAGGATCTTGATTTCCCTGGGGTCAGGCGCGCGCGCCATGCTCAGGAAGGCGTCGCGGCGCCCGCGCGCGGTTCGGCGGCGCGGCGGAGGCGGTCACGGATGGCGAGGCCCAGTCCGTGGCGGGGGATCGGCTGGGCGGCGATGGTTTTCAGGCCGCGTCGGGTTCCTTCCGCATCGAGAAAGCGCAGTCCGGCGAAGAGGCGGGCCGCTGCTTCCTCCAGATTGCCGCTTTCGCTCAGGTTCCAGGTCAGGCCCGCGCCGGGAAGGGGCGTCCCGAAGGCAAGCTGGGCCTCGTTGGGGGCGATGGAGGTCGCATCCAGCCTGACGGGCAGGCTGGGGGCGTAGTGGGAGGCCAGCCTTCCGGGAGAGGCCGGGGCGATTTCGGAAAAATCGTCCGGATGGCGGATGGGCCCGCAGAGTTCGGTCAACTCTTCGAGTGTCACACCGCCCGGACGCAGGAGAACGGGCACGTCCCGGGTCAGGTCCAGCACCGTGCTTTCCACGCCGATGGAGCAGGGGCCGGAATCCAGAACCGCGTCGATCCGTCCGTCTAGCGAGCGCAGGACGTGGAACGCGTCGGACGGGCTGACGGTGCCCGAGACGTTCGCGGAGGGCGCGGCGACGGGCGCGCCGACTTCACGAAGCAGGGCCAGAGCCGTTTTGCCGCGTGGAACGCGCAGCGCCAGTGTGGACAGACCCGCAGCAGCCAGATCGGAGACGGTTGAGTTCGGCGAGCGGGGCAGCACCATTGTTAGCGGACCGGGCCAGAAACGTTCGGCCAGTGCGTGCGCGATTTCTTCCATCCTGCCGCTCAGCGAGGCCTGTGCGAAGGCGCTTTCAGCATCCGGAAGGTGGCTGATGAGCGGGTTGAAGCGCGGGCGTCCCTTGGCGGCGAAAATTCGGGCGACAGCGGTGTCGGACGAGGCGATGGCGCCGAGGCCGTAGACGGTCTCGGTTCCGAATGCGACCAGCTTGCCGGCTTTCAGGAGTTCTGCGGCGCGGCGGATGCCTTCAGGCGTGGCGGTCAGGCGTTCGGTGTGGCGTGTGTCGCTCAAGATGCGCCTCCCGTGCAGTAGAAAGAGCCGTTCAGCCGATCGGGTTTGCCGTAGCGTAGGGGCGCGCCGGTCTCGTCGAGCAGGGCGCCCCCTGCGGCTTCAAGAATGGCCTGGGGGGCGGCCGTGTCCCACTCCATCGTGGGCCCGAAACGGGGATAGAAATCCGCAGCCCCTTCGGCGACCCGCATGAACTTCACCGATGACGACAGCTTGTCGATGGAGGCGACCTCGCGGCCGGCGAGCCAGCGGTCCAGCAGTTCGGGATTGCCGTGATGGCTGGAGGCCAGAACGCGCAGGCCCTCGGCGGGGGGCGTGGCGGTGTGGATCGGCGTGCTGTGTGTACCGTCTGAACGGTGCGCGCCGAGGCCCTGACCGCCGCTATAGATCAGGCCGTAGCCGGGGAGAGCGACCACGCCCAGAACCGGCCGGTCATGGCGGACCAGACCGATATTGACGGTGAAGTCCTTTCCGCCCGATGCAAAACCGCGTGTTCCGTCCAGCGGATCAACCAGCCAGTAGGAGTCTTCCGCACTCACCCGGATGCCAGCCGACATTTCTTCCTCGCCAATGGCGGGAATGGACGGGCAGGCCGCGCGCAGTCCGGACAGGATATGCTGTTCGGAGGCATGGTCCGCCTCCGTAACCGGGGAGGCATCGTCCTTGATGTCTGTCCGGAAGCCGCGTTCACGGATGGCGTTGATGATGTCCGAGGCTTCGGAAGCGAGCCGGAACGCCAGGGCCAGAAGGGCGCGGTCATCGTCCGCGGGGACGGTGATGGGGGAGGCAGAAGTCATTTGCGAAGGCTACTCCAAGATGTCTTTTGCGTCATGTCCTGATGCGCCCGTTATTGCGGACAGGTCGGGACAGGCGCCTGATCTCCGTTCCATTTTGCAAACGGGATTTTTGTAGCGGCACTCAGGGCGATATCGGCGTGGCATGTCGTGACGGGAGACTGGAGCGTGGTGCGGAGCGCGAAATAGAACGGTGTGCTCCCGGGTTCTCCGTCCGAGCGGGTGAGTTCGTAAACCCTGATCTTTGCCGGGCCTGGCTGCGGGACAGGATAGCTGCCCATTTCACGCGATGCGATGAACAGAAGGAGGCTCGGCTGTCCGTTGACGCGGCCGGAAGCGAAATGGATGGTCTGCACGGCGTCTTCGTCGGTGTGCGGAATATCACGCAGGGTGTCGATCAGTTGTCCCGGATGGTCCGGATCTTCCGTATCGACCAGTGTTGTGCGGTCGGGCTGGTTTTCGTCCGGGGCACTGATGACATAGACGTGATAGGCCCACGCATTGCCGTTTTCGCGCCACAGGGGGCTGACGGTCACATCCGGGAAGCCCGTCGGATGAAGCGTGACGGGCGTATTGCCGATCGGGATGGGGTGGATGTCGGTGATTTCTGGGTTGGACGTGGCGTTAAGTGGAGCGGCATGTCCCTCTGTGGAGCCGAGAGCAAGGCCGGAGCAGAGCAGGATCTTCAGGAGAAAACGGCGCATGGGTGTTCTTTCTTCAGGCTGACAGGGCGGAGGACTTGTATGGGCGGTCGGTGTTCCCGATAACGGAGACAACGCGTTCATGTTTCAGACGACAGGATCATCATGCTTTCAGTGACTTTCGATTCCCTTCCAGCCTTTTCTGCAGATGCGCCCAGAGCCGTTGTACTGCTGTGTGATGCGGCGGGCGGTGAGACGTTCGCGGCGCTGGACAAGGCGACGGCAGGCGCGGTTTCGCGCGCCGTTGCATTGAAGGGCTTCAGGGGTGAGGCCGGACAGAGTGTGGTACTTCCCGCTCCGGCCGAAGGGCTTTCCCAGATCGTTCTTGCCGGTGTGACGCCGAAGGGCGGTGCGGCTGTTGATGCGGTGGCTGTCGAGAATGCTGCCGGTCGTGCGGTCCGGTTGCTTGAGGGTGTTGAGGAGGCAGTTCTGGCCCTGACCAAAGGGCTCGAACAGTTTGCTCCGGAAGCGGCTCTCGGCGCGCGTCTGGCCTCCTATGATTTCAGTGTGTACCGCACGAAGAAGTCCGATAGCCGTCCGGTCCTGAAGTCCCTGAGCGTTGCCGTGTCTGACGTGGCGGCGGCGCAGGCGCGGTGGACCGCTCTGGATGCGGTGTCGCAGGGCGTGATCCTGACGCGGGATCTCGTGAGCGAACCGCCGAATGTGCTTTATCCTCAGTCTTTTACACAGCGTATCGAAGAGCTGCGTGAGCTTGGCCTGACCGTTGAGGTGCTGGACGAGAAGGCCATGACTGAGCTGGGCTTCGGCGCGCTTCTGGGCGTGGCGCAGGGCAGCATCCACAAGCCGCGGACGGTGATTGTCCGTCATGAGGGCGGTGGCAGCGAGGCGCCTCTGGCGTTCATCGGCAAGGGCGTGACTTTCGACAGCGGTGGCATTTCCATCAAGCCGGCGGCTGGTATGGACGAGATGAAAACCGATATGGGCGGGGCTGCGACCGTGATCGGTCTGATGAGTGCGCTGGCCCGTCGGAAGGCACCGGTCAATGCGATCGGTGTGGTCGGACTTGTTGAGAACATGGTGTCCGGCGGGGCGCAGCGTCCGGGCGATATCGTGCGAGCCTATGACGGGCAGACGATCGAGGTTCTGAATACCGATGCGGAAGGGCGCCTCGTTCTCGCGGATGTGCTGTCCTATACGCGGAAGCGGTTCAGTCCGAAGCTGATGGTCAATCTGGCGACGCTGACGGGTGCGATCGTGGTCAGTCTTGGCTATGAGAATGCTGGTCTGTTCAGCAATAGTGATGCGCTGGCCAAGGGGCTGGCCGAGGCTGGCGCGCAGGTTGGCGAAGGGCTGTGGCGGATGCCGATGGGCGCGGCCTATAACCGCGAACTCGACTCCGATATTGCGGATATGAAGAACATCGGCGGCCGTCCGGGCGGTGCGATCCTCGCGGCGGAGTTCCTCAAGCGCTTCGTGGGCGACACGGACTGGGCGCATCTCGATATTGCGGGAACGGCCTGGAAGACCAAGGCGTCCGCCATTGCGCCCAAGGGTGCGACGGGCTTTGGCGTGCGGCTGCTGGACCGTTTTGTGAAGGCGCATGAAGCCGACGCCTGAGGGGCAGGATCACGCCGTGGATGTCGGGTTCTATCATCTGACGCGCACGCCGCTTGAGGACGCGCTTCCGGCCCTGCTGGGTCGGACGCTGGATGCGGGCGAGCGTGCGCTTGTGCGCTGCCCCGATGTGGCTGCGGTCATGGCGCTGGATGCGGCGCTATGGTCCTGTCGGGACCCGGTCTGGCTTCCGCATGGTACGGTCAAGAGCGGTCATGCGGCCCGGCAGCCGATCTGGCTGACCGAGGGTGAGGATGTGCCGAATGAGGCGCGGTTCCTGTTCCGGGTGGACGGTGCGGGAAGCGATGAGTTCGCGCCATTCACGCGGATATTCGATCTGTTCGATGGCGGAAATCCGCAATCCGTTCAGCGGGCAAGACAACGCTGGGTGGCGATGAAATCTTCAGGTCACAATCTCGTGTACTGGAAACAGGAAGAGCGGGGCTGGAAAAAGGCGGGTTAAGGTTTCAAATTGTGTCTGAAACCATTGATGGAGGACGTGCCGTAGCCGGAGTGTCTTTCATTGCACTGGAGAGGACATCTGACTGTGCCAGACCCCACGAATTCTTCCCCCGCGCCTTTGAAGACTGACCTTCGCCGCGTCGATATCAATCCTGACTTCTGGTATCCGCTGGCGTGGTCGAAGGATCTTAAACGGGGAAAGACGATCGGGCGTCGGTTCGGGCGTCATCCCATTGCTCTGGTACGTCCCGAGGAAGGCAGCGTCTTTGCGCTCGAAGACCGCTGCGCGCATCGTCAGGTTCCGCTCAGTCTCGGCAAGGTCAGCGGTGAGGCGGTTCAGTGCTGTTATCACGGCTGGGCCTATGGCCGGTCGGGTCGGTGCATCGATGTGCCGTACCTGGGGAAGGGCAAACTGCCGAATGGGGTGAAGACCTATCCCTGTCGCGAGGCCGGGGGATTGATCTTCATTTTCCCGGGGGATGCGGCAAAGGCGGAGTCCGTGCCGCTGCCGCCTCTGGCACAGGTGGACAATCCGGCATTCAAGACCCGGCGTTTCAGCCCGGTCGTGAAGTGTCATTACACGTTCATGCATGAGAACCTGATGGATATGAACCATCAGTTCCTGCACCGCCGCCAGATGGGGCAGATCCGGGCGCGGTTCCTGGGGCAGGATGCGGGTGAGAATTTTATCGAGGCGCGCTACAGCTTCGCGCGCAGTGGAAACCAGCAGCCACTGGCGGAACGGCTGATCTTCGGCAAGCATCACGATGATCCGAACCGGGAGCAGCCGGTCGAGGAAATCGTCAGCATTCGCACGACCTATCCGTATCAGAGCCTGAAAATCCATGACAAGGACGGCGATCTGATTATGGAACTGTTCAGCGTTTACGTCCCGGACACGGCGGACGGGATGAGCACGCAGACTTTCGGCCTGCTCTCGGTTTTGCGGCCGAAGACGCCATTCCTGATCGACATGATCTGGCCTGCGCTGGGTATTTTTACGCACCGGATCTTTGAAGAAGACCGGGAAATCATGGAACTGGAGCAGAACGCCTGGCGCGAACTCGGGGGCGATCATAACGTCGAGGTCTTCCCGATCGTGCGGAAATTGCGGGATCTTCTGGCGGCCAATGGGGTGGCGCCGGGAACGGATACGACGGCGTTGGCTGAAGTTCCGAGGGAACAGCCGGCTGATCCTGTCGTTGTCTGAGGACACAGACAGGAAACAGTCATGAAGACAGTCACGCTCAGGAATGGTGTTAGGGTCCCCGCGCTTGGGATGGGGACCTGGAATGTCGGCGACAGCGCGGCCCGGCACGCGGATGAGGTTGAAAGCCTGCGCAAGGGGCTTGAGGCCGGCCTGCGGGTGATTGATACGGCCGAGATGTACGGCAATGGCCGGTCGGAAAAGCTGGTGGGCGAAGCCATCGCGGATGTGCGTGATGATGTCTATCTCGTCAGCAAGGTCGTGCCGTCAAATGCGTCCTATGATGGTGTACACAAGGCGTGCCGGCGTTCGCTGAAGCATCTCGATACGGACTGGCTGGATCTCTATCTGCTGCACTGGCGTGGGGGCACACCGCTGGAAGAAACGATCCGGGCGTTCGAGGATCTCAAGGATGACGGGCTGATCCGGGGATGGGGCGTGTCGAACTTCGATGTCGATGATATGGAAGAGATCGAGGACCTGTCCGGTAACTGTCTGGTCAATCAGGTTCTGTATAATCTCGAGCATCGCGGGACCGAGTTCGATCTTCTGGATCATGATCTGAAATCCGAAACCGTGACGATGGCCTACTCGCCGCTGGGGCAGGGCGGAGAGCTTCTGGATCATCCGGCGCTGAAGGATGTGGCGTCCCGGCATGAGACGTCGCTTGGCCCTGCGGATACGGCCCAGATCGCGCTGGCCTGGGTGCTGCGGCGACCAAATGTCATGGCGATCCCGAAAGCCGGGTCTCCGAAGCATGTGGCCGGAAATATCGCCAGTCTGGAAATCAGCCTGACGGATGAGGATCTCAAAACGCTGGACGGTGCTTTCCCTCCACCGAAACGCAAGGTATCTCTCGCCATGATCTGACGGTCGTGGTGGTATGCGGTCCGTTTTCACTTAACCTGCGGACCGCGCCCTGCATAATTTTTCGTCCCTGTTTTACGCCGATCCGGTGTCTCTCTGCCTCGCGGCTCTGGTCGTTCCTGCATGTCTGCAGGCGATGGAGGCCGGGCGTGCTGGGCGATCGGCGGTCATCTGCGCTGCGGCGCTGGCCGCGATCCTGTCGATGTCTCCGGCTGTTCTGGCTGTCGCGCTCGGTGTGATCGTTGCACAGGAGCGGGAGGCGTGTCCGGCCGTGTGGACAGTTCCGGCTCTGCTGTTGAGCGTCCTTTTTCCTGCACAGACCTTTGTTCTTCTGGGGCTGCTGCCAGTTCTGTTCTGGCCTGCGCTTGTGCGTCGTCAGGGCGGGGCCTGCCCTGCCGTTATGAGTCTTCTGGGCGTCTCGCTGGTCTGGCATGAGCCTGCGGCTGTTCCGGCGGAACTTGTTGCGGGCCTGGGTGCTGCGGTGATCGGGCTGGTGGGATGGTCCGTCCTTGGTGCATCCCGACCCGGAAATCTGGGGCTGCTGCGGCCTGTTCTCCTGATGGTTCTGGTCGTGGCGGCGCAGGCCGAAAGCCTTGCAGTCTGCGCGCGGATCGCACTGGAGGCGCTGCTGCTCGATCTGGTGCTGCTGGTACTGACGGCTGCATTGGGGCGGAGATTTCCAGTGCTCGCCATGCTGCGTCTGCCGTTTCCGCCTTTGCCGGGACTGGTTGTGCTGTGGCTGGGGATTCACGCGGCGCTTGGCATGGCGGCAGGCGTGGAGGGGTGGAGCGTTCTTGGTGTGGCCGTGGCGCTGCTGCTGGGGCTTCTGGGCCTCTCCGACATTCTTGCGCTGGGGCGTCTGTTCCCTGCGGGCCGGGAGGGCGTTTCGGGCGCGTCTGTTCTGCTTCTGGGCGCAGGAAGCCTGCTCATACCCGCTCTTGTGTTCGGGCTGACGAGCCCTGTGCTGCACGCCATGGGCGGAGAATGGGTCTGGCCGGTCTGGAGCATTGGTGCGGGGGATGGGGCGCATCTGCGACTGATGGCTTTTGTGCTGGCTGGTGCCGGGATCTGGGTTGCTCTCGTGCGGCCCTGGAGGATCGTGGGTGGTGTGGTGCAGGCGGCATCCACTCTGGTTCCCGCGCTCGGGCAACTGCTGACGATCGGGGACGGACTGTTTGATGAGGCCCCCTCCCTGAACTGGACGATGCGTCGTGTCATTGCCAGCGGGCGACTGCGTCTCAGGGGGCTGAAAAACATGAGGGCGCCCGTGCTTCCCGACCTGCGTCAGGGTGCTGTCGGACTCTGGCTTGTGCTTCTGGGTCTCGTTCTGGCGGTGCTGGGAGTGATGGCGTGATGGCGCATGAGGTCGGGATGGTCCTGCTGGCGGTGCTGGAGGCGCTCTTTCAGTTGGGCCTGCTTCTTGTGCTGGCGCCCGTCATTGGCTGGTGTCTGGACGATCTGCCGTTCTGGCTGGCTGGCCGGTCGGTCGGGACGATGCGCTTTCGTCTCCTGCAGGCCGGGCGCTTCTGGAAAACACTGTTCCGGGCTCCGCTGGGCGGCCGTCCGGCGCTGGCGCTCACGGCGGGTGTTCTGACGCTTCTGTGTCTGCCTGCGGTGACGATGGGATGGGTTTTTTCGTCTCTGGCAGACCCTTTGGTCATCGGGCTGGTCATGTTGCTGGGGCGGGGCTTTGTGGGCCAGAGCCTGCTGCCGGGTGAGACAGGCCGTTTCGTCCCTGCCGTTCTGCTGCTGTGTCTGACCGAAGCCCTGATCGCGCTCGCGGCGCCTGGGACGGATGGGCTCGCGGGCCTGTGTGCGATGCTGCATATCGAGCCTGAGCCTGGTCTGGAAGGTGCGCTTGCCGCCTGTGCGCTGGCGCTGGGCATTGCGTGTCCTCCCCTGCGGGCTCAGGACGTTACGGGGATGCTGTCCGGCATCCGCGACCGTCATGAGCGGGAAGCGGCCCGGAGCATCGCTGATGTGCTGAACTGTGGCTGGCTGCTGCTGCTGGGGGATCTGGCTCTGCCAGTGAGCGTCGGGCTGCCGCAGGAGGGCGTTCAGGGCTGGTGGCTCGGGCTGGTGGCTCTGGGGGGACGTCTGGCGCTGACGGTTGCGGTGGCGGTCGGGCTGCGGCTCATGGCGCAGGAGCGGAGCGCGCGGCTGACGGCCCTGTTTGCCGGTGTGGCGCTTCTTCTGGCTCTGGCAGGGAGGTTTGGCACATGATTGTCGGGTTCGGATTGCTGCTGCTGCTGGCTCTTGCAGGGCTGGGAAAGGACGGGCGGGGGCTGCCGCTTTATGGCGCGGTCTGTGCCTTTGCAGGGGCGACGGTCTGTTCCGGGCTGATGGCGCTTCTGACGTCTGTGGCGCTGGTCGGGCTGAATGGTCTGGCCTGGGCATGGCTGCGGCGGTTTGCAGCGGAAGCGCCGGATCGGGCGGCTGTCCTGCCGGTTGTGGGAACGCTGGTGCTGCTGCTCGCGCTTGGCCTGTCTGGTGCGGGGCTGGGGCTGGCGCCGGTTCTTGGGGCGGGGGCCGTTCTGACCGGACTGTGCGGGGCGGCGTGGGGACCGCCGCTGGTGCAGTTTACCGGCCTGTTGCGGGCTGCCGACGGGCTTATTGTCGTGTCCTGTGTGCTGCATTCCTGGCCGCTTTTCATGGCGGCACTGAGCCTGTGGGGCGTGCTGGCGGCTCTTGGCGTCACGCTTCTGCCGCGTCTGGCATGGCGTCGGGTGGAGGACGTCTGATGCATCCGCTTGCTCCGATCGGAACGCTGTTTGCCGTGACCGTCTGGCCGCTTCTGGCGGCGTTCCTGCTGCTTCTGACGCCTGAAAACCGACAGTCCGCCAGTAGTCTGACTTTCGCCGTGGCCGGGCTTGTCATTACACCGCTGGCCGTGTGGCTGATGCCGGGGACGGATGCACTGGCTGCCGCGTGTTCGTGCATCGTGACCGCCATTCCGCTTCTTCTGCCGCCAGCGCAGGACCGGACCGGCCGCGTTCTGCCGTTTCTCGTCACGGGCTGTGCGCTTCTGGCGCTGAACATCCATTCGGCTTTCGCTGTGACGGTGCTGTGCGGTGCGGGCACGGTTCTTCTGGCCTGGCGGGAAGGCCGGGGCCCGCGAAAGGCCCTGGTCGTGTGGGATATCGCCCGCAGCAGGCTGGGTGGCGTGGTGCTGGGGCTTCTGGGGGCGTCACTCCTGCCCATGCAGCAGTCTTCGCTGGGTGCGGTGCTGCTGACGGTCGGGTTGTGCATGGTGGCGGGGCTTGGGCCGTCGCCGGCTCCTGCGCCCGAGGCGGCTCTGCTGGATACGGGGCTGCGGTTTTCGGCGCTGATGCTGATGTTCCGTCTGAGTGCGTATCCGCTGGTTCATCTGCTTATGCTGATCGCGGGTTTCGGGACGATCCTCATGCTGGTGACGGCGCGGTCCTCCGGTCGGATCGTGTCGTTGCCGATGTTGTCTGCGTTCGGTGCGCTGGCCGCGGCGACCGGGGAAGGGACGGCGATCGTTCTGCTGCTGCTGGCGGCGCTGGGGCTTGCCGTTCTGGATCTGCGGGAGGCCGAGGACACCGATGCGATCGCGTCGGGTGCTGCGCCCTGGCCGGTGTTCTTTGCGCTTGTCGGGATCGGGCGCTCGCTTGAGACGGGACAGTTGATCCTTCTGGTCGGGTGTCTGCTGCCCGCCTTGTGGTCTGTGCGGCATATGACGCTTCTGCCCGCGTTCGGACGTGGAGAGCGCGGGATGGTGGCGGTGATGCAGGCTGTTCTGTTGCTGGGGGGACTGTGCGGGCCGTTCTTTCTTGCCTGGCATCCGGTGACGGGGTGGCGGCCATGAGGAGCATGGGTCGGATCATCCGCAGTGGCGAGCGGGTGGCGCTGTCGCATTATTATCTTGAGCCCGCGCAGTGGAGCGGGATGCTGACGGCGTCGGGGGCGACGCTGCCCCTGATCTCCTGCTGGGCGGATGACGCCCGCGCCTACGTGCTCTTGCTGGAGGGAGACTGTCCGCTTCTGGCGAGTACGGGTGTCGAAGATCGTCGGTATCTGGCGCCGTCTTCGCGCTTTGCCGGGGCGGAGTGGGGCGAGCGTGTGTCGTACGACCTGTGGGGCGTGGAAGCGATGGATGCCCGCGGGAACGGTGCCCCCGCGCTGGATGAAGGGGGCTGGACCTCGACCTGGCCGCTGTCATCGCGTCCCGGACCTGCTGCCGGCGGACTGCGGCCGCTCGCGGGACATCATCTGCTGCGTCCCGAACAGACCGGACTGAGTGGCCCGCTGGAATTTTCCTTTGAGGTTCTGAAGGGGAAAATCCGGGATGTGGAGGTCTGTGCCGGGGCCGCGCATCGTGGTCTGGTGGCCCGGCTTGTGGGAAAGACGCCGGAAGAGGCGATGCCGCTGGTGTCGCGTGTGACGGCGGGCGGCTTCGTGGCGCACCCGCTGGCCTTTGCCCGGGCCGTTGCGCAGGCGCGCGGGCTGGCTCCGGGGCCGGGGATTCGGGATGTCTGGATGATTCTGCTGGAGATCGAGCGGATCTCGATTCATCTGTTCGATATGGCGCGGACGGCACGGGGCGTGGATGCGGAGCTTCTGGCGACGCATTGCGATCATGCGCGGGAAGCCATTTCACGGGCCTGTTCGGAGCAGGGCGTCTCCCGGCGCCTGATGGATATGGTGGCCTGCGACGGGTTCCGGGAAGGGCTGGAAATCGTGCCGCTGGCGCAGGCCGTGCATGCGGTGATGCAGCCGCGGCTTGTGGTACTGGAAGAGCTTCACCGGGTTTTTGCAGCGCGTCTGAACGGGTTTGCGGTGCTGGATGTACGGCTGGCGGAGCGCTTTGCTGTGGGCGGTGTCACGGGACGTGCGAGCGGGCGCAGCATGGACATGCGGCGTCGGGAGGCCGGAATGCGGCTGGAGGCTCTGCGGGCGACAGGATCGAGCCGGGGGGATGCCCGGGCGCGTGAGGGGTTGCGACTTGCGGAAATCCGGGACTCGCTGGCACTGATGGAGCGGATTCTGGGGAGCATCGGTCTGGAGGATGACGAACCCGCGCCGGACCGGACGGAAGAAGGGATCGGCGTGGCTGAAGGCGCGCGCGGGGACGTGTGGTACTGGGTGCGGCTGAAGGACGGGCGCATCGAAAGTCTGCATGTCCGCGATCCGGGCGCCTCGCTTCTGCCGGTTCTGGGGGCGATGCTGCGGGGCTATGCTGTTGATCGTGTCCCGGCGGCTCTGGGTTCGATCGGGCTTTCACCAGCGGGGATCGCGCTATGAACGGTATGCGACGGACGGGGCCTCTGAGTCTGCTTTATGCTTTCATGGATGCGACGCGCTGGCGCCCTTCGGCGGACGGAACAGCCCCGCGCCGGGACCGTCCCATCGGATTGTATGTTCTGGAGACCGGGGGATGCGAGGGCTGCTTCATGGAGATCGAGTCCCTGAACGGCAGCGCTTTCGCTCTGGAGCAGGCGGGGTTTGTCTGTGTGAATGATCCGGCGGATGCGGACTGGCTTCTGCTGACGGGGGCGGTAACGCGGGTCTGTGCCGAGATGGTGGATCGGGTGTGGCGGGTGATGCCGCCGGGCCGGAGTCTGATTGCGGTCGGGGCCTGTGCGGTCGATGGGGGGCCTTTTCCGGCCGGTTATGCGACGCTGGGGGGATTGCAGGCCCTGACGCCCGTACGGCGTTCGATTGCGGGATGCCCGCCCTCGCCGGAGGACATCCTGCGGGCATTGCAGGAGCTGGCGCAGGTCTGACCGGCCTGTCTGGAAGCGGGATTTTTCCCGAAACAACGAAGTTTTGTCCCTGAACGGCTTGCCGTGCCACGGTTTCGCGTTAAAGCAGATGGACGCACTGGGTGCGTTTTTCCATGAGTTTCGGTCGCCTGACACTCAGGTCGCCGTATAGAGCACAGGGCTAGAGATGGCTGATTATCGCCTTGGAATTGATCTTGGTGGCACGAAGATCGAAATCGCGGTTCTGAATCGTTCGGGCGATCTCGTCCTGCGTGAACGGATTCCCAATCCCGGTGTCTATAACGAAGCCGTCCTGGCCATCCGGGATCTGGTGACGGATGTGGATCACCGCCTTGGCGCGGTGCCGAGCCACCGCGTGTCGGCGGGGCAGCATACGTCCACGCTTGGCATCGGGATTCCGGGTTCGATTTCGCCTGAGAGCGGGCTGATCAAGAATGCCAATGCGACCTGGCTGAACAACCAGCCTTTCGGGCATGATCTTGAGGCTGCGCTCGCCCGTCCCGTCCGGACGGAAAATGATGCCAACTGCTTTGCCCTGTCTGAAGCCGCCGATGGCGCGGCGAAGGGCATGCTGACGGTGTTCGGTGTCATCATCGGCACGGGCATGGGGGCGGGCATCGTCAATAATGGCCGCGTGCTTGAAGGGCGTCATCACATCGCAGGCGAGTGGGGGCATCTGCCTCTGCCCTGGCCAACGGAAGAAGACGAGCCGGCACGTGACTGCTTCTGCGGGAACAAGGGCTGCATGGAGCGCTATCTGTGTGGTCCTGCGCTGGCTGCGGACTGGAAGGGGCCAGGCCACCGCAATACGGCCGGGATCGAGGAGGCTGCCGCCAATGGCGATCAGGCCGCCATCGCGGCGCTGGGGCGTTACACGGAGCGTTTTGCCCGGGCCTGTGCGATGGTCATCAACTTCCTTGATCCGGATGTGATCGTCCTCGGTGGTGGTGTGTCCAACCTGCACACGCTGTATGAGCGCGTGCCGCCGCTGCTGGCCAAGCATGTGATCACGCCGGTCTGCACGACGCCGATCGTACGGAACAAGCACGGTGACAGCTCGGGCGTGCGTGGCGCAGCATGGCTGTGGGACGTGACGGAATAAGCCCGTCGCACACTGGATATGAAAAAGGCCGCCCGGGTGATCGGGCGGCCTTTTTTTGTTGGGTCTTCTACCTTCACGCGGGTTCTTCTTCCACCGTTTCCGACATTTCTTCCGCTGCCTGTTTCAGGCGGTGATAGGAGCGGCGGGAGAAGGGGAGGATCGCGATATAAAGCAGTCCGGCGCCGGCAAGAGCGCCCCAGGGGTCTGCGACCAGAAGGGCGGCGTAGAGGCCGGTTCCGAGCATCAGGGGCAGGACGTAGCGCGCCGGGACCTTGAAGTTCTTGAAAGACCAGACCGGCAGCGTCGAGACCAGAAGCAGGCCGGTGACGATCAGGCAGACGGCCGAGACGAGGGGCAGGCGTGCAAAAGCGGCCAGACCTTCGGCATGGAGGCGGTCGGCTTCGAGACCCAGAAAGACGGGAAACAGGACAAGTCCCGCTCCGGCAGGGGCCGGGACGCCCGTGAAGAAGCTGTAGGAATAGTCCGGCTTGTCGTCGTCATCGAGGCTCGCATTGAAGCGCGCGAGACGCAGGGCCATGCAGACCGTGAACAGGATGCAGGGGACGAAGGCGTAGCGTCCGGCATGTTCGAGCGACCACATCAGCAGCACGAAGGAGGGCGCCACGCCGAAGCACACGAAGTCCGACAGGCTGTCGAACTCGGCACCGAAGCGGGTGGCGCCCTTGAGCAGGCGGGCGATCCGTCCGTCCAGTCCGTCGATGCAGGCCGCGATCAGCAGGGCAACGGCCGCGGGTTCGAACTGGTGTTCGAGCGCGAAACGCATGCCGCTGAGCCCGGCGCAGAGGCCGAGCATCGTCATGATGTTGGGGATAAGGCGGTTGAACGACGGGCCTCGCACGCGGGTGCGGGGATTGCGACCCATGCGGCGGAGTCTGCGGCGGATCCGGCGTTTTCTGGCGGGGCGGCTGGCGTCAACCGTCGGAGGCAGGGTCATGAACGGCGTCTGGCTCAGAGTTTTGCCAGGACAGTTTCGCCACCAACCATGGTCTGTCCTTCCACAACCAGAGGTTCGACGCCGGGGGGCAGGTAGACATCGGTGCGGGAGCCGAAGCGGATCAGACCGAAGCGCTCTCCCGCTTCCACGCGGTCACCTTCCTCCACGAAGCACAGGATGCGGCGCGCGATCAGACCGGCGATCTGGACGACGCCGATATTGCGGCCGTCCGGCAGGGTCAGGCGCAGTTCGTTGCGTTCGTTGTGTTCGGAAGCCTTGTCGAGGCTGGCATTGAGAAACTTGCCGGCATGATAGGCAATTTTCGTCACTTCACCGGCGGCGGGCATCCGGTTGATGTGGACGTTCAGCACGGACAGGAACGTCGAGACGCGCCAGACCGGCGTGTGGCCCATTTCCAGAGCGGCTGGCGGGGTGACGAGGGCGACGGACGTGACGCGGCCATCAGCGGAGGCCAGTACCAGATCGGCGCGCGGCGGCGGGACGCGCTTGGGGTCGCGGAAGAAGTAGAGGCAGAACGCCGTGAAGGCGATGCCTGCGTTGCCCAGCAGGCGGGTGGCGCGCCAGGGCGTGGCCCGTCCGAGCAGCCCGACGAGCGAACCCGCGAGGAGGAAGGGAGTCGCGGCGCGATGCGGCGGCGACAGGACAAGCTTGAAGGACTGGATCAGCGACATGGAACGCACTCTTACGGCACACGGCGGGAGGGTCAAGAATTCGCCACAAAGAAGGCGTTTTTCGGGCAGGTTTTCCGCAGCCCCGGTCTTCAGGCGGGTTCGGCGACCTGTCGGGGGAGCGGGACGCGCAGTTTTTCGTCGATCAGCGGCGTTCCGGCATAGACGTTCTTGCGGGCTGTGACGATGTGTACGCCGCCGCAGGGAAGGCGCATTCCCCGCCCGATCCTTTCCATCAGACGGCCATGTGTGGCGGACAGGGTGGCAGGCGGGGCCATCAGGGCCCCGGAGTGCTGCTCGATCCTGAACAGTGCCTGGTCGAGCAGGCGCGTCAACTGGCCGCTGCTGTAGGGAATGCCGTGGCCGAAGGGTGTGGCGTCGGTGTGGGCCCAGTAGCCGGAGCGGTTTGGAACAACCAGAGTCAGCACGCCGTCATCGGTGAGGGTGCGCCAGATGGCCCGCAGGAAATCCGGGGCGACACGCGTGAACTCGAGCCCGTGAACCACGAGGACGGCGTTCATCGAAAGGTCGTCAAAGGGAAGGCGGCCGCTGTCCACGATGCAGTCTGCCCGGGCGGGGTGGCCTGTTTTGTGGATCTGGGGGTGAAGGAGGCGGGCGGAGACGGCGAATTCGGCACTTTCCGGGAGGTAGGGGGCTGTGTAGCCTATTCCGAGGATGCGTCGGCCACGCATGGGGGGCATGATGCTTCGCAGGCGCTCGTTGAGGAGCAGGGCCGTGCGCTGACCCTGCCGGCTTTCATAGAAAGTCGCAGCATCATCGGAACGGGTGCGGGCCAGAGACGTCAGCATGCAGCAACCTCATCAGCAAGACAGTCCAAGGGGAACAGTCATGCCACTCGATATCAAGCCGATTCCGGTTCTGTCCGACAATTATGCCTGGCTGCTGACCGCGACGGCGGGTCCGCGCGCTGTTGTGGACCCCGGCGAGGCGGGGCCGATCATCGAGGAAATCGGGGAGGGACGGCTGGACATGATCCTGCTGACCCATCATCACGCCGATCATACGGCGGGGACGGAGGCGCTGCGGGAGCGCTATGGCGCGAAGGTCTATGGGCCACGCCAGAAAAAGGAATGGCTGCCCCGACTGGATCATGACGTCGAGGACGGGGACAGTTTCTCCCTGGGCGGCACGGAGATCCAGGTCCTGTCCACGCCGGGGCATGCGGTCGGGCATGTGTCGTATGTGGTGTTCGAGGTGCCGGCGCTGTTCTGCGGGGATGTGCTGTTCAGTCTGGGATGTGGGCGCCTTCTGGAAGGGACGGCGCGGGAACTGTTCGACAGCCTGCATCGCTATGACATCCTGCCGGACAGGACGCTTGTCTGTGCGGGGCATGAATATACCCGTTCCAATCTGGCCTTTGCCCTGCATGTCGATCCGGACAACGGGGCGCTGAAGGCCCGTGCGGGGGAAGTCGAGCGTCTGCTGGAAGAGGGGCGGCCGACGTTGCCGGTGACGCTGGGAGTGGAGCGCAGGACCAATCCTTTCCTGCTTGCTCCGGATGTCACGACGTTCGCCCGGCTGCGCAGGGAAAAGGACAGTTTCTGAAGGCACAAAAAAGCCCCGTCTCTTTCGAGCGGGGCTTTTTTGTGCGGTGTCTTCGGGCTTTACCAGCCGAAGATGACCTTCTTGAGAAGTTCGGCACCGAGGCCGACGACGACAACGCCGCCAGCCCAGATCGCCACGAACCAGCCCACTCGTTTCATCCAGTGAAGGAAGCCCGGTTTCTGGTCAGGCTGTCCGTATTCGATCCGCATGGGCCGGCCTCCCTGTTCTCAGTGGTAATTCTGTCCGGCGGCCATCTTTCCGCGGAACACGTAGTACGAGTAGGCCGTGTAGGACAGGATCAGTGGCAGCAGGAACATCGTGCCGACCAGCAGGAAGGTCTGGCTTTCCGGCGGGGAGGAGGCCTGCCAGATGGTGATGGTCGGCGGTACGATGTACGGCCACACATTGATGCCCAGGCCGCTGAAGCACAGGAAGAACAGACCCAGCGTTGCAACGAACGGCAGTAGGTGCGAGCGCGGGTTGCGCAGTCCGAGGAAAAGGGCGCCTGCCAGCACGACGACGGCCACGGGGACAGGTGCCACCAGGGCCAGCTGCGGCATGGCAAGCCAGTGCTGCATGTAGGTGGTGTGCAGCATGGGCGTCCAGACGGAGACCAGGGCGATGGTGATCAGCATCAGTCCGCCGAACGCGAAGGAAACCCGGCGCATCGTATCGTGGAGTTCGCCTTCACAGCGCCACAGCAGCCAGGTGGCGCCAAGCAGGGCGTAGCCGATGACGACGGCAACGCCGCAGAACAGGGCGAAGGGGGAGAACCAGTCGAAGCTGGAGCCTACGAACACGTTGTTCTCGACCTTGATGCCCTGGATGAGGGTTCCAAGGATGACGCCCTGCATGAAGGCCGCTACGAAGGATCCGCCGCAGAAGGCCCAGTCCCAGAAGAACTGGCTCATGGGGGATTCCGCCTTGAAGCGGAACTCGAAGGATACGCCGCGCAGGATCAGGGCCAGCAGCATGAACAGGACCGGCAGGTAAAGCGCCGGAAGGATCGTGCCGTAGGCGACGGGAAATACGCCGTAGAGCGCAGCGCCTCCGAAGATCATCCAGGTCTCGTTGCCGTCCCAGACGGGGGCGACGGTATTGACCATGAGGTTGCGGTGTTCACGGTCCTTTTCCTTGAGGAACAGGATGCCGATCCCGAGGTCGAAACCATCAAGGCAGATATAGAGGAAAATGGAGGTTGCTGCGAGCAGCGCCCAGACGACGGGGAGCCAGAAGGAGGCTGTTTCTGTCATGGTTCTTACTCCGCCATGCCAGCGTCGGGCTGGGGCTGATGGGAGACCTGTGTTGTACCCGCAGCGCGCTGGGGCTGATCTTCGGCCGGGCCGTGCTGATCCGGATGAGGCTCCTCAGCGAAGGTCCGCAGCAGGATGGTGATGCCACCTGCAAACACGATGAAATAGACCACGACGAAGGCGACCATCGAGGTTGCGATGTTCGGGAGCGCGATCGGGGAGACGCTGTCGGACGTCCGCAGCAGGCCATAGACCGTGAAAGGCTGACGGCCGACTTCAGTCGTGATCCAGCCGCAGAGCAGGGCCAGGAAGCCCGCGGGCGACATGAACAGCGCGATACGATGCAGAAGGGGCGTGTCGTACAGTCTGCCTTTCCAGCGCAGGTACAGGGACCACAGGCCGACCAGCACCATGAGCATGCCGAGCGCGATCATGATCCGGAAAGAGAAGAACAGCAGCGGCGAGTAGGGACGGTCTTCCTTCGGGTAGTCCTTCAGGCCCGGCACCTTGCCGTCAAGGCTGTGGGTCAGGATCAGCGAACCCATGTACGGGATGCCAATCTTGAAATGCGTCGTCTCGTTCTTCATGTCCGGAATACCGAACAGAAGCTCAGGTGCGCGGCTTTCGGACTCCCAGTCCCCTTCCAGGGCGGCGATCTTGGCCGGCTGGTATTCCAGCGTGTTCAGGCCCTGCGTATCGCCGGCCAGAACCTGGATCGGAGAGACGATGGCGGCCATCCACATGGCCATGGAGAACATCAGGCGGACCTGTTCGGAAGCCTGACGGCCTTCACGACGGGCCTTGAGCAGATGCCATCCGGCCACGCCAGCCACGATGAAGGCTACGCACAGGAACGCGGCGAGCCCCATATGGACGATGCGGTACGGGAAGGACGGGTTGAAGACGATCTGCCACCAGTCAACGGGAAGGAAGCGTCCGGTTGCCTCGTCGATACGGTAACCGCGGGGCGTCTGCATCCAGGAGTTCGAGGACAGGATCCAGCTCATGGAGATCAGGGTGCCGATCGAGACCATGCAGGTGGCGGCGAAATGGAGGCCTTTGCCGACGCGGTTGAGGCCGAACATCATGACGCCGAGGAAGCCGGCCTCCAGGAAGAAGGCCGTCATGACTTCATAGGCCAGCATCGGACCGAGGATCGGACCGGCCTTTTGAGAGAAGGCCGACCAGTTCGTTCCGAACTCGTAGGACATGACGAGGCCGGAGACCACGCCCATGCCGAAGACGACGGAGAACACTTTCAGCCAGTATTTGAAAAGGTCGAGATAGGCACTTCGGCCCGTCTTGAGCCACAGTCCTTCGAGGACAGCCAGATAGGCTGCCAGACCGATTGAGAACGCCGGGAATACGATGTGGAACCCGACCGTGAACGCGAACTGGAAACGCGCCAGGAATAGAGCCGACAAGCCAAACATGTCGATTGCCTTCTGGGTAGATGGCGCGACACGGCAATCGTCGGGAAAGACGTTGGATCCCTAGGGAGGCCGCGCACGCACAACAGGGTAACGAAATTGTGATTGCTTCGTATGTCGCCGTCTTCTGACTCTTTTCAACGCGTTTAGCCAGAAAAAGTTTGATATGCAGGCCATCTTTTTGACAGGAATCAATGCGTTATCATCAATTTCTGGGGTGGTCAGGGACTCTGGAAATGTTGGCTGATGAGCGCGGATGTGACCTGTGCATCCGGGGTCATCCTGCCGTTGATGACTGGAACGGACAGCGAGAGCGGTTGTTCCCGCATGCCTGACGGAATGGACGTTTTCTGCAGCAGTTTGCGCAGCATTTCCTGAAGATCCGGTGAGAGTCGCGACTGTATTTCCGGGCGTTCGAGCAGATGGGCGGCCAGTTCATGCCAGCGGGTCACGGTAAGTGTGAGTGTGCCGTCGTAGTCTGGCAGGTTGAGGGGCCCTGCCAGTATGATCCGGTTGTCTGGGGAGGTTGTTGCGGGAGAGGCGGATGCGTCCTGCAGAAGGAGGCGCCCATAGGATGTGGCGTCGAGAAGGGAAAGACCTGCGGATGTGGGGGGGGCGGTCAGGGCGATCGCCAGATGGGCGTTCTGCAGGTCGCTGGCGAAACCGTATGGCAGGGGAAAGCCTGTTACTTTCGCGGCGTTCACGTTTATGCCCAGACGGGTGGCGCCAGCTTGCGCCTCCGGAAACCGGATGAGGCGTCCTGAGAGGGACAGGAGGGAAAACTGCCTGTCCGGCCAGCGGCCTGAGAGCGCCAGTTCAAGCTGTGGGACTGAAAAGGTCAGATTTCCGGGATTTCTGAGGCGGATCTGGAGGTTCGACGCAAGGGCCGTCAGAATGTTTCCATCCAGAACAAGGCGCGCGGCCTGATGCCCTGTCAGTGACAGGGGGAGACCTGATCGAAGCAGGTGAATCCATGATCCGCCGAGACGAATATGCTCTCCTGCCCATCCCGCGTCGTAGGGAGCGGCGGTCCGGGTGGCATGGGCCGTCTCCAGTCTGTCGAGTTCTACCCAGGCGCCGAAAGGCCAGCCGCCCTTGCGGAGCGGAGTCGCTTCAATGGTCCAGCCGTTTTCGCGTGCGGTGGCCATGGCGGTCTGGGTGGTGGCTTCCAGCCTGTTGATCGTATGGTACCAGGCGACTGTATCCAGCGCGGCTGATATTGCGAGGACGGCAATCAATACCACAGCGCATCTGCTGTAACGGACAGTAAAGAACGGACGATCCATTGAGCATGTCTTTTCAGATCTGGCTGTGGGATTGGTCAAGCCCCATCCGTTTTATCCCCAGCCATTCAAAGCGCTTCGAAAAAGCCGGAAAATGCTCACGTGTCCGTGATTCCGGGTAGGGTTTCTGAAAGGATGTGTTAGCGAAAACCGCGGAAGATCAAGGGGTGTGGAGATTCTGTTTCAGTCAGAACGTCAGGAGAAGGCTGGATACGGAATACTGTTGAAAGATTTCAGTTTTTTGCAGCCCGGTCATGCATTTTTCGGGTCCACAGAGTTATCCACAGGATCTCGGGGCAGGGCGTGGGTTGTGCACAGTTCGTCCCATGCGCTTTCCAGTGACTGCGTGAAGGCCTTGCGTTCCTGCTGGGGCGCAAGAGGCTGGCCGATGACGACGTGAAGGACGCCCGGGTGTTTGAGCCACGGATTGCGGTCCCAGAACAGTCCTGAGTCGGTGGCGACTGGTACGACGGGGACGTCCGCCTGTCGCGCCAGGGCAATGATGCCCGGCTGGATCGGATGGCGTTCTCCGGGGAGGGTCCGGGTACCTTCGGGGAAGATGATGATCTGGCGATTGTCGGCGTGGGCGGTTTTTGAAGCCTGCATCATGTCGCGAAGGGCTTTTGAACCGGCTTTCCTGTCGACGGCGATCATGCCGGTCAGGAGGAGCATCGGACCTACGACGGGGATACGGGTCAGTTCGGACTTGATGATGTAGTCGGGCCGGTCAACGAGGTTCATCCAGATGAAGCCGTCGAAGAAGGACTGGTGCTGAGAGGCAATCAGCAGGGGGCCGGAGGGAAGGTTTTCCTGCCCCGAGATATCGATGCGGACCGAGCAGATCCGGGTAAAACCGGCCAGGACGGCCCGCGCCCAGAGTTTGGCGTAGGACAGGGCCAGATCCTGTCGCTTCATCAGGCGGATCGGAATGGTTCCGAGGCCCATGAACAGGGTGATCCAGAAAAGATAGAGATTGAACAGGACGCCGCGCAGAATGCTCATCATGCTTTTCTGCACACCAGAAAAGCAGCCTCGGCACAAGGGCTGTCAGATGCCGTCAAGTCCTTCGCGTCCGTCCGGAAGGCCGGTGAGAGCGCCGATTTCCGCCCCAAGAAGCTTGTTGTATTCACGGAACATCAGGAACAGCGTCCGGCGGGACAGGGGGCCTTGCAGGGCGAGAGGTACGACCGGATAGGGAATGAGGGCCAGATCGGGGGCGACGCGGTGGATTTCGAGCATGGCGCGGCGGATATGGTAGCCGGCCGTGACAACAAGCAGGCGTCTGAGGTGGCTGTCCCTGGCCCACTGGGCCGTTTCGTGGGCATTGCCGATCGTGCTGGTGGCGCGGCGACCCAGTGTGATCCGTTCTGCCAGAGGTGAGGAGGGAGGTTCCTGTTGCAGTCGGAGAATATGCTGCAATGTGACATGGGGGCCGACGCCTGAAATCAGGAGCAGGTGTCCATAACCGCCCCTGAGGAGGGTAATGGCGGTATCCACCCGCTGCTCTCCGCCCGTCAGGGCGACAATGCCGTCGCAGACGGAGGCGGTCGCGGAGGTTTTGCCAGCATCCTGAACGAACCATGCGAATCCCGCCAGCCAGAGACCTCCCAGTGCCAGACATGCTCGGAACATGCGCCTCATGGCAGGCGCCGGAGCCAGAGGAGCACGACCGTCTGTGCGGTGATCCAGCCCAGACAGGCGGCCATCAGGGGGAGGGCTGCGAGTCCCTCGAGAAGCATGCGAGGCAGGACGTGGAGGGTGTTCCACCAGCTTGCGAACATATCCTCCCATGTCGTGACCGGGAGCGTGGCGATGCCGGTGTCATGCGAGAAGGGGGCAAGTTTCCTGGCGAGCATGGTGATGACCGGGCTCAGGAAAAACACTCCCGCAAGGCCTCCGGCGAGGCTGAGGAGTGCGGCCCGTCCTGCGATCCTGCTGGCAATGGTCAGGTCACTGGCGCCGAGGAAATGGACGATTTCGACGGCCTTGCGCTGGGCCATGACGGAACGCCGGACGGTCATGCCCACCGACAGGATCGCGATGGCGGCGATGAGGCTGACGGCAAGCCAGGCACAGGCGACGAGGCTGCTTCCCAGGCCATTGAGGCGCTCTCCCCAGCGGCGGTCTTCTTCCACGACCGCTTCGGGGAGGGCCGCATGGACGATGGCGCCCAGATCGGGTGTGCCGGTATGGGCGACGATCAGGACGACGGGCAGGGAAAGCCCGGGCAGATGCCCGCTCCCCGAGACTTCTCCCAGCCATGGGGCGAGGAGGGTCTGCACCTGCTGAGGCGAGAGTTCCCGGACTGTCGTGACATCGGCCGTTCTGTGCAGGGTCTGGATCAGGGCCTGGGTGCGGTCTTCAAGGCGGGGCGTGTCGGACGGGATTTCAATGGTGGTGGCGTTGCGGGCGGCGCCTGACCAGCCCTCGGCAAGCGTCTGAACGCCTGTCAGGCCGGTCAGGGAGAGGCCGGCAAGCAGGGTCATGAGTGCCACCAGAAGCGGGAGGCTGCCCGAACGCAGGCCGGGCGAGACAGGCGCGCTCACAGGCTGCCGCTCCCAGGGGCTGGATTTCCGTCCTGAGTTTCGGAGCCGGCAATTGTGCCGTTCTGGAGGGCGATGGATGATGCGGGGGCTTCGCGGACCAGGGCTTCGTTATGGGTCGCGACGATGACGGTCGTTCCCATGCCGACCAGTTCCTGAAAGGTGGCCAGCAGGCGGCGTGCCTGAACGTCTTCCAGGGCATTGGTGGGTTCGTCGGCCAGCAGGAGTTCCGGTCGGCCGATCAGGGCGCGGGCGATGGCGGCCCGCTGCTGTTCGCCGCCGGAAAGGGTTCCGGGACGCTTGTCTGCAAGATGCACGACGTCCAGCCATTCCAGAACGGCGAAGGCCTCACGTCTGGTGTCACGTTCGGAAGCCCCGCGCAGTCTGAGAGGGAGCGCCACATTGTCGAACACCGTCCATTCCCCGATCAGGCGATAATCCTGTGGAACAAACCCGATCCGGCGTCTCAGGTTGCGCAGGGCCGAACGGCTGGCATGACTGACGGAGACGCCGAGCATATCCATCTGGCCACCGGAGGGGCGTGTTTCGAGTGTCAGGAGGCGAAGAAGACTCGACTTGCCAGCGCCAGACGGCCCGAGCAGCCAGCGGAATTCTCCCTGTGGCACGGTGAGCGTCAGATTCCGGAGAACCGGTTGTCCCACGCCGGGGGGCATCATCGAGACATTCAGGAGGCGGATCATGAGGCTTT
>NZ_JBDNYY010000003.1:0-122816 GCF_047722525.1 Gluconobacter sp.
CGCGCAGGCGGGCCATTTCCTTCAGCGCCGCGCGGTTCTGGTTCATGAGATGGGAGATCTCGGGCCAGGCGGCGATGGAACTGAGGAGGACGAGGGCCAGACCCGGGAGCGCCCATTTGGCGAAACCCAGCAGGGAGCGGCGGCGGGCGAGCTGTTCGGCGTTCGGGGCCTGACGGATGCGCTGGAAGGCGGCGCGGCGCAGGCCGTCCAGCCGGGCGAGGCTTTCGGTGCGGTCGGGATCGAAATCCTCGCGGCGGACGCGGGGGGCGCCGTTGCCGGCGTTGTCCTGGCTGGAATTGTCGGGGGACGTCATGACAGGCCGCTTCGCAGGAGGTCGTGGATGTGGACGATTCCTTCGGGGCGACGGGTTTCGTCCACGATGAAGATGCTCGTGATGGGGCGTTCGCGCTGGTTCATGAGATGCAGCACGTCCTGCGCCAGTGTGTCGGCGGTTGCGGTGACGGGGGCGGGGTTCATGACGTCCTCCGCTGTGGTCGTGTCGAGGTCACCGGAGATGGCACGGCGCAGGTCGGCGTCCGTGATGAGGCCCTGAAGTACACCATTGTCATCAATGACACCCATGCACCCGAATGACTTGCGTGTCATCTCGAGAATAACGGAGCGCAGCGGGAGGCTGCCCTGTCCGAGGGGCAGGGCGTCGCCGATGTGCATGAGGTCGCGGATGGGGCGCAGGCGGGCGCCGAGCAGGCCGCCGGGGTGGAACGTGCCGAAATCGCGGGCGGTGAAGCCGCGTTTTTCCAGCAGGGCGATGGCGAGCGCGTCGCCCAGAGCGAGTTGCAGCAGGGTGCTGGTCGTCGGGGCGAGACCCATCGGGCATGCCTCGGTGCTGGTGGGGAGCACGAGGGGGATCTGGGCGGCGCGGGCCAGGGCGGAGGTGCCGACCGAAGTGATGGCGATCACGCAGTGCTTCTGGCGGGCGGCGAAGGTGAGGATGGCCGCGAGTTCGGTCGTTTCGCCGGAATTGGAGAGGGCGAGGATGATGTCGCCCGGCGCGATCATGCCGAGATCGCCGTGGGCGGCCTCCGCGGGATGGAGGAACAGCGAGGGGGTGCCGGTCGAGGCGAGGGTGGCCTGGATCTTGCGGGCGATATGGCCCGATTTTCCGATCCCGGTGACGATCAGGCGGCCTCTGCTTTCGGCGATGCGGTTCACGGCTTCGCAGAAGGCGGTCCCGAGGGGGCCGGAGAGGGCGTGTTCGAGGGCCTGAAGGCCGTCGCGCTCGATGGCGAGGGTCTGGATGGCCGAATCGAGGGGGGCGCGTGCGGGGGGTGGCGACGGGCGGTGCATGGGGTCAGCCGGGCCGGAACTTATGCGCGGTGCGAGAAAATGTCGGGCTCTTCGTAGCCCAGCAGGTCCAGCCGGCAGCGGGCCGGAAGGAAATCGTAGCAGGCCTGTGCGAGGTCACGGCGGTTTTCACGGATCAGCATGGCTTCGAGCTTATCCCACAGGGCGTGAAGATGCAGCACGTCGGATGCGGCGTAACGGAGCTGGTCGGGGGTGAGGGTTGGCGCGCCCCAGTCCGAACTCTGCTGGTGCTTGGAGATTTCGACGCCCAGAAGGTCGCGGCACAGATAGGCCAGACCGTGACGGTCGGTGAAGGTATAGACCAGTCGGGCGGCGATCTTGGTGCAGATGACGGATTGGATCGTGATGTCGAAGGCGTTCTGCAGGACTGCGACGTCAAAGCGTGCGAAATGCATCAGCTTGGTGACGGAATCGTCTGTCAGGAGGGCCTTGAGATTCGGGCAGTCATAGCCGCGGCCGCCCATGGAGACCGGTTTGATCTGCACGAGATGGGCTTCGCCATCGCCGGCTGAGAGCTGGACGAGGCAGAGACGGTCACGGTGGGGATTGAGACCCATGGTCTCGGTATCGACGGCGACGAGCGGGCCAAGATCAAAATCATCGGGCAGATCGCCGTCATGAAGATGGATGGCGTTCTGCTGGCTCATTTGTCGTCACCAAGTTTTTTTGATCACCAGAGGATCGAGGCGATATGTCGCCTGATCGTCTGTGGTGCCCAGAAGAAGACTCGAACTTCCACGTCCTTTCGGACACAGGTACCTGAAACCTGCGCGTCTACCAATTCCGCCATCTGGGCTCAGAAAGCACCGGGTTTTTTCAGTTTCCTGAGGCATCCCGGCTCGGTGAAGAGGCGTTTACCCCTGCACGTGTGGGGCGTCAACAGCCAAACTGAAAGAAAAGCGAAAATGCGTACGAATTTTTCCGTAGAAGGCACTGGCGGCGGGATGGATGACGGAATCTATCAGGGGAGCCGAACGGACAGGGACCCGCGATCCGTGGGGCGGACGGTCGCCGTTCTGGGTGGTGGGGGCTTTGTCGGGCGCGAACTGGTCGGCCGGCTGGTGGCGTCGGGGCATGTGGTTCGGGTGGGGAGCCGGAATCCTGAAGGCGATCAGGCGCTGGCCCGGTTTCCGGGTGACGGGCGTGTGGAATTCATCAAAGCGTCGGTGAATGACGCGGATTCGCTGGAGCGTCTGTTCAGCGGGGCGGATGCGGGGATCAATCTGGTGTCGATCATGTCGCCGGATGTGAAGGCGATGCACCGGGTGAATGTGGAGGGCGCGCGGCTGGCGGCGCTGGTGGCCCGGCGCGAGGGGGGGGAGCAGTATATGCACATGTCCGCCATCGGGGCGTCGTTGCAGTCGCCGGGGAATTACGGGCGCAGCAAGGGGCTGGCCGAGCGTGTGGTGCGGGAGGTGTTTCCCGAAGCCGCGCTGTTGCGGCCTTCGGTGATTTTCGGGCCGGAGGACAGTTTCTTCAACATGTTCGCGCTGATTGCGAAGCTCTCGCCGGTATTGCCCGTGTTTGCGCCGGAGACTCGTTTTCAGCCGGTCTATGTGGGGGATGTGGCGCGGGCGGTCATCGCGCTGGTAACGCCGGAGCGTGCGGGGATGACGGTCGAGGCCGGTGGGCCGGATGTGCTGACCATGAAAGAGCTGATGGCGTTTGTGCTGGAGGCTTCGGGGCGTCGTCGCGTCCTGCTGCCGGTGCCGGACTGTGTGGCGAAGCTGGAGGCGGAAATCCTGGAGCCGTTGCCCGGGCATCTGCTGACGCGGGATCAGGTCGTGATGATGGGGCTGGATAATGTGGTGCAGCCGGGGGCGGAGACGCTTCAGGCGCTCGGGATCAGGCCGACGGCGATGCGAAGCGTGGTGCCGGACTATCTGAGGGGCAGCATTTGTGAGAGCTGGCGGCGGTTCAGGAAGTGATAGGGCCGTTACGGACCTAAACAAATGTGTGAAAAATGGCCCATGCGGCGGGAACATGGGTCATTTCGCATGAAAGGTCAGTGTCACTGACTGTTATTGGATAAAGTGACGGAATAGCTGCTTTCGGACAGGTCTGATGTGCGTCCGGGGTTTGTGTTCGGGCGGGCATGTTTTGCAGGAGACACGACGCATGGCCGAACGCATGTTGCAGTTCGTTACCCACCCCCAGGTGCTTCCGGAGAAGCGCGACGCGCACGAACGCCGTCAGGATTTCGGGGAGATTTACCGTGGGTTCGCGCGCAGCCGTGCGGAAGAGCAGGCGTCGCGTTGCTCGCAGTGCGGGATTCCGTTCTGCTCCGTGCATTGTCCGCTGGGGAACAACATTCCCGACTGGCTGAAGCTGACGGCTGAGGACCGGCTGGAGGAAGCGTATGAGATGTCGTCCGCGACGAATACGTTTCCGGAGATCTGCGGGCGGATCTGTCCGCAGGACCGGCTGTGCGAAGGCAACTGCGTCATCAACAAGGGCTTTGAGAGCGTCACGATCGGCGCTGTCGAGCGGTTCATTACCGAAAATGCGTTCGAGCAGGGCTGGGTGAAGCCTGCGCTTCCGGATCGGGATCTTGGGCGGAGTGTCGGGATTGTGGGGTCCGGGCCGGCTGGGCTGGCCTGTGCGGAGCGGCTGCGGGCGCAGGGGTATGAGGTTCATGTCTATGAGCGTCAGGACCGTGTGGGCGGGCTGCTGACTTACGGGATTCCGAGCTTCAAGCTGGAAAAGCATGTGGTGGCGCGGCGTCATGCGCTGCTGGAGGAGCAGGGGATCGTGTTCCATCTCTCCACGCCGGTTGGTTCGGGCGAAGGTGAGACGGCGCTTGAGGATCTGCGGGCGCGGCATGATGCAGTTTTTCTTGCGACGGGTGTGTATCGCTCGCGTGATGTGAAGGTGCCGGGGGCAGGGCTTGAGGGTGTTGTCGATGCGATCGACTTCCTGACGGCGTCGAACCGTCGGGGCTATGACGAAGATCCGGGCGAGGATGCGGCGCTTCATGCGAAGGGACGTCGGGTCGTGGTCATTGGCGGTGGTGACACGGCCATGGACTGCGTGCGCACATCGATCCGTCAGGGTGCCGAGCGTGTGACATGCGTTTACCGTCGGGACCGGGCGAACATGCCGGGGTCGCGGCAGGAAGTTTACAATGCCGAGGAAGAAGGCGCCCACTTCGAATGGCTGGGCTCGCCGGAGGCATTCCTCGGTGACGGCAGCGTGTCGGGCGTGCGGGTGCTGAAGATGCGGCTGGGGGCTCCGGATGCGTCGGGGCGCCGGTCCATTGAGGGCACGGGGCAGCATGACGTGATCGAAGGCGATTTGGTCATCAAGGCTCTGGGCTTTGATCCCGAGGATCTGCCGGGGCAGTTCAGTGCGCCTGAGCTGGCCGTGACGCGCTGGGGCACGTTGACGGTGCCGCCGGGAGGCTTTGCGACGAGCCTGCCGGGTGTGTTTGCCGGGGGCGATATCGTACGCGGGGCAAGCCTGGTTGTCTGGGCGATCAAGGATGGCCGGGATGCGGCCGATGCGATCCATCATCATCTGACTGAAACAATGACCGGTGCTCTGGAGGCCGCGGAATGACACAGAATAACGATTTCATCCGCGAGTATGCCGAGAACGTCGAGCGTCTGAAGGGGCTGTATGACCCGTCGCAGGAGCGCGACTCCTGTGGTGTGGGTCTGGTGGCGTCGCTGGATGGCAAGCCGTCGCGCAGTGTGGTTCAGGCGGGTATCGAGGCGCTGGGCAATATCTGGCATCGCGGTGCGGTGGATGCGGATGGCAAGACCGGCGATGGTGCGGGCATTCATGTGGAAATCCCGCAGGATTTCTTTGCCGAGGCGATCCATAACGGCTCCAGCGACGATACGATCGACGGGCGCATTGCTGTCGGCATGGTGTTCCTGCCCAAGACCGATCTGGGATCGCAGGAGCGGGGCCGTCAGATCATCGAGACGGAGATCCTGAACTTCGGTTACGGGATTTATGGCTGGCGTCAGGTGCCGATCGATACGGCGTGCATTGGCGAGAAGGCCAACCAGCCGCGGCCGGAGATCGAGCAGATCATGATCCGCAACCGGCTTGGCCGGTCCGAGGACGAGTTCGAGCGCGACCTGTATGTTCTGCGCCGGCGGATCGAGAAGCAGGCGACGGCGCAGCAGGTTGATCTGTATGTGTGTTCGATGTCCTGCCGCTCGGTGATCTACAAGGGCATGTTCCTGGCGGAGAACCTGACGGATTTCTATCCGGATCTGCTGGATGAGCGGTTTGTCTCGCGGTTTGCGATCTATCACCAGCGCTATTCGACCAACACGTTCCCGACCTGGAAGCTGGCCCAGCCGTTCCGCAAGGTGGCGCATAACGGCGAGATCAACACGATTTCGGGCAATACGAACTGGATGCGCTCGCATGAGACCCGACTCGCGCATCCGGAGCTGGATCCGTACATGGCGGATCTCAAGCCGGTCGTGCAGGCTGCGGGTTCGGATACGGCAGCGCTGGATAATGTGTTCGAACTGCTGACCTTTGCCGGGCGTGATGCGCCGATGGCGAAGACGATGCTGGTGCCGGCGTCTGGCGGTGCGAACTCGGCGATGTCCGACGCGGCGCGGGCGCTGTTCCGGTACTGCAATGCGGTGATCGAGCCCTGGGATGGTCCGGCGGCTTTGTGTGCGACGGATGGACGCTGGGTCGTGGCCGGACTGGACCGCGCCGGGTTGCGTCCGCTGCGGTACAGCATCACGCAGGATGGTCTGCTCATTGTGGGCTCCGAGACCGGGATGGTGCGGGTGCCGGATGCGCGGGTGAAGAGCCGCGGGCGGCTTGGCCCGGGGCAGACTCTGGCGCTGGATCTGAAGGAAGGGCGGCTTTACCAGTCCGAGGAACTGCTGGAGATGCTGGCGTCGCGTCAGGATTTCCGGGGCTGGGTGAAGCGCATTCGCGATATCGAACCGATCGTGCGGGATGTGGTCGAGCCGGAGGCGCTGGACGCCGATCTGCTGCGGCGGCATCAGGTCGCGGTCAGTCTGACGCATGAGGAACTGGAGACCATTCTGCACCCGATGGTGGAGAATGCGGCCGAGGCTCTGGGCTCGATGGGCGATGATACGCCGCTTCAGGTTCTGTCGACGATCTATCGCGGGCTGGCGCATTATTTCCGTCAGGGGTTCAGCCAGGTCACGAATCCGCCGATTGATTCGCTGCGTGAGACGCGGGTGATGAGCCTGGTCACGCGGCTGGGCAATCTGGGGAATATTCTCGATCAGGCGCCGGAGCAGTGCGATCTGTTGCAGTTGCCGAGCCCGGTTCTCACGATTGGTGAGTTTGACGAGTTGCTGAAGGTCTGCGGTGAGAATGCGGGCGTGATCGACTGCACCTTCCCGGCCGAAGAGGGCGAGGAAGGTCTGCGGGCGGCGATTGCGTCCATCCGGGCGCAGGCTGAGGATCATGTTCGTGGCGGGTGCACGCATCTGTTTCTGACAGACGACAATACGGATGCGACGCGGGTTGCGATTCCGATGATTCTCGCCACGGCGGCTGTGCATATCCATCTGGTGCGCAATTCGCTGCGGACGTTCACGTCGCTGAACGTGCGGACGTCCGGGGCGATCGACGTTCATGCGATTGCGGTGACGATTGGTGTAGGTGCTACGACGGTGAACCCGGCTCTGGCGCAGTATTGCGTGGCGGACCGGTTGCGTCGCGGGCTGTTTGGGAAGATGTCGCTGCGTGAGGCGATGGAGCGGTATCGCAAGGCCGTGGACAAGGGTCTGCTGAAGATCATGTCCAAGTCGGGCATTTCGATCATTTCGGCCTATCGTGGCGGGTATAATTTCGAGGCGATCGGGTTGTCCCGCGCGCTTGTGGCGGAGTTCTTCCCGGGCATGCCGTCGCGGATTTCGGGGATCGGTCTGCCGGGCATTGCGCGCAATATCCTGGGTGCGCATGCGGCGGCGTGGAACCGGAAGGTCGAGGCGCTTCCTGTCGGCGGGCGTTACAAGCTGCGCCGTCAGGGTGAGACGCATGCGTTCTCCGGGCAGCTCGTGCACATGCTCCAGAGTGCGGTGACGGCGAACAGCTTTACGCTGTACCGGCGTTATGCGGATGCGGTGCGTCAGATGCCGCCGGTGGCGCTGCGTGATCTGCTGGATTTCAAGCCGCTTCATGCACCGGTTCCGGTGGACGAAGTGGAGAGCATCACGCAGATCCGGCGTCGTCTGGTGGCGCCGGGAATTTCGCTGGGCGCGCTCAGCCCCGAGGCGCATGAGACGCTGGCGATTGCCATGAACCGGATTGGCGCGAAGTCCGATTCCGGTGAGGGTGGTGAGGATGCCGAGCGCTCCAAGCCGCGTCCGAACGGGGACAATGCGTCTTCGGCGATCAAGCAGGTGGCGTCCGGGCGTTTTGGCGTGACGGCGCAGTATCTGAATGACTGCCGCGAGATCGAGATCAAGATGGCGCAGGGTGCGAAGCCCGGCGAGGGCGGGCAGCTTCCGGGCTTCAAGGTGACAGAGCTGATCGGGCGTCTGCGTCATGCGACCCCGGGGGTGACGCTGATTTCGCCGCCGCCGCATCATGACATCTATTCGATCGAGGATCTGGCGCAGCTCATTTACGATCTCAAGCAGATCAATCCGACGGCGACCGTCACGGTCAAGCTCGTTGCACGGACCGGTATCGGCACGATTGCGGCCGGTGTGGCGAAGGCCAAGGCGGATGCGATCCTGATTTCCGGTCATTCGGGCGGGACGGGTGCGAGCCCGCAGTCTTCGATCCATTATGCGGGTCTGCCCTGGGAGATGGGGCTGTCGGAGGCGCATCAGGTGCTGATGCTGAACCGGCTGCGGCATCGTCTGGTGCTGCGGACCGACGGTGGCATCAAGACGGGGCGTGATGTTGTCATGGCGGCGATGCTGGGGGCTGAAGAGTTCGGCATCGGTACGGCGGCGCTTGTGGCGATGGGCTGCATCATGGTGCGTCAGTGCCACTCCAACACCTGCCCGGTGGGTGTGTGTGTGCAGGATGAAAAGCTGCGGGAGAAGTTCGGGGGATCGCCGGAGAAGGTTATCAACCTGTTCACGCTGATTGCGGAAGATATCCGGCATATTCTGGCTGATCTGGGTGTGCGGTCGCTGGAAGAGGTGATCGGGCGGACGGACATGCTGCGTCAGGTGTCGCGTGGTGCGGATTATCTTGATGATCTGGATCTGAACTCGCTGCTGGTTCAGGCTGATCCGGGCGAGCATGCGCGGTTCTGCACCCGTGAGGGGCGCAACGAGGTTCCCGAGACGCTGGACGGGCAGATCATCCCGGATGCGACGGCGCTGTTCGAGCGTCGGGAGAAGCTGCACCTGCATTACACGGTGCAGAATACGCATCGTGCGATCGGGACGCGGGTTTCGGGGCTGATTACGCGCAAGTTTGGCATGAAGGAGCTTCCGGAAGGGCAGCTTACGCTGTCGTTGCGGGGGTCTGCCGGGCAGTCGCTGGGCGCGTTTGGTGTGCAGGGGCTCAAGATCGAGGTCGAGGGCGATGCCAATGACTATGTTGGCAAGGGGCTTTCGGGGGCGACGATCGTTGTCCGTAAGTCACCGGCGGCGCAGTGGGCGTCCGAGCAGAGCGCGATCGTGGGCAACACGGTGCTGTACGGGGCGACGGCGGGTACGCTGTTTGCGGCCGGGCAGGCGGGTGAGCGCTTTGCGGTCCGGAACTCCGGGGCGACGGCCGTGGTCGAGGGCTGTGGCTCGAATGGCTGCGAATACATGACCGGCGGGACGGTCGTGATCCTTGGGGAGACGGGCGACAATTTCGGCGCCGGTTTCACAGGGGGCATGGCCTATGTGCTGGATGTGAAGGGGCGGTTTGAGGCGCAGATCAACCCCGATACGGTGATCTGGAGCCGCGTGCAGGCTGGCAGCCGCTGGGATCAGGAGCTGCGTGCGCTGGTGGAGCGGCATGTGGCGGAGACCGGCAGCACCTATGCCGCGGATCTGCTGCATTGCTGGGAGCGGACGCTGGAGCGGTTCTGGCACGTTGTGCCGCGCGATTATGCGCGGATCATCGGCTATGTTCAGGAAGACCTGTCGCAGCTTTCGGCCTGACGGGCGTAAGGAAGATGGTCGATACTGTCGGTGATCTGACGTTGACTTATGATGAGATGGCTTCGCTGAGGAGCTATCTCATCGCAACGGTTTTTGAATTTTCTGATAGTATTGAAATGGGAATATTGGGAATGTTCCAGCCTAATGAAATATTATCAATGGCAAACAAAATATATTCTTTTATAAGGTGGGATGTAAAAGAATATACGAATATATTCTCTGATAATGATTATAAAATTATAAATAGTTGCATTTTCCATGGAGAGATGGCTCTCGGAATTTACTCGACCTACAAAAAATATATCGACTACGATACCTGTGATTTTGGAATTACAAAAGACAAAATTTACAATTATATTCTGGAATATAGGAAAAGTGCAGGCTGACGACCTGGTTATTAATGTTGGTTTGGCAAAAGTCTGAAGTCGGGATTTTTCTGATAGGGCTATTGCTCTGCGCTGGTTATGGAAGAGGCTGACCGGGACGGAGTTTCAGGCAGGGGCGTTCCACGAGGCGCCATGACAGGATCGCGCCTCCGATTGTGGTGAGGATCGTGAAGATCACGGCCTGTCTGCGGCCGAGGCCGTAGCGGGCCTGAAGGTCGCCAGCCATCATCACCAGCGGGAGATGGCACAGATAGAGCCCGTAGCTGTGGGTGCTGATGCTGCGGACTGCCGGACCGATCAGGGGCGGCAGGGTTCGCAGGCGCATCATGGCGGGCATGCAGAGCGCGTAGCCGAGGCCTGCGACATCGAAAAGGGCCATGCTCTGGAAATGATGGGTCCAGAGCGGGACGGGCAGGACGTCTGACAGCCATGTCGTGAGAACGATGAGTGTGCCGATGATGGCCAGGGGTTTGCGCAGTCGTGTGACGGCTTCCGAGGAGCGGTAGAGCCAGGCGGCGGCGATGCCCCAGGCGATGGAGTCGAAGCGGCAGGGGACGATCTTGCTGGTGACTTCGTTCCAGTTCACGTCTGTGGGCAGCGACAGGCGCCAGCAGAGCGGGACGATGAAGAAGGCTGCGAGCGTGGTTCCGAAGGCTGCGGCGGGTTTCAGGCGGCAGGCGAGGAGCGTGAGCAGCAGGGCGGGGAAGGCGATGTAGAACCATTCCTCCACGCAGAGCGACCATGTGACGCCGTACCAGCCCGAGACCATGGGCCAGCCGAGATTTTGCGTCAGGGTCAGGAACCAGGGCAGGACGCGGCGGGCTTCGTCCCATGTGACCCCGTAGGGGCCGAAATAAGCGAGCGGGATGAGCAGCGCGAACAGCCAGAAATAATAGGCCGGGAGGGTGCGCATCCAGCGGCGGGTCAGGAAGATGCCCCAGCCTTTCAGGGAGGTTCCGCGTTCCAGCAGGTCGAGCATGATCGTGCCGATCAGGAAGCCGCTGAGGACGAAGAACAGCATCACGCCATAAAAGCCGAGAACGGCCAGATGGAACGGGAGGGTCCGGTGCCACCAGTCCATGAACAGGCCCCCGTCATGGCAGATCAGGACATCGAGGATGGCGACGGTGCGGACCAGGTCGGGGCCTGCGATTCGTTCGCGCAGGTTTTCAAATGATGTCAGGGGACTGGATGCCTGGGGGGGGTATTTCTGCATGGAGGGGCGGAAGATCCGGGGTTGCGGGCTTTGTCAGGGTTCGGTGGGTGGTTTTACACTACGGATTTGTCATCAACATCCCGTTTGACGGCGGGGATTGTGGCTCTAAGGTCAGGATATGACCATGCTCTTTTCTGCCGCTGACGGCACGCTGAATTCGTCCTCCGGGGAGCAGATGCCTCCCCGCTGGGATCTCTCTGATCTTTATGCGTCGCCGGAAGATCCGGTGCTGGCTTCGGATTTCGATCGCTGGGCCGGTGCGGCGCGCAGTTTCTGCGAGACGTACAAGGGGAGCCTTGAGACGCTGAGCGGTGCGGAGCTTGCGAAGGCGTTCGCGGAGTATGAGGCGATCGAGGAAGGGCTCGGCAAGATCGGGTCTTTCTCCAGTCTTGGCTTTGCGGCGCATACGACCGATCCGGTCTGGGGGCGGTTTGCGCAGGGTGTGCAGGAGCGGATGACGGAGGTGGCCTCCGATCTGATGTTCTTCACGCTGGAGCTGAACCGCATCCCCGACGAGGCTCTGGCGCGGATTTGTGAAGCGTCCGAGATGCGCAAATGGGATGCGTATCTGCGGGATCTGCGGATGTACCGGCCGTATCAGCTTTCCGACGAGGTCGAGCAGGTGCTGATGGACAAGTCGGTGACGGGGCGCAACGCCTGGAACCGGCTGTTCGATGAGACCATGGCGACGCTGAGTGTCACGATCGACGGTGAGGAAAAGCCGCTCGGCGAGGCGTTCAATCTGCTGACGAATGCGGATCGCGCCAAGCGTGAGGGTGCGGCGCAGCAGATCAGTGCGGTGCTGGGTGAGAACTCGCGTCTGCTGACGATGATTACCAATACGCTCGCCAAGGACAAGGCGATCGGGGACAGGCTGCGGGGTTATCCGCGCCCGACGAGTTCGCGCAATCTGGCGAACATGGTCGAGGACGAGGTTGTCGATGCGCTGGTGGGCGCGGTGGACGAGGCTTATCCGCGGCTGGCGCACCGGTATTATGCGCTCAAGGCGAAGTGGCTCGGGCTTGAGACGCTGGAGCACTGGGACCGCAATGCGCCGCTTCCGGGTGTCGAGGCGCGGAAGATTGACTGGGAGCAGGGCAAGGAAATCGTGCGGACCGCCTATGCCGGGTTTGATCCTGCGCTGGGTGAGATCGTGAACCGGTTCCTGACGCATCCCTGGATTGATGCGGCGCCCGTGGCGGGGAAGTCTTCGGGGGCCTTCTCCCATTCCTGTGTGCCGTCCGTGCATCCGTATATCCTGATGAACTATCGCGGGCAGCCGCGGGACGTGATGACGCTGGCGCATGAGCTTGGGCATGGCGTGCATCAGACGCTCGCCGGGCAGACGCAGGGCTATCTGAACGCGGATACGCCGCTGACGCTGGCGGAAACGGCCTCGGTGTTTGGGGAGATGCTGACGTTCCAGTCCCTGCTGGATGCGGAGAGCGATCCGAAGCGCCGTCGTCACATGCTGGCGGCGAAGGTCGAGGACATGCTGAACACGGTTGTCCGGCAGATCGCGTTCTATCAGTTTGAAGTGAAGGTCCATGACGAGCGGGCGAAGGGTGAGCTTTCGCCGGAGCGTCTGGGGGAAATCTGGCGTGAGGTTCAGGTCCGGAGTCTGGGGCCTGCGTTCCATTTCACACCGGATTATGACCTGTACTGGTCTTATATTCCGCATTTCGTGCATTCCCCGTTTTATGTTTATGCGTATGCTTTCGGGGACTGCCTGGTGAATGCGCTTTATGGCGTTTATCAGGAAAAACCTGAGGGTTTTGCTGCGAAATACCGCACCATGCTCGAAGCGGGCGGGACGCTGCGTCACAAGGAACTGCTCGCGCCGTTCGGACTTGATGCGACAGATCCGGGTTTCTGGCGTAAAGGACTGGATGTGATCTCGGGGCTGATTGATCAGCTCGAGCAGGAGGACTGAGGAGCATCATGGCGAGGGATCTCGACAACACCGGCCTCATGGGGGAGCTGCGTCGCATGGCGCGGACCTCTGGCGCGGTCGGCGGCATTGCGGCGCGGATGGCGGGCAGCCGTCTGGGCTTCAAGACGGATAAGGGCGTTCACGCAGAGGGCCTGAAGTCCGCGTTGGGAAACCTCAAAGGGCCGCTGATGAAGGCGGCCCAGCTTCTCTCGACCATTCCGGGCGCTTTGCCTGACGAGTATGCGGACGAACTGGCGCATTTGCAGTCCAACGCGCCGCCGATGGGCTGGAGCTTCGTGCGCCGTCGTATGCAGGCAGAGCTTGGCGCGGGTTGGGAAAAGCATTTCCGCTCCTTCAGTCATGAGGCCGTGGCCGCGGCGTCGCTCGGGCAGGTGCACCGGGCGCGTCTGGTCGACGGGCGCGAAGTGGCGTGCAAGTTGCAGTATCCGGACATGCAGGCCGCTGTGGATTCGGATCTGCGGCAGTTCCGCGCGGCGCTGGGTATTTACCGGCAGTTCGAGACGGCGATCCGTCAGGACGAGGTTTATACCGAGCTTGCGGACCGGCTGCGTGAAGAACTGGATTACCGGCGTGAGGCGAGTCATCTGCGGCTGTATCGCGACATGCTCTCGAATACGCCCGAGGTGACGGTGCCGGCGCCGGTCGAGGAGCTGTCCACCGGGCGGCTGCTGACGATGGACTGGGTGAGCGGGCGCAGCATGCGGACTGTTCTGGGCGAGAACCTGCCGCTGGAGGATCGCAATGCGATGGCCACGGCGCTGTTCAAGGCCTGGTACACGCCGGTTTATCGCTATGGTGTCATTCATGGTGACCCGCATATGGGCAATTTCACCGTGCGGGATGATTATGGCCTGAACCTGCTGGATTTCGGGGCTGTGCGGATTTTCTCGCCGCGTTTCGTGGAAGGGATCATCGATCTCTTTACGGCGCTGCGGGAGAATAACGAGGAACTGGCGTTCCATGCGTACAGTAAATGGGGCTTTGTCGGGATTTCGCGCGAGACGGCCAGCATCCTGAATGAATGGGCGCGGTTCTTCTACCGGCCGCTGATGACGGATCGGGTATGCTCCATGCAGGAGAGCAATGATCCGGCCGAAGCGCGCCAGGTTCTGGAGAAGGTCTATGATGGGCTGAAACGGACGGGCGGGGTGCGATTGCCGCGTGAGTTCGTGCTGATGGATCGGTCCGCGATCGGGCTGGGCAGTGCGTTCCTGCGTCTGGAAGCGCGGCTGAACTGGCATAAGATGTTCGAGGAACTGATCGAGGGCTTCGATGTGAATGTTCTGGCGCAGCGTCAGAAGGACGCTCTGGCGAAGGCGAAGGTGCCGCCGGCGCTGTCTTCGCTCTGAGGGTTTCCGGTTATGAAAAAGGGGCGCTTCCTTTGCGGGAAGCGCCCCTTTTTGTTTCTGCGCTCTTATTCGGAGGGCAGGGCGTAGGCGATGACGTAGTCGCCGCGGTTCTTGTCGACGCCGGAGCGGGTGAGGCCGCCTGCGGTGACGACGACGTACTGTTTGCCGCTCCTGTCGGACAGGTAGCTCATGGGAGCGGCCTGTGAGGCGACGGGGAGCCGGGCTTTCCAGACGACTTCGCCGGTGTCGGTGTTCAGGGCGCGGACGTAGTTGTCGAGCGTGCCGGAGAAGAACACCAGGCCGGTCCGGGTGGCCAGCGGGCCGCTCATGGTCGGCATGCCGAGCGGGATGGCGAGGCCGGGGACGAAGCCGTGGATCGGCATGTCCTGGATCGTGCCGAGTGGCATGCTCCATTTGACCTTGCCGCTGCGCAGGTCGATGGCGTTCATCGTGCCGTAAGGCGGTTTTACGCAGGGGAGACCGGCGGGGGAGAAGAACATCGAGCGGACGACGCCCCAGGGGGTGCCTTTCTGTTCGGAATATTCGCCTTCCGCGGTGGGTTTGAGGCCGATGCGCAGGGCTTCTTCGTGTTTGATGAACTTGCCCCACTGGGCCATGCGGATATCGTTGACCAGCAGGGTTCCGGTGCTTTCGTCCACGGCGCCACCGCCCCAGTTGATGCCGCCGTAATAGCCCGGATAGATGATGGCGGCCTGCTTCTCGTTGACGGGGGTGAATTCACCTTCGTAGCGGTAGGAGGCGAACTGGATGCGGCACAGGAGTTGGTCGAAAATCGTGCCGCCCCACATGTCGCTGGCCTTCAGGCGCTCGGCTCCGATGGACAGGGCGGAGTAGGGCTGTTCGGGGGCGAGGTACTGGTGTTCCGGAGCGCCGTCCTGCGGGACTTTGCGCATTTCCACGGGCACGATCGGGGTGCCGTCGCGACGGTCGAGCACGAAGATCTGGCCGCGCTTGGTCATCGCGATGATCGCCGGGCGTGTGCCGCCATGGCCGTCCGGGATGTCGTACAGGATGGGCTGGGCTGTGGCGTCGTAGTCCACGAGGTCGTGGTTGGCGGTGCGGAAGTGCCAGCGTTCGTCGCCAGTTTTGGCATCCACGGCCACGAAGGCATCGTTGTATTCATCCGAAGCCTTGCTGCGGTTGCCGCCCCAGAAATCGGGGGTCTGGTTGCCGAGCGGGAAGAAGACCAGGTTCAGCTTCGGATCATAGCTGGCCGTGCCCCAGAGGTTGGGGGTTTCGGGCGGGTAGATTTCGCCGTCGGCAAGAGGCGTGGTGCCGCGATGCGGGTTGGTGGCGTCCCAGGCCCAGACCTGTGCGCCGGTGCGGACGTCGTAGCCGCGGACGACGCCGGAGGGTTCGCCGGTGCGCTCGTTATCGGCGATGCGGCCGCCGACGACCACGATGTCACCGGCCACGAGGGGGGCGGCTGTGGGATAGTAGGAGCCCGGGGCGGTCGGGCCGAGGCCGGTCAGGAGGTTGACGGTGCCGTTCGTGCCGAAATCCGTGCAGGCCTGGCCGGTGCGGGCGTCGATGGTGATGAGGCGGGCGTCGATCGTGGTGAGGACGACGCGCGAGGCGCAGGGCGCGTTGGCGTCCGTCGCCGTACTGTCATGCCAGTATCCGACGCCACGGCAGCGCTGCCAGACTTTGGTCTGGGCGTGGGGGTCGAACTTCCATTTCAGCGTGCCCGTGTCGGGGTCGAGGGCCGAGACGATATTGTGGGGCGAGCAGATATAGACCGTGTCGCCGATCTTGATGGGGGTGCCCTGGAACTCGGCGCCGTTCAGCGCCATGTCGCCGGTGCGGTAGGTCCAGGCGACGCGGAGCTTGTCGACATTGTCTCGGTTGATCTGGGTGAAGCTGGCATAGCGCGTACCGGACGCTGTGCGGCCGTAGGCGGGCCAGTCATGGCCGGGGTCGTGGCTGGCGTCAGGGCTGTTCTGGTCCGGATTGTTTGCTGACGCGGTGTCCTGCGGGTGGGGCGTGTCCTGCGGGGCGATGGTCGGGTGGACCTGGAACATGCCGGCGAGGAAAGCCACGATGATGGCACCGAGGGCGCCTGAGGTGGCGCCGGTGACGGGGCGGGTAAAGTAGCGTCGGCCGGGGCCGCTGAGCCAGGGCGCCATGAGGGTCGCGATCAGGGCGACGCACAGGAAGACGATCAGGCGGGAGAAGCTGGGCCAGAAGCTGATGCCGACTTCTGCGAGCGACCACAGGAGCGTGGCGAGCAGGAGGCCGAGGGCGATCCATGTCGAGAGGATGTTGCGACGGATCATGTAATAGCTGCTGGCGGCGAGGGCGATGCCGGCGAGGGCATAGAACCATGAGCCGCCGAGGACGATGAGGCGTGCGCCTTCGAGGATCAGGAAGGCGGCCATGAGGGCGCCGAGGATCCCGATGACCATCGAGAGGATGCGGGGACCGCTGTTCATCAGAAGGGGCCTCCTGCGCAGGGAGGCGTCTGGCGGCGGGGGCATATTGCCGTGCCGCGGGGGAGATGAGGTGATCGGGTGTGCATCGGACTGAAATCCCTTGGATCAGGATTGATCAGGACGATGCATGGCATGTCTGTGCTTATGTTAAATATAACATTGACATGAGGAGGGATAACGGAATGGTCAATATAACGTCACAACATGTATGTGATATGTTTTGACGTGAAGCGTGGCAGGCCCGGACTGGCGCCGGGCACCGGGTGGATCAGAAGATTTCCTTGATGAGGTCGTTGCCGATGCTGAAGCCGGCGCCGGCTTCTACGGAACGGGCGAAGCCGGAATTGAGGATGTTGGAGACGAAATTGTTGTCCGGGACGGACTGGACCGGCTGGACGGGGACCTGCTGCGTGGGGGCCTGATAGGTCTGCTGCGTGCCGTAGTCCTGCTGGGCGTTGGCGAGGGCGGCGTGGAGCTGTTGCAGGAGGTTCGTGACCTGCTGCTGCTCGGCCTGGAAGGCGAGGGCGAGTTCGCGCAGGTCGAGGGACCATTCGCGGGCCTGCATGTCGCCGGTCTGGGCGGCGGCCTGCATCTTGGAGCCGAGAGCCTGAAGCGCCTGTGCGGATTGCTGGGCCTGCTGCTGGAGCTGGGTGTAGGTCTGCTCGATCGTCTGGACGTCCATGACCGTTCTTCCTTCAAAGATACGCCGGTCTTGATAGCCCCGGGATGCGAGTCTCTCCATCCCTTTCAGCAATAAAATGTCATAAAGATACGCAGGCGGAATGCTGTCTTTGCGGGAGAGGGTGGGGAAGGCTCTTGCTGTCTGTGGCGGGCTTTCCCATCTTGGCATGATGGCCAGAAAAGCATCCTCATCCGTTCGTAACGCAACCGCAATGCCGTTGACCCAGTTCCTGCCGGAGCGGCAGCCTGCGAAGGCCAAGACACGCAAGTTCGTTGTCAAATCGGATTACGATCCGGCGGGGGATCAGCCGACGGCAATTTCCGAACTGGTTCAGGGCGTCGAGGGCGGGGAGCGGGATCAGGTCCTGCTGGGTGTCACGGGGTCTGGCAAGACGTTCAGTATGGCGAAAGTCATTGAGGCGACGCAGAAGCCGACGCTCATTCTCGCGCCCAACAAGACACTGGCCGCGCAGCTTTACGGCGAGATGAAGCAGTTCTTCCCGGACAATGCGGTCGAGTATTTCGTGTCGTACTACGATTACTACCAGCCGGAGGCGTATGTGCCGCGGTCGGATACGTATATCGAGAAGGACAGCCAGATCAACGAGCAGATCGACCGGATGCGTCATGCTGCCACGCAGGCCCTGCTGGAGCGCAATGACGTCATCATCGTGGCGTCCGTGTCGTGCATTTACGGTATCGGATCGGTTGAGACGTATTCGAAGATGGTGGTGCGGCTTGAGGTTGGTGGGTCCATTGACCGGGAGCGGCTGATCAAGGCGCTGGTGGAATTACAGTACCGGCGCAATGACGCAGCGTTCGAGCGTGGGACGTTCCGGGTCCGAGGCGAGCAGATTGATATTTTCCCGGTGCAGAACGAGGACCGGGCCTGGCGGGTGTCGCTGTTTGGTGACGAAATTGACCAGATCGTGGAGTTCGATCCGCTGACGGGGAACAAGACGGCGGATCTGGCGGAAATCAGCGTCTATGCGAATTCGCATTATGTGACGCCGCGGCCGACGCTCAATCAGGCGATGATCGGGATCAAGAACGAGCTGCGCGGGCGGCTGACGCAGTTTACCGAAGAAGGCAAACTGCTGGAGGCGGAGCGTCTGTCGCAGCGGACCACGTTTGATCTGGAGATGATCGAGACGACCGGCGCGTGCAAGGGGATCGAGAACTACTCGCGCTATCTGTCCGGGCGTGGGCCGGGGGATCCGCCGCCGACGCTGTTCGAATATCTGCCGGAAGATGCGCTGCTGATCGTGGATGAAAGTCATGTCACGGTGCCGCAGATCGGCGGGATGGAGCGTGGGGACAGGGCGCGGAAAAGCGTGCTGTCGGATTACGGGTTCCGTCTGCCGTCCTGCATCGATAACCGTCCGCTGGCGTTCGGGGAATGGAATGCGTTCCGGCCGCAGTCGATCTTTGTGTCGGCGACGCCGGGCCCCTGGGAAATGGAACAGACGGGGGGTGTGTTTGCCGAGCAGATCATCCGTCCGACGGGGCTGATTGATCCGGTGACGGATGTGCGGCCGGTCGAGGGGCAGGTCGATGATCTGCTGCATGAATGTCATCAGGCGATTGGCAAGGGCGGGCGTGTGCTCGTCACGACGCTGACCAAGCGGATGGCCGAGGATCTGACGGATTATCTGGGGGAAGCGGGCGTCAAGGTCCGGTATCTCCATTCGGATGTGGACACGCTGGAGCGGATCGAGATCATCCGGGATCTGCGGCTTGGGGCGTTTGACGTGCTGGTAGGGATCAACCTGCTGCGTGAGGGGCTGGATATTCCGGAATGTTCGCTTGTGGCGATTCTGGATGCGGACAAGGAAGGGTTCCTGCGGTCGCGGACGTCGCTGATCCAGACGATCGGGCGTGCGGCGCGTAACGTCGATGGGCGTGTGCTGCTTTATGCGGACAAGATGACGGACAGTCTGAAATACGCGATCGAGGAGACGGCGCGGCGTCGGACGAAGCAGATGGAGTGGAACGAGGCGCATGGCATTACGCCGATGACGGTCCGTTCCCGGATTGGCGATGCGCTGTCCTCGGTGTTCGAGCAGGATTATGTGACGGTGGCGCCGGATGGGGCCGGGGATACGGAACAGTTCGTTGGCAAGTCCCTGCCGGCCACGATCCAGGATCTGGAGAAGCGGATGCGCGAGGCGGCCGCCAATCTGGACTTCGAGCAGGCCGCGCGGCTGCGTGACGAGGTCAAGCGGCTGGAGGCGATCGATATGGGGCTGGAGCCGCCGCCGATTGCAAATTCGACCGCAGGGCGGCCGGGGGCACGGAAGGCTCCGAAGACGCCTGTGCCGCTCGGGCCGGGCGGGGGTGGGTATGATCCGGCGAAGAAGAAGCGTGGCCGGGGACGCTGATCCGGGGCATAAGCCCGTTTTTTCTGCTGCGCCCGTGTCGGGGCGCGCATGTTTTTTTCAGGACCGGTTTTTTCATGACTTTTTCTTCGGGTGGTTGCGCCTGTGACTGAGGCTTCGCGCGATGTGTCCGGGATGATCGAGCTTGTGGCGGGGGAGCAGCGGGCGGTTGTTCTGCCGAAGCTCGGTGCCGCGCTTGGACGCTGGCAGTTTCGGGGGAAGGACGTGTTCCTTCCCGTTGCCAATCCGGCGCTGGTGGCGCAGCGGGGGGAGGCCGTGGCGGCATATCCGCTGGTTCCATATTCCAATCGGATTGCTCAGGGGCGTTTTGCGTTTGAGGGCAGGGAATACCGGCTGGCTCCGAACATGGCGGGCGACAGCAGCGCCATTCACGGCAATGGCTGGGAGCGGGAATGGACAGTGACGCACCGGACAGACAGGGATGTCGTGCTGGTGCTGGAGCATGTGCCTCAGGCTGATGATCCGCAGTGGCCGTTCGCCTATCGCGCCGAACTGTCTTACGGGTTGCGGCCGGACGGGCTGGAGGTGCGGCTTGTGGTGGAGAACCGTGATGCGGGCAGGCAGCCGGTGGGACTGGGGTTTCATCCGTTTCTTGCCGCGAAGGGTGCCGCGACGCTGGCTTTCGAGGCGCAGGATGTCTGGCTGACGACGCCGGATGCCCTGCCGTCCCGGCGGGTGCCCTGTGAGGGGGAATGGGCGTTCGGGCGGCCTGTGGATGTTCATGCGCGGGCGATCGATAACTGTTTCTCGGGGTTTGGCGGCCGCGCCGTGCTGGCGAACCGGGAGACGGGGCTGTCAGTGGAAGTCGAGGCGGATCGGCTGTTCGGGCATGTCGTGGTGTTCACGGCGCCGGACAGTCCGTTCGTGGCGGTCGAGCCGGTGACGAACATGACGGATGCGATCAATCATCCGGAAATCGCCGACCGGGGGCTGCATGTGCTGGAGCCGGAGGCGCAGGTCGGGGGTTCCATGCGGTTTCGGGTGGAGAAGGTCGATGGCTGAAAAGACACCACTGTCGCATTATCTTTCGCCGAAGGGGGCCGCGGTCATGCGGGCCGAGCTTCGGGAACTGGCGCAGAAGGAGCGGCCGCGGATCGTGGAGATCGTGTCCTGGGCGGCGGGGAATGGCGATCGTTCGGAGAATGCGGATTACCAGTATGGCAAGCGCCGGTTGCGGGAGATCGACCGGCGGATGCGGTTTCTGGGCAAGCGGCTGGAGAATGCGGTGATCGTGGATCCTGCGGCCCAGACGACGCGGGATCGTGTGTTTTTCGGGGCGACCGTGACGTATGTGGACGAGGATGACGTCGAGCATACCGTAACGATCCTTGGTGTGGACGAGGCCGATCTGGCGCGGGGGGAGGTCAGTCTGGTGTCGCCTGTGGCGCGGGCGCTAATGCGGACGCGGGTCGGGGACGTTGCGATGTTGCAGACGCCCCGCGGGCCGGTGGAGATCGAGATCCTGAAGATTGTTTATCCCGTGGCGGTGGCGGCGGACTGAGCATTTACGGCAGCAGTGTGCCGTCGCGCAGGCGTTCGGCTGTTTTCCACAGGGGCGGGCGGTTGGAGTGCCAGTTCAGGTGTCGATGGGCGTCTTCGTAGGAAAAGCACGCGCAGGTCGTGTGTTCGGCGGAGGGACAGGTTCTGCCCGTCGGCGTCGGTTGCGAAACAGTGTTCGGGGTGGTGTCGAGCAGCGGGGACCATTCGGATCGGGCGGCGAAATGGCTGACCGGGGTGGTGTCTCTGCCGAGAGGCTGCTTTCTGCCAGCATTTCGCGTCTTGAGGCCTGAAGTGCTGTTTCGCCGTCGTCACCTCCGCCTGCGATGGGTTGTCAGTGGCCGGAATCGCTGCGCCGGAAGAGGGCGTATTCGGTGCTGCTACCGGTTTTGCGGAAGGGCAGGACGAGGACCTGGAACGGGGCGCGTCGTGGGGGGCAAGTCGTGGGGGGCAATAAGAGGACTTCCGGAGACGGGCGGCTTTGAAAAACCGCATCATGCGGTTAGAGAAGACGGGACCACTCCTCTTTCTCCCTGCCGGAGTTTTCCGATGTCCCGTTCCCTTCGCGTTGCTGTCCAGATGGATCCTCTGGAGTACGTCAATATTGACGGTGACTCCACGTTTGCGATGATGCTTGAGGCGCAGGCGCGCGGCTACGAGCTGTGGGTCTATCCGGTGACGACGCTGAGCCTTGTCGAAGGACAGGGGCATGGTGGGCGCGTGCAGGTGCGGGCGCGGCCGGTCGAGGTGCGGCGTGAGCGCGGCAATCATGCGACGTTCGGTGAGGAGCAGGTGCTGGATCTGGGGCAGACGGATGTGATCCTGATGCGTCAGGATCCGCCGTTCGACATGGGCTACATCACGGCGACGCATATGCTGGAGCATGTGCATGGCGTGGGCGAGGGGCGGTCGCTGGTGGTGAATGATCCGGTGGCCGTGCGCAATGCGCCGGAAAAGCTGCTGGTGACGCATTTTCCGCATCTGATGCCGCCGACGCTCGTGACGTGGGATACGCGCGAGATCCTGGCATTCCGTGAGAAGTATCAGGACATCATCGTCAAACCGCTTTACGGCAATGGCGGGTCGGGGATTTTCCGTATCAAGCCGGATGATGAAAATCTTGGCGCGCTTCTGGAGATGCATTTCGCGCGGTCTCGCGAGCCGCTGATGATCCAGCGTTACGAGCCGGCCGTGCGTCAGGGCGACAAGCGCATCATTCTGGTGGATGGGGAGGCGATCGGGGCGATCAATCGCGTTCCGGCCGCGGGTGAAGCGCGGTCAAACATGCATGTGGGCGGACGGGCCATGAGCGTGGATCTGACGGTGCGGGATAAGGAAATCTGTGAGTCGATCGGGCCTTATCTGCGCGATCATGGACTGATTTTCACGGGGATCGACGTGATCGGGGACTGGCTGACGGAAATCAATGTCACGTCGCCAACCGGATTGCAGGAGCTGGACCGTTTTGACGGGATCAACAGTGCCGGGCTGATCTGGGATGCGATCGAGAGGCGTGTTCGGGTCTGAAGCCGTGCGGGGGAGGGCAGTCCTGTGGGACTGTCACTCCTTTGGGGGAGGCGTATAGCTGAAAGGAAGCTGGGCTTCGGGCTCGTTTTCTGCCGGGGGAGCTGCGTGATCTTTTCCGAAACGGTTGCCGATCCAGGCCATAACCTGTTGACGGAAATACAGAAGATAAATTGCGACCCAGATTACGAAGGTGATCGCTACAAGCAAATAGATCAGCACGGTTGTCCTCCTGACCTGGTCTCAGACGTGGCTTCGAAACGTCATGCGCACTCCGTGTCTTGCCAGATGCATATCCGGGAGGGCAAGAAGGTGCCAATTGAACATGTTCCGGACAGCTCTGCCCCTTGAAGGGCGAGCGGACAAAGAAGGTCGCATATCATCATGTCCTCAACCCTTTCCCCGCGTTCGGCACTGGACGCGGAAGCCGTCAAGACGGCTTATCGTCGTTGGGCCCGCGTTTATGATACTGTTTTTGGCGGTATTTCGGGGTACGGACGCAAGAGAGCAGTGGCCGCGGTCAATGCTCTGCCGGGAGAGAGGGTCCTGGAAGTCGGTGTCGGAACGGGCCTTGCCCTGCCGTCCTACAACCACGACAAGCGCATTACGGGAATCGATCTGTCCGAGGACATGCTTGAGCGTGCACGGATGCGGGTGCTTCAGGAGCACCTGACGAATGTGGATGATCTGCTCGAAATGGATGCGGAAGCCACGACGTTCGAGGATGACAGCTTCGATATCGCGGTTGCGATGTTCGTGGCCTCCGTCGTGCCGCATCCGGACCGGCTGCTGGCCGAGCTCAAGCGGGTCGTGAAGCCGGGCGGGCATATCCTGTTCGTCAACCACTTCCTGGCGACGGGTGGGCTGCGTCTTTCGGTCGAGCGGGGCATGGCGCGCGCTTCGCGTTCGCTGGGCTGGCATCCGGATTTTGCCATTGAGTCCCTTCTGCCGCCGGAAGACCTGCGCCGCGCCACGCTGACGCCGGTTCCGCCTGCGGGGCTGTTTACACTCGTGACATTGCCGCAATGCGAGAGTAAAAGCGACGCAGCAGCCCTGGTCGCCTGATCGGCGTTTGGTTCCGCACTTGTGTCGGCGCCGAGTATTCCGACGCTCGCTGCGGTATTCCTAGTTCAGGGACCGACTACGCGATCATGACTTATCAGGCCGTCGATACTGCTCCGGATACTCCCTCGGCCCGTTCCAGCCGCCGAGTCGGAACGTCTTTCATTCTGCTGGCACTGTTTGCCGGTCTGTTGGGCGGGTCGCTGGCTCTGCCAATTCTTCAGACACATCCCACGAGCGGTCAGGCTTTCTGCCACGGTATTCTCATGACGTTCTTCGTCATGTGCCCGGCAGCATTGGGCGGGTTCGGCCAGTGGCTTCTGCCGTCTGCGCTGGGAACGGATCGCACGGTGCTGCGTGGTTTGACGATGGCCGGGTTCGGATTTCTGTCGGCCGGTGTGGTGCTGCTTCCGGTGTTGCCGTTTGTCGCGCTGCTGTTGTGGTCGGTCGGGATTCTGGCTGTTGCGATCGATGTGATTACGACTTGCCTTGAGGGCCGCGTCTGCCGTTTCCGCGACATGTCGCCGCTGGCCTGGTCGCTTCTGGCGACTGCGTGCAGCGTGGTGCTGGTAGCGCCTGTTCTGGCGGCGGTCGTGACGCGCGGCATGCTGGATGGCATTACGACGGATGCGCTGATCGAGACGCTGCATCTTCCGGAAATGGCGCTGATGCTGACGCCCGCCTTGGGGCTGGTGGCGTCCGCGCTGCTGTCGCGTTCCGCTGGGGCGGGAGCCTCCTGGACGGTCGCGCCTTATGTGTTTGGCGTGATGGGCATTGGTGGCCCGCTTCTTTGGATGGATGGGCTGTACGGGGCGCTTCCGTCGGGCATGACGCCGGGCCTTGTTCTTGTGACGCAGATCGTGCCGTCCGTTGTGCTGATCGGGGCGCTGTGCCGGGATGTCTGGCAGCAGAAGCGAGATCTGGACGGGGCCGCGCTCTGGGCAATCGGCAGCATTCTGCTGTTTACGGCGGGATGGCTGTCTGACTGGCTGCCGGGACATTCGGGCGATCATACGGCTGTGGCGTTTGGTGGCATCATGGCGCTTTGCGGCGGGTTCTATGCCTGGGTCGAGATGCTTCTCCCCGGTCGGATCCCCGCGATGATGAGCCGGGGGCATGCCTGCCTGATGCTGGCAGGAGCGTTCTGCTCCGTGGTGCCGGGGGTCATGATCTATGGTGAAATTCTGATGGGGATCAGCCTGCTGGCCTTTGGTCTGCTGGGGCTGTTCCTGTTGAGGGAGACCGGGCGTGCCCGGGTCTCGGCATGAGCGATACGGCGACACCTTTAGCCCCTTCGGGGGTTTTTTCCGTTCCGGGCAAGGATGGTGATCCGTCCCTGCGTGAGTGGCTGGCGCTTCTCAAACCGCGCGTGATTTCGCTGGTGGTGTTTACGGGCGCTGCGGGTATGGCAGTGGCGCCGCGCTGGCCGTCCATTCCCATCGGGCTGATTACGATCCTGTGCATCTGCATCGGGGCCGGGGCCGCGGGTGCGATCAACATGTGGTATGATCGCGACATTGACGCGATCATGAAGCGGACGGTCGTGCGGCCCATCCCCGATGGGCGGATGCCGGAGCAGGCGGCGCTGGTTTATGGCGTGGTGCTGTCGGTTCTGTCCGTGGTTGTGCTGTGGCTGGCGACGAATGCGCTGGCGGCGGGGATCCTCGCGTTCTCGATCTTCTTTTACAGCGTCATCTATACGATGTGGCTCAAGCGGAGCACGCCGCAGAACATCGTGATCGGTGGGGCTGCGGGGGCATTCCCGCCGATGATCGGCTGGGCTGCGACCATGAACTCCATGGCTGTGCTGCCGGTGGCGATGTTTGCGATCGTGTTTCTGTGGACTCCGCCGCATTTCTGGTCGCTGTCGCTTTATGCGTGCAAGGATTACGGCAAGGCGGGCATTCCGATGCTACCGGTTGTGAAGGGTGCGCGGCATACGCGCTGGCAGATCCTGATCTACACCTTCATTCTCACGGCGGTTTCGCTGGTGCCGAGCTTCGTGCATGAAGTTGGGCTGACCTATACGGTTGTGACCAGTCTGCTGGATCTGGGGTTCATTCTCTGCGCGTTCCGGGTGCTGATGGACAGGCAGGATGCGGAAGGAGTGAGCCTGACGAAGGACAAGCCGGCGCGGTTCGCGTTCCGGTATTCACTGGCCTATCTGTTCCTGCTGTTCTGTGGGCTGCTGGTTGACCGGGTTCTGATCGGATGAACATGACCACTGATATTGATCTTGCCCGCAAGCGGCGTCTGAGCCGGATTACGGGGATTGTTGGCGGTGTGGTGCTGCTGGCCGTCATCTTTTATGTGATTACGCTGACGCGGCTGTAACGCCCGGGATTTCGTTTGTATTGCCCGCAATAAAAAAGGCCCGGGGGTTTCCCGGGCCTTTTTCTGTTTCTGGGGTTCGTTAGCCGGCCTGCTGGATGGCGGAGAGGATCCAGTTGCCGCGACCATCGGCGCGGACGAAGGTCCAGAGTTCGGTCACGGTGACGGGCTCTGTGGAGCTACCGTCGATGACGTTGCCCATGGCGTCCGTGGTGACATCCGTCATGGAGTAGCGCATGGCGACAGTGGCGTAGGTGAGGTTGCCTTCTCGCCAGGCTTCGGAGAGATCGCCGCGCTGGAACTGGACGTTGGAGACGATGTTGCGGGCGCCACGGCTGGCGAGATCGGAAAGCTGGGCGTTGAAATAGCCCGTCATTTCCGGTGTCGCCATGCTGGCGAGGGCGCGCATGTTCTGTGCGCTCCAGGCAGCCTGAATGTCGAGCAGGAGCCTCTGGAAGCTCGTGTAGTCGTCATTGGTGAGCGTCACGGGCGCGCTGCCGCCTACGTTCACGAAGGGGGGTGCGCCTGTGGAAGAGGGCATACCCATCGGGCTGCGCTGGCCACGGTTACCGAACATGCGCAGGACGAAGGCGATCAGGCCGCCGATGATGAGAACCTGTAGCAGGAAGCCGAAGAACGACGTGCCGCCGGTCATGCCGCCCATGAAGCCGTGACCGCTCAGCAGACCGAACAGGCCAGCGCCCAGAAAGCCGCCTGCGAAGCCGCTCATGAACGGATGGCGGACCGGGTAGGACGGTCTGTAGGCCGGGGCGCCGAAGCCGGGCATCGGGCGCGGGCTGGCATAGCCCGGCGAGCCGTAACCGGGCGGCGTGCGCGGTGTGGCGGACTGGTCCATCGGGCGCGCCCAGCCGGGTGTGATGGAGGTGCGTGGCGGGGCGCTCCAGGTGTGGGAGCCGCGGCTTCCGATGGAGCTGCCGCCGCCCGGGCGCGCATCCGCTGTTCCCAGCGCGCCGAGGCTGACAGCGCAGAGGAGGGCGAGGGCGGTCGAAGAAAGTCGGAAATTACGCATCAAAGTCCTGCAATGCTCATGCCATCAATCCGGATACTCGGCGCGTTAACGCTTTGCCGGAACGTTAGATCACTGCCCGGAACCATGCGGGCAAACATGTCCTTGAGATTGCCGGCCACCGTGAGTTCGGCGACGGGTTCGGCGATCTCGCCGTTGCGGATCATGAAGCCTGAAGCGCCACGGCTGTAATCGCCGGTCAGCATGTTGACCGACGAACCCATGAGTTCGGTGATCAGGATCCCTTCACTGATATCGGAACGCAGGGCCTCGGCGGAAAGGGGGCCGGGGGCGAGGTGAAGATTTGTCACACTCGGTGAGGGCGGGGAGGCGATGCCACGGCTGGCGCGGCCGTTCGTGGGCATGTTGAGCTGGCGACCGCTGCGGGAGTCGAGCAGCCAGGTCTGGAGGATGCCGTCGGCGATCAGGTCCAGCGGCAGGGCGGCACAGCCTTCGCCATCGAAGGGGCGGGACGCCTGGCCACGAAGGCGGCGCGGATCGTCATGGACAGTGAGACCGGCGGAGAGGATCTGTTTGCCGAGGCTGTCCTTGAGGAAGGAGGTGCCGCGGGCGATGGCGGCCCCATTGATGGCGCCGACCAGATGGCCGAGCAGCGTGCCGGAGACGCGCGGGTCGTAGATTACGCTGTAGGTGCCGGTGCGGGGACGGCCGGGATTGACGCGGGCGAGGGCACGCTCGGCGGCTTCGCGGCCGATGATGGTCGGGCTTTCGAGGTCTTCGAGGTGCACGGCGCTGCGATAGGCGTAGTCGCGCTGCATGCTCGCGCCTTCGCCGGCGAGGACGCTCGCGCTGGTGGAATGTCCGGTGCGGCTGTAGGCGCCGAAGAAGCCTGCGGAGGTGCCGAGCATCACGGAGGTCCGGCCATGTCCGGCGGAGGCGCCGTTGGTGTTGGTGATGCCTTCAAAGGACAGGGCGGTGTCCTCGGCTTCGCGGGCGCGGGCGAGGAGATCGTCCATGCTCGGGGTGGAACTGCATTCGAGGTCCAGTCCGGAGGCGTCGAAACGGCCCTGAAGGGCGGCTTCGGCGAGACCGGCATACTGGTCTTCGGGGACGACGAGGGCCATGGCGCAGGCCTGTTCGGCCAGACGGTCGAATTCGGCATCATTCAGGACGCTCGTCGAAACCGTTGCCGCCCGCTTGCCGCGGAAGACGCGCAGGCCGAGGGCGACGCTTTCGGAGCGCTCGATCCCTTCGGGGACGCCTTTGCGGATCATGGCGGATTCGGATTCGTCGCGGACGAGAATGGCGTCCGCATGGTCTGCGCCGTGGCGGCGGGCGGCGGCGAGGAGGGCTTCGACGGGCGTTGTGGAGGTCATGCGGCGAGCCTTGCTGTGATGTCCTCGAGCGAGGGCATGTTGCCGACGGGGCCGATCGCGGTGAAGGTCGGCGTGCCGGAGAAAATGGTGCGGGCGACGCGGAGGATGTCGTCTTCCGTCACGGCGTCGATCTTGCCGACCGTTTCGGCGGTGGGAATCGGGCGGTTATGGACCTGGATCTGGCGGGCGAGCTGCTCGCAGCGGCTGCCGGTGCTTTCCAGCGACATCAGGAGCGAGGATTTGAGCTGGGCGCGGGCGCGGGACAGTTCTTCGGCGCTCAGGCCGTCCTGAAGGCGCTTGAGTTCGTCGATCATGACGGGGACGAGTTCGGCGGTCTGTTCTTCGCCCGTGCCGGCGTAGAGGCCGAAGAGGCCGCTGTCGCTGAAGGGGGAGGCGAAGGAATAGACGCTGTAGACCAGACCGCGGCGCTCACGGATTTCCTGAAACAGGCGTGAGGACATGCCACCGCCGAGGAGCGTCGAGAGGATCATGACCGCGTAGTGGTCGGGGTGCATGTAGCTGACGGAAGGGAAGCCCATGACGAGGTGGGCCTGATCCAGTTCGCGGGTCGTGCGCAGTTCGCCGCCCTCATATGCGGCCGCGCGGGGGCGGGGCGTCTGATGGGTGGGGAGGTCGCGGAAGTGGTCCTTCACCAGATCGACGACCTGTTGGTGATGCAGGTTTCCGGCGGCGGCGATGGTGATGTTGTGGGTGGTGTAGTGCTCGCGCATGTAAGACATGAGCGTGTCGCGCGTCATGTTCGAGACGAGGTCTTCGGTGCCGAGTGTGGGGCGGCCCATGGGCTGTTCGGGGAAAGCGCGTTCCTGGAACTGGTCGAAGATGATGTCGTCCGGGGTATCATTGGCCTGACCGATTTCCTGAAGGATTACGCCGCGTTCGCGCTCGATTTCGGCGTCCAGAAACGTGCTGTGGGTCAGGATGTCGCCGATGATGTCCACGCCAAGGGCGAGGTCGTTCTTCAGCAGCTTGACGTAATAGGCGGTGGTTTCGCGGGCGGTATAGGCGTTGATGTAGCCACCGACATTCTCGATTTCCTCGGCGATGCGGGAGGCCGAGCGGCGTTCCGTGCCTTTGAAAGCCATATGTTCGAGGAAGTGGGAGACGCCGTTGTTGGCGGCAGTCTCGTCGCGCGTGCCGATGGAGACATAGGCTCCAAAAGACACGGTTTCAACGCGGTCCATCCGTTCGGTGATGATGGTCAGGCCGTTATCGAGTCTGGTGACTTCAATCGTATCGGGCATGAGGTTCCGTATTGTCGAAGGAAGGCAGGCTCCCCGGCTGGGGAGCCTGTGTTGCGGACGATCAGCCGCGCTTGATATGGGCGCGGACGGCGTCCTGAAGGCCGGCAATCTGGCTGTCCATGCACTCGTAGCGCTCGGTGCGCTCGAACAGGTCGGACAGGTGCGGCGGGAGTTTGGGGTGGATGCCGGTGGCGGCGATGACGGCGTCCGGGAACTTGGCCGGGTGGGCTGTGGCGGCCGCGACCATGGGGATGCCGGGTTCCTGGAAACGCTTGCCGACGGCGAGGCCGATCGCGGTGTGCGGGTCTGCGAGATAGAGGCTCTCGTTATAGAACAGGCGCATGGCTTCGCTGGTCTGTTCGTCGGTGAGGGTCATGCCCTCGAACACCTCTTTCATGCGGGTCCAGGCGTCGTGCGGGACGGCCATGCGGCCGGTCTCGCGGAACTCGCGCATGATGGCGGCGCAGCGGGTGGAATTGCGGTCCAGCAGTTCGAACAGGAGACGCTCGAAGTTGGACGAGACCTGAATGTCCATCGACGGTGACAGGCTGGGCTCGACCGTGCGCACGCTCATGTCGTTGTCGATGACGAAGCGTGTGAGGATGTCGTTGCGGTTGGAGCCGATGCAGAGCTTTTTGATGGGCAGGCCCATCTGCTTTGCGGCCCAGGCGGCGAGGACGTTGCCGAAATTGCCGGTCGGAACCGAGAAGGAGACTTCGCGGTCCGGTGCGCCGAGGGCGAGGGCGGCACGGACGTAATACGGGATCTGGGCGGCGATGCGCGCCCAGTTGATCGAATTGACGGCCGAGAGCGAGACTTCGTCACGGAAGGTGTGGTCGGCGAACATTGCCTTGACCAGATCCTGACAGGTGTCGAAATCGCCTTCGACGGCGATGTTGAGGATGTTGTCGTCCTGGACGGTCGTCATCTGGCGGCGCTGGACGTCCGAGGTGCGGCCCTTGGGGTGCAGGATGACGACGGAGAGGCGTTCGCGGCCGCGGCAGGCCTCGATGGCGGCCGAGCCGGTGTCGCCGGAGGTCGCACCGACGATCGTGACGTGGCGGTTACGCTGGGTCAGGACGTGATCGAACAGGCGGCCGAGCATCTGCATCGCCATGTCCTTGAAGGCGAGCGTCGGGCCGTGAAACAGTTCGAGGGAGTAGAGATCCTGCTCGACCTCGACCAGCGGAACGACGGCGGCGTGATCGAAATCCGCATAGGCGTCACGGGTCATGTCACGCAGGGTGTCGACGTCGATCGCGCCTTCGGTGAAGAGGGCGATGACTTCGGCGGCGAGGTCCGGATAGGAGAGCGTGCGCCACTCGCGCAGGGTCTGCGGGCTGATCTTCGGCCAGCTCTCCGGCATGTAGAGACCGCCATCTCCCGCAAGTCCGGCGAGGAGGATGTCAGAGAAGTTCGGGGCGTCGGCGGTCAGCTCGCCGCGGGTAGATCGGTAGCGCATGGGAAAATTATATCACGACCTGTCAGGGCAAGGCGATGCGAAGAATGTGCGTTGCGTTATCTTCCGTGACCAGAACGGCCATCTGGTGACTGTCGGAGACGGCGGGAGCACCGGCATCGAAGAGGCGCGTGTCCTTGAGGATACGCAGGGGGATACGGTCACTGCCGAATTTCAGGATGCTGCCGACGGTGATGTCGGACAGGTAGAAGGTGTCATCCGGGGTCAGGGTGACGCCGCCTACGCTGGGAGTCGTGCGCCATTCGGTGATGCCGTCGAGCTGTTCGACCGGGGTGAAGTCCGTATCGGTCAGCAGCGCCGTGTCGATGCGGGACATGGGGCCGCAGGCGGGCTGGTAGAAGAGCCACTGGCCTTTTGCATCAAGGAGCAGAAAGCGCACGTTTCCGCCGGCCATCGGGTGCCCGTCGGGGCCCATATGGGGCTGGCCGGCGCGCAGGAGCGGGTGGCGGCCGGTCAGCGACGGATCGTAGGGCAGGAAGCGGGTGGCTTTACCGGTCTGGAGATTTGCCACGATCAGCGCCGGTTTTCCCTCATCCGCCAGATAGGCGTGCGTATCGTGGATCTGAAGGGCGGTCAGGTTGCTGCCCGCGACAGTGGCGCCGCTCAGGGGGGTACGGGACTGGACCGATCCGTCCCGGGACATGCGGATGAGAGTAGGCTGGTCTCCCGCAGTCAGCCCCCAGAGGTCGGGACCGGATGTGGTCAGGGCGACCAGACGTTCGGTGGGAAGGTTGGGGCCGGGCAGGGAAGATGCCGTGTTGGCGGCGCTGATCCGGACGGGGTGACCGTCGGTATCGAGGGCCAGATAGGTTCCGTTATCACCTGCGAGCAGCGTTGTGGGCTGGAGGATGGGGAGGGCGGCATCGGCGGTGATGGAGGCCGGAACTGGAGCATCCTGCCAGGGGTGATCCGCTCTGGCGGGGGTGGCCGTAAAGGCCAGTGCCGCCAGACCTGTAACGGCGGTGACATGCAGAAGACGGGTTTTCATGTTCCAGACATTGCCCTGCCAGCCGTGTTTGGCAAGTCAGAAGTGGACCGGCGGCGCCAGTCTTTCAGGTCTGGGATTCGGTTTTTGGCTCGCTGATGACGGTCTCGGACCCGGCAGCCAGACGTTCGACGAGGGGCGGTGTGGGCTTGGGATTTGAGAGCCAGGGTGAGAGTTCGTGTTCAACCGGAAAATGGACGGCAGCGTGCATGAGCAGCGCGGCTGCGATGGTCAGGCACTCGATTGACCAGCGGTTGTCGGGCATGCGGGAGATATAATGACCCGAGGCGGTCCGGCGGACTTCGATGGGGAAGGTGCGGGTGGTCATTCCCTGTCGGACCGTCGCGTACACCAGGCCCGGGACCGGGCCGGTTCTCTGTTCAAGATGCATCGTCTGAAAAACCTCTGACACCGTACTGGGATTTACGTTTTGACCAAAGAATTGTGAAAACTTCGTTAACGTCTGTCTATCTGGATTTTCTGCAACTTTCGGAGCACGAAGAGTTGATGATGCCCCTGTTTTCCCCTGATCCGACCGACGCTGCCTTTGCCCGTTTCAGTGCGGGTGACCTTGCCGGAGCGGAGGCGGGGTTTCGCACCATCCTGACTGCGGAGCCGGGGCAGCCGGATGCCCTGCATGGGATGGCCTGTCTGGCGCGGGCCCGTGGACAGAACGCGACGGCCATCGCGCTGGTGGGACGGGCTCTGCAGAAAAACGGTATTTCTCCGGATCGGAAGGCCCGGATGCACATCACGCTGGGGCTTGCGCTGGTGGCCCAGGGACATGCTGAGGCGGGGCGCGCGGCGCTGACTGTGGCCGTGATTCTTCAGCCTTCCGATCCTCGGGCACATGCTGCTCTGGGAGAGGCTTTTGTCGGGTTGGGGCGCCGGGAGGATGCCTGTCAGGCTCTGGAAAAGGCGGCTGCTCTTTCGGCGGATGACAGTTTCGTGAGGACGCGGCTCGGGACGCTTTTTCTCGATGAGGGGTTGTCTGAGCAGGCGGTCGGACAGTTCCGGCAGGTCGTGAGTCGCAGGCCGCGGGACGGGGCCGCGCTGGCCAATCTGGGAGCTGCGCTTTTTGCGTGCAATGCGTTCGGGGAAGCGCGGGGGATTCTGCTGCGGGCCTGTGAGCTTGGGGCGCGGACGGCGGAGACTCTCAACAGTCTGGGGCTGGTGGAGATGGCGCTGGGTGATCTTCGGGCGGCATGTGAGACGTTGCGGCAGGCTCTGGAACTTCGGCCTTCGGACGGGCGGATTGCCAACAGTCTGGGGACGATCCTGATGGAAGGCGGGCGGCTGGAGGAGGCTGAGGCGCTTTTTCAGGCGATCATGGCGCGTGAGGGTGGCGAAGAGGCGGCGCGGGCGCGGTTCAACCGGGCGACCATTCTGCTGGGGCAGGGGCGGTTTGCGGAAGGCTGGCGGGATTTCGAGAGCCGTCGCGTGCTGTTGGGAATCGGTTCGGAGGTTCCGCAATGGGACGGGTCGGCTGGATCGGGGCCGGTGGCGGTCGTCGGGGAGCAGGGGCTGGGGGATGAGGTCCAGTTCCTGCGGTTTCTGACGGAGGCGGCAAAACGGCGGCCTCTGCGGCTGCGCTTGAGGACGGCGGCTCTGGCGGGGGTGATGCCGGAGCTGGATCAGGGGCGGATCCTGCCAGCGGAAGGGCCCGTGGAGGCGGAGGTCGGTCTGTTGAGTCTGCCTGCGGTTCTGGGGCTGGAGGATAAGCCGTCACGTCGGCCTTATCTGGCTGTTGCGGAAAAGCCTGAGGCGGGGCGAATCGGGGTCTGCTGGTCGGGGAATCCGTCCTATCGGTTTGATCGCAGGCGGTCGGTTCCGGTGGCGTGTCTGGAGGTGTTGCGGTCGGTGGCGGGGGTGCGGTTCGTGGCGCTTCAGCCGGGGGACGTGCCGGACTGGATGGAGCGGGTGCTGCTTGAGACGCCTGAGGATCTGGCGCGGGAAGTGGGGCGGTGCGCGCTTGTGATCAGCGTGGATACGCTGGTGGCGCATATGGCGGGTGCGCTGGGGCGGCCGTTATGGCTGCTCAACCGCGAGGGCGGCGACTGGCGGTGGAAGGATGTGGAGTGGTACGGGGATGTGCGGCAGTTCCGGCCACCCTCCGGTACGGCGGTTGCCGGAGGGTGGGAGGCCGTGTTGCGGGAAGTGGGAGCTGCGCTCAGCTCATGGGAGCGGGAGCAGCGACCGGCCGGCTCGTAAGAGAGGCGAGCAGGGTTTCGCGCAGGCGGCTCAGGCGCACCGGATCGGTGATCTTCAGGCCCAGCAGATCCCGCACATAGAACACGTCCACGGCGCGCATGCCGTAGGTGGTGATGTGGGCCGAGGAGATCTGGAGGGACTCGTTGCTGAGGGCGGAGGTGACGTCGTGCAGCAGGCCGGGGCGGTCGCGGCCGTTGACTTCGATGACGGTGTGACGGTCCGAGGCCGTGTTGTCGATGACGACGCGGGGGGGGACGTGGATCGCGCGCATCCGGCGTGAGGTGCTGTGATGGCTGGCGTCCTCGATGCCCTTGCGGATGTCGAGACGGCCCGAAAGCGCCTGTTCCACGAGATGGTTGAGGCGGCCGAGCTGGTGCGGTTCCTCGAAAGAGCAGCCTTCGCCGTCCTGCACCCAGAACGTGTCGAGCGCCATGCCGTCACTGAGTGTGTGGATGCGGGCGTCCACGATGGAGGCGCCTGCGACGGCGAGGGCGCCGGCGATCTGGGAGAACAGGCCCGGATGGTCGGCGCACAGGACGGTGAGTTCGGTAACGCCGCGATCGGGGATGGGGAAGGCTTCGACCGTGACGGGGGAGCGGTAGCGGTCCGAGTCGTGGACCATGCGGGCGTGACGCATGTGGGTGTCGGTGTCGAAGCCGAGCCAGTAGCTGGGATAGCCGAGGTCCAGGAAGCGGTCGATGCTGCTGTCGGGCAGGGCGCCGGTGAGGCCGTCCCGGGTGAGTTCGCGCGCGTGGTTGACGCGGCCGTCGCGTTCGGTGGCGGCCAGCCCGCCTTCCAGAACCTCGGCGACACGGGAGAAGAGTTCGCGCAGGAGCGTGGCTTTCCACGCGTTCCAGACCTTCGGACTGACGGCGCGCATGTCGGCGATGGTCAGGAGCAGGAGGAGGCGCAGGCGTTCGGGGGACTGGATGGTGTCGGCGAGGTCGAGGATCGTGCGGGGGTCGTCGATGTCGCGGGTGAAAGCGGTCTGGGACAGCAGGAGATGGTGCAGGACCAGCCAGGAGACGGTGTCGGTTTCCTCGGGGTCGAGGCCGAGCTGCGGGCAGATCGTCAGCGCGAGATCGGCGCCGATTTCGGAATGGTCGCCGCCGCGTCCCTTGCCGATGTCGTGTAGCAGCACGGCCACGTAGAGCGCGCGGCGGGAGCGGAGGTCGCTGGCCAGCGCGTAGGCCAGGGGGATCTCGTCCGCCATGCGTCCGGCTTCGATCTGGCCCATCATGCGGACGGCTTCGATGATGTGTTCGTCGACCGTATAGATATGATAGCTGTCGAACTGCATCTGTCCGACGACGCGGGACCAGTCCGGCAGGAGGCGGCCGAGGAGGCCGGTCTCGTTGAGGATCGGGAGCCAGAACGGGACGGCTTTGGTTTCGTCCGCGCTGGGCTCGCAGAGCAGGTCGAGGAAGATTTTCGCGGTTTCGGGATCGTCACGCAGGGAGACGGCGTGGCGCTCGTTGCGGATGATCTGCTGCATCGCGATGGGGTGCAGGGGCAGGTCGTGGCGGCGTCCGCAGTCGAGCAGGCGGAACATCTCGCGGGGCTGGGCCGCGAAGGTGACGGGCTCGATGGGGCAGATGCGGCCCGCGATGGTCTGGAACTCTTCGGGGCCGGGAACGACCTTGGGCGGTTCGCCGGTGGTCTGGTCCTGAAGGTGCATCAGGACGACGGGTTGCAGCACGCTGGTCAGGCGCATGACGTCGCGGGCGGTCAGGAAATAATGCCGCATGAAGCGTTCGACGCCGCGCTGGCGGCCGTGGGTTGCGTAGCCCATGCGGCCGCCGATGACGGGCTGGACGTCGAAGGTCAGGCGTTCCTCGGCGCGTCCGGTGATGTAATGCAGGTGCAGGCGGACGGTCCAAAGGAAGTCCCACGAGCGGCGGGCGCGGTGGGCTTCGCGGTCTGTCAGCAGGCCGAAGGAGGCGAAGGACGGGGTCAGGGGGGCTTCGGCGGGTCTGCCGTTGCGCTCGGGCGTGGAGACGGCGCAGCCCAGGGCGGCACGGCCCATCCAGTTCAGGGTTTGCAGGTCTCGCAGGCCACCGCGGCCTTCCTTGATGTTGGGTTCGACCATGTAGGGGTTGTCGCCGAAGCGGCGATGGCGCTGCTCGCGCTCGCCGATCTTGCCCATGACGAACTCGCACAGCCGGTCGTTCTGAAGGTCGGCCCCCAGGGCACAGCGCAGGTCGCGGGCCAGGGTGCGGTTGCCGTGCAGGTAACGCAGGTCCAGCAGGGCGGTGCGAATGGTGAGGTCGGTGTCGGCGTCGCGGATGCAGTCGGCGATGGAGCGTGTGGCATGGCCGACGCGCAGCCCGAGATCCCACAGGGCGTAGAGGATGAACTCGATCCGGGCGGTCAGGGCCGGGGTCGGGTCGCCGGAGATCAGGAAGAGGATGTCGATGTCGCTGAAAGGGGCGAGCAGGCCCGCGCCGTAGCCGCCGGTGGCGCAGAGGCAGAGCGTCCCGGCGGAAGCGGGGTCGGGGGTTTCCTGACTGCTGGCGGCGAGGTCAGCGAGGGCGCAGACCATTTCGTCGGCCTGATGCGCCAGGGCGCTGGCGGCGTCGATCCCGGAGATCCTGCGCTTTTCGAACTCTTCGCGGACGGTGGCGTGGCTGCCGCCCAGATGCCGTCGCAGGATGGAGAGGACATCGTCGCGGTCTGTCAGCCCCTGTGCCGCGGCTGTCTGCAGGGCAGCCTTCAGGGAGGAGGCCGGGTCGCGCGGGGGGGAGGCGGTTCGGTCAGACAGGGGCTTATCCGTATCGTCAGCGAAGGAAAGGGCATGATCTTCGCCCCAGAAAGAGATTTCTTTCAAGTGCCGTTTCCAGTGGCAAGGCGTTTCAGATCGTATAGCGCAGTCAGGGCATCGCGGGGAGAGAGATCATCGGGGTTCAGAGCCCTGATCGCGTCCTCCAGAGCCGAAGCCACGGGATCGGGTGCGGGTTCGGGAGAGGAGGGCGACTCCGGCTCCGCAACGGCTTCGAACAGGGGCAGGGAGGAGCGGGAGTCGGCCTGTTCGCGCTCGAACTGGGACAGGAGACGGCTGGCGCGATTGACGACGGATTGGGGGATTCCCGCCAGTTTTGCGACATGCAGGCCCCAGCTCTTGCGGGCGGCACCGGGGCGGACCTCGTGCTGGAAGATCACCTCGCCGCGCCATTCCTTCACGGCCATCGTGTAGGGGGCGAGGCGGGGGAGAAATTCGGTCAGGGCGCCGAGTTCATGGAAATGTGTTGCAAAGATTGTCCGCGAGCCGAGTTGGGTGTGCAGGGCCTCGAGCGTGGCCCAGGCAATGGATAGTCCGTCGAGGGTTGCGGTGCCGCGGCCGATCTCGTCCACGACGACGAGGGACTTGGGGCCGGCCTGATTGAGAATCGCCGCGGTCTCGGTCATCTCGACCATGAAGGTGGAGCGGCCCCGGGCGAGGTCGTCCGCGCCGCCGACGCGGGAGAACAGCCGGTCTACCACGCCGATATGCGCTTCTTTCGCCGGAACGGGGAGGCCCGCCTGGGCGAGGATCACGGCAAGCGCGGTCTGTCGCAGGAAGGTGGATTTGCCCGCCATGTTCGGACCCGTGAGCAGCATGGCGCGGTGTTCGGGCGGCAGGGCACAGTCATTGGGGATGAAACGGGCATCCGCGCTTCCCGACTCGGCCAGTGCGGCTTCGACGACCGGGTGACGGCAGGCGACGAGACTGAACTCGGTGCCGTCCGTGACGGTGGGGCGGCACCATGAGCCGCCTTCCGCGAGCAGGCCGCAGGAGCGCAGGACGTCTGCGAGGGCCAGGAACTCCGCGACTTCATCGAGGGCCGGGGTTTGCAGGATGCGGGCGCAGAGTTCGGCGAAGATGCGGCGTTCCAGCGCTGACGCCTTGTCTGCGGCTTCGAGAATGGCGCGGTCCAGACCGGCGAGGTCTTCCGTGGAGAAGCGGGCGAGGCTGGCCGTGCCCTGACGGAAGGACAGTTCCGGGTTGTCGCGCAGTTTCGTGCCGGCGGCGGACGGGACTTCGATGACGTAGCCGAGCTGCGCGTGGTGTTTGATCTTCAGGTTCGAGACGCCGAATTTTTCGGACAGGTCGCCCTGCATGGCGGCGATGATGCGGCGGCTTTCGTCGCGCAGGCCGCGATAGCGGTCCAGTTCCGTGTTGTAGCCGGGAGCGATGAAGCCACCGTCCTCGATCCGGGCGGGAAGGGTTTCGGCGACGGCGGCCTGAAGCTGCTCCAGCAGGGTGTCGGCGCGGCCGTACAGGCCTGCGGTGAGGGTGCGGATCAGGGTGGGGGTGTTCTGGTCGCAGGCGGGCTGGAACAGGGCGGTGATGTCGTTGGCGGCGATCAGCGTGTCGCGGATGGCGGCGAGATCGCGGGGCTGGCCTCGTCCCGCCGAGATACGGCCCAAGGCGCGGGCGGGGTCTGGCGTGCGGCGCAGGATGTCGCCGAGTGCGCCGGACAGGCCGGGGACGGATTGCAGCCAGAGCCAGCCGTTCTGGCGATCCGTGATCGCGGTGGCGTCGGTCAGCGGAGAGGCCAGCCACTGGGCGAGAAGGCGGGAGCCTGCCGCCGTGGCTGTGCGGGTGACGGCGCCGAGGAGGCTGTGTTTCGTCTCGCCGTCGCGGGTGCGGAGGATGTCCAGGCTGGCGCGGGTGGCGGGGTCAATGCCGAGGACGCCGTCCGTGCCCTGCGGGATGGGGCGGGAGAGACGTGGCAGCGCTCCGGCCTGACTGCGCTGGACGTAGTTCAGGGCCATGGCGCAGGCGATGGCCTGTTCGGGTGGGAAGTCCCCGAGCGCGTCGATCTGGGCGACGCCATAGGCGCGGGCGACGAGGGTTCGGGCGCTGTCGAGCGTGGGCGGGACGGCGACGGGGGCCAGTCGGGACGCGTAATCGGGGGGGATGAGGTCGGGTTCGGAGAGGATCTCGGCGGCGTCGAGCCGGGCCATCAGTTCAGGTAGGGCAGATTCGGGGACCGAGGCGGTTTCGAAGGCGCCGGTAGAGATGTCGATCCACGCCGCACCGATCATTTTCGTGCGCTTTTCGGGGCTGCGGGCGATGGCGAGGAGCAGGTTGGCGCGTCCGGCTTCGAGCAGTTCGTCTTCGGTCAGGGTGCCGGGGGTAACGACACGGACGATGGCGCGGGACAGCGGGCCTTTCTGGGGCTTTTCGCCTTTTTTCGGAGGCGTCTGCGTCTGTTCGGCGACGGCGACGCGGAAGCCTCGGCGGATCAGGCGGGAGAGGTAGGCCGGGGCGGCCGCGACGGGGACGCCGCACATGGGGATCGGCTCGCCCTGATGGGTGCCGCGGGCCGTGAGTGCGATGTCGAGCGCCATGGCGGCGGCCTGCGCGTCGGAGAAAAACAGCTCGTAGAAATCGCCCATGCGGAAGAACAGGAGGGCGTCGGGTTCCTGGTGTTTGAGGTCGAACCACTGGGCCATCGCGGGGCTGGCGTTTTCGGCGGTAGGCAGGGGCATGAAGGTGCCGATGGGTCCGGTCTCCGGGCTGTCTCGTCGGGAAAGTGTGGCAAAATAACGTCTCTGTGCCGGTGTGTGAACCGGCGCGGAGGGGTCAGCGGGCGCGTCGGCGGTTCAGGCGTGTCCGCAAAGCCACGGTGGCGTCCCGCAGGCGCACGACCCTGAGGGCGTCAAGCGTGACGCCGTAGGCGAGGATGCCGAAGACGATCAGGGCCGTCAGCATGCCGAGGCGCCACACGCCGTGCCAGTAGGGCAGGCCGGGGGCGGCGAGCTTTTCGCCCGCCGCCACCCACAGGGCCATCAGGGCTGCGGCGCCTGCGATGCGCAGGGCGCGTCCTTTCAGCAGCGGGTCCGCGATAAAGAGGCCGCGGCGGTGCAGGATGACGGCGAGCAGGGTGCAGTTGACGAAGGCGGCGATCGTGCTGGCCAGCGGCGGCCCGATATGGCCGAGCGGGCGGTAGAGCAGAAGGTTGAGGACGAGGTTCAGCGCCAGTGTGAAGAAGCCGATGCGGACGGGGGTGACGGTGTCGCCTTCCGCGAAAAAGGCCGGGGAGAGGACCTTGATGAGGACGAAGGCGGGCAGGCCGAGCGCGTATGCCTGAAGACACTGTCCCGAGAGGATGGCATCTGCGACCGTGAAATGGCCGTAGCTGAAGAGGGCGGCCATGATGGGGGAGGCCAGGACGATCATGCCGATCATGGCGGGGAGCGTCAGGAGAAGCGTGTAATCAATGGCCCGGTTGACGCTGGAATGGACGGCAGCGCGGTCATTATTGGCGATGTGGCGTGTCAGGAGCGGCAGGAGGGCCGTGCCGGCCGCCGAGCCCAGCACGCCGAGGGGAAGCTGGTTGATGCGGTCGGCGAAATACAGGATCGAAGGCGTGCCGACAGGGAGGTGTGTGGCGATGATGGTGTCTACGGTCAGGTTGATCTGGGTGACGCCGGAGCCGACGAGGCCGGGGCCCATGCGGCGCAGGAGGGCGCGCATGTCGGGTGATAGGCTCGGCCATGTCAGGTGTGGGGCCATGCCGGCGCGGTGTGCGGCCCAGTACAGGGCGCCGAGCTGGACGACGCCGGAGAGCGTCACACCCCAGGCGCTGACAACGGCGGTGTTGTGCCAGACCAGTGCGCCGAGAAGGATGGCGGCGATGCCGATGATGTTGAAGGTGACATAGGCGGCGGCCGCTGCGGTGAACTTGCCGAGGCCGTTCAGCACGCCGGAGACGAGCGCCGCGCCGCAGATCAGCAGCATGTAGGGGAAGGTGATTCGCGACAGGTGCACCGCGGTTTCGAAGCGGGTGCCGGTGAGGCCCGAGCCGATAAAGCTGACGACCAGCGGCATGAAAATTTCGGCGAGGACGGTCAGCAGGGCGAGCCAGAGCATCAGTCCGGACAGGGCCTGACCTGCGAAACGCAGGGCGGACTGATGGCCCTTTGTCTCATAACGCTCGGTGAACATCGGGACGAAGGCGGCGTTGAACGCACCTTCGCCGAAGAGGCGCCGGAACATGTTGGGCAGGCGAAGCGCGATCAGGTAGGCGTCCTGAACGGGGCCGGCACCAAGGAACGCGGCGAGAAGCTGGTCACGAACGAGGCCGAGGACACGCGAAAGCATGGTCCAGCTGCCGACTGTCAGGAAATTGCGAAGCATTTCCTGATCCTAGCGTATCATTCAGTGCCGCAACATATGCTCCGGGACAGGAAAAACACGGTGTTGCGGATGGGCTTCAGCGCAGGACCGTTTCGCGACTGTGCAGGGGTGTTTCGGCTCGGGCGGGCTGGCGGATCGCGGGGCGGACGGCGGCCAGGCCGATGCAGAGCAATGTGACTTCCAGCATCAGCATGGCGCTGGCCCAGAAAATGCCGGACAGGCCAAGGAATGTCGTGACGTGATGGGCCACGGCCGGGGTCAGCGCGCCGAGGGCGGCGACCGCCAGAAGGGGCAGGAGCGGACGGAGCGGTGAGTCCTTCATGATATCTCTTCCTGTCACATTTCTGACCTGAACTGTGGCGGGTTTCGATACGGATGTTCAAGGAAAAAAGACGAACTTCCACGTCCCTGTTGCGTGATAGCGGGTGCCATGACTGATTTTTCAATGATTTCCCCGCCCATGAGTGTTGCTGAACTCCGCAGGAGGCTGGAGCGGATCCGCCGTCTGGCCTGGCTCCTGAACTCGGCTGCGCGGATTCCCGGACTGCGGCTGCGGGCGGGGCTGGATACGCTGCTCGGGCTTCTGCCGGGAGGCGGGGCGCTGATCGGGACGGCGCTGTCGCTTTATATCGTCTGGGAAGGGCGCCGGATGGGCGTTGATCGCCAGACCGTGCAGCGGATGCTCGGCAATGTAGCGATCGAGGCCGTGGTGGGCCTCGTACCGCTTGCGGGCGATCTGTTCGATACGGTGTTCAAGGCTGATCTGCGGAACATTGCGCTGATCGAAGCGGCGCTGGCCGGGCGGCTTGGAGTTCAGTGACCGAGCAGGGCCTTGCGGACCGCTTCCTCGACCCGGTTTGAGGCGGGTTTGACGAGGGGGGTGAACCAGTTGGCGAGATTGCCCTCCCGGTCGATCAGGTATTTGTAGAAATTCCAGCGCGGGCGGGCGAGGAAGCCGCCCTGTCTGTCCAGCCAGCGGAACAGCGGGGTGGTTTCGGGGCCGCGGACGTGCTGGCGCGCGGTCATGGGGAAGCTCACGCCGTAATTGCGGTGGCAGAACGCCTTGATGTCTTCCGAGGAGCCGGGTTCCTGCTGGCCGAAATCGTTTGACGGCACGCCGATGACCATCAGGCCGTCCGGATAGTCGCGGCCGTAGCGCGACCAGACGTGCTGGAGGTCTTCGTATTGTGGGGTGAAGCCGCATTTCGATGCGGTGTTGACGATCAGCAGCGGCCGGCCGCGCCAGGCCGAGAGGTCGATCGTCTCGCCCGACAGGCCAGGCAGACTGAAATCATAGGCGCAGGTCATGGGGGTTCTCCCTGTCAATCTGCTGCATCCTAGCGGTTTGAGGGCGTTCAGGCGAGAGAGGAGGGCTGGACAGGACGTGACAGGCCAGACAGTTTCATATCGTTTCGGGTCCAGTGCCGATTTTTTCGTCTGGTCGTTCTGTTCGGGGTGAGGAGTCTGCCTGCGTGATCCTGCGAGTCCTTGTCGGCATCGCCGGCCTTCTGATTCTGGGTGCGCTCCTGTCCACCAACCGGCGGGCCATTGACTGGGCTTTGGTGGGGCGGGCGCTGCTGTTGCAGGTGCTGATTGCGGTGGGCGTGCTGTGGGTGCCGGCGGGCGCGCACGGGCTGCATCTGGTGTCGGATGCGGTGACGAAAGTCCTGTCTTACGGCGATGTGGGAAGTGCGTTCCTGTTCGGCGGCCTTGTGGGGCCGAAGATGGACGGGCTGTTCGGCAATGACAGTTTCGTCTTTGCGCTGAAGGTGCTGCCGGAAATCGTTTATGTCGCGGCCCTGCTGGGGCTGTTGCAGCACTGGGGCGTGTTGCAGTTTCTCTCGAAGCTGATTGGCGGGGCGCTGTCACGGGTGCTGGGGACGACGGCGCTGGAATCGTTTGCCGCGGTGCTGACGATTTTTCTGGGGCAGAGCGAGATGCCCATCGCGCTTCAGTCCTGTCTGGCGGAGATGTCCGAAGGGGAGCTGGCGACGGTGCTGTGCAGCGGGACGTCGTCCATCGCGGGCTCCGTGCTGGCGGGATATGCGTCGCTCGGCGTGCCGATGGAGAACCTGCTGGCGGCGTCGTTCATGGCCATACCGGGGGGGCTTCTGTTCTCGCGCATCCTGTTTCCGGGGCCACGGCGGTCCAATGCGGAAATCGCGGGGGCGGATCATGGGCATCACAGCATGTTCGAGGCCATCGCGGACGGGGCGATGAACGGGGCGAAGATCGCAGTGGCGGTGGGATCGGTCCTGATTGCGTTTGTGGGGCTGATTGCGCTGGCGAACGGGTTGCTCGGGATGGCCGGGCTGTCTCTGGCGCGGATTCTGGGGGCAGTGTTTGCGCCGTTCGCCTGGCTGCTGGGGGTACCCTGGAGCGAGTGTACGATCGCCGGGGGGCTGCTGGGACAGAAGATCGCGTTCAACGAGTTCGTGGCCTATGTGAACCTGGCGCCGATGATCCATGACCATGCGCTGTCTCCGCGGACGATTACGATCCTGTCCTTTGCACTGTGCGGATTTGCCAATATCTCCACGATCGGGCTTCTGATCGGGGCGTTTGGCAGTGCGGAACCGCGACGGCGGACGGATGTGGCGTCGTTTGCCGTGCGGGCGGTGGTGGCGGGGACGCTGTCCAATGCGATGAGTGCGGTGATTGCGGGGCTGTTCGTCTGATTTCGGGGCCGCTCACGAATCTCTGATCCCTGCCATGTCGGGATCGGATTAGGATGAGAACAGCTATCATCTTTTCTGATTCAGACTGTGAGTTTCCCCCATGCGCCGTTCCGGATTGCTAACCCTTCTTCTGGCCTCTGTGATGGCCGTTCCTTCCCTGGCCTGTGCTGCGGATCATGTGACGGGGGAACTGAAGGGGACGGATGGTGCCTCCCACGGGATTGTGGACGTGACGGGAGCGCCGAAAGGGGTTCTGCTCCGGTTGCAGGTGCAGGGGCTGACGCCCGGATGGCATGGAATTCATTTCCATGAAAAGGGGAGCTGTGCGGCTCCGAAATTCACCAGTGCGGGCGCGCATGTCCATGCGGCGACGCCGGTTGTGCACGGGTTGCTGAACGTGGATGCGAATGACGCGGGGGATCTGCCCAATCTGTATGTCGGGGCTGACGGGACGGCGACGGTGGAGCTTTATTCCACGCTGGTTTCGCTGAAGGGCTCGGGCGGCCTGCCGGCGCTGATGGATGGGGACGGGGCGTCTGTGGTTATTCATGCCAAGCCTGATGACTACCAGACGCAGCCGATCGGTGGCTCGGGGGACCGGGTGGCCTGCGCGGTTCTGCACTGAGGCAGGGCCTGCCGTTCAGGCCGGGTGACGGATGATCATGGCCTGTGTGGTCGGGAACTCGATGATGCGTTCGGGGCGGTCTGCGAAGAAGGTGCGGAATGCCTGGGCGACGCCGGGGATGATTGAGAAGTCGTGGGTGAGGATGATGCCGCCGGGGACCAGACGGGGATAGAAATATTCCAGTCCGGCCAGGGTGGCGTCATGCAGGTCCACGTCCAGATGGACGAATGAGAAGCGCAGGTCTTCGAGGCCGGTGGTGCTGTCGGGGAACAGGCCGGGGTGGAAGTGGACGTTCCGGCAGCCGACCAGTTTGCGCTGGACGTGGGGCAGGGTCCCGATGAACTGGCCTTTGTGGAAGACGCCGCTTTCTCCGCTGCGGGCGCTTTCGGGGAGGCCCTCGAACGTATCGAACAGGTGCAGGGCGTGGTCGTTTTTCACGGCACAGAGCAGGGCAGCCGAAGCGCCTTCATAGACGCCGAACTCCGCGAAATCGCCGGGCAGGGTTGTCTGGGCGGCGGCGATTTCATGCAGGATGAAGGCTTCATCCGCGCTGAGAAGCGATCTTGTGCCGTGGATGGCGTATCGGAGGCTGGAGAGGGTCTGCGGGTTCTTGTGGCCGGAGAGCAGGCGCATCTGAAGAGCGTTCTGGAGTCCGAAGGTCAGCGTCCGGGCGATACGGCTGCGTCCGATGATGCGGCGTAACTTTTCGTTTCTCATCCACATTTTGTCATGATTACTCCTGCGTGGGGGGGCGGTCCAGCAGAAGGTGTCGGGCTTCTTCAATCGTGAAGCCTTCCCCGAGGAGGCGGGTGACGGTTTCGATGATCGGAGCCCGGACATGGTGTTTGCGGGCGAGGGCGCGCATGGCCGGGGCGGTCAGGACGCCTTCGGCGACCGTGGTGCGGGAGGCCAGGATGTCTTCGAGAGAGCGACCTTCACCGAGTTCGAGTCCGACGCTGTAATTGCGCGAGCCGCGTCCGGTGCAGGTCAGGATGAGGTCGCCCATGCCCGCGAGGCCCGCGAGCGTGCTGGCGCGGCCGCCGGTGGCTTCGGCGAGGCGGCCGATTTCGGCGACGGCGCGGGTGATGAGGGCGGCGCGGGCATTTTCGCCGAGCCCTGCGCCGATGGTGATGCCGGCGCCGATGGCGATGACGTTCTTTGCGGCGCCTGCGAGCTGGACGCCTGCTGCGTCATCGCTGGCGTAGAGGCGGAAGGCGGACGTGTTGAGGAGCGCCGTGAGTTTCTGCGCGAGAGCGAGATCCGCGCAGGCGAGGGTTGCGGCGGCGGGGAGGCCTTTTGCGACTTCGATGGCGAAGTTGGGGCCGGAGAGGACGCCTGTCGGGCGGTTCGGCATGGTCTGCGCGAGGACGTCGAGCGGCAGGAGAGACGTGGCCTGTTCCAGTCCCTTGCAGCAGGTCACGACGGGGACTGCGGGGTCGAGCACGGTCTGGAGGCGGGTGGAGACGTCGCGGGCGGTCTGGACGGGGGTGACGAGCAGGACGACGTCGGCGTTGCGCGGAAAGTCGCCGGTGATAGTGACGTTGTCGGGCAGGGTGATGTCCGGCAGGCGCGGGAGGGTGCGGGTTCCAACCGGGACGGGGTTGCGCATCCAGAGTGTCACGTGCGCGCCGGTCGCTGCTGTGGCGCAGGCGAGCGCCGTGCCCCAGGCGCCGGCACCGATGATGGCGATATGGGGTCTGGTCATGGTTATTCCTCTGCCAGCCGTTCGATGTTGATCTGAATGTCTTCGGCGTCGGGAGAACGCAGGCCGGTGGCGAGGGCTTCCAGGATATTGCGGGCCTCGTTTTCGAAGCCGAAGGGGGCGTTGACGACCAGCAGGCCGCAGCCGTTCAGGCGGGAGGGATCGACGGGCGGGCGGAGCAGGAACTCGCAGGCGAGCATGTCCCGGATGCCGGCGTCCTGCAGGGCCGTATAGAAGGCGCGGACGGGGGTGCGGTGTTTGATCGGGTACCAGACGGCGACGATCCCGGCGCGGAAACGGGTGCGGATCAGGGTGATGGCGTCGGCGCAGCGGGCGAAATCGTCGGGCTTCTCGAAAGGTGGGTCGATGAGGACGAGGCCGCGCTTGAAGTCTTTTGGTGGAAGCAGGGCGCGCAGGGCTTCGTAGCCGTCGCGGTGATGGACGGCGGCCTGCGGGTCGGCGTGGAAGAGGCGGCGCAGGGGGCGGACGTCTTCGGGGTGCAGTTCGCAGGCGATGAGCTGGTCCTGCGGGCGGAGTTCGGCGCGGGCGAAGGCGGGAGAGCCGGGGTAGCGGTGCCGGTCCTGCACGTTGGGGCGGACGGCGTCGAGATAGTCCTTTAGCGGTGCGGCGGCTGGCCGCTCCAGAAGCTGGCCGATGCCTGCGCGCCATTCACCGGTCTTCTCGGCTTCTTCGGACGTCAGATCGTAGCGGCCGCATCCGGCATGGGTATCGAGGACGACGAAGCCTGCGGGTTTGCGCTTCAGCGCCCTGATGAGCGCCAGAAGCAAAGCGTGCTTCATGCAGTCGGCGAAGTTTCCGGCGTGGTAGATGTGACGGTAGTTCAAGATGTCTGTTCCGGGGTGGATGCGGGGAACTGCCTGAGGATGACGGGATCGGTGATTTTGTCATCGGCGGCGAGAAGGAAGAGTTTCGACAGGATGACCGAGAGGGTCTGGTCGTCGTCGAAGGGCAGGGCGATGGTGGATTTCTTTTTGCGGGCGTCGGGTACGATGCAGATATAGCGGCGGTCGGGATCGAGGAAGATGTTTCCTGTCCTGATATGAACCCTGTAGCTGTGCAGGACGCCGCGAACATGGACATACGTGTCGGTGAGTTCGAGGCGGTCTGCGATAGTGAGGCGGGGGAGGATCCGTTCAAGCGTCTCGTAGCGGATGCGGGCGCGGCCGTTGAGGGGCAGGGTTTCGTCGTAGTTCCACATGGCCAGATCGGGCATGCGGCGCCATTGGGCGATGGTTTGGCCTTCCGCTCCGTCGAGATAGGTGACCTCCAGGCCGATGGATGCCACGCTGACGAAGAGGTCCAGATCGCGCATGACTTCCGAAAAGATCAGTGGTGGGACGTCTTCGAGTGGAACGGTCTCCTTGCCGACGGAGAGCTTTTTGCCGCCGTCGTAGCGCCAGGAGCCCTTGTCCGTGACGGTGCGGAACTGGACGCGGTCGGTGAGGATATGGGTGAATGTTCCATGATGGAAAGCGGCGTGGCCGTCGACGCCAGCGGTCCAGATTTCGGCATGCAGACCGGCGGAAGGGATGGTCAGGCTGGTGGGGTCGCCCTCGCTTGAGGGCATGTGCATGCTTAGGGTGCGCACGCGCCAGCCGCGCTGGCGGCCGAGTTCGACGGACTGCGCCTGACGCAGGACCTGCCTTGCGTAGCGAAGGGAGGCCGGGGAGGTGGCGCGTTCAGCATCGGTCAGGACATAGGTTTCGCGCCAAGCCTGACGGATGGGTTGGATGAGGGCGATGTCTTCCAGCGTGTCGCGCCACTGGTTGACGAGGGCTGTATCGGCGTCCAGCGGATGCCAGAGGGTGACGGTTTCGTCGTCGCGCAGGGAGGCGGTCGGGGTGCCGTCTGGGGCTACGGGTGTGCTGTTTGGGAAGAGGACGGTGCGTTGTGTGCCGTCGGGCGCGGTGAGGGTCCAGATCTGGCGGTGGGCGAGCCAGGACAGGACGGGATGGGTCAGATAGTTCGTGCGGAAGCGTTCGGCCGTCCAGCGTTCCTGTGTGATCCAGGAGCGTTCGAGGCGCAGGCGGTGGGCCTGCATTTCCTTGGTCAGGGCGCGGGCTTCTTCCCTGAGTTTTTCATAGGCGCGGATGCTCTTGAGTTCAGCGCGGATCGCGGGAGGGACCGGGCGTAGTTCGCTGCCGTCGGTGGAGAACAGGGTGACGGTACCGGAGCTATTGGTCTTGAGGGACAGGGTCGCGGTCAGGCCGTTGGGAAGCGGGACGGCCCGTTCATGATGGCTGTTGAGGTCGTGGGTGTAGGCGGAGCGTTCTTCGAGTTCCGTAATGCTGATGCCGGATTTTCGGGCGGAGTCGGCCAGGGCGGCGTTGATCTGGCTGAGCATCAGGGAATGACGGGTTTTCTGGCGCAGGGCGATCTGTTCGTTGATGGCATCACGGTCGGCGGTGAGGCCGAGGGCCCGGATGATGCGGTTGAACTCGAAGACCCTGTCGTCCCTCTGGAAATTTTTTGCCAGTGTGCTGAGGAGTTGCACGTCTTCCGCCGTGCCACTGACAGCGACGAGCCAGAGGCAGCCGCACAGGATTTTGTTGAAGTTGATCTGCGCCAGAGGAGGTCGTTTGCCGAGATCCCGCAGGCCAAACTCTGCCGTGTCCATCCGCCAGAGGGTCTCTTTTTCCGGCATGAAGAATTCCGGCCTGGCGATGAGTTCGTAAGCGGCTTCGCGGATGGAGCCCGTGGCCTTGATGCGGTTGATGGCATGACCCGCGAGGATTGGAAGAACGGCGGCCCGGTAGAGTGGACCGTCGATCCAGCGCCCCTGTGCCGTGTCGAAATCGCGCAGGATGGCGCGGGCCAGAGTCAGAACGTCCTGTCCGTCAGGGGCGGCGAGAATGGCGGCGCGGTCGCGCAGGGTTCTGGCAGAGGGTGTAACGTTATCGGGGGTGGAGAGGCGATCAAAGACGGGGTCGTCCGCCTTGCTCGGATGCAGGGTCAGGCGAATGACGTGCTGGCGGACGAGACGGAAGGTTCCGGGCCGTTCGACCGGGATCCGGACATAATCTGCCCGGGCCTGGGCGAGCCACTTCAGATCCATGATGCGATGGGATTGGGAATTCACGGACGGGGCTGGACCCGAGCCGAATATTTCGAAGCGGGTCCAGTAGGAATGGCGTTTCGCCAGTGGAATGGGAGCTTCGGGATCAAGGCTTTCGCGAGAGAGACGCTCCAGCCATTTCGGAGACGCAGGCCGTGGCGCAGTGCCCATCGTCTCGGGCAGGAAATAGGCGGCGAGAGGAATGGTATCGCTGAGGTATTGGTAGGCATGCTCTTTAAAGGCGTAGCCTTTGTAGTCGCATCTCTGCTGTTCGTAGAGTTCGACCCATTTTTTTCTGGCGTCTTCGAAAACCATAGGACAGCGGGAGCGCATCAGGGTGCGCCACTCGATGAAGGCCTGTTCCATGTCGCCGACTTTTGACAGGAGGCGATAGAGCGGACCACCGGGCAAAGAGGCGACAAGCACTGGATCACGCTGCTGCATGTCAGCCTCCGACCAGGGGAATGAGGCGCAGGAAGGTGATCGTCATGTCCGGGGTGAGGGTGATGTCGTCGTCCAGATGCGGGATCTGACGGTCGTTGATGATGACCAGATAGGCGCGGCGTTCGAAGGCCTTCAGGGCGTGGTCGATGGCGGCTTCGACGGTTTCGATACAGGGTGCGTCCTGCGGGATGAGGGCGGTTTCTTCGCCTTCTGCCTTGGTGCCGTTGTCCCATTCGAGGCGGACGCGCTCGGCGATCAGATCCCGCACGCGCAGATGTCTGCGGGTTTTCCAGTCGAAACGCAGGGCGGGTCTGCTGATACCGGTTCCGGTCTCGTCGCGGATGAGGATGGCGGTCATGCGGTTTCCTGTGTTCAGGCGTGGGCGGGAGTGCGTTCAGAGAGCGGCCAGCGGGGGCGGGCGGCGGTGTCGATTTCGTTGGGGGTCTCGCCCGCGTGCAGGCGTTCGAGGGCGGCCCAGGCCACCATGACGGCGTTGTCCGTGCACAGGCGCAGGGGCGGGGCGAAGAAGGGGATGCCGTGGTTTGCCGCGACCTGTTCGAGGGCGTGGCGCAGGGTTTTATTGGCGGCGACGCCACCTGCGACGACCAGGGCCGTGGCGTTCTGGCTGAGGGCCAAGGCGTGTTCGGCTCGGTCGGCCATCACATCCGCAACGGCACGCTGGAAGGAGGCGGCGACGTCGGCGGCGAACTGGCGGGGCAGGGCATCGCGGCTGCCGGTTGGGTCCTGTGTGTCGATCAGGCGGCTGACGGCGGTTTTGAGGCCCGAGAACGAGAAATCGCAGCCTTCGCGGCCCTTGAGGGGGCGGGGGAGCGGGTAGGCGTCATCGCGGCCTTCGGTGGCGAGTTTTTCCAGTGCGGGGCCGCCGGGCCAGCCGAGGCCGAGCATTTTGGCGACCTTGTCGAAGGCCTCGCCTGCGGCATCGTCGATCGTACCGCCGAGGCGGATGTAGCGGCCGGTTTCCTCGACCGAGACGCACTGACAATGGCCGCCCGAGACCAGCATCGTCAGGTAGGGGAAGTGCAGGTCCGCGCCGAGGCTGGGCAGGCGCGGGGTGAGGATGTGGGCCTCGATATGGTTCACAGCCACGAAGGGACGGTGCAGCGCCATGGCCAGTCCCTTGGCGTAGGAACTGCCGACGATCAGGCCGCCGATCAGGCCGGGGCCGGTGGTGCCGGCGAAAGTGTCGATATCGGCCAGCGTCAGGGAGGCTTTTTTCAGCACCTCCGCCACCAGCGCGGGCAGGGCGTCCAGATGGGCGCGGGCTGCAATTTCCGGGACGACGCCGCCGAGAATGGCGTGGTCGGTCTGGGACAGGACCCCTTCGGCCAGGATCGTGCCGTCATAGGCGAGGATGGCACAGGCCGTGTCGTCGCAGGAGGTTTCGATGGCCAGAAGGGCGCGCGTGGGTGCGGATGGAGAAGTGGCGGGGGCTGACATGGGGCTTATTATGGCCGAGTCTGTCATATCATGACAGTCCCGTGTGAATGGGCTAAAGCTGCCGTTCATGAATGCTCCCGTCCTGCCTTCCGAGGCGCTCCAGAGAGTCGCCGCGGAAGCCGTCCGCCGCTCCCATGCCGCTGAGCCGCCTACCGGCCGCAAGCTCCCTCTTCGTGTCGGGTCGCGGGCGTCTCCGCTGGCGCTGGTCCAGACGCGGAACTTTCTGACGCGCCTGACGCGGTTCTGCCCCGTTCTGCGCGATATGGGGGCGTTTCAGGAATACCAGATCAGTACCGAGGGCGACCGTAATCTTGTGCAGCGTCTGGCGGAAATCGGCGGCAAGGGGCTTTTTGCCAAGGAAATCCATGAGGCGCTGGTGGCCGGGCGGATTGATTTCGCGGTGCACAGCCTCAAGGATCTGGAAACCAATCTGCCGCCGGGCCTCGTGCTGGCCTGCACGCTCAAACGCGAGGATGCGCGGGATGCGCTGATCCTGCGGGACCGGAGTGTGACGGTTGATCCGCAGCGTCCGTATGACTGTCTGCCGGAAGGCGCGCTGGTAGGCTGCGCATCGGTGCGGCGTCAGGCGCAGATGCTGCATGTGCGGCCGGATCTGCGGTTCGGCCTGCTGCGGGGGAATGTGCAGACACGGCTGGACAAGCTGCGGTCAGGCGCGTGTGAGGCCACGCTTCTGGCGCTCGCCGGGCTGCGGCGTCTGGGTATGGAAGACCGTGTGGATGTCGTGCTGGAGCCGGACCAGATGCTGCCGGCTTCAGGGCAGGGCATTGTGGGCGTGACGGTTCGTGAGAGCGATCTGGAACTGCGCGAACTGCTGTCCGCGATCGAGGATCCGGAGGCACGGGCGGTTTCGACGGCTGAGCGTGCGCTTCTGGCGGAGCTGGACGGTTCGTGCCGGACGCCGATCGGTGGTTATGCCCGGATCGAGAAGGGCGTGCTGAAGCTGAGCGGTCTGATTGCAAGCGAGGACGGGACGTTCCTGCTGCGTCGTGAGATCGAGGGGGCGCCGCTTGAGGCGGCCCGTTTGGGCACCGAGCTTGCAGACGAGCTTCGGCGCGACACGCCGGCCCATATCTTTGATGAAATGAGGCGTCCCTGACGCTTTGTCGTCCTGAACCGGGTCGTGCTGTTCTGGTGACCCGGCCTGAGCCCGGACTGTCCGCTACGATGGCGGCGGTCCAGGCGCTTGGCTGGGATGCGGTGGCGTGTCCGATGCTGGATATCACGACATTTGAGCCTGTTGCGCCCGGGGCGTTCCGGGCCGTGCTGGTGACGAGTGCCAATGCACTGCCTGCGTTGCGGGACTGGCCGCGGGATCGGCTTGTCGTGGCGGTGGGCGCGCGGACGGCGGCGCGGGCGCGGCGGGACGGGTTCGTGAATGTCGCGGCGGCGGACGGGGATGCGCGGGCTCTGGCAGCGTTCTGTCGGGCGCGAGGCATTATGGGTGCGGATGTGCTGCTGGCCAGTGGCGAGGGCTATGGCGTGGATCTGGCGCGGGATCTGGGTGTGCAGCGGGTCGAGGTTTATGCGGCCTGCAAGCGCATGGCTCTGCCGGATGAAGCGGCTGAGGCCCTGCGGGGCGGGCGAGTCGATTCCGTGCTGCTGTATTCGGGGAAAACGGCGGAAGCGTTCAGGGAAGCGCTTGGGGCCGAAGAGGTGACGGCGTTGTCTGCCGTGCGGGCGCTCTGTCTGTCAGAGGCCATTGCCGCGCGCCTTGATCCTAAGGAGTGGCGCGCGGTGATGTGGCCCGATCCGCTGGAGCAGCTCGGGCCAGCCGTCTGATCAGGCTTCGCCGGCGGGTTCCGGGAACTGCTGGGCGCGCTTGGCCTGCCACAGGGCAACGAAGTCGATCGGCTGCAGCACGACGGGCGGGAAGCCGCCGTCACGCGTAACGTCGCTGACGATGGAGCGGACATACGGGAAGATCAGGCGCGGAACCTCGACCAGCAGGATCGGCTCGATCAGCTCTTCCGGCGGGTTGTTCAGCGTCACGACGGCGGCATAGGTCAGTTCGGCGATGAACACCGTGCGACCGGCCTGGCCACCTTCCTGTGCCGGCGGTTCGGCGGCTTCGGCGCGGACAGCCAGGGCGACTTCATAGACGGCCTGATCCTGTTCCAGACGGTTGGCCTGAACGTCGATGTTGACGGAAATCTGCGGGGCGGAGCGCAGGGTGGCGAAAATGGAGGCGCCGGCCGGTACTTCGAAGGACAGGTCCTTCGTGTACTGCAGGTTGATGGCGAGCGGCATGGCCGGCACGTTTTCCTGGCCCAGGGCGGCGTTGTCGGTGGTGTTCTCTGACATACAGTCTCCGGTTCCGCAGGGGCTGAGCCCAGGGCGGACATCGATTGGAACGATTGCGATCCCTCGGCGGTAGCATGATGTCCGCTGCGCGCCAAGACACGGTTCTGGCGGACAGACGGTTGAGATCGGAGGGATTGCACCCTATCTCTAGGAGAACGGATCTTTAACCGAACACTGCGAAACACAGGGCTTCATGTCTTCCAACGACATTCATCTCCCCGCCGGTCTCATGGATCATGCGGGTCATTATTTTCCCTGGGACCTTGTGGTCCTGTTCGTGCTCGCGGTGGCGCTGGGTGTGAGGCTGTACCGTGTGCTTGGCCGTCGTGTCGGGATGCAGGGCGTGCGGCAGGAGCGTCCGGGTGCCGGGCGGTTTGGTCTGGGTGCGCAGAAGGGGGCTGCTCCGGATGCGGCGCGTCCGGGTGTCCCGCCGCCGCTGCCCGGACAGGCTTCGGGAAAGCCGGGCGCCGGAAATGCGCCGTTCGATACGGCTGCGGCGCCGGAAGTGGAATATGAAATTCCCGCTCCCGCGACGCGTGTCGGAACGGTTCTGGGTGAGATTGCAGCGGTTTTTCCGGGATTTTCGCCTTCAGGTTTCCTCAAGGAGGCCGAAGGGACGTTCCGGCAGGTGGTTCCGGCTTTCGCGGTCGGAGATCGTGCTGCGCTTGAAAAGCTGCTGACGCCGGCGTCCATGGAGGCTTTTTCCGCCGCGATCGATGCGCGTGTGCAGGCTGGCGAGACGCAGCGGAGCGATCTGCGCGGGATCGAGAGCCTGTCCATTCTGGATGCGATGCTCGTCTCCGGTGACGACGGGATGCGTACGGGCCGAGTCGAGGTGCAGATCGTGTCGCGGCAGGTGAATATTCTGACGGATCGTCAGGGTGAGCCTCTGGTCGGGACCGAGGCCGTGACCGAGTTTCATGACCTGTGGCTGTTCGAGCGTGTTGCAGGGCAGTCCGATGCGCGGTGGCGGCTGGCAGCGTCGCGTCCGGCCTGATCCGGTCCAGATCCTTTTGTTTCGTGTTCGCGTTTCCTGCTTCGAGTTTTTTGCCGATCCAATGAAAAAACTGCTGACCCTGGTGACATTCGGCGTGCTTTGCGGATGCACCCCGCAGAATGCGCCGTCTTCGTTTTCGCTCTCTCCTGTTGGTTATGAGTCCCTTGCGGGGTGGGGGCAGGAGGATTTTTCGTCCCTGATGCCGCTGCTGCGGGATGAGTGTCATCGTCTCGCGCAGTTGCCGCCAGAGACGGTGCTCGGAGGGGGTGAGGATATCACGTATGGCCGTCATGCTGCCGACTGGGCCAATGCCTGTGCGGGTCTGGCGACGGCGACAGATGCGCGGACGTATCTTCAGACATGGTTCCAGCCTTACGAGGCCGGGACAGAGGCGTTTTATACCGGGTATTTCGAGCCGCAGATCCCGGCGTCCCTGACGCGGGGTGGGGCGTATCAGACGCCGGTCTATGGCCGTCCGCGTGATCTGGTGCGGGCGAAGGCGACCAATGGCCAGATGGTCAGCGGGCGCTGGGTCAACGGGCAGTTCGCGCCCTATTACGACCGTACCGCGATTGATGGCGGGGCGCTGGTGGGGCAGGGGCTGGAGATTGCCTGGCTGAAAAGCCCGGTAGACCTGTTTTTCCTTCAGATTCAGGGTTCGGGGCGGTTGATCCTGCCGGATGGCGGGCAGGTACGTGTCAGCTATGACGGGCGCAACGGGCAGGCTTATGTGCCGCTCGGGCGTGTTCTGGTGCAGGATGGCGAACTGCCGGCGGATGGGGTCAGCATGGACAGCATCCGCAACTGGCTGGAGACGCATCCGGACCGGATGATGTCCGTCATGGAGCGCAATCCGAATTACGTCTTTTTCCGCCGTGATGACGGCAATCTGGCGCAGGGGCCGAAAGGGGCATTCGGGATGTCGCTGACGGCCGGGCGGTCGGTGGCCGTGGATCGGTCCATGGTGCCGTTTGCGATGCCGCTCTGGGTTGAGACGAAGCTGCCTTATGGCGCCGGGCAGCAGGTGAACTGGGATCATCTGGTGTTCGCGCAGGATATCGGGACCGACATTAAGGGTGCGGGGCGCGCCGACCTGTTCACAGGCTGGGGGGCTGCGGCACAGGCCGTGGCCGGGAACCTGCATGCGCATGGGCGGATGGTGCTGTTCCTGCCGCGTCCTCCTGCGGAACCTGCCGCACAATGATCCGCAGTCGCCGGGAGAAGCTCGGTGTCCATACGCTGATCCGGGGGGACTGCACGACGGTTCTCAAGCGGATGCCGTCGCAGAGTGTGGATGTGGTGGTGACGTCGCCGCCCTATAATCTGGGGGTGCCTTACCGGACCTATCAGGACCGGCTGCCCGAGGACGCCTATCTGGACTGGATGGAGGATGTCTGCACCAGTCTGTCCCGTGTCATGAAGGATGACGGGTCGTTCTTCCTGAACATCGCGGGCTCCTCGTCCCAGCCCTGGCTGCCGTTCGAGCTGATGACGCGGCTGCGGCGGCTGTTCGTGCTTCAGAACCATATCACCTGGATCAAGTCGATTTCGGTCGGAGAGATCACCTACGGGCATTTCAAGCCGCTGAACTCGGCGCGTTTCGTCAATCGGAACCATGAGCATGTGTTCCATCTGACCAAGACGGGGAATGTGCCGGTGTCGCGGCTGGATGCGGGTGTGCCGTTTACGGACAAGAGCAACATCGTGCGGCGGCAGCACATCACGGACCGGCGGTGCCGGGGCGATACGTGGTTCATTCCCTACGAGACCGTGCGCAGCCGCAAGGAAAAGTTCAGCCATCCGGGGACGTTCCCGGTGGCCCTGCCCGAGGCGTGCATCCGGCTGCACGGGCTGCGGCCGGGGGGAGTGCTGCTTGATCCGTTCATGGGGTCGGGGACGACGCTCGTGGCAGCGGAGCGGATGGGCTGTGTGGGGATCGGGATTGATACCGATACGTCCTATGTGAATGTGGCGCGCAAGCGGGTGCGGGCGGCGATCGATCATGAGGACGAGGACTGATCGACAGGACCTGTTGTCCTGACAGATTCAATTACTTTGACTTTGCCTGTCACTTTTCGTCATTCTCACGACACCGTGAGTATGAGGAGAAAAGTGGTGCGTTCCAGCACGATTACAAAGGGAATTGCCGGTCTGGTGGCGCTGGGTGTTGTCGCCTGGGGCGGTACCGTCACCTATCTTGAGCATTTCGATCATGCTGGTGCACCGCAGTTGCCCGCCAGCAGCCCGACCCGTCAGGATCCGGCGGCTATGGCGGCTTTTGCCGCGCTTCGGGAAGTGCGCTGCGATTACTGCCATACGCAGAATGTCGCGCTGCCGTTCTATTTCAAGCTGCCGCTGGCCAATCAGATCATGAAGCGTGATCTGGTGCAGGGGCAGCGTCATTTCGATTATGCGCCGGTGCTGGAGGCCATGCAGCAGGGTAAGCCGCCTTCCGTCGAGGAACTGTCGCGGATCGAGGAAGTCATTACGCAGAACCGGATGCCGCCCGCGGCCTATCTGCTGATGCATCCGCATGCGCATCTGGACGAAAAGCAGCGTGCGGACATCCTGAAATGGGTGCGTGAGCAGCGCGAGCTTCATTATGCGGCGCCGGGTGTGGCCGCGCAGTTTCGTGGCGAGCCGATCCAGCCGATCCCGGAAACGGTTGATGTGGACTGGAAGAAGGCTGAACTGGGCCGGGCGCTGTTCTTCGACAAGGGTCTGTCGGGTGACGGGACGCTCAACTGTGCGAGTTGTCATGGTCTGAACAAGGGCGGTGTGGACAACCTGACGACGGCGACGGGCATTGGGGGCCAGAAGGGGCCGATCAATGTGCCGACCGTCTATAATGCCGTGTTCAGCATGGCGCAGTTCTGGAATGGTCGTGCGAAGGATCTGGCGGAGCAGGCGGCAGGGCCGGTCATGAACCCGCTGGAAATGGGTTCGCATGACTGGAACACCGTAGCCGATCATGTCCGCAGCACGCCGGGTTATGCCGAGCAGTTTACGGCGGCGTTCGGTTCTGAGCAGATCGACAAGGACACGATCACGGCGGCGATTGCGGAATATGAAAAGACGCTGATCACTCCGGACAGCCGCTTTGACCTGTATCTGAAGGGTGATGCGAAGGCGATCACGGCGCAGGAAAAGCGCGGTTATGAGCGCTTCAAGGAAATCGGCTGCTCGGGTTGCCATAGCGGCATTGCCGTGGGTGGTGACGCTTATGAGATCCTTGGTCTGGAAGGGCCGTATTTCGAGAACCGTCATACGAAGCTGACGGATGCGGACGAAGGTCGTATGGCCGTGACGCATAAGGAAGGCGACAGGGAGCGGTTCAAGGTTCCGAACCTGCGTAATGTCGAGCTGACGGGGCCGTGGCTGCATGACGGTTCGGCCACCACGCTGGAGCAGGTTGTGCGGGAGATGGCGCGTTACGAGACGCCGGATCATGACATTGCCGATCAGGATGTCACGGATATCGTGGCGTTCCTGAAGACGCTGACGGGCAAGTACGAAGGTATTCCGCTGAAGGATGTGCCGGCTGACCAGCCGTTGCAGGCTCCGGCTTCGAACTGAAGTCTGCTTAACGTGCATGAATGAAGAACGGCCCCGGATGATCCGGGGCCGTTTTTTTATGGGCTGTGGTTGTGGTGGCTTATTGGGGAACGGGATTGCACTGCGGGGTGACGGGCTGGCCGGTCATGACGGCTGTGGTGAAGGTGGCGGAGTCCGGCAGGGAGCCGTTCACGACCTGACTGTGGTCCAGCCCCCTGTAGATATGGGCCTGCACGGTCGAGCCTGCGGCGCAGGCGGCCTTGACCAGACCGAGCTGGAGGGCGGGGGGCACGTCACGGTCTTCCGTTCCGGTGCCGGTGAAGAGAGGCCGGGCCAGTTTGAGGGTGGGGAAGGCCATGTCCTTCAGGGCCGGGCTCATCGCCTTGAGGAAGGTGGGTTGCAGGGTGTTCTGTAAGGTCAGACCAGCATCCTTTGCCTGCCGGGACAGGGAGGTCAGACATTCATGGGCGGCGTTGCGATAGACGGGCAGCGCTTTGGGCGTGAAAGCCTGTTCGGGGCGGAAATGGGGGTTTCGTCCTTCCAGTCCGGCCGCGAGATAGAAGACGTAGTTGATCAGAGGGCTATAGCCGGCTCCGGGCTGTGAGGCGGCTTTGAGCAGGCCGCCGAGAAGTTCGGGCGTCACATAAGGGGTACCGGTGGCGACTGTGCCACGGATGTCCAGATCGGGGGCGTAGGTCGGGGCATAGGCGGCTGTGGCGACAGCGGCGCCTCCGCCCTGCGACTGGCCGACGATCATGATGCGGTTTTGCAGGTCCGGGACGGTGGCGAGCGCGGCACGGAGGCTGTCGAGGACGCTGTAGGCTTCGACGCGGGTATCCAGATAGGGATGGGTTCCGGGTGTGCCGAGGCCCTGATAGTCGGTGGCGACGATGGCGAAACCGCGCTTCATCCAGGTGGAGAGATAGGTGCGGTTGCGGTCGCTGTAGGAGTTGAGGGACGGCGCGCAACTGTCATCGACGCCGACGGTGCCATGGGCCCAGGCGACGATCGGCCAGCCACCCTGAGGGGCGGGGCCTGCGGGGAGGATGATCTCGGCGGTGACGGGGACGAGGCCCCGGCCGGTGATGCCGTTGGTTGCGAGGTAGGTGATGCGCAGGGCGCGTCCGGCGTCCGGAAGGCCGAGGGCGTCGGCGAGAGGGGTCGAGGCCGTGACGGTTCCGGGCTTCTGGACACCGGACGGGGCCGCGATCGCCGGCGTGGCAAGCGTGGAGACGCAGAGGGCCGTGCCTGCAAGAAGGGGGATGAACTTGCGGAGGGGAGGCAGAGGCATGAAAAATCCTTGGTCAGTCTGGCTTTGCGGGCCGGACATTCTCACGCCCGGTGTCGGCGAGACTGACGCCATGACCTTTAAGGTCAAGTGAATTTCCGATGCTGCCTGTGATCGGGGCGGGCTGCTTTAGTCGTCCTGCGCGAGGCGGCGGTCGGCGGCCTTGTCGATCCGGTCGCGTTCTTCCGCCGTGAGGAGGCCGCGCTCGTATTCCTGCGTGGCGCGGGCCTTGGCGTTGCTGGCGCGGGCGCGGGTGTCGATCGGGTAGGCGCGTTTTTCGGGGAGGCCGAAGGCGCTGTCGGGCAGGCTGTCGCGTTCTTCCTGGGTGAGGTGGCTCATGGTTCTGCTCTTTGCTGAAATGAAACCTGAACCATGAACGTATCAGGGCGGCGCAGGTGCCGAAATCCCGAAAGAACATTGTTCAATGATGCCGGAAGCCGTTACATGCTCGGGACCTGAATCCCGTTTTCGGAAGGGGTGGTCGGACAGGAAGTGAGGGCGGCGTGGCGAAGCGGGATCTGAGGGAGGACGAGGCAACCCTGTGGCGGATGGTGGTCCGCGACATCAAGCCGCTGCGTTCTCCGCGGGCCCCGAAACGCATGGTGCCCATGGTTAAGGCCGACCCGCCCGCACCCATGCCGGAAGTTGCACGGTCTGCGCCTTTGCCAGTGCGGCGTTCCTTTGTTCCCGCCCCGCCAAAGAAGCCCGTGTCGTGGACAGCGGAGCTTGCCGTCGGTGTCCGGGCGCCGGGGCTGGATGATACGAGCTGGAAGCGTCTGTCACGCGGGCAGATGAAGGTGGATGCGCGGCTCGATCTGCATGGCTATGTCGTACAGGAGGCGTTTGAGCGGCTGTATGATTTCATGCAGCGGGCGCGGGTGCGGAACTGGCGGTGTGTGGAAGTCGTGACGGGGCTGGGAAGCGGGCAGACCAGCGGGCTGATCCGCCGCGAACTGCCCCTGTGGCTTCAGCGGGCGGATCTGCGGTCCATGGTTCTGGCCGTGGTGCATCCCCATGCCGCCAATCACGGGTCGGTCCGGATCCTGCTGAAGACGCGCCGTCGCTGATTGAATCAGATGTGGCGGGTTTCCTGTCCCTGACGCCAGCGCGGGGTGTTGACGGCGAGCCAGCGGCGCAGGGCCAGCGTGGCTCCGAGATCCGGGACTGTCCGTGACAGGAACGGGGCAGCGTTTTCCCCGGTGGCCAGCTTGAAATGATGCATGTCGGCCCAGTGCCGTACGCCTGAATCCGCCGCTGCGGCCGTGCAGGCGTGGCTCCACCGGGTGACGATTTCGGGCGGGGTCAGCATGGGCAGCGCGATGGCCATGGCGGTGTCGGCGGCGGCGGAGACCGCCTGCCAGGCGTGATAGAACGGGCCTTCGGGCGGGCGGTGCCGGGCTTGCTGGTAGGCTTCCATGAAAATGGGAATGGTTGTCGAATGGGTGTCGGTCAGGTCGCCGGTGGAATAGATTGCGCTCGTGCCTTCGGGCAGATTGGCGAGGACTTCGTCCAGCGGGCGGTCGAGCGTGTAGGGGGAAATCTGCACCGCATCGACGGTACCGTCATGCAGGGCAGTCAGGGCTTTCGATGAGTCGACGTAGCCGGGCACGGGAATGGGGCGCAGGCCAAGCAGCGAGAGGCCCATGAGGGCGTTCAGCTCCGGGCCGCCGGGGCGCGAGACCGCGAGGCGGACAGGGTGATCGTGGAAGAACCCTGTCAGGCGGCTGCGGAGGGTCTTGTGCAGTTCCGTCCGTGCGATGACGACGGTTGTCGTGGAGGCCACGAGGACGGGGGTCCAGCGTCCGAAGTCGTAATGGACGCGGGAGTCACCGGTCAGCGAGGCCAGAAGGGTGGCGCCGGGAAGCGCCAGAGCGGTGTTGCCGTCCGGCGCGCTGTTGGCGTCGAACAGGTTTGCGGCGCGGACGCCGTCCTGTCCGATGTCGGGGGTCAGTTCGAGGAGTGCGTCCAGTTCCAGCGCATGGGACAGGGCACCGTTTGCGAGTTCCGCGAACTGGCCGGGGATGGAGGCGAGCGTGCCGCCCAGAAGGAGCTGGACATCCGTCAGGGTGCCAGCGCGGGCCGGGTTTTTCAGGAGGGGGGCGGCGCCGGTGAGAGCCGCGAGCCCCTTCAGGGCTGCACGTCGGGTCAGTCTCACGGCCAGCGGACTTCCGGTGGCATGCTCATCAGGATGGCTTCGGTGTTGCCGCCCGTCTTGAGGCCGAACAGGGTGCCACGGTCGTGCAACAGGTTGAATTCGACGTAGCGGCCGCGGCGGATGAGCTGGGCGTCACGGTCGGCTTCGGTCCAAGGCGTGAACATGCGGCGGCGGACGACGGCCGGGTAGGCATCGTGGAACGCCATGCCGACGTCCTTCGTGAAGGCGAAGTCCAGATCCGCGTCCCCGGTGTAGAACTGGTCGTAGAAGATGCCGCCAAGGCCACGCGGTTCGTTGCGGTGAGAGAGGTGGAAGTAGCGGTCACACCATTCCTTGAAGCGGGGATAGTGCTCCGGGTCGTGGCGGTTGCAGGCGTCTTCGAAGGATTTGTGGAAATAGGCGGCGTCCGACTGCGCTTCCGCGCTTTCGGGGAACATCGGGGTGATGTCGCCGCCGCCGCCGAACCAGCCCTTTGTCGTGATGATCATGCGCGTGTTGAAATGCGCGGCGCTCACATGCGGGTTGCAGGGATGGGCGACGAGGGAGACGCCGGTGGCGAAGAAGCGCGGGTCTTCGTCAGCGCCGGGGATGTTCTTGCGGAACTCGGGGGAGAACTCGCCCCAGACGGTCGAGACGTTGACGCCGACTTTTTCGAACACGCGGCCGCGCATGACGGACATCACGCCGGAGCCGCCTTCGGGACGCTGCCATGCCGTGCGTTCGAAACGGCCGGGAGCCGTGCGGTCACGCAGGACCTGGGAGCCACCTTCGGCGGCTTCGTCTTCCAGCTTTTCGTAGGACGCGCAGATGCGGTCACGGAGGGTTTCGAACCAGGCTTTGGCGTCCTGCTTGAGGGCGTCGTGAGGCACATCTGGACGAACGGTTTCAGCGAAACCGGGGCTGATCTGGTCCATTTTTTCTTCCCCCGTCTATACAGGACAAAACTTCGTTACGCGCAGTGTCCTAGCAAATCGTGCCGTCGCCGAACAGTTGGCTGATGCATGCCTGCCGGTGATCCGTGGCGGGACGATGGCGCAAAGACGTTTTCATTTCGTAAAAATGCTTCTGTTTTGTGAAAAAGTTTCTCTGGGGATGATGTGGCGAAGGCTGTGGGCTCCAAGGCTTGCGTGTTGGGCCGTCTCGTGGTCCAGAACGGGCGGAGCGGATCAATCAACAGTCAGGAACGCATATGTCTTCGGAACAGGAAATCCAGCCCGTCATCGGTGTGATCGGTGGCTCGGGGCTGTATGACATCGACGGACTCGAGAACAAGGAATGGCGCCGGGTTGAGACGCCCTGGGGTGAGCCTTCCGATGAACTGCTGTTCGGGACGTTCGAGGGCGTGCAGTGCGTGTTCCTGCCGCGTCACGGGCGGGGGCATCCCATTCCGCCGTCGCGTCTGAACTTCCGTGCCAATATTGATGCGCTCAAGCGGGCCGGGGTGACGGATGTCCTGTCGCTTTCGGCTGTGGGTTCGCTCAAGGAAGAGCTGCCGCCGGGACATTTCGTGCTGGTGGACCAGTTCATCGACCGCAGCTTTGCGCGTGAGAAGAGCTTCTTCGATACGGGCTGTGTGGCGCATGTCGGCATGGCGGATCCGGTTTCGGCGCGTGTGCTGGATGTGGTGCAGGGCGAAGCGGCTTCGCTCGGGATTCCGTTCACGCGGGGCGGGACGTATCTGGTGATGGAAGGTCCGCAGTTCTCCACGCGGGCGGAGAGCGAGCTGTACCGGTCCTGGGGCTGTTCGGTTGTGGGTATGACGAACATGCCGGAAGCCAAGCTGGCACGTGAAGCGGAGATGAACTACGCGACCGTTGCGATGGTCACGGATTTCGACTGCTGGCACTCCGACCATGACAGTGTGACGGTTGAGGCCGTTGTGAAGGTCATGACGGGGAATGCGGAGAATGCGCGTCGCCTGGTGAAGGCGGTCATTCCGGTGCTCGGGAAGAAGCGTCCGGTGGATGCGAGCGCCGAACGGGCTCTGGATCATGCGATCATCACGGCGCCTGCTGCCCGTGATCCGAAGCTGGTGGCCAAGCTTGATGCTGTTGCAGGGCGTGTTCTGAAGCAGGGCTGAGGCCCTGCGGATGCCGCGCCTGCGTGATGCGGGCGCGGCTGGAACCGTGATCGGCTGAGGGGATCAGTCGAAGTTGTGGTTCGGGTCTGCGTTCAGGTCGATACCTGCACGGGCATCGTCGATTTCCACGCCGTCGAGTTCCGGCGGCGGCAGGTCCTTGACCGGGGTGCCTTCGGGGACGCCCTTGATGGCGATCAGGTCGGTGGCCTTTTCGATATAGCCTTCGGGGCCACAGGCCGGCTTGCCGTCGGCTTCCCACAGGAGGCGCGCTTCGTGGCGGATCGCGGCGTCGCGCTTGGGGTCGGCTTCGAGCGGATTGCTGCTCATCTTAAAACTCCTGTCTGGTCGGGCGCAGAACGATCTCGTTGATGTCCACGTCGTCAGGCTGTGAAATGGCGAAGGCGATGGCACGGGCCACTGAGTCCGCCGGGATTGCCATCTTATAGAACTCTTCCACGGTTTTGCGACTGTCTGTGTCACCGCTTCCGGACTTGAGCTCGCTCTGGACCGCGCCGGGCTCGATGGACGTGACGCGGAAGGTGTTGCCCGCTTCCTGTCGCAGGCCTTCGCTGATGGCGCGGACGGCGAATTTCGTGCCGGAATAGACCGTGCCGCCCGGAGCGAAGACCTTCAGTCCGGCGACCGAGGACAGGTTGATGACGTGTCCGGATTTCTGTTTTTCGAACACTGGCAGGGCAGCCGCGATGCCGTAGAGCACGCCCTTGATGTTGATGTCGATCATCCGGTCCCACTCATCGACCATCAGCTTCTGGAGGGGGGCGATGGCCATGAGACCGGCGTTGTTCACCAGAACGTCCAGACGGCCGAAATCGCGGGTGACGGCGGCGACGGTGTCTTCGACCTCGGAGCGTTTCGTGACGTCGAGCGTGTAGGCGCGGGCGGTCTGGCCCTGTGCCGTGAGTTCGGAGACGATCTCGTCCAGACGGTCACGGCGGCGGGCGGCGATGGCCACCTTTGCGCCCCGGGCAGCGAGGTAACGGGCCGTGGCCTCGCCGAGTCCGGAACTGCCGCCTGTGATGAGGACGACCTTTCCGGCGATGTTGTCCGTGGTCATGGTGGGGCTCACTTCTGTTCGAGATGAGACTTTAGGAAATCGACGCTGCGGGACCAGGCGAGGTCGCGGGCGTCGCGGTTGAAGCTCGGTCGCTCGGGGCAGCCGAAGCCGTGACCGGCGTCGTCATAGACGTATTCCTCGACTTCGGGGCGGGCGTCGCGGATCTTCTGGATTTCGGTATGGGGGATGGAGGAATCTTCGCCGCCGAAATGCAGTTCGACCGGGCAGTTCGGGGCGGTTTCCACATGGTTGCCGATGCTGCCGCCGTACCAGCTCACGGCCGCGTCCACGTCATGGGTGCGGGTGGCGGTGAGCCAGGCGAGGAGACCACCCCAGCAGAAGCCGATGATGCCAACTTTCTTATGACCGGCATCGCGCAGGGCTTTGGCGCAGGCGGCGATGTCGGCGAGGGTCTTTTCGGACGGGATCTGGCTGCGCAGCTCCAGACCTTCGGTCACTCCAGCCTGGGTATATTCCAGAATGACGTCGGACTTTGCACGGTCGAAGACGGCCGGGGCGAGAACGTGGAAGCCTTCGGCTGCGAAGTCGTTGCAGACGTTGCGGATATGGGGTGTGAGGCCGAAAATTTCCTGCACGACAATGACGGCGAGGGGCGACTCCGCAGAGCCGGCTTCCCAGGCCTTGAAGGTATGGCCATCGGATGCGGTCAGGCTGGTCATGTGACCGTTAGCGCTGGAAGCGGGGGTTTTGTTGTCCGAGGGGCTGTGTTTCATGTCTGTGTATCCAGTCTTGTAATGCCCGGAAGGCCATGAGCCATGAGCGACGTCATCAATCTCCGTCGGGAACGCAAACGCCGCAAGAGCGTAGAGGATGCGAAGGTCGCCGATGCGAGCCGCCGTCTGCACGGCCGGACCAGGGGGCAAAAACTGGCTGAAACGCTTGAGAAACAGCGGATGCAGGCGCTTCTGGACGGGCGCAGACTTTCTTCCGGAGTACCTCCGGACGAAAGCGAGAATCCTTGACGCAGAAGGTGGGGGCGACTATGTCTTTGGCACTCTCCATGTGAGAGTGCCAAAATGCACTGCAGTCATTGAGTGCAACAACCCGGTCACGCTGCTTTGTACAAGGGTGTGGCCATAAATGGAGCGATCCATGACGAAGTTTCGTCCCCTTCATGACCGCGTAGTGGTCCGTCGCCTGACGGGCGAAGAGAAGACCGCTGGCGGCATCATCATTCCTGACACCGCCAAGGACAAGCCGACCGAAGGCGAAGTCGTTTCCGTCGGCCCGGGTGCCCGTAACGAGCAGGGCCAGATTGTGGCTCTGGACGTCAAGGCTGGTGACAAGGTGCTGTTCGGCAAGTGGTCCGGCACCGAGGTCAAGATCGACGGCGAAGAGCTGCTGATCATGAAAGAGAGCGACATCATGGGTGTGATCGGCTGATCAGCCGTCCCCGTTTCCTCTCATAAGAACCTCATTCAGGAGTAAGAATTATGGCTGCCAAGGACGTAAAGTTCGGCGCTGATGCCCGCGAGCGTATGCTGCGTGGCGTTGATATCCTCGCAAATGCCGTCAAGGTCACGCTTGGCCCGAAGGGTCGTAACGTTGTTCTCGACAAGAGCTTTGGCGCACCGCGCATCACCAAGGACGGTGTGTCGGTTGCCAAGGAAATCGAACTGGCTGACAAGTTCGAGAACATGGGCGCCCAGATGGTCCGCGAAGTCGCGTCCAAGACGAACGACATCGCAGGCGACGGCACCACGACCGCAACCGTGCTCGCCCAGGCCATCATCCGTGAGGGCGCCAAGGCTGTTGCCGCTGGCATGAACCCGATGGATCTGAAGCGCGGCATCGACAAGGCTGTTGCCGTTGTTGTTGACGAGCTGAAGAACAATACGAAGAAGATCACGTCTCCGGAAGAGATCGCCCAGGTCGGAACGATTTCCGCCAACGGTGAGACCGAGATCGGCGAGATGATCGCTTCTGCCATGCAGAAGGTCGGTTCCGAGGGCGTAATCACGGTGGAAGAGGCCAAGGGCCTGCACACCGAGCTCGACGTTGTCGAGGGCATGCAGTTCGATCGTGGCTACATCTCCCCGTACTTCGTGACGAACCCGGAGAAGATGACGGCTGATCTCGACAGCCCGTACATCCTGATCCACGAAAAGAAGCTCTCCTCGCTTCAGCCGATGCTGCCGCTTCTCGAAAGCGTTGTGCAGTCCGGCCGTCCGCTGGTGATCATCGCCGAAGACGTCGATGGCGAAGCACTGGCCACGCTGGTCGTGAACAAGCTGCGTGGTGGCCTGAAGATCGCTGCCGTCAAGGCTCCGGGCTTCGGTGACCGTCGCAAGGCCATGCTGGAAGACATCGCCATCCTGACGGGCGGCCAGGTGATTTCCGAAGACATCGGGATCAAGCTGGAATCCGTTACGCTCGAAATGCTGGGTCGCGCCAAGAAGATCCACATCGAGAAGGAAAACACCACGATTGTCGAAGGCGCTGGCAACAGCGAAGACATCAAGGGCCGTTGCAACCAGATCCGTGCGCAGATCGAGGAAACGACGTCTGACTACGACCGCGAGAAGCTCCAGGAGCGTCTGGCGAAGCTGGCTGGTGGCGTTGCCGTCATCCGCGTCGGTGGCAGCACCGAGGTCGAGGTGAAGGAGCGCAAGGATCGCGTTGACGATGCCCTGCACGCAACCCGCGCTGCCGTTGAAGAAGGCATCGTTCCGGGTGGTGGCACGGCTCTGGCCCGCGCATCGTCCGCTCTGAAGGGTCTGACCTTCGACAACGACGACCAGCGCGTCGGTGGCGAGATCGTCCGCAAGGCCCTGCAGGCTCCGCTGCGCCAGATCGCGTTCAACGCCGGTGAAGACGGTGCGGTCATCGCAGGCAAGGTGCTTGAGAACGACGGCTATGTCTTCGGCTTCGACGCCCAGAAGGGTGAGTACAAGGACCTGGTCGCGGCCGGTATCATCGATCCGACCAAGGTTGTGCGTACGGCTCTGCAGGACGCCGCTTCGGTTGGCGGTCTGCTGATCACGACGGAAGCCATGGTTGCCGAGCGCCCCGAGAAGAAGGCTCCGGCCGCTGCTCCGGGTGGCATGGGCGGCATGGGTGACATGGACTTCTGATCGAAGTCCAGTCTGTCCTCCGGCCTGTCTGACGGGCCGGAGGAGATCCGATATGTTGCTAAAAAGCCTCTGGCCTTCGGGTCAGGGGCTTTTTCTTTGGAGATTTAGTTGCTGAAAGATAACGATAAAACCCGGATGGGGTATAGGTGTTGCATTTTTCACACTTGTGGCATGCAAGTGGCCACTGGAAGCATGGCTGGTATGTATTTTCCGTGACAGCAACGCTCTGACATCTTTAGAGAGGCGGCATCATTCTTCTGAAGGATATTGTTCGTTGATGAACACATCTCGCCGTCATCTGTTGCTGTGTGCATCAATTCTCGGAGTGGGAACCCTGTCGGGGACGGCATTTGCCGCGTCCACGACACAGGCCGGACATCGGGCTCACAAGGCCGTGTCTCACAAGGCAGCCGCGCCGATCTCTGCGGCCCAGGGGACCACATCCGCCGTTGTTGCTCCGGCCGCCACCTCCAGCGTTGCCGTGCCCGTCACCACGACCTCGTCCTCCGCAGTGCGGCGTCGCCGTGCGGCCGCTCTGGAAACCCCGAGCGTTTCGGGCGGCACCGAGCGTATGGTGGTCACGGGGTCGGCGCTGGCCTCCTCGAATAACCAGAACGCCAATCCCGTCCAGATCGTGACTGCCAAGCAGATCCAGCAGACGGGTGCCACGACGCTCAGCGATTTCTTCGCACGCATTCCGTCCATCGGCGGGACGGGGTCAAACAACGCGGAAACCAACGGTACGGGCGGCGCGGCCTGCACCGATATCCGTAACCTCGGGTCCAACCGCGTTCTCGTCCTGATCGACGGCAAGCGCGCCACGCTGAACGGTCAGTCGAACTGTATCGATCTGAATGCGCTGCCGGTCCAGCAGATTGCCAGCGTCGAAATCCTGAAGGACGGTGGTTCCGAGCTTTATGGTGCCGATGCCGTGTCGGGCGTCATCAACATCAAGATGCGCCATGACCTGTCGGATGGAAACATCACGATCCGTGGCGGCATCACTGGCCATGGTGACAACGATACGGGCATGATCTCCGCCTACAAGGGCTGGAACTTCGATCATGACAAGGGCAACCTGACGCTGTTCGGCCAGTACATGACGCAGGGCGGTGTTCTGCAGCGTGACCGCAGTTGGGCCAACCCGGTGCAACTGTCCGACAATCCCATTGGCTCAGGACCGGAAACCTTTGGTTCAGGCTACTCGAACTATACGCATGTCAAGAACGATGCCGCAGGCATAGACGCCGCTGTCGCGCCGGACGGCAAGACGGTGAGCAACTGGGGCACGAACAACCGTTATGACTACGGCCGGCATCAGAGCCTGCTCAACCAGCTTCAGGATGCCAGCCTCTCGGGTGATTTCCACTACGAGTTCAACCGGCATGCCAACCTGTACTCCAATGTGATGTACTCGCATCGGACCAGCTCCACCTATATGGCGGCCGAGCCGTTTGATGGTTCTGTCCAGCCCAGCACGTTGCCGTCCGTTCTGACGGTGCCGGCCAATGATCCGAACAACCCGTTCGGTCAGGATGTGGACATCACGAAGCGTCTGACGGAGCTCGGGGACCGCCGCGACGAGAACGCCACCGACACGGTCACCGCCAAGGTGGGTGTGAATGGTGAGATTGCGTATGGCTGGAATTACGACCTGTCGTATACCTACGGTTCCAACATGTCGACGGATCACCTGGAGAACGTGGGTTCGTACACGAACCTGCTGAACGCCTATGGTCTGCAGCAGGCTGACCCGTCCAGCGCGACGAGCGCTCTGGTCTACAACCCGTCGGTCTGCCCGTCTTTCGGATGCAGCAATCCGTTCGGGACGATGGGCAGTCAGGCCGCGTCCTACGTCAACTACAACACGAACACGCATTCGCATTACCAGCTCCGTGACTGGAACCTGCGCATCAACAACAACCACGTGACGACGATGCCCTGGAAGGGCGGCGGCGATCTGGGTATTGCCGTGGGCTTCGAGCATCGTGGTGAGCAGCTGACCAACACGCCTGACGAACTGATCAGCAGCGGACAGAGCCTGACCAATACGGTTCTGCCGACCAGCGGCGGCTTCGACGTGACGGAAGGTTATGCGGAAGCCAAGGCGACGCTGCTGAAGAACGTCTTCCTCGCCAAGGATCTGACGGTCGACGTGCAGGGACGTGCATCGGGCTACAGCACGACGTCCGACACGGCGAAGAACTGGAAGGCGTCCATCAACTGGGCTCCGACGCGGGATATCCGTTTCCGTGGTACGATCGGCACGTCCTATCGTCAGCCGAACGTCTATGAGCTGTATGGCGGTCAGTCGCTCAGCTACAACCTTGCCAATGATCCCTGCGATGCGGGTCAGGTCGGCACGTATGGTGCTGCTTCGGCGGCGGTTGCGGCGACCTGTGCGAAGCAGGGGATCAACACCTCCACGTTCCATCAGTCCGGTACGGGCCAGGTTCCGACGCTGGGTGGTGGCAATTCGCATCTGGCACCTGAAATCGGGCGGACCTACACGTTCGGTACGATCATCACGCCGCGCTGGATCCCGAACCTCTCCATTTCGGGTGAGTTCTGGCACTATTCGGTCAACCATACGATCAGCGCGCTTCCGACGCAGTATATTCTGGACGGATGCTACACGGGCACCAGCCCTTCGCTGTGCAATACGATCAACCGTCTGTCGAATGGCCAGATCAATACGGTCTCGGCGATGAACCAGAACACGGGTGCGCTGCATGAGAGCGGTGTGGACTTCGATTTCGACTACCGCATCCGGGTGGCACGTCACGATGTCCTGTCGGTCTCCAACAACTTCCAGTACCTGCTGAACTACACCCAGCAGCTGGTCCCGGGTGGCTCTTTCACCAATTACACCGGTGCGCTGCTGTATGCAGGTGGTCCGAACAACCCCAATGCGTCTTATGGCATTCCGCGCGTTCGTGACTATGCGACGTTCGGCTGGACCCATGGCGCCTTCACGGCGACCTACATGGTGCAGTTCATCGGCGGTATGCGCTGGAACGATCAGTCCGAGTTCCTGAACTCCACGACGGCTGGCCGTTACAAGACGCCGATGATGATCGAACAGGATCTGACGCTGGCATATCGCTGGAAGAAGTGGAATTTCGAGAGCGGCATCAACAACATCACCAACAAGAAGCCTCCCTTCGTGGCCAGTGGCGTGGATAATAGCGCCGGCGCGACCTATGGCAGCTTCTATCAGGGACGTTATTTCTTCCTGCAGGCCGGTCTGAACTTCTGATCCTGTCAGTCTGAAAAACGGCCTGGACCTTTCGGGGTCCTGAAGAGCCCCCGGCCCGTGTGGTCGGGGGCTTTTTTTTGTACGAACTTTCCGGGGGCGTAATTTCCTGATTGACGGACGCTGAAACCTGTCGAAATGTAACAGGGATCTCGGAGAGGGGCTCATGAGCGGGAATATCGACGATCTTGCGGCGCTGGTCAGGGAAGCCGAGGGCGGCCGTGAGCGCTTTCTGGAGAAGTTCGCCGTGTTCTGCGAGCAGGCTTTTCCGCGTCAGACGACCGTCTCACGCAGGGCTCGGGGCTGGCTGAAGCGGACGGTCGAGATCGAGGGGCTGGCGCTTCGGTTCGAGACGCGGGTTTTTGTGCTTCGGCGTGAGGGGGCTGCGGTCGTGGCCGAGATTGCGCATGAGGTTCGCGGCGTGGTCATCAGCCGCAAGCAGGTTCCTATCCGGGACTGGATCATGCAGTTGCGTCAGAAAATGCATGAGGCGGGGCTGGCGGTTTCGGGTGAGGGACAGGCCGCGGCGGAGTTGACGGATTTCCAGCCGTGATGGGGCTGTTTCCGTGGTCGTCCGGTGCGAAGAAGGAGCCTGAATCCCGGGCTTTTCATGAACTGGAGGGGCGGCCCCGGCCGCTGGTGCGGCTGGGCTCGGTGCGACAGGCGTTGCTGGCGCCGTCGATGGCGATGGTGCCGATCGGGAATGTTCATGCGGAAACCTGGTGGAAATCCGGTCTGGGCTGGCAGGCCGTGCATGAGGCGGGCTGGCGGACGGCGACGGACCGGATCCGTGAGCAGGCGCGGGCGCTGGGGGCGGATGCGGTTCTGAACCTGCGGTATCGGCTGGAGCATCATGGAGGTGGGCTGGGGTTCATGCTGCATGGGGAGGCCGTGCGGATTCCGCAGTTGGCGGGGCGCGGCGTGATTCCCTGTGTGCCGTGGAATGCGGCGACGCTTGATGTGGCGCTTGCGGCGGGGATCGTGCCGGTGAGTTATGGCGTCGGGACGTGGGAAGAGGTCCGGTATACGGGGCCTCTGGAGGGTTTTTTCGATGCGATAAGCATCGGGGAGAGCGCGCTTCTGACGCAGGCCAAGCGGGCGGCGCGGGATGCGGCGGCGCAGAGCTTGCGGAACGATCCGGTGTGTCAGGACTGGGATGGCGCACTGGGGCATGATGAGACGGTTGGATTGGTGGTCCGGTCGGAGCGGGGTGTCGTGCGGTCGATTCAGGTCCGGGCGGCTGTGAGTATCCTCGGGTATCGGCGGATTGGGGGACAGGGCGCAGTCTTGCCCTCAATGGTCTGTGGGCTGGAGGAGACGGTTCGAACCGGCATGCAGCACCGGCCATTGTTTGCTGGGGTGTCCAACCGGATCGAAGTTGAGGAAGAGGCTGGGGAAGGGCGCGTTGAGGCGACTGTTCTGGGGCTTGAGGTTGGCGGCGAGGTTGTCAGCGAAGTGACCGAGGGGCTCGGTGGTCTGTTTGACGGGCTGGGCGATCTTTTCTGAGGCGCGTTTTGAGTGACCTCGTGTTCTTTTGGATTTTGCAGCGGGATTCCCATGGGTATCTTTGATCAGGTTCCGGGTTTTGACAGTCTTCCTCCGGGCTGGGGCGGCAGCGGTGCGTCCGAACCGGCGCAGGGTGGCGAAGCGCTCCCGGTGAGGGTTTCTGGAGGCCGGGTTGCGACGTCGGATTTCAGCGTGCGCGAACTGCTGGTTGTCGAGCAGGCCGGATTCCGGGCGCTGGGCTTGTGTCTGGGGAACAGCATCTGGAAGGTGCAGGCCAATACGCAGTTCCGCAACACGTCCTACGAACTGACGGATCTGACGGGGGCCATGTATGGCGCGCGTGAGAAGGCGGTCGAGATCATGCGCGAGGAGGCCGAGCAGCTTGGCGCGGACGGGATCGTGGGGACGCGGCTGGAGATTTCACAGCTTGCCGATAGCGGGATGCTGGAGTTCCGGGCGTTCGGGACGGCGATCGTTCATGCCGAGGGACATCCGGGGTATCGGCGACCGGACGGGCGGCCGTTTACGTCCGATCTGTCGGGGCAGGATTTCGCGCTGGCGTTGCGGTCCGGGCGGCGGCCGCTGGATCTGGTTCTGGGGTGTTGTGTGCAGCATATTCCGCGCCGCAGCCTGATGACGACGCTCAAGCAGGCCATGCAGTGCGTGGAGCTCGATCTGTTCACGCAGGCCTATTACACGGCGCGCGAGCACGCGATGGAGCGGATGTCGGCCCATGCGGCGGAAGTCGGGGCCAATGAGATCATCGGCACGACACTGCGTGAGGAATCGCATGTCTGGGGCGACCATATCGTCGAGTTTCTGGCAGTCGGGACGGCGATGTACGATACCGGTAAGCCGGACCCGAACTTCCGCATCGATCCGACCTTCACCCTGACGCTGGATGACTGACATGAGTGCTGACGAGACCAGACCGCTGGATCTGAGCGATCTTTATGCTGATGAGCCTGCTCCTGTGAAGGTTGAGGCCCCGGTTAGCAGTGGGGCTGTGCCGGTGGCGCTGGAGCCGATGCCGGCTTTTCCGCGGCTGGTGGAGATCAGCCGTCTGCCGGCGGATATGGTTGAGGAGGCGCATCGGCGGGCCGGAACGATCGATTTCGGGGATCTGAACACGCTTCTGTCGCATGGCATGGGCGCGCTTGGGGAGCTTGCGAAGGTTTCGGATCGCATGCTGGCCGGACGGACGCTGGGCGAAAGTGATGCGGTTGGGGAAATCGCGGCGGGTGTTCTGGATGGCGTGAAGATCCTGCGGATCGGGGATCTGCAGAAGCTGGCGCGGGGCGAAGGGGGGGCTCCTGGTGGGTTTCTGGCGAAAATGGGTGGTCTGCTGGGGGGCGCGAAGGATGCGCTGAGCGGATTTGCTGAAAACCGCAAGAAGTTCAATGCCCTGATGGACCAGCAGGAGGCTAAAGCGCGGGTTACGATTGCCGATCTCAAGCGGAACATTACCTCGTTTGAGGACATGTATCAGGCCCTACGGCATGGCGTGCGGGAGTTGAATATCGATATTGCGGCTGGGCAGCTTGCGCTTGAGGACGGTGAGCGGAAAGTTGAGGCGCTGCGGCAGCATGCTCTGGAGACGCAGGATCCCGTGGATGCGGCCGAGGTCATGGAACTGCGCGGGCGTCTGGCAAATTTCTCGGGACATCTGAGTGAGCAGCGCGAAGGACTGATGCGGGCTGCCCTGACCATTCCGATGATCAAGAGCACGCGTGAGGCGGCGGAAGCGCGGATCATGGCGCTGCATTCGGCGCTGACGAAGACCATTCCCAATCTGAAGGCGGCCTGTGCGGTGGCAGTGGGGCAGGTGGACAACCGCAATGCCGCTACGGCGCGCGATGCGCTGAATGAGGCAGACCACAAGATTTTGGGGCTTGTGGCTGATGGTGCGCTGGATGCCGCGCGGACGACCGCTGCGAGCCGGGGCGTGGACCCGCGGCAGATGGAAGCGCTGGCGCAGGCCGCTGACAAGGTCACGCAGGCTCTGGGCGAAATGGCGCAGAACGACAGGCTCGCGGCCGAGCGGGCGCAGGAGCAGGAAAAGGAACTGCATCAGCTTCGGGACCGTCTGGCAACCAGCATGCGCAGCCTGGCGCAGCAGTCGGTTCAGCCCCCAGGTCAGTCCTGAAGGAGGGGCGGTCCGTTTTCCTGCTCCTCGGGGCGCAGGAAGCGGGCGATGTCTTCCAGTGCGTCCGCCAGCGGCATGCGGCGGACGTCTACGCCGTCCGGGAAGGCGGAGAGCAGGCGTGAAGGCATGCGGCGGTCCAGCATGACGAAGACACCGCGATCGGTGCCCTGACGGATCAGGCGGCCGAACGCCTGCCGCAGACGCATGCGGGTGATGCGGTCGTCGTAATCGCCGGGGCGGCCTTCGGACAGCAGGCGGCGGCGTTCGCGGTGCAGGATGTCGGGGCGGGGCCAGGGGGTCTTTTCGAACACGACCATGCGCAGGGCTTCGCCGGGGACGTCCACGCCGTCACGCATCGCGTCCGTTCCCAGCAGGCAGCTATGGGTTTCGGTGCGGAAGACGTCCACGAGGGTGGCGTTGTCCATGGCATCGACATGTTGCGCGTAAAGCGGGAAGCCCTGTGTTTCCAGCGGCTCGTGGATGCGGCGATGGACTTCGCGCAGGCGGCGGATGGCCGTGAAGAGGCCGAGCGCGCCCCCGCCTGCGGTTTCGAACAGGGCCCGGAAAGCGTGGGCGAGGGACGGGATTTCGCCCGAGACGTCCGTGATGACATAGGCGCGCGTCTGTGTGGCGTAGTCGAACGGGCTCATGACCGAGGCGCGGATGGGTGGCTTGAGGAAATGCGTGGCGCCCAGACGCAGTTCGGCGGCGTGCCAGCTTGCCTCGTTCTGTGTGTCGCCATGGCCGGTTTGGTCGCGCAGGGTCGCGGACGTCATGAGCAGGCCGTGGGCGGGGGTCTGGATTGTCGAGACGAAGGGAATGGTCGGGTCCAGCCAGTGCCGGTACAGGCCGATGTCGTGATCCCCTTGTGTCGCGCGGGTGCGGGGCAGGCGTTCGGTGCGGATGAAGTCCACGAAAGTGGGGGTGACGTCGGGTTCTGGTGGCGTCTGAAGCGCGTCCAGCATGCCGATCCAGCCGGACAGGCGGCTGATGGCTCGGCGGTGCAGGGTGCGGATCATGGCCTCGATGCGCTGGCGGGTCGGGGAGTCCATTTCCGCATCGTCCTCGGCCTGTGCGGCGAGACGGTCGGCCAGAAGTTTCAGTGGATCGCGCAGGCGCGTGAGGGCGCGGCTGAGGGTTTCGGCGGCGCTGGCGACATCTTCATTGACGGGATGCAGGTCACATTCCGCCGAAATATAGCCGTCGCGGCTGTCTTTGGTCTGGCGGGCGCGAAGCTGGTGGTCCAGAGCGCGCAGGAAGGCTTCGGACGGGTTTTCCGGTGCGGGCTCTTCGGGGATCAGCAGGGCAGGGGCGCTGGGTGGCGGAATGAAATCCTGATCTTCGTCAGCGGGGCTCTCGGGGCGCAGGCGCGTGCTCCAGCCGGGCGCGGGCAGGGCGCGGGCAGCCTGAAGTGCGGCCTGCAGCGGCGTGTCGATCATGGGGAGGCGTTCGACCAGATCGTCCAGCCGGCGTTGCAGGCCACGGGCGCGGGAGCGGCTGCCTTCGGCACCCAGCAGCCAGCGGCGGAGTTCGGCGGCTTCAAGGCCGGACAGGGCCGTGGCGAAGGCGCTGTCGGCGGCGTCCGGGATGTGATGGCCTTCGTCGAAGACATAGCGTGTGGGTGTGGTGTCTTCGTCAGGCAGGCCAGGTGGGGCGAGGGCTGCCCAGGCGGCCTGTGAAAGGACAAGGGCGTGGTTGGCGACGACCAGATCGGCCTGACGGGCGCGGCGGATGCCGTGTTCGACGAAGCAGGTCTGGTAATGGGGGCAGGCGGCGTGGATGCATTCGCCGCGCCGGTCCGCCACGCCGAACAGTGTGCCGTGGCCGAAGAGTTCGCCAAACCAGCCGGGGAGATCGCCGCCCATGAGGTCCCCGTCACGGCTGGCTTCGGCCCAGCGGGCGAGCAGGGCCATGGGGAGCAGGGCGGCGTAACCGTCAGGGCCACGGGAGGTGGCGACGTTGAGCAGGTCTTCCATGTTCAGCAGGCACAGATAGTTCTCGCGGCCTTTGCGGACGACAACTTTCTCCCGCAGGACTGTCTCGTCGGGATAAAGGCGGCGGAGTTCCTGTTCGATCTGGCGCTGGAGATGGCGGGTATAGGTGCTGACCCAGACGGCGCCGTCATTCTGTTCGGCCCAGAGGCTGGCTGGGGCGATGTAGCCCAGCGTCTTGCCCGTGCCGGTTCCGGCTTCGGCGAGGACGACATTGGGGGAGCCGATGCTTTCGCGCGGCTCGAAAGCGGCTGTGGCGACAGAGGCGAAATCAGCCTGTCCAGGGCGGATTTCGGCATTTTTTCCAAGGATTTCACGCAGGCGCTGGCGGGCGGCGTTGGGGGAGACGGGCTGGCTTCCGGGAGCAGGGCGCGGAGCGGTTTCTTCCCAGCGAGGCAGGCGTTTCCAGATGCGGATCGCTTCGTAGGGATGGGCGCCTGTTGTGTCTCGTGGGGTTCCGAGGACGTCCGTGACTTCGCCGCTCCAGGCCCAGCCGGCGCGGGTCAGGGGGACCATCAGGGCGCGCAGGCGGGTGCCTTCGGGGGTTTCGGCCTTGTGCCGCAGTTCGTCGAGCAGGGTTTCGCACAGGACGGGGAGGAGGTCCGCGCCGATGGTTTCGGGTGGTTCGATGCCGAGGGCGAGGGCCAGTCCGCGCGGGGTGGGAGCGACGGTTGTGGCGGGGCGGACGAACAGGAAGAGGTCCAGCAGGTCGAACCACGGCACGGGCTGGGAAAGCGGGGAGAGATCCAGCGCGCGCAGGGCGGCGGGGCCGTGGACCAGAAGGGGCGGGGGAAGCTGGGTGAGGCGGTCGCGGGTTTCTTCCGCCGTGAGGTCCAGAAGTTCGCCGTCCGGTGTCAGGAGCGAGGACAGGCCGCGACGGGCGACGAGGGCCGGAGCGTCGAATGGCGACAGGAAGGTGGGGGCGCGGGGCATTGTCGCCAGTGTAGCGGGAAGGGGAAAGGCGGGCGAGGATGTTTTGCGGGTTTTGCGAACGGAACGTGAAAGCTGGCTGTCTGCAAAGGCCTGGGAGGTGCGGAAAAGTCCCTGAAATATTTCGTCATGACAAGGATGTGTCTGGCTGAAACCGTAATGTGTCGTATTGCTTGACCGGGGAGGAGTGTCTCCCTACCTTTTCCGGTAATCATGCAGAAATCCAAGACACCTATCGCCCCGTCCCTCTCTCCTGACGCGCCGCTTCCGAAAGCATGGCCGTTCGAAGAGGCGCGAAAAATCACCGCGCGCATGGATGCGCGCGCTTCTGATGCTTCGGAGCAGGCTCCGGCCCTTCTGGAAACGGGTTATGGCCCGTCGGGTCTGCCGCATATCGGCACGTTTGGCGAAGTGGCGCGGACGACCTGGGTGCGTCAGGCCTATGAGGCGCTGACCGGCCGTCCGACGCGTCTGCTCGCGTTCTCCGATGACATGGATGCGCTGCGCAAGGTGCCGACCAATGTGCCGCAGCAGGAGCTTCTGACCAAGCATCTGGGGCTGCCGCTGACGCGGGTGCCTGATCCGTTTGGCGAATATGACAGCTTTGCCGCGCATAATAACGCGCGTCTTCGCCAGTTCCTCGACAGTTTCGGTTTCGATTACGAGTTCGCCTCCGCCACGCAGTACTATACGAACGGCACCTTCGATGCGGCGCTGCGCCGTATGCTTGAAGTCCATGATGAAGTCGTGGCGACCATTATTCCGACGCTTGGTCCGGAGCGCCGGGCCACTTACTCGCCGGTTCTGCCGATTCATCCCGAGACCGGGCAGGTCATGCAGGTGCCGATCATCAAGGTTGATCCGGAGGCCGGGACCGTTGTCTGGAAGGACGAGGCCGGTAAGACGTTCGAGACGTCTGTTCTGGGTGGTCATGCCAAGATGCAGTGGAAGGCCGACTGGGCCATGCGCTGGTATGCGCTGGGCGTGGACTACGAAATGTCCGGCAAGGATCTGATCGACAGTGTGAAGCTGTCCTCGAAGATCTGCCGTATTCTGGGCAAGGAGCCGCCTGCGGGTCTGACCTATGAGCTGTTCCTTGATGCGCAGGGGCAGAAGATCAGCAAGTCCAAGGGCAATGGTCTGTCAGTTGAGGAGTGGCTGCGTTACGGTACGCCGGAGAGCCTGTCGCAGTACATGTTCCAGCAGCCGACCCGGGCCAAGCGTCTGTTCTTCGACGTGATTCCACGTGCGACAGATGATTACCTGACGCTCGTGCAGAAAGCTGAGACGCAGGAAGGGCCGGAGCTGATGGCCAATCCGGTATGGTTCATCCATGGCGGGACGATCCGTCCGCAGGATACCAGCCCGGTGTCCTATACGGCGCTGCTGAATCTTGCGAACGTGGCCAATGCCGACAAGCCGGAGACGCTTTGGAAGTTCCTGCGGCGCTATGACCCGACGCTGTCGCCCGAGACGCATCCGTATGTGGACCGGCTGGTGCATTGTGCGCTGACCTATTTCAAGGAGCAGGTTTACCCCAACAAGACCTATCGTGCGCCGACGGAGACCGAACGCAAGGGGCTGGTGGATCTGGCGGACGAACTGGCGAAGCTGGCGCCGGACACGCCGCCGGGCGAAGTGCAGGATGTGGTGTTCGAGGTGGGAAAGCGCTATTTCGCCAAGCCGGAACTGCGGTCCTGGTTCGGGTGCCTGTATGAGGTGCTGCTGGGTCAGAGCGAAGGGCCGCGCTTCGGGATTTTTGCGTCCCTGTTTGGGCTGCCGGAAACGGTCGGCCTGATCCGGGATGCTCTCGCGCGGCCTGTTGAAGAGCCTGTGCAGGACTGAGCCGTGGGCATGCCCAGGGATAACAGACCGGACGTGAGGCCACAGGATGTTCAGGTTTCTTCCGTTGTGGAGGAAGCCGGGGCATCCGTGATCACGGGGCCGGCGGATGCCGTGTGTCCGGAAGCCGGGCAGCCGAAGCGGCGGTGGCAGGTTCTGATCTCCCGTGCGCCGGCTCTGGTGGGGCTGATCCTGCTGGTGGCGGCAGTGGCCGTTATCTGGCGGGAACTGCGGCATCTGTCGCTGCACGACATCACTGCCAGCCTGAGTGCCATTCCGGGCTCTGCGCTGCTGGCGGGCGGGGCGGCGACGCTTCTGTCCTATTTCATTCTGTCTTTCTATGACCGTCTGGCCTGTCTGCATGTGCGGGCGGACGTGTCCTATCAGCGCTCGGCTTTTGCGGCGTTCTGCTCCTATGTGCTGTCCCATAACCTGGGCTGTGCGGCGATTTCGGGGGCGGCGGTGCGTTTCCGGCTCTATCGGAGCTGGGGTGTCGCACCGGGCGCGATTGCGCAGATCATTGCGTTCTGCTCGGCGACCTATCTGCTGGGGACGATGGCGCTGATCGGCGGCATCCTGATCATCGAGCCGCATGCCGTGCCGGTTCTGTCTCATCTGCCGGTGTTTCTGCTTCGGCTGGCGGGACTGGGGCTGTGGGGCGTGCTGCTGGCCTATGTGCTGGTGGCGCGTGTGCGGCGGCATGTGCGGATCTGGAAATACGAGATCGAGCTTCCGGGGCCCGGTATTGCGATCGCGCAGATTGCGGTCAGTGCGGCGGACATGGCGGCGACGGCGCTGATTGCGTATTGCGTGCTTCCTCCGCTGCCGCCTGAGGCGCATTTCGGGTTCGGGACCTTCCTTGCGATTTATCTGGCGTCTTATACGGCGGGTCTTGTGGCCAGTGTTCCGGGGGGCCTGGGCGTCTTTGACGGGGCCATGCTGCTGGCGTTGCAGGCGTACCTGCCGGCGTCGCAGATCATGGGGGCCATCCTCGTTTTCCGGCTTTTCTATTACATCATTCCGCTGCTTCTCGCGGGGCTGATGTTTGCCGGACATGAGCTTTTCCTGCGGGGCGAGCAGGCTCTGGTATCAGCCGGACAGACGCCGCGCCGTGTGCGGCCCAGTCAGGTTGTCCGGGAATCCGAGGCTGATTTTTCCGTGGCCGTGGCGACGGGCGTTCAGGCCGTGGTGGGCATTCTGCTGGTGCTTTATGCGCTGGTTGCGAACCTGCCGCCGCTTCAGACATCGCTTGGCGCGGCGGTGTCGCAGATTGCGGATCTGCTGCTGACAGTGGCGGGTGTCGGGCTGGTGGCGCTGTCGTGGGGGCTGTCGCAGCGTGTGGCGCTGGCGTGGAAGTTTTCTCTCGGAATGCTGGGTGCAGCGGTTGTGCTGCTGATGCTGCGCCATGCGCCTTGGGAAGGGCCGGTGGTCATTATTCTCGTGATGCTGCTGCTGCTGCCGTTCCGGAACTGCTACTACCGCCGCGCGCATCTTCTGGCAGCGCCTCTGACGCCATCAATGCTGGCGCCGCTCTCGCTGTGGGGGCTGGGACTGCTGGGTGTCGGCTGGGTGGCCGTGCAGCGTCATCTGGGGCCGATCTGGTGGCGGTCCATGATCTATGATGCCCATACGGCTGTGGGGCGCTGGTTTCTCGGATTTTCGGCGCTGTGCGGGTTCTATGTCCTGTGGCGCGGGATGCGTCGGACGCGGATCCGGTTTGAAGCCTGGACGGCGGAGAACGCGCATCGCTATCACAGTCTGGCCCATGCGCTGCCGCAACTGGGCGGACGCCGTCCGACCGGGCTCCTGCTGGACGAGGCGGGACGTGCGGCCATTCCCTTCCTGCGAACGGGGCAGTTCATCATCGGGCTGGGCGATCCGGCGGGGGCTGAGCGGAACTGTGTCGCGGCGATCTGGCGGCTGCGGGATCTGGCGTTGCAGGAAGGGTGCAAGCTCGCCTTCATACAGGTTGGCCAGTCGCTGATGGCGGTTTATAACGATCTGGGACTGACGGTCTGTCCGGACAGGACGGCCGGGACGGTGTGCTGTTTTTCCGAGGACTATCGGATGCTGCGGGCTTTTCTGAAGGGTGAGGAACGTCTGGCTCGCAAGCGCCAGCCACAGGCTGCGTCAGGTCTGACAGGCTCATGAGCCTTGCACCCGGGCTGGGGAATACCCTCAGCAGCTGGCTGATTGCCTTTCCGGCGCTTTTCTCGATCATCAACCCTCTGGGGGCCTCGCTGATTTTCGCGCAGGCGACGGAGGGGCGTGATCGCCGCGAGGTTGTCGAACTCGCCCGTCAGGTCGCGCTGAATTCGCTGGGCATCATGCTGGTGTCCATCTGGTTCGGGAGCTGGATCCTCGGGTTCTTCGGCATTTCGATCAATGCGTTGCGGATTACGGGCGGTCTGGTCGTGGCTTCCCGTGCGTGGCTGATGCTGTTGCAGCCCGAGACGTCCGAGGCGCGCAAGGAAAAGCAGGCGTTGCAGGGCGGGCGGACCGTGAGTACGCCGGATCTGCGGGAGACGGCGTTCTTTCCGCTGGCCATGCCGTTCACGGTGGGGCCGGGGAGCATTTCCGTGGCCATTGCCCTGAGTTCGTCCACGCCTCCGCATATGCCCACGGCGGACTATTATGTTGGTGTCTCTGCTGCTGCGACGACCATGGCCGTCGTGGTGGCGGTCGTTTACGCTTATGCCGAACGTGTCGTGGCAATGCTGGGGGTGACGGGGACGCGGATTGTCAGCCGGCTTGCGGCGCTGATCCTGCTGGCGATTGGTGTGCAGATCCTGGCATCGGGCGTGGAAGGGTTTTTCGTCGAGGCGCTCAAGCAGGCCAAGGCGGTCTGATCAGCGCTCGGCCAGTATCGCGTGAACGCGTTCGCGCAGGGCGGGGATGACCTCTTCCTGAAACCACGGCGCCTTCTTTTCCCACACACCTGTGCGCCATGAGGGGTGGGGCAGGGGAAAGTAGTCTGGCAGGTAGTCACGGAAGTTCCGGACGCGCTCCGTGACCGAACCGCGCCCCAGAACGTGATTCTGGGAATAGCTTCCGACAAGGAGCGTCAGGCGGATGTCCGGCATGAGGGAAAGCACGCGACGGCGCCAGAGGGGCGCGCATTCGGGGCGGGGTGGATTGTCGCCACCCTTGGGTTGGCGTCCGGGATAACACATGCCCATCGGAAAGATGGCGATGTGGCGTGTGTCATAAAAGATGTCTTCTGAAATGCCGAGCCAGTCGCGCAGGCGGTTTCCGGACGGATCGAAAAAGGATTTTCCCGCGATATGGGCCTTGGTGCCCGGGGCCTGACTGGCGATCAGGATCCGGGAGGTAGCGGAAACGTGGATCAGTGGCCGGGCTCCGAGGGGAAGATGGGCCTCGCAGACCCGGCAGGCGCGGACTTCCGTGAGGAGCGCATCAAGGCGCTGCTGGGTCTGATTGGGGGGAGAGGTCATTCTTCCTCGGGGATCAGCGGCATGTCCGGCTGCCAGGCGTATTCGGCCCGGGGAACGTAGACATGCTCCCCGAGGCTGCGCAGACTCTCGAATAATGTAACGTGTTCCACGGACATCGGTTTGCTGCGGAAGAGATTGTGCCGCTGGACCCACTGGATCGCATCGGCCCGCTGGCTGGGGGAGAAATGTCCCAGCGTGACGGCGGGCTGGAAGCGTCGTTTTGCAGGGAAACATCCTGCCCGCCGGAGGGCGCTCTCCACCTGGGACTGGAGCGCATCCAGTTGCGGGGTGCGTTCGACGCCTATGAGGAGGCTGTCGGCGTTGAGGCCCTCGCGGATGTCGGCCTGGGCAAGGGACAGTTCGAACGGTTTCCAGGCAAGGCGGGAGAGGGCGAGATCAATCTCCTCCATCCGGTGTCGGTCAGTAACCTCCCCGATGAAACGGAGGGTGATGTGATGATTCTCGGCTGGAACCCATTGCACACCGGGCATGGAACCGCGCATCAGCGCAAGCGTTTCCCGGAGATCGGCAGGAAGGTCGAGTGCGACAAAAAGTCTCAAGAGGCGCGTTTCCCATGAAAAAGAAGTAAGGGACGGCGGAGTATTCTTGACCCTTCCGGCAAAAACCCCACATTCAGTCCGAGTGTACGGACGGCCCTCCCGGGTTCGTCAAGCGCCCTTTTCAGAAGGGCATCTCATTGGAAAAGGTGTCATGGCTTTCAATACCAACTTCAGCAGAGCCGGTGTTCAGGCCGGAGCCGGCAGTCTCGATGCCGGACTTCGGGCCTATATGTGCCGGGTCTTCAACTGGATGGCGCTTGGTCTGGTGATCACGGGAATGGTCGCCTATGGCGTTGCGCAGACTTCCCTTCGCGCGCTGTTCTTCCATCTGGCCGAGCTTCCGAACGGCGCCATTGTTCTGCGGCCCACCCTTCTGGGCGGGATCAGCATTTTTGCGCCGCTTGTGTTCGTGATGGTCCTGTCCTTCGGGGTCAACCGTCTTTCGCGTCCGGCAGTGCAGGGGATTTTCCTGCTGTTCAGTGCCGCGATGGGGGCCAGCATGGCCAGCCTTCTGCTGAGCTATACGGGCGTTTCCGTGGCCCGGACCTTCTTCGTGACGGCCATTACATTCGCTGGAATGTCGCTGTGGGGATACACGACGGGTGCCAATCTTGCTCGACTCGGTTCGTTCCTGTTCATGGGGCTGATCGGGATCATCCTGGCGTCGGTGGTGAACATTTTCCTGCACAGTTCGCCGCTGGCCATGCTGGTCTCAGTAATAGGTGTGGGTCTTTTCACCCTGCTGGCGGCCTATGACACGCAGCGGATCAAGATCACGTACCAGCAGTACATGGCCTATGCTGGTCCAGAGGAAGTCGCGAAGCTGAGCGTCTATGATGCGCTGACGATGTATCTCAATTTCGTGAACCTGTTTCAGTTTCTCATTCAGTTCATGGGCGTACGGTCTGGTAACAACGACTGACAGTACTGTTCCGACGATACTGGTCATCATGGAAGGGGCGGCAGTTAATGCCGCCCCTTTCTGCTTTTTGGACCAAAAAAGTCTTGAATTATTTCCGCCAATTCTAAACGGGTTTACATTAAAAATCTGTAATGTTCATGATTAATGAAAGTCGTAATTAGATCAAATGTGGCGAAAAACAGCCATTTCATCCTGACCGCTATCCTGGGGGAGGGCTCACGAAATCCGTGATAAGCCTTGTCTTTGAGGCGATTCAGGCGGAAAAAACCTGAGGAACCGGGACAGCCGTGTCCCATGCTGAATGAATTTCAGGGTCGGATCTTTGATCCGGTTCCTGACGTCAGGATACGAACGAGAAAGGTAGCAGACTATGGCAGCGTTCGGCGGCACTGATGCGGACCTTATCGTGTCAAACCGTTTCCCGGCGACTACTGCAAGCCGGAACGGATGATGAAAGCAGGACCGATGAAAAAACTCTGGCGATATCTCCCAGCGTTGCCGGCGCTGATGCTATCGGGTTGTACGGTTGATCTGCTTCAGCCGCGCGGCCCGGTCGCAGAAATGAACCGCGATGTCATGGTGGCGGAATTCGTCATCATGATGCTGATCGTGGTTCCTACCTGCGCCGCGACGCTTTATTTTGCGTGGAAGTATCGTGCTTCCAACAAAGAGGCCGAATACCTCCCGACCTGGGATCATTCGACCGCAATCGAATATGTCATCTGGGGCGTGCCCGCCCTGCTGATCGCCATCCTTGGTGCCATCAGCTGGTGGAGCACGCATGCCTATGACCCGTACCGCCCGCTTCAGACGGCTGACAACGTCAAGCCCCTGAATGTCCAGGTGGTCTCTCTCGACTGGAAGTGGATGTTCATCTATCCGGACCTGGGGATCGCAACGATCAACCAGCTGGATGTGCCGACGAACACGCCGCTGAACTTCCAGATCACGTCTGACTCCGTCATGACGTCGTTCTTCATTCCCCGTCTGGGTTCGATGATCTACGCCATGCCGGGTGAACAGACCCAGCTGCATCTGCTTGCAAGTGAATCCGGGGATTACCTCGGTGAGGCTTCACAGTTCAGCGGCCGTGGTTTCTCGGATATGAAGTTCCGCACTCTTGCCATGGATCCGGCTCAGTTCAACGACTGGGTTGAGAAGGTGAAGAGCGGAAGCGAAAATCTCGACGACACCACATACCCGAAATATGCTGCACCGCAGGAAGCTGCACCGGTACAGTATTTCGCGCATGTCCAGCCGGATCTCTTCGACGGCATCGTTGCCAAGTATAACAACGGCATGATGGTGGACAAGAAGACGGGCAAGGTCATGCACATGCAGTCTGCTTCCAACGCTGCACCGTCCGACACTGGCATGAAGGAATAACCGACAGATGCTCGGAAAACTCTCCTTATCAGCCATACCGTTGGATGTGCCGATTCTTGTCGGTACATTCCTTGGTGTTGCTGTCATCGGTCTCGCCGTACTGGGTGCTGTCACCTATTATGGCAAATGGGGCTATCTCTGGCGTAACTGGCTGACGACTGTCGACCACAAGCGTCTTGCCGTGATGTACATCATCCTGGCGATCGTCATGCTGTTCCGCGGTTTCGCGGATGCCATCATGATGCGTACCCAGCTCGCGCTGGCTTACAAGGGTAACCCAGGTTACCTTCCGCCGCATCACTACGACCAGATCTTCTCCGCTCACGGCACCATCATGATCTTCTTCATGGCGATGGCGTTCATGACGGGCCTGATGAACCTGGTGGTTCCCCTTCAGATCGGTGCTCGCGACGTTGCGTTCCCGTTCCTGAACTCGCTCAGCTTCTACATGACGCTGGTCGGTGCCCTGCTGATCAACATCTCGCTGTTCATCGGTGAGTTCGCTCAGTGCGGCTGGCTGGTTTACCCGCCTCTGTCCGAGATGCAGTTCAGCCCGGGTGTCGGCGTTGACTACTATATCTGGGCCGTTCAGATCTCCGGTGTCGGTACGCTGCTGACGGGCGTGAACTTCTTCACGACCATCGTCAAGATGCGTGCGCCTGGCATGGGCTGGATGCAGATGCCGGTCTTCACCTGGACTGCTTTCTGCACGACCGTTCTGATCATGGTGTCCTTCCCGGTTCTGACGGTGACGCTGGCTCTGCTCAGCCTTGACCGTTACCTCGGCATGCACTTCTTCACGAACGATGCCGGCGGCAACGTCATGCTTTACCTCAGCATGATCTGGACCTGGGGCCATCCGGAAGTTTACATCCTTGTCATTCCGGCATTCGGTGTTTTCTCCGAGGTCACTGCAACGTTCTCCCAGAAGCCGCTCTTCGGCTACAAGACGATGGTGTACGCCACGTGCTCCATCATGGTGCTCTCCTTCGTCGTGTGGGTGCATCACTTCTTCACCATGGGTGCCGGTGCCAACGTCAATACCTTCTTCGGTATCATGACGATGATCATCGCCGTCCCGACGGGTGTGAAGATCTTTAACTGGCTGTTCACGATGTATAAGGGCCGCGTGGAATTCACGGCTCCGATGCACTGGACGCTCGGCTTCATGATCACCTTCTCCATCGGTGGTATGACCGGTGTCATGATGGCCATGCCGGCCGCTGACTGGATCCTGCACAACTCCCTGTTCCTGATCGCCCACTTCCACAACGTCATCATCGGCGGTGTGTACTTTGGCTACATTGCGGGCATGGGTTTCTGGTTCCCGAAGGCTTTCGGCTTCAAGCTGAACGAAGCCTGGGGCAAGCGCGCTTTCTGGTGCTGGTTCGTTGGTTTCTATCTTGCGTTCGTTCCGCTTTATGTCCTTGGCCTCGAGGGTATGACGCGTCGTATGAACCACTACGACAACCCCGACTGGTATCCGTGGATGCTCGTTGCTGAAGTTGGTGCAATCGTTATCGCTCTCGGTATCGTCTGCCAGCTTACGCAGCTCTACGTTTCCATCCGTGACCGTAACCTGCCCGAGAACCTTGATCTGACGGGTGATCCGTGGAACGGCCGTACGCTGGAGTGGTCCATTTCCTCTCCGCCGCCGGCTTATAACTTCGCGGTCATTCCTGACATCCATGGTCTCGACACGTTCCACACCGAGAAGCAGCTGGGCCGTCAGGCTCACGGCAAGCCCCTGGCTCCGATCCACATGCCGAAGAACACATCCGCTGGTGTCTTCATCGGTCTGTTCAGCTTCATCCTCGGTTTCGCTTCGATCTGGTACATCTGGTGGCTTGCTGCCATCGGCCTGATCGGTATCGTTGCAACCATGATCCTGCGCAGCGCTGACCGCGACGTCGACTACTATGTCCCGGTGAGTGAAATCGAGCATGACGAGGAAGTCTATTCCCGTCGTATCGCTGCTGCCCAGGCAGCAGAGTAAGAGGGGCGCATAAGACTTATGGCTCACGAAGCAACCATGTCGCCTCTGGCACACGCTGACGACCACCACGGGGAACACCACGAGTCCCCCAACGTGTTCGGCTTCTGGCTCTACCTGATGACGGACTGTGTTCTGTTCGGGTCGATCTTCGCTGCCTTCGCGGTCCTCCGGAACCAGTATGCCGGTGGCCCGTCGGGCAAGGAACTGTTCGACCTGACGAACGTGGGGATCGAGACGGCTATCCTGCTGTTCTCCTCCATCACGTACGGCTTCGCCTCGCTCAATGCGCTGGCGAAGAACAAGAAGATGGTCCTGCTGTGGCTGGCCGTTACGTTTGTGCTGGGTCTTTCCTTCGTCGGTCTGGAACTGAATGAGTTCAGCTCCATGATCGCAGAAGGCAATGGTCCGGACCGTTCCGCATTCCTGTCCGCGTTCTTCACGCTGGTTGGAACGCACGGTCTGCACGTCACCTGCGGCCTGATCTGGATGGCTGTTCTGATGGTGCAGATGATGGGTCCGCAGGATCTGTCCGAGCGTATGATGAACAAGCTGGCCTGCCTCAGCCTGTTCTGGCACTTTCTTGACATCGTCTGGATCTGTGTCTTCTCGTTCGTCTATCTCGCAGGAGTGATGTAATGACCCAGGCTCCTACCACCACGATGACGGGTGACAGCCACGGCTCTTATCCGTCCTATCTGATCGGCTTTGTTCTGGCCGTGATCCTGACGGTGGCATCCTTTGCCGCTGTCATGTCCCACGCCCTGTCTCCGGGGATGGCGCTTGCAGCACTGACGGTTCTTGCCGTCGTGCAGATCGTCGTCCACCTGGTGTTCTTCCTGCACATGAACACCAGCACCGAGCAGAGCTGGAACCTGATGTGCTTCATCTTTGCTGCGGCATCGGTGATCGTCATCATCGGCGGTACGATCTTCATCATGCATGACACTGCGATCAACATGATGTCCCGCTAAGGTTTCTTTCGAGACCTGAGGGAAGGGCTGACGGGAGAAATCCTGTCAGCCCTTTTTTTGTGCCCGGCGTTCCGGTCGGGATGGTTTTTGAGGCGGATGTGCCTGGCGTGCTTCTGCAGAGCAGGCACAAAAAAACCCGGCCTCCTGGGAGGCCGGGTGAAAGATGCCGCGCAAAAAGGCGGGGTCAGTCCTTGTGAGGCGCCTCGGACAGCATGGCGGCCTTGCCGGGTTTGTCTTTCCACTCTTCCGCGTCAGGCATGGCGTCGATCTTGCGGGTCATGTTCGGCCACTGCGTCGAATATTTCGCGTTGATCTCGATCCATGGCGCGGCGCGATTGTCGCTGTCCGGGAAGATGGCCTCAGCCGGGCATTCCGGCTCACACACGCCGCAGTCGATGCATTCGTCGGGATTGATGACGAGGAAATTCTCACCGGCGTAGAAGCAGTCTACGGGGCAGACTTCCACGCAATCCGTGAACTTGCAGCGAATGCAGTTTTCGGTGACCACATAGGTCATTGACGTCTCCGATCGTCTTGCTGGTCCGGCATCCGGCCGGTTTCATCCGAGCGGGATGATATGCGAAGGTTTGGCGTCAGACGCAAGCATCGTCAGCCGTCTTCTGTGATGGCTTCATAAAGAAGTGCGGCTTCTTTTGCCGGACCGCGGCGTTCACCAAGATCCAAGACGCGCCACACGCGCACTTCTCCGCCAGAAACGGCCGGAAAAGTCAATATGTCGCCAACGTGAAGTTTGGCATGGGGTTTGCTGGTCGGCTGGCGGTTGATGCGGATACGGCCCTTGCCGACGATGGCGGCGCAGAGTGGGCGCGTTTTGGCGACGCGGGCGTAATACAGCCACTGGTCCAGCCGCTGGTAGTCTTCGCTCATGGACGGACTTTTTCCCTGAGGGCTGCGAGCGCTGCGAAGGGACTGTCGGTCCGGGGCGGGGCCGGGCGTCTGGGAGGCGCCTGGTGTGGCGCGGATCTGCGTCGGCGGGAGGCCCGGGTCCTGCGGTTGCTCAGGATCATGAGGGGACGCGGCGGACCTGCATGGGTGGGCGACTGGGGCTCGGCGGGTTGATGCGCGATGCCGAGTCCTTTCAGGACAGAGGGGACGTTCTCGGCTTTCACGCCCAGTCGTGATGCAAGGTTGAGCGGGGCCGCGTGATCCCGGCGGGCCGAGAGCTGGTGCATGTCCGTGATACAGCGTTCTGCAATGTCGAGGCGCACGGCCGTGTCGCCCGCGCGGATCCAGCCGAACTGTCCCTGGACGACGCGCCACGGCAGGGAGACGCGACCGGGCGCGGGGGTGCGGATCGGAGTCTGATTGTGCAGGGCGTGCAGGAGGCCGAGCAGTGCGAGAGGGCGCGTGCGGAAGAGCGCGGGGCAATAGACCGAGAACCGTCCGACCTCGACCCCGCCCTTGCAGAGCCTGTTGCGTAAACCCGGCGGGAGGGCGTGGTCTTCGGGCAGGGTTTCGGTGATGCCGCCATCCTCCATCAGGCGGTGCAGGATCGCGCGGAGCTGGGGCTCGCGTTCGGCCAGGGCGTGGGCGCGATAGAGGGGCCTGAGATCCGTCGTGATGAGTTGGGCCACGAAGTCCAGCAGGCGGGTTTCGACGTGCGTTTTCTGAACGGTGTCGGTGAACTCCGCTGCGAAAAGCTGAAGGGCGGGGCGGAGCAGGGAGGGGCCTGCGGTAAGGCGGGCGAGTCGGGTGTCTTCCCAGAAGAGTTCGCCGTTCGTGGTGTCCAGTTTCAGGGCGCTGTCCGGCGCGTCCTGCAGGAGGCGGATGCGGCGGGGGATTTCGTGAATGAGGGCCTTGCGACCGGCGCGCAGGATGATCTGGCGGTCCGGGCCGGAGGCGACGTCCGTTTCTAAGGTAAAGCCGCGGATGCGGCCGATGCTGTGCCCTTCGACGAGGACTTCGCCGTCCGGTTTTACGGCGGAGAGCAGGGTGCGATCGCCGTCGCTGTCGAGGCGGCGCAGCAGGGAGGTGGCGCGTCGGTCCACGAAGCGGGCAGTGAGGCGTTCGTGCAGGGCGTCGGAGAGCAGGTCCTCGACTTCACGGGCGCGGTCCTGCCAGGCGGCGGAATGGCGGCTCCATTCGGTGCGGGCGGCGACGTAGGAGCAGACGCGGACGCCGGTGAGGCGGTGCATCAGCGTGTCGATATCGCCTTCGGTTTTGGCGAGGCCACGGATATGGCCTTCCATCCAGGTGGCGGGGATACTGCCTTCCCTGAGCAGGTGCATGTAGAGGCGCGCGCAGAGGCGGGTATGGCTGTCATCGCCCAGTTTGCGGAAATCGGGGATCTGGCAGACGTCCCAGAGCAGGGCGGTGGCGCGTTTCCCCCGGGCGGCCTCACGGATGTCGGGATCGAGCATCAGGGATTCGAGTGTGGTGACGTCGGAGGCGATACGGCCTGCGGTCAGGCCGCGCAGCGGTGGGGGGCGGGTCAGGCTTTTGAGCAGGTTTGCAGGGTTGGTGAAGTCCAGCTCGTGGTTGCGCCAGTAGAGGCGCTGGATCGGGTCGAAACGGTGCTGCTCGACGGCTTCGACGAGGGCGCTGGACATGGGCGGGCAGTCGGCTGTGGTGCCGAAGGTGCCGTCTTTCATGCCGCGACCGGCGCGTCCGGCGATCTGGGCGATTTCCTGCGGGAACAGGGGGCGGGGGACGGTGCCGTCGAACTTGCTGAGCTGGGCCAGGGCGACGTGATCGACGTCCATGTTCAGGCCCATGCCGATGGCGTCGGTTGCGACGAGATAATCCACTTCGCGGTTCTGGTAGAGTTCGACCTGGGCGTTGCGGGTGCGGGGGCTGAGCTGGCCCATGATGACCGCACAGCCGCCGCGACGCCTGCGGATCACTTCGGCCAGTGCGTAAACCTCGCTCATGGAGAAGGCGACGATGGCCGAGCGTGGGGGCAGGCGGGAGAGTTTTGTGTGTCCGGTGCTGGCGAGGCTGGAGAGCCGGGTGCGGATGTCGATCTCAATGCCGGGGACGAGCTTCTGGAGCAGCGGGCGGATGGTTTCGGCACCAAGAAAGAGCGTCTCGACGGTGCCGCGCGCGTGGAGGAGGCGGTCCGTGAAGACGTGGCCGCGATCGGGGTCCGAGGCGAGCTGGATCTCGTCGATGGCGACGAACTCGGCCTTGCGGTCCAGCGGCATGGCCTCGACGGTGCAGGAAAACCAGCGCGCGCCGGGGGGTACGATTTTTTCCTCACCCGTGATGAGGGCGACGTGACGCTCGCCCTTGATTTTGACGAGGCGCTCGTAGTTCTCCCGGGCCAGCAGGCGCAGGGGAAAGCCGATGATGCCGGACGCATGAGCCATCATGCGCGTCAGGGCATAATGGGTCTTGCCGGTATTGGTGGGGCCGAGGGCAGCACGGATGCTGGCTGGCATGGTATGATAGCTGGACGAGGTTCCGTGGAATGCACCCTTCATGTCTGAATGGTCGGGTGCCTGCGGGGCAAAAGCAAGCATCTGAAGCCCTCCCGGCTGATCTTTCTCGGGTCGGGCCTGTATTTGAGGAAGAAAGTCATATGAATCCGCATCCCCAGCTTCCCTTTGTGACCTCTGCCGAAGCGCCCTCGGCCCGCCTGGTTCATCTGGTGTCCTGTGAGGACAGTGCGACCGTGTCGAGCCTTCTGGGAGAACATGCGGCGTTTCTTCAGGGTCAGGGATTTTCCGCGAAGGACGGGGCGTTCACGCTGCTGCCGGGTGAAGGCGGTGTCGGGGCGGCGCTTCTGTGTGTTTCGTCCTCGCGGGTGAACGATCCGACGGCTTTCGGGGCTCTGGGGACGGCTTTGCCGGAAGGTGACTGGACGGTCGTGCTGCATGGGCTCGAGGAAGCGGCGCTTGAGAGCGCGCTGCTGGGGTTCTGCATGGGGGCGTACCGGTTCAGCCTTGGTGAGGCCAAACCTCTGACAACGCGGATGGTCGTGCCGGATGATGCGAAGCGGCTGGTGGCGCTGTCGAAGGCGGTTTGGTTCGGGCGTGATCTCATCAATATGCCGGCCAATCTTCTGGGGCCGCGTGAACTGGCGGACATGGCCGGTGCGGCGCTGGTGCATCGGGGGGCGAGCGTCAGCATTGTCGATGGCGATGATCTGCGGGGTGCGTATCCGTGTCTTGCCGGTGTGGGTGAGGGGTCGGAACGCAAGCCGGCTGTGGTGGTGGCGCGCTGGAAGGCGCGTGAGGGTGCGCCGCGGATTTCGCTGATTGGCAAGGGCGTCTGTTTCGATACGGGCGGCTACGATCTCAAGGGCGCGGCGGGGATGCTGCGCATGAAAAAGGACATGGGTGGTGCTGCGCTGATGCTGGCGGTCATGTGTGCGGCGATTGATGTGGGGCTGGATGTGGATCTGGAGCTGCGTCTGGGCTGTGTGGAGAACAGTGTGTCCGGCCATGCCATGCGGCCGGGCGATGTGCTGCGGACGCGGAGTGGCAAAACGGTCGAAATTGGCAACACGGATGCGGAAGGGCGTCTGGTGTTGTGTGATCTGATAACGGAAGCGTCTGAAAGCCGTCCGGATGCCATTCTGGATGCTGCAACTTTGACGGGTGCCGCGCGCGTTGCGCTCGGTCCGGATGTGCCGGCGCTGTTCAGTAATGACGATGAACTGGCCTCACTCATTCTCGAATCGGGAAAAGCGACGGCCGATGTAATGTGGAGAATGCCGCTCTGGCATGGCTATGATGCATGGCTGGAAAGTAAGGTGGCCGACTTCGGAAATGTCACGTCCAAGCCGATGGCGGGCGCGATTACGGCGGCGCTTTATCTTCAGAAATTCGTTCCGGATGGCCAGAAATGGGCGCATATCGACACTTATTCGTGGAATGACGGTGCTCGGCCGGGGCGTCCCGAGGGCGGAGAAGTGCTGGGTCTTCGGGCAATTCTGGAAACATTGTCACGAATTCATAATAATTCCTGAGCCCTCCTGAGACGTTTCAGACGGCGAATAGTGTGTTCAGACGGCAGTCTGCTGAAAGATTAGGGTGTCAAATGCGCTTCGATGAGGCATATGCCCCTTATCGTTTCGATGCTGAGTCATCGTCCACCGGATTGTTTTGGAACCCGTATGCTTGCGTATGCGTTTCGAATCACCACCTGATTGCAACTACGGTCTTTCCTGAAGGGGAGAGACAGACACAATTTCACGTCGACCCTCATTCCGTCGGCTCCTGTTATGGGATCGGACAACAGATGAGGGAGGGACTGCTTAGGAGAGAGATCATGCCCCAGGCTACCAATGATCAGATGCTCAACCTTCTGTGCGACACCATCGTTTCCATGGTCCGTCGTGACGGACCCGACCTTTCGGCACGCCAGCTTGCCGTTTTCCTGACCTGCTATCTGCGGGACGGGGCCCACACGGTTCGTGGTCTGGCTCTGGAACTCAAGGTTTCCAAGCCGGCCATCACGCGCGCGCTTGACCGTCTTGGCGAACTGGATCTGGCCCGCCGCAAGGTCGATCCGCTGGACCGTCGTTCCGTGCTGGTTCAGCGCACGCTGAAGGGTTCCACCTTCCTGCGTGAGATGCGCGCCGTCATGGCGGAAGCTTCCGGCACGCGCTCGACGCGTACGGACCGGGCTTCGGCTTCTGTCGAGCGTCTGAGCAGCCGTCGCGCCGGCTGATTGAACCCGCTGGTTTTACCAGCGGTCCTGCACGCGGGTTCCGGCCCGCGTGCAGACATACCCTGTCCACAGGATCTGTGGCAGGAGGATCATCAGAATGGTCGTGATGATCTGACCTGTGGCGAAGGCTACCGCGCCCCACAGCGCAAATCCCCAGTAAATCGACGTCACGAGCGGTACGGGTAGTCCAGAGCGGACGGCCAGTTGATAGAGATGTCCGCGATGCGCCTGTGCGAGCCTGTCTCCTGCGCGTGCCCGGCGCATGAGCGTGAAGGTCACGTCCCACAGGACTCCCGAGAGCAGGGCGATGACGAGCAGTCCGCCTCCAGCGTCAAAACCGGTCATCCCACCCCAGGCGATGGCGAGACCGATCGGCTGGCTGCCGACATCGCCCATGAAGATCCGGGCTTTCGGAAAATTATACGGCAGGAAGGTCAGCAGGCAGACGGCGAGCAGTACGAATGTTGCGGGCATGATTCCCGCGCTGGCCAGAACGAGCGCGGATATGGCCATGACGCCGGAGGCGAGGCCGTTGATGCCGTCGATGAAGTTCAGGGCGTTGGTGATGAAGACGGCGGCAAGAATGAACGGGACCAGTTCGTAAAACGGTGCCCCCGTTCCGATGGCGGCGGCAATGGCGGCCACGAACTGCGCGGCAAGTTTGTAGCGCGCGGGGAAGGGGCGGACGTCATCGAGCCATGAGACCGCGCCGAGCAGGATCATGCCCAGAAGCAGTCCGGTGACGGGGGGAATGACCTGCGCGGAGGCATGGGCTGCGTGCAATGCCGGGATCAGGCAGAGGACGAAGGCGCCGACGATGCCGATCCCGCCGCCCTTTGGGGTCGGGCGCGTATGGGAACTGCGGGCGACGGGATGGTCCAGAACGCCGGCGCGGATCATGAGCAGGATCAGGAGATTGCACAGTACAACGGCGGCAAGACAGGGGAATGTGACGCTGCTGGTCAGGGTCTGCAAAGAAAAGGGCATGGGACGACTTTATGGGAGGGAGGCTTTTGGCGCTATAAGGGGCGCGTGACATCAGTTCATCCTACAGGGCCCGCGTCTCCGGCCTCAATGCCCCCTTCAGGCCCGTCCTCGCGTCCGTCGATGCAGGCGCGGCGCATTGCACTCAATGTCGCGCTGGACGGAGTCGTCTCCGCCGCAGCCGCACCCGTGGCGCGCTGGCTGGCTGATCCGGCCGGGGGGTGGCTGCATCCGCTGTGGTTCGTCGCGGGAGGCGGGATCACGCTGCTCGTGGGTGGGTTGCCCTTCCGCATACCGCAGCAGTACTGGCGTTTTTCGGGCGTGGCAGATCTTTTCAACATCGCCTGTGCGTCTGTTCTGAGTGCGCTGCTGTTTGCGGGTCTGCTGCATGTGGCGGGGTATCCGCTGCCGACGCCGACTTTCCCGATCATCCATGCTCTGGTCCTGCTGGTGTTTCTCGGTGCCATCCGGATGATGTGGCGTCTCGCGGCCCGGCGTAAAAGTCTGGCGCTGGGGGGGGAGCGTATCCTGCTGCTCGGAGCGGATCATGAGGCGGATCTGTTCATCCGGGCGATGGAGCGTGACAGCGAGAACAACCGGCGCGTGGTGGGGCTTCTGACCGGCGGGGCGCAGCAGGCCGGGCGACGGATTCACGACTGCCCCATCCTGGGAACGATTTCGGAAACCCCGACCATTCTGGAGCGCCTGTCCGCAACTGGAAAACTGCCGGATGCGCTGGTTATTACGGCGGGGGAGATCAAGGGCAAGGCGCTGTCCCGTATACTGGAGGCGGCCCGGGTCTATGACATCGACGTGCAGCGTACACCGTCCCTGACGGCGTTGCAGCCGGCGGACCGGGTGGAACTGCGCCCCATCGCGATCGAGGATCTGCTGAACCGTCCGCCGGTTGCGCTCGATTCGCAGGGGATGGCGCGCATGATCTGCGGGCGCGTCATTGCCGTGACTGGAGCGGGGGGGAGCATTGGCTCCGAACTGGCGCGGCAGATTGCGTCGTTCCAGCCCTCCATGCTCCTGCTGATCGAGAGCAGTGAATATGCGCTGTGGCAGATCAATCTGGATATTTCGGAACGCTTTGGTGACGTGGCGCGCCATCAGATCATCGCGGATGTGCGGGACCGGCGGCGGATGGCCGAAGTGTTCGGGACGTACCGGCCGCAGATTGTCTTTCATGCGGCCGCGCTCAAGCATGTGCCGATCGTGGAGGACAATCCGGTCGAGGGTGTGCTGACCAATGTGATCGGCACGCGGATCGTCGCGGATGAGGCCGAGCGGGCCGGGGCGCAGGCGATGGTCATGATTTCCACGGACAAGGCGGTCAATCCGTCCAGTCTGATGGGGGCCAGCAAGCGCTGTGCCGAAGTGTACGGGCAGGCGCTCGACATGCGGGCGCGGGCCGGTCAGGGCGGCATGCGCTGTGTGACCGTGCGGTTCGGCAATGTGCTGGGGTCTACGGGCTCAGTCGTGCCGCTGTTTCGCAGGCAGCTTGAGCATGGTGGGCCGCTGACGGTCACGCATCCGGACATGACGCGCTATTTCATGACAGTGCCCGAGGCCGTGGGGCTGGTGTTGCAGGCGGCCGTGCGCGGGACGCATGAGCGCGCGGAAAACGATGCAACGGACCGGCGTCTCAAGCAGGGCGGCATATTCGTGCTCGATATGGGCGATCCGGTGCGGATCATGGATCTGGCGTTCCAGATGATCCGTCTGGCCGGGTTGCGGCCCGAGAGCGATATCGAGATCCGCTTTACCGGTCTGCGTCCCGGCGAGAAGCTGTTTGAGGAGCTGTTCCATGGACGCGAGGCGCCGGTTCCGACCGATGCGCCCGGTCTGCGGATGGCCTCTCCCCGTACTGTCGATTTTGCCGTCGCCACGGCTGCGATGGATGAGCTGGAGGCGGCCTGTCATGCGAGTGATCTGGGCGCAATCATGGCCATCCTGTACAGGCTGGTGCCGGAATTCCTTCACAACCGTGACGGCAATACGCCGGTTACGGTCTCCCATCCCGATCCGGAGATGACAGAGCCATGACAAGGCAGATTGCTTTTCTCGACCTTCCCGCCCAGCAGGCGCGCCTCGGAGGCAGTATCCAGAAACGTGTGGACGCCGTCATGGCGCATTGCCGTTTCGTGCTTGGCCCCGAGGTGCAGGAACTGGAGCAGCGTCTGGCGGAGTTCGGCGGCGCGAAACATGCGATTGGTGTGTCTTCCGGGACGGATGCGCTGCTGATGGTGCTGATGGGCGAGGAGATCGGGCCGGGAGATGCGGTTTTCCTGCCGGCCTTCACCTATACGGCGACGGCGGAAGTCGTGCTGCTGCTGGGTGGAACGCCGGTTTTCGTGGATGTGGATCCGCAGACGTTCCAGATCAGCCTTGAGTCTCTGAAGGAGCGGCTTGAGGCCGTGCGTCAGGCCGGGGAGTTGGAGCCCCGGGTCGTGATCGGCGTGGATCTGTTCGGTCAGCCCGCTCCCTGGGACGAGCTGAAGGTCTGGGCGGCGGAAGAGAACCTGACGCTGATTTCCGATTGTGCGCAGTCTTTTGGGGCGACGTATCATGGCCGTCGTCTGGGGCACGAAGTGAAGGCGACCACGCTGTCCTTCTTCCCGTCCAAGCCGCTGGGTGGCTATGGGGACGGGGGTGCGATCCTGACGGATGATGACGATCTGGCCGCGCTGTATCATTCCCTGCGCACGCATGGGGAAGGCCGCACGCGCTACGAAGTCGAGCGGATCGGCATCAACGGCCGTCTGGATACGCTTCAGGCTGCGGTGCTGCTGGCGAAACTTGATGTGTTTGAGGCGGAACTGAAGCGTCGGGATGCGATTGCATCGGCCTATGACGCCGCGATGCCTGCGGGGATCGTTCCCCCGGTTCGTGTGCCGGACAGTGAGAGCGCCTGGGCGATCTATACGATCCTGCTTCCCGACGCGGCGAAACGGGATTCGCTTCAGGCATTCCTGAAAAATGCTGGCGTTCCGACCGCCGTCTATTATCCGAAGCCGCTGCATCGTCAGCCGGCCTATGCGCCGCATCATGACGGGGCTTCGCTGCCGGTGGCCGAAGGGCTTGGTGCGCGGGTTCTGGCGCTTCCCATCCATCCCGAACTGACGGACGATGACGTCCGTTACATCACTGAAGCCCTCAATCGCTGGGCAGGAGAACAGGCGTGAGACGCGAACAGAAACTTCTGCTGGTTTTTGCGGCCCTTGTCCTCATTCCGGTGGGCATCATCTGGTTTGTAACCTGGCCGCTGCTGCATGCCTGGAAATTGCCGGAGGTGACTGCCGGGCAACTGAGCGCGCCCGTCAGTCGTGAACTCACGGCAGACGAGGTTCAGAAGGTCAATCTGTGGCTGCAATCGCATGAAACCGCCTGGGGGCCGTCGGGCGAGCGTCCGCCTGCGCCGGGACAGGTCATTCTGGAAATGACCACGGCGCAGGGGCAGCCGGTTATCGTGTCCATCTGGAAGCAGAAGAAGCAGGACGACATCATTGGTGTTCAGCTTGAAAAGAACGGCCCCTACCGGATGAATGCCTTTCCGGACGCACAGCTCATGGCGCTTCAGCCTGATGGTGCGCGGCCGCAATAATGAAGTTCTGCACGTCCGGGCTGAAAGGCAGCTTCCGCTCGGGCGTCTCCCAGTTGGTACGTTCCAGATACATCCGGTTTGCCTTGCGCCACAGCTCGGGGCCGGTCGCGTTCTGAAGCGGCTGCTGAAGGGTTTTCCAGGCCGCCAGCAGTTCGGCTGCCTCGCTACTTTTGGGAGAGACATCCCGGCTTAGGGCGTCTTCGCACCGGGCGATCAGTTTTTCCCACTGTTCCGCGTAGGCCGTGCGGTCGGTCGGCGGGAAATGGCTGTTGGCCATGTCCTGCCAGCGCTGCTGTTCTTCGGGCGTGAAGTACTGGCGCAACACGTCTTTCATGGCGTCATGTGTCATGTGATCCTGTCCTTTACTGATAAGGGCGCAGAAGGACTTCAGGTCCGGCACGGTGTCTTCCGACATCAGCGTACAGGCAGCCCTGATCTGACCGATAACGGCATCAAGGTCTGCGCGACGTGTTTCAAGGACAGAAAGCTGGACCTGCAGAAGTCGTTTTGCGTTGAGCGGCCCGTGCGAAAGGGAGGCGATTTCCCTCAGGGTGTAGCCGGCTCTTTTCAGGAGCAGGATATGCGTCAGAGTCCCGACATCGGCGGTGTTGTAGATGCGACGGCCATTTTCCGCCCGACACGGGCGAAGCAGCCCGGCTGCTTCGAAGTGCCGGAGGGCGCGTGGTGTTACGCCGGTTATGGCGGCCAGTTCGCCGATTGTCAGGGTTCGTGTGTTCATCATCATGCTCCTGACGCATCATCAAGGGTGATGACCTTACGTCAGGAGCAAGCAGAAAATCATTTCTGCTGTTTTTCTTCTTCTTCCGTGACTTCGCCGACGGCGCGGCGGGTCTGGTTTTCGTCCTCGAGCGGGGCCGTGGCCTTGTCGCCCATGGCCAGCAGGGCGGCCGTGATGGGAGACGCCAGGATCAGGCCCGGAGCGCCGAGGATGGAGCCGAACACCGTCTGCGAGAGGATGGCGAGGGCGGGGGGCATGTGAACGGCGCGGCGCTGGATCAGCGGGGCGAGGACGTTACCCTCGAAGAACTGGATCACGCAGTACAGGATGGCGACGAACAGGGCTTCGTGAGTCCCAAGGGACAGGCCCAGCAGCACGGCCGGAACCGCGCCGAGGATGGCGCCAATATAGGGGATGAAGTTGCACAGCCCTGCTACCACGCCGAGCGCCAGGGCGAGCGGCACGCCGATAAGTGACAGGCCGATTCCGGACAGAAGTCCGACCACCAGCATGTCCAGCGCCTGTCCGGCGGTCCAGGCCCAGAGGGTTGCGCCGGCTGTCAGCATCAGTTCACGCGCGGCGGGACGGTGCTGTGGAGGGACGAGGCGAAGCATGCCGTCGATATAGATCGCCGGGGACAGCGCGAAGTACAGACCGGCGATCAGGATGACCAGCAGCGTTCCGAGAATACCGAACACGCTGCTCAGAAGGCCCGTCACCGAACCTGCGAGGCCGGAGCCCAGCGAGCCGAGGCCACCCGTACCGGCAGCGTTGCCGCCGAGGGAAGACGGCAGGTGATCGAGCACCATCTGGCCGATCGTGGAGCCGGAGAGATGAGCGTGAAGTTCACCGGACTGGGTGATGAGGGCCTGTTTGAGGCGAATGAACTGGTCGCTGATGGCGGGGCCGCTGTACCAGCCGAGGCCGACCACTGCCACCAGGATCACGGTGGTTACAAGGGCGACCGCCGCCTGATAGGGAATGACGGAAACGTGACGCCGGAGCATCCGGGCCAGACCGTGCAGGACGATCGCGACGAGGGCCGAGGCGAAGATCACGGCAAGGACGTCGCCGATCAGCCAGATGGCCAGAAGCAGCAGGGTCAGGGCCAGCGTGATGCGGATCAGCCCGGCAATTCTGGACAGCTCCCGCGCGCGAGGTTCCGTCTCGCTGCGTTCTGCCGGATCGGAAAAGGATATGGGCATGGGGGAGGTCTGTCCTTGGTCAGTCGTTGCGGACTGGCTTATGGGCAGAGGGACGGGGGGTCAATGCCCCCCTTCTTTCAGGGACGGCCCCGTGGGGGACGTCCGTAAAGCCGGGCTCAGGCGCGCAGGGCGACCGGAGCTGTGGCCTCACTGAGGCTGTAGGGGCCTGCTGCGACGATCTGCAGGGTCAGAACCGCTGCTGTCGTGGTGTCGAGGCTGAGGGCGGCGTTGCCGGATGTCCAGCGAAGGGCCACGTTCTCACGATCAAGCCAGCCTTCGGACTCGGTCATGAGGTGTGTCGTGACCTGACGGGTGGAGGCGCTTTCGAACAGCGTCACGTCACCGACCAGAACACCGAGTTCGCGGCGGTCGTCGAGGAACGGGCCGACCATGTCACAGGGGCGACTGGTGCGGGAGAGGATGCGGACATCGCTCACACCGTCCGGCAGGCTGAATACGGCGCGGTCACCCGCGATGCGGCGCGGGGCAAGAAGCGTCCCGCACGGCAGGCGCAGGCGGAGTTCGGCATCCGTTGTCGTGGGCGCGTCGCTGGCAGAAACACCGGCGCGGGACGCGATGGCGGTCCAGATCGGCTCGACGCGGGCGCGGTCCGTCATGAGTTCGGCTGCGGCATCATGCTCCCAGCTTGCGGGGGTACCACCGAAGGCGACGACACGGCCGGGCTGCGTGAAACTGCGACGGTTGCCTGTGTCGAGGTAGGATTCCGTTGTCAGGCCGTTGGCGAGAATGACGGAATGACCGTCCGTCTCGACATGCAGGTAGTCGTAGGACGTGATGCTGTAATCCCAGGAGATGGACGCGCCGTTGACCAGCATGCGGGCCGGGATGAAACCGTCCTCCAAGAACAGGCAGTGTTCGCCGGTGATCAGAAGGTCGGTATGCGGCATGCCATCGGCGATGGCATTGGCCCGGATGCGGACCGGGTAGCCGGCCTGATCGTCGGGAACGCCGGCGCGGACGCGTGCATGGGCGCGGCCGACCCATGTGATGGTGCGGGTCTCGCCGTCGGGAGTGATGACGCTATCACCGATCTCGAACGTCTCGACGGTGCGTTCGCCGTCGGGTGTTGCGATCAGGGTGCCGGGCAGGAAGCAGACTTCCTGAAGATGGACGAGCGTGCTGCCATCGCTGTCACGCGACAGGGTCACGGTCTGGTTTGCATAGCCGTTGTAGTTGTCGGCCAGCTTGAAGGTGATCTTCCCGTGGTTGCTGGTAATGACCAGATAGTCGTTGCTGATCGTGGCCGTTGTGTATCCGTTGTAGCGCAGGAAGTTCAGATCCAGCGTGCTGCCGGTATAGAGCTTCGTATTCTTGACGACGGAGCCGAAGTTCACGACCAGTTTGCCGCCGTTATAGACGGACGCGTTGCTGACTGTACCGAAGCTGGAGACGGCCAGCGTGCCGCCGCTGCCGATTGTCGTGCCGCTGGCCTGTCCTGTCAGGACATACTGCGTGCTGCCATTGCCGACCGTGGTGTTGTTGGCTGTTCCGCCGAACACGACCTGGTCACCGCCGTTGAGGACTGTCTGGGCGGTGCGGCCGCCGTAATAGACGACTTCGACACCACCCGTTTTGACCGTGGTGTTGGAGGATGTCCCGCCCGTGATGACGGCCTGCAGACCGTTATTGCCGATCGTGGCAGCGCTGGATGATCCGCCATATCCGACAATGACAGTTCCGCCATTGAGGACGGATGTCTTTGTGACGGAATCGCCATCAAGGACATACAGGGTCCGGCCACAGCCACTGACTGTCAGGCCGGAGGCTGACTGGGCGTGATGCGGTCTGTAGGAACAGCCGTGAGCCCCGTAAGAGGGAGAATGGGAGGGACGGTCATAATAGGAGTCGGATGAGGAATAATAGTCGCGGACCATGTTCTTAATCCTCTGGAAAGCAGGTTTTTTGCTGAGAGCTGGAGCGTCTTTCCATCCCGAGACCCACCTGTCGGACTGGAAATGCCACCTGCTCGGGGCATCCGGGAGCAGAGTCGCCTTGGGGCTGGTCCCGAAAGGACCAGTTACAAGGCGTTAACCCACTGGAGATATGCACTTCCCGCAGTGGTTAACAAATAACAAATCATGTTGTTAAAAGTTTCCTGTCAATAAAATGACAAGGATTCAGCCCGTCGCTTCCTCAAGCTCCGTCTGGGCCTCGAGCCAGCTTTCCTCGACGGTTTCGAGGCTGGCGTTCAGGGCGGCGAGATGGACGTTCAGGGACGTCACTTCCGCGGCATCACCGGACTGGTACAGGGCCGGATCGGCGAGTCTGTCCTCGATCTTCTTTTTCTCACCGGTGAGCTGGGCCATTTTCGTTTCCGCGTCACGGATTTTGCGGCGCAGGGGGGCGAGGGCGCGGGTCTGTTCCTTGCGGTCGATCCGCTTCTGGGCGGACGAGGAGCCGCCATCGGCTGATGTCGTGGCAGCCTTGCTGCGCTCTGCCATCTCGGCGCGGGCCTTGCGGGCACGTTCGAGGAGCCAGGCGCGGTATTCGGCCATGTCGCCGTCGAAGGGAGCGATCGTACCGTCTTCGACCAGCCAGAAACGGTCGGCGACCGACTCCACGAGATGGCTGTCATGACTGATGAGGACGACCGCGCCCTCGAACTCTGACAGGGCGCGGATCAGGGCGTCACGGGCATCGAGATCGAGGTGGTTGGTGGGTTCGTCGAGGATCAGCAGGTGCGGGGCTTCGCGGGTGGACAAAGCGAGGAGCAGGCGGGCCTTTTCGCCGCCCGAAAGTTCACCGACTTTCGTTTCCGCACGGTTTTCATCGAGCCCGAAGCGGGCAAGCTGGGCGCGGACGGTGGCCGGAGCCGCGTCCGGCATGGCGCGGCTCATGTGGTCGATGGGCGTGTCGGTCAGGACGAGCTCGTCGCTCTGGTGCTGGGCGAAATAGCCGATCTTCAGCTTGGGCGAGTGGGTATAGGTGCCCGACATCGGCTCCAGCCGACCGGCGAGCAGTTTGGCGAAGGTGGACTTGCCGCGCCCGTTCTGGCCGAGGAGGGCAATCCGGTCTTCCATGTCCAGACGCTGGTTCAGGCCCTTGAGGACGACGCGACCGTCATAGCCGAGACTGACATTGTTCAGGTTCAGCATCGGCGGGGGCAGGGGCTGCGGCTCGGGGAAGGAGAAGCGGGTGGGGGTGTCTTCCACGACGCTGTCGATCTGCGGGAGGCGTTCGAGGGCCTTCAGCCGGGCCTGGGCCTGCTTGGCCTTGGTGGCCTTGGCGCGGAAGCGGTCCACGAAGGACTGCATATGGGCGCGCTGGGCGGCGATGCGTTCGGCAGCGCGGTTCTGCTGGAGGGCCTGTTCCGTGCGGATGCGGACGAAATTGTCGTAGCCGCCGGGGGTGACGCTGATTTTCTGATGATCGAGATGGGCGATGGCATCGACCGTGTTGTCGAGCAGGGAGCGGTCATGGCTGACGATGATCGCGGCCCCGGAGAACTTCGCCAGCCAGGATTCCAGCCAGAGCGTGGCTTCGATGTCGAGATGGTTGGTGGGTTCGTCGAGGAGCAGCAGATCAGGGTTCAGGAACAGCGCCGTGGCCAGCGACACGCGCATGCGCCAGCCGCCGGAAAAGTCCGAAACCGCCCGGTTCTGGGCATCCTGATCGAAGCCGAGGCCAGAGAGGATGGCGCCGGCGCGGGCGGGGGCCGTGTAGGCGTCGATGGCGATGAGGCGTTCGTGGACATCGGCGATACGGACCGGGTCGGTCGCGGTTTCGGCTTCCGCGAGCAGGCGTGTGCGCTCGAGGTCCCCTTCGAGAACCGTATCGAGGATGGAGGTGCTGCCTGAGGGTGTTTCCTGTTTGACGCGGCCCATCGTGGCGCGGGCGGCCAGGGTGATGGTGCCTCCGTCCGGGGCGAAGTCACCGGCGATTGCGGCCAGCAGGGTGGACTTTCCGGCGCCGTTCTTGCCGATCAGACCGATCTTGCGTCCCGGGTCCACGCTGAGGGACGCATTGTCCAGCAGGGTGCGGCCCGCGATGCGGAGGGTCAGGTCGGTGATGGTGAGCAGGCTCACGGGCGCCTCGATCAGTCGGAAGAAAAGAAACAGGGGGCAGTTAAAAAACTGCGACAGACCTATCAGGAACGACGAATTTGCTCTAGTGGAACGGCGGTATTTACCCGCTGGTCCCGCGAGGACCGGTCCTAACCAGGAGAAGAAAGATGGCTCTCGAGCGCACGCTTTCCATCATCAAGCCCGACGCAACCAAGCGTAACCTGACCGGCAAGATCAATGCCGTGTTCGAAGGCGCTGGCCTGCGTATCGTTGCCCAGAAGCGCATCCAGCTCACCGAGAAGCAGGCTGGCGCTTTCTATGCCGTGCACAAGGAGCGTCCGTTCTACGGCAGCCTCGTGTCCTCCATGATTGCCGAGCCGGTTGTCGTTCAGGTTCTGCAGGGCGAGAACGCCGTTGCCAAGAACCGCGAAGTCATGGGTGCGACGAACCCGGCCGACGCTGCTGAAGGCACCGTTCGCAAGCTGTTCGCCGAGAGCATCGAAGCCAACTCCGTGCATGGTTCGGACAGCCTCGAGAACGCGAAGAACGAGATCTCCTTCTTCTTCGCCGAGACCGAAATCCTGCCGTAATCCGCGGCGGGGACTTTCTGTCCTGAAGGAAAGGCGCGGGCTTCGGTCCGCGCCTTTTTTTGTATGTGGGGTCTGGGTGTCAGGGGCAACCTCACACTGCTTGCGACCGTTAGCTCCCGATCAAGGGAGAAGCCGATGCTTGTCGTCCATCATCTGAACAATTCCCGCTCACAGCGTATTCTCTGGCTGCTTGAGGAACTCGAACTGCCTTACGAGATCCGGTTCTACAAACGCGATCCGAAAACGATGCTTGCGCCTCCGGAACTCAAGCGGGTGCATCCGCTGGGGAAGGCACCTGTTCTGGTGGATGGGGACGTGGTGCTTCCGGAATCGGGAGCCATCATCGAATATGTTCTCAAACGGTATGGTAACGGGCGTCTGATGCCGGCGGAGGAGACGTCTGACTGGGTGCGGTTCGTGTTCTGGCTGCATTATGCGGAAGGTTCTGCCATGCCGCCGCTGCTGCTGAAGCTGATTTTCCAGATGCTGCCGGAGAAGGTGCCGTTCCTGCTGCGCCCTCTGGTCAGAAAGATCGCCTCGGGGGCGCAGAAAGGGTTTGTGGACCCGCAACTGCTGCAGAACATGGATTTCTGGGAGAGCGAGCTTGCGAAAACCGGCTGGTTCGCGGGAACGGATCTGACGGGAGCGGATATCCAGATGAGTTTTCCGCTTGAAGCTGCTGCTTCACGGGCCGGTGCGCTGCTCGGGCGGCCAAATGTGCGGGCATTTCTGGAACGGATCCATGCCCGTCTGGCCTATCGCCGGGCCATCGAAAAAGGTGGCCCTTACGCTTATGCGAAGCCGTAAAGGGCCATATTTTCCGGAACTGTCTTACTTCGCAAAAACGTCGCAGATCATTTCCAGCACGTCCGGATAGAGGAGGTGTTCCTGCTCCAGAACGCGGGCGGCGAGGGTTTCGGGGGTGTCGGTTTCCAGAACGGGGACACTGGCCTGTCCGAGGATCGGGCCTTCGTCCACGCCGGATGTCACGAGATGGACGGTGCAGCCATGCTCTTTCACCCCGGCCTTGATGGCGGCTTCATGGGTGTGCAGGCCGGGGAAGGCGGGCAGGAGGCTCGGGTGGATGTTGAGCATCCTGTCTTCCCAGGCCTTGACCAGCCAGGGCGTCAGGACGCGCATGTAGCCTGCGAGGACGACAAGCATGGCGCCGGAAGCCTGGAGGGCAGCGTCGATTTCGCGCTCGTGGGCCTCGCGGTCCTTGCCGAAGGGTTTGTGGTCGATGACGAGGGTTTTCAGGCCCGCTTCTTCGGCAACTTCAAGTCCTGGGGCATCCGGGCGGTTGCTGAGAACCAGCACGATTTCGGCTGGATAGTCCGGACGGGCGCAGGCCTCGATCAGCGCGCGCATGTTGCTCCCGCGGCCGCTGATGAGGATCGCGATGGGGACTTTTTCGGTCTTTTTGGGCGCGGCCTTGCCCCGGGTTTTGTGGTGCGGCTTCTTCATGCGAAGGAGACCGGCGCGGTCAGGGTGTAGGCATCGTCGGAGCGGACGATCTGGCCCATGAGGAAGCCGGTTTCGCCACGGGCATCCAGTTCCGCCATGACCTTCTCGGGCTCGGACGTGACAAGCACCATGCCGATGCCGCAGTTGAAGACGCGGAGCATTTCGTCAGCGGCCACGTTGCCGGTTTTGGCCAGCCAGCGGAACACGGGCGGGACGATCCATGCGGAGCCGTCGATGCGGACGCCGAGGCCTTCGGGCAGGACGCGGGGCAGGTTGCCGGGGAGGCCGCCGCCGGTGATGTGGGCGCAGCCGTGGAGCAGGCCCTTGGCGTGCAGGTCGAGCACCGTGCGGACATAGAGTTTCGTCGGCGTCAGCAGGGCCTCGGCGAGGGTATGGCCCTCGGCAAAAGGAGCGGGATCGTTCCAGCCGAGGCCGGAGCGGCGCACGACTTCGCGGACCAGCGAAAAGCCGTTGGAATGGACGCCGGACGACGGCAGACCGATCAGCGTGTCGCCTTCGCCGATGTTGGCGGGAAGCAGGTTGTTCCGCTCTGCCGCGCCGACGCTGAAGCCTGCGAGATCGTAATGGCCCGGGGCGTACATGCCAGGCATTTCGGCCGTTTCACCGCCGACAAGGGCGCATCCGGACTCGGCGCAGCCCTTGGCGATGCCCTTCACGACCGTGGCAGCGGCCTCGACGGAGAGCTTTCCGGTGGCGAGATAGTCCAGGAAGAACAGCGGGGTGGCGCCCTGCACGACGAGGTCGTTAACGCACATGGCGACGAGATCGATCCCCACATCGTCATGCTTGCCGGCTGCGATGGCGACCATCAGCTTGGTGCCGACGCCGTCGGTGCAGCTGACGAGGACGGGATCTGTGAAGCCTGCGGCCTTGAGATCGAACAGGGCGCCGAAGCCGCCCAGGCCACCCATGGTGCCGGGGCGGTTCGTGGCCTTGGCTGCGGGCTTGATCGCGTCGACCAGCGCATCGCCTGCGGCAATGTCCACGCCGGCCTGTGCGTAGCTTGCGCCGCAGCTCGTGCCGGGGAAGGTGTCAGGCTGATCGGTCATGGTCAAAGGTTCCCGCTGGTTGACGTGACGCCGTTCTAGAGCATCCTGCGCGCTGGCGGAACGCCTGTTTGAAGGCGTAACGGCATGAAAAAGGGGCCTGGGATGACGAAACGGGATGTGGGCAGGGCCATGGGAGGACATGCGGCCGCGCAGATGGCGTTTCCGTTGCGTCGGGTGACGGCCATGACGTCCGAGCGTTTCATTAACGGGCCTTCAAATGCGGCGGCGCGGGCGTGGCTGGCGCGGAAACAGTGGCCTGACGGGCGACTCTGGCTCTGGGGCCCCTCGGGGACGGGAAAGACGCATCTTCTGACGGCCTGGGCGCATGAGCATGACGCGACAGTGCTGGATGCACGGCTGTTTTCGACATCGTCCGCAGGGGGGCGCATCCGGGTGCAGGGCAATCTTGCGATCGACAATGCCGATTCGCCGGGGGACGAGGCGACCATGCTGCATCTGCTGAACGATGCGTTTGCGCAGGGGGACCGGGTTCTGATGGCGGGGCAGCTTCCGCCGTCGCGCAGTCATTTCATGCTGCCCGATCTGGCGAGCCGTCTGCGGGCGACGGCGACCACGGCGACCGGGGAGCCGGAGGACGATCTGCGGGCGACGCTGCTTCTGTCGCTGCTGGCGGACCGGCAGCTTGTGGTGTCGCAGTCTGTGACGGAGTGGCTGTGGCGGCATCTGCCCCGAACGGGCAATGCGCTGGTTTCGGCGGTGGAGCGGCTGGACGAGGCGGCTCTGGCGCGCAAGCAGCCGATCACGCGGGCTCTGGCGATGGAAATGCTGCCGGATCTGCTGACGCCTGAGGGGTGAACGTCATGGGAGTGACACAAAAACTCCGTTTGACATGCCTTTACGGTGAGATGACCCTTGATGTGACCTGTATTTCTGTGTGTTCCGGAAGACCCCATCGTGACGACTGAAGATTCCCGGCCAGCTCCGCGCCGCCGCTCTCCCCGCAAGCCCCGCAACGCAGTGACCCCGGCCCGGAACCGGGGCCGGCGCCAGACGACCGCTGCCCGGGCCGAGGACTACGCGCACATGCCGACATCGCCGGAGCGGTTCCTCAACCGGGAACTGTCCTGGCTGGACTTCAACCAGCGCGTCATTGATGAGGCTGAAAATATCCGCAATCCGCTGCTGGAGCGGGTGCGGTTCCTGTCCATCAGTTCCAGCAATCTCGACGAATTCTATTCCGTGCGCGTGGCGGGGCTGGTGGGGCAGGTGCGCGAGGGCATGGTTGTCCGCAGTCCGGACGGGCTGACCCCGGGGCAGCAGCTTGCGCAGGTGCGGCAGAAGGCGCGGCATCTTCTGGCCGAGCAGCAGCGGGTCTGGCATGTGCTGGAAGGGGAGCTGAAAGAAGCGGGTATCTTCATTCTGCCGACAGACTCGCTGGATGAGACGGATCTGGCGCAGTTGTCCACGCTGTTCGATGAACGGGTGTTTCCGGTGCTGACGCCGATGGCGGTCGATCCGTCCCATCCGCTGCCGTTCATTCCCAATATGGGACTGGCGCTGCTCATGCGGCTCAAGGATCCGGCCTCGTCCGCGCATGTCATGGATGGTCTGATCCTGCTGCCGACGCAGGTGCCCCGTTTCCTGCGGCTGCCAGCGCGTCTGAAGGAAGGACAGGAAACACCGGACCAGGTCCGTTTCGTGCTGCTCGAAGACCTGATTACGCTGTTTGCCGGGCGTCTTTTTCCGGGACTGGCGATCGGGGCTGCGGGTGTGCTGCGTGTGATCCGCGATACGGATGTGGAGTTCGAGGACGAGGCCGAGGATCTGGTTCGGTCCTACGAGACCGCGCTCAAGCAGCGTCGTCGCGGTGTGTGCATTCATCTCGCGCTGGACCGCAAGCTGCCCGAGGCGCTGGGCCGCGAGATGGGTGAGGAACTTGGCGTCGGGGAAGAGGACGTTGTCGTCCTGCCGTGTTTTGTGGGTGTCACGGATCTCAAACAGCTCATCGTCGATGACCGTCCGGATCTGGTATTCCCGCCCTATACGCCGCGCTTTCCCGAGCGGGTGCTGGATTATGACGGTGACTGCTTTGCAGCGATCCGGGCGAAGGACATGCTGGTCCATCATCCGTTCGAGAGCTTTGACGTGGTCGTGCAGTTCCTGCGTCAGGCGGCGCTGGACCCGAACGTTCTGGCGATCAAGCAGACGCTGTACCGGACGTCACGCGACAGTCCGATCGTGCATGCGCTGATCGAGGCAGCCGAGGCTGGCAAGTCGGTGACAGCGATGGTCGAGCTTCGGGCGCGGTTTGATGAGGAGGCCAATATCCGCCTGTCGCGTGCGCTGGAGGCGGCGGGTGTGCAGGTCGTGTTCGGGTTCGCGCATCTCAAGACGCATGCCAAGCTGAGCCTTGTGGTTCGTCGCGAGAACGGTTCGCTCCGGTCCTATGCGCATTTCGGGACGGGCAATTACCATCCGATCACGGCGCGGATTTATACGGATCTGTCGTTCTTTACCTGTGATCCGAAGCTGGCCTCGGATTCGGCACGTCTGTTCAACTACATGACGGGCTATGCCATCCCGGCGAAGATGGATGCGCTGGCGTTCTCGCCGATCACCATCCGCTCCACGCTGGAGCAGTTGATCCAGGATGAGATCGACCATGCGAAGGCGGGTCGGCCAGGGCGGATCTGGCTGAAAATGAACAGCCTCGTGGATGCCGAACTGATCGACAGACTGTATGCTGCGTCGCAGGCCGGGGTGAAGATCATCGGAATCATCCGGGGAATCTGCTGTCTGCGGCCTGGCGTGCCCGGACTTTCGGATAATATCGAGATCAAGTCGATTGTCGGGCGTTTTCTGGAACATGCGCGGGTTTTTGCCTTCGGAAACGGGCATCGGATGCCGTCTTCCAAGGCAAAAGTTTTCATTTCTTCCGCAGACTGGATGGTGCGGAACATGGACTGGAGGGTAGAAGCCATGGTGCCCATCACGAACCCGACGGTCCATGCGCAGATTCTTGGCCAGATCATGACGATGAACATCAAGGACAACCTTCAGAGCTGGACGCTCACGAGGGACGGCTACTGGCATCGGGTTTCGCCGGGCGCACATCCGTTCTCCGCCCACGAATACTTCATGAACAATCCGTCCCTGTCCGGCCGAGGTTCAGCCGCGCGGGAGAAGGTCCTTCCGGAGGCGCACCGCCCCCGTGAGCGGCCCGACAGGATTCTGGAAGACTGATCTTCATGTCCTCATCTGCACAGCGTTCCGCCATTGTCGATCTTGGATCCAACTCGGTCCGGCTGGTCGTTTTTGAAGGGGTGACGCGCAACCCCCTTCCGATCTTCAACGAAAAGGTCACGCTCAAGCTCGGGCGGGGGCTGGATACGACGGGGCGCCTCAATGAAGAGGGCGTGGCGCTGGCGATGGACGTGCTGGGGCGGTTCCACACCGTCGCCCGCGCGATGGGGGCGGAGCCGTTTCAGGTTCTTGCGACGGCTGCTGTCCGGGACGCGACCAACGGGCCGGACTTTGTGGATGCGATCCGCGCGCGGATGCCGGGTGTGCCGATCCGGGTTCTGGAAGGGACCGAGGAAGCCGATTACGCGGCGCGGGGCGTTCTGTGCGGGTTGCCGGAAGCGAACGGGCTGGTGGCGGATATCGGAGGTGGCTCGCTGGAGCTGATCCATGTTGCCGATGGTCAGTATTTCGAGGCCGTGACGACCAAGCTTGGTGTGATCCGGCTGCATGACCGGGCCAAAGGCAGTATCGAACGGGCGGCTGAAATCGCGAACGAGCTTCTGGCGGCGGTAAGCTGGCTGCCGGGCATGACGGGGCGGCCGCTCTATCTGGTGGGTGGCGCGTTCCGGGCTCTGGCGCGTCTGCAGATTGCCCGGACGCAGTATCCGCTGAACCTGGTGCATCTGTTCACGCTCTCCGAAGGGGAAGCGCGTGAGATGGCGGACTGGGTCATCAGTGCGCCCAAGCGCACGCTTGAAAAGCTGCCCGGTGCGCCGCGCAAACGTCTGGCGGATGCGCCTTTTGCGGCGGTTGTGCTGCGGTGCCTGATGGAGCGGGTCCGTCCGTCCAAGGTCGTGTTCAGCGTCGATGGGCTGCGTGAAGGCTGGTATATGCGCCACGTGGCGTCTTCGGTCGCGGATCTGGATCCGATGACGGATCTGGCGGCGGAAATGGCCAATCGTCTGGCACGCAGTGCGTCGCTGGCCGAACCTCTCGTGAACTGGACGGCGCCGCTGTTTCGCGATGAGACGCGGACCCAGAAGCGTCTGCGGGAACTGGCCTGCATGCTGTCAGATATCGGGTCTTACGATCATCCCGAGTACCGGGCGGAGCAGACATACCGGCGCGTAATGCATGGTCATGGGGTCGGTTTCGATCACAGGGCGCGGGCCTTCGTCGGGCTGACGCTGGCGGTGCGTTATGAGGTCTCGCTGGATTCTCCGCTGATCGAACCGTCCCGGCAGCTTCTGTCGCGCTCGGAAATCGAGCGGGCGGTACAGTTGGGACTGGCGCTCCGGCTGGCCTATACCCTCTGTGCGGGGACGAAAGTCCTTCTGGACGAGTGCAGGCTGCTCGTGGAAGACGGCACGCTTGTGCTGATCCTGGGGGCGCGCAGTGTGCGTGCGGCAGGGAGTGCAGTCCGTCGTCGTTTCGAGAGGCTGGCTGCGGCGATGCAGCTTGAATGTCAGGTAAGGGAAGAATGAGTTTGCGGAATTACGGGACGGCGGCCAGATGTGGCCTACTGGCTGCGGCGGTTGCCCTGGGTCTGTCGGGATGCGGTAAATCCCATGACCGGGGTATGCTGTGGAAGGTCGTGCACGAACGCTGCGCTCCGGATGCGCAGCACAAGCCCTGCACGGTCTATGACGAGAAGGATGGGTATGCCCTTCTCAAGGATCATTTCGGGCATGGGCAGTATCTCGTGATCCCGACGCAGAAGGTTCCGGGCGTTGAAGATCCTGTGCTGCTGAAGCCCGAGACGCCGAACTACTTTGCGGAAGCCTGGGGCGAGCGCGCGCATGTGGCGCAGGCCTATGGGTTCGAGATTCCTGACTCCCATCTGTCGATGGCCATCAATTCGCGTCCCGGCCGGACGCAGGACCAGTTGCACATCCATCTGGACTGTCTGACGGCTTATGCCCGGGCTGAACTCGACAAGAACATGATCACCGAGAGCTGGTCTCTGGTCTCGCTTTATGGCCATCCCTATCGGGCGCGGATCGTGGCGTCGCTGGATCCGTCGCCGTTCCGGGTGATTGCGGCTGATGACATGTCCATTCACACGCTCGTCGTGACGCCGGCCAAGCATGGCGGGTTCATTCTGCTCGATGACATGGCGCATGTGTTCGATCACGGGTCGGGCGAGGAGCTTCAGGATCATGCCTGCCACCTTGATGACCCTCACCACAAGACCATGATCATGGATGGCATGGACATGGGCGAGCATCCCAACGGCATGATGTAAAACAACTTTTGGTTGTTCCGGGATTTCGGGTATGGCAGGGTTCGATCAATCTCGAACAATCTGCATTCCCGGAGACCGGTCTTGAAACTGGCAGCGAAATCGCCACCAAACTGGCCCCTGCTGTCGCTCGCCGTTGGCGCGTTTGCCATCGGCACGACAGAGTTTACCCCGATGGGCCTTCTGCCCGTCATCGCCCACGGTCTTCAGGTCAGTGTGCCCAAGGCTGGCGGGCTGGTGACGGCCTATGCGATGGGCGTGATGATCGGGGCGCCCGTCATTACGCTCCTGATGGCGCGGTTCCGTCGCAAGCTGGCCCTGATCCTGCTGATGGGGCTGTATGTGGCGGGGAACCTGCTTTCGGCTGTTTCCAACACTTACGAACTGCTCTTTGCCGCACGCGTCCTGACCAGTCTGGCCCATGGGGCGTTTTTCGGTCTGGGAGCGGTTGAGGCTTCCCTGTCCGTCGCGCCGTCCCGGCGGGCGAGTGCGGTGGCGTCCATGTTCATGGGGCTGACGATTGCCAATATCATCGGCGTTCCGGCGGCGACCTGGCTCGGGCTCAGTTTCGGCTGGCACAGCGCGTTCGGTGTGACGGCGCTGCTGGGGCTTGTGACCATGGCAGCGGTGCAGCTTGCCCTGCCGGCCCGCGAGGTCGGTCCGGCACCGGAAGTCAGGCGGGAACTGCGGGTTCTCGTGAAAGGCAATGTCCTTCTGGCGCTGCTGACGACTGCGATCGGGGCGGGGGCGATGTTCGTTCTCTACACCTATATCGCGCCGATCCTCGAGCACATCACGCATGCCTCTCCGACGGTTATTACGGTGGCGCTGATGCTGACGGGGGTCGGGTTCTCGATCGGTAACGCCATTGGTGGGCGCAGTGCGGACCGGTCGCTGGATGGAAGTCTGCTGGTCTTTTTCCCCATTCTTGGCATCGTCATGCTGATTTTTCCCTGGATGGCGCAGAGCGTTCCCGGCGCATTGTTTGCGGCCCTTCTGTGGGGGGCGGCTACCTTTGCACTCATGCCGGCCCTTCAGATGCGTGTGATGCAGGCAGCCCATGATGCGCCCGCACTGGCATCCTCCATGAATATCGGGGCATTCAATCTGGGAAATGCGATTGGGGCGGCTCTGGGAGGGATCGCGCTGTCCATGGGGTTGGGCTATGGCGGTGTTTCCGTTATCGGAACGGCTCTGGCCCTGGTCGGGGTTGGACTTGTGCTTGTTTCACGAAAGGTGGCTCCTCCATGATTCGTTCTTTTCTGCTTGCTTCGGGCCTTCTTGTCAGTGGGGCCCTGATGCCGTTCGCGGCGTATGCCGAACAGCCGGCCAATGTGGGCGATGCCATTCTGGCAGCGAGTGCCTATCATGACAGCGGTGACTACCAGCGGGATTTCGATGCCGTGGTGGCGCAGGCGCGGCAGTGGATTGCGCAGGTTGCGCCAAAGACGCGCCGGCCTGCCATTGTGCTGGATATTGACGAGACGACGCTGTCCAACTGGGACGAAATCCGGGCCGACGATTTCGGATATATTCCGGCCGGTCCATGTGATGCGCTGCCCAAGGGGCCGTGTGGAGCCGTGGCTTGGGAAAAAAGCGGGCGCGCACCGGCTTTTGCGTCCATGCGCTCCCTGATCGAAGATGCGCAGGCCCGGCATGTGGCGGTATTTTTCGTGACCGGGCGTCATGAGGATGAGCGCAGCGCGACGGAGCAGAACCTGCATCTGGCGGGGATCAGCCACTGGGACGGGCTGTATCTGCGGCCGATGACGTCTCATGGTTATGCCGCGCTGTACAAGACGCCGACGCGGGAGCGCATTGAGCGGAAGGGCTATACGATCATCGCGAGCCTGGGCGATCAGCCCTCCGATCTGGCCGGGGGGCATGCAAAGAAGGGATTTCTGTTGCCTAATCCGTTCTATCGTGTTCCGTAACGGATTGTAACCGTTCGAAAGGAAGCCGGCATGCGGTCTTACCCTGCTCTTGCGCTGTTGTTTGCAGGGCTCCTGAGCGGGACAGCGATTGCCGGTGCTACCCCTGCGGAAAAGCCAAGACTTCTGTGGTCCGGGCCTGAAGGTCAGGTGGAGGCGCGGGCCTGTCAGGCTTCAGCCCGGGAGTCGCAGTCGTTCTGTATCGTATGGACCGGCAAGGCCGCTCCGGTTTCGGAAAATATTGAAGGACCACCCGGATTTATTGCGACCCTCTGGAAACGGACAGGGCCGGGTAAGGGACCGGATCTGCTGTTTTATGTGGGTGGGGGCGGCTCTGGACTGTGCGGAGAATATGTTGCGTTGCGGTTTGCGCAACTGTCGCATTTCCAGAAGCTCAGCGACTGTCGGCAGCCTGAATATCCGCCGCAGGCTGCTCCAGCGACCGGGCCATTCGGGTTCTGGTTCTCGATCCCCGTGATGATGCCGTTCGGTGCCCCTAACTCTGAAAGCGTATCTACACCGGTCCCCGTGATCTGGCGCAATGGGACATTCGCGCTGGATGCGAACCGGGTGCAGCGGGGCTCCCTGTCCGTTGTTTCCATGGCCTTCGAAGGGGCGTCCATTGGAAATGAAACCGGAGCGTTCATGGGGGAGGTCCGGCATCATTTTCCGGGGCAGGGCCTGCCCACAACCACGCAGATCATGCTGGACCTGATCTTCAAGGGTCATGCCGATCAGGCGCTGGCGCTGCTTCATAACAGTACCAATCCGCATTTTGATGCATCGCTCTACTGGAGTGATCTGTGTGCGATTCTGGTCGCCGATCCGAACTGGAAGATCCTGATGCACGGAGTATTGCCCGGTGCTGATCAGATTGAGGCCGCGGCCCGGACGGGGCAGCAACTGCGTGAAACAGCCGCTTATGTTCATTGATGACAGGAACTGAAAAAGCCCGGCGCCATCAGGGTGCCGGGCTTTTTTGTCTCAGAACGATTTGAGGAGCCGTTCCAGATAATCCAGTTCGCTTTGCGGTCGGGTGCGGTCCGAGGCACGGCGGCGGAGTTCGCGCTCGATGTCCCGGGCGCGGTCCCGGGCGCTCTTGTCCGGGATATGGGCGTCGGAGTCCTTGCCCTTGTCGCCTTCACCCAGTTTGCGGCCCAACGGATCCTGATCCTTCTGGTCGTCATCATCGCCGTCTTCGTCGCCGGCCTGGGGCTGGTCGCCGTCATCGCCCTGCTGGCCTTTCGCGCCATGCTGGGGTTGACCGGAACCGCCTGCGCCCCCGGACGGGATGAAACTCAGGCTGCCGCCGCCCTGACCCTTTCCTGATCCGCCGGATTTCTGGTTCTGGCGCATCTGCTTTCCGGCTTCGGAGAGGTCGGCGAGGACTTTTTGCTCGGCGGTCTGGGCCTCGGCATCCTTGCGGTCCGCCAGAGCTTCACGCGCGGTCTGCATGTCCGCCTTCGCCTTGTCGAAGGCGGTGGCGGGTTTCCCGGTCAGGTCCTTTACGCGGTGGCTCAGGATGTCGTTCACGCGCTGCAGCGCGCGTTGCAGGGCGTGGTCCGCGCGGCGTCCTTCCGACTGGGCGGCGACGGTTGCCGGATCAACCGGTGCAGCCGGTTTGGCGTCGGCAGGCTGCTCCATGCCGGGCGGAGGCTGCATACCGAGCTGGCGGAGCAGGTCGGCCGTGGACATCTGGCTGACATCCGGGTGGCTGCCGTCGTCGGGAGGGGCTGCGGCCTTGCGGGCGGCGGAGAGGCGGGACTGCGTGTGGTCGAGCAGGGTGGTCTCGCGGTGAACGAGATCATGCAGGGCCGCGCGCTGGGCACGGGCTTCGGCCTGCGCCTTCATCTGTTCGGCCAGGGCCTTGAGATCCTCGGGGCGGGCCTGACGCATGCGCTCGGCCATGTCTTCCATCTGCTGGAGTCGCTTGAGGGCCTCATCTCCGTGACCCTGATTGGCTTCGGACTGAAGGCGGCGCATCTCGTCGGAGAACGGATCGGCCGAGCTGGTGCCGGACTGCGGCATGACGATCCCGCTCTGGGCGGCGCGCGAGAACAGGAGCTGCATCCGGCGGTTCAGGGCATCCTTGAGGGCCTGTGTGCGGCGCTGGAGTTCTTCCTGTTCGGGAAGGGTATGGCCCTTGTCGCCGAGGTCGCGCATGTGATCGAGCTGCTGCTGCACGCCCTGCTGGGCGGCCCGGACCTCGGCGGCGGCATCGGCGATTTCAGGCCCGTCACGGCGCAGGTCGTCCAGATAGAGGGCCAGTGCCCAGAGTTCGCCGGGCACGCGGTCCGCGGAGCCTTCAGGGGCATCTTTCTGAAGGGAGGCAATCTCTAGGCCAAGGGCTGCGAGAACGGCGCGCTCGTCCGTTGTCTGCGTCAGAAGGTTCAGTTCGGCTGCGGCCTGCGAGGCGCGTTGCTGGCCGAGCATGAGGCGGCGGCGCAGGGCGACAAGGGCGCGGGCCAGCGGGTCAGTGAACTTGCGGGCGGCAATCTGGAATTTGACGATGTCGCTGCGGCTTTCGCGGCCGGAAACACTCTTGGCGTGCAGGCGGCCTTCGACTTCCATTCCGGCGAACGGATCGGATGAAAGGTCTGGCGTGGCGACGCCTTTCGCGTCCTTGGGCTGTCCGTCGAGCGGGATGGGGACGCGCAGGATGCGGCCTCGGGTGAGGCCGGGCAGGTTGATTTCGGCTTCAAGCGAGGCGACGCCATAGGTCTGGTGGACGTGCCAGGGCAGGCCGGTGCGCCAGTCGTCTTTCTGCGGGCCCGGCGTGCCGTCCCAGGTGACAGTGGGGGGCAGGTCGGGTTCGACCGTTACGCGCCATGAGCCGAGGGTGCGGCCACGGACGGTGATGCTGATGGTGCCGGACTGCTGGAGGGTGCCGTGGCTGTTCCAGCTTTCGGTATCGAGCCTGTTCTGTTCGGGGGATGCGATCCCGTGCAGGGAGGGTTTTCCATGCGCGCCGGTGATGGTGGCGTTCAGGATGGCGCCCTGAGGAACATTGAGGGTGGTGCGGCCTGTTGTGGACAGGAAGATCGGGGCGCCGGGAGCATAGGACGGCCGGTCGATCCACGCCTGAAGGGTTGGCAGGGGGATGCTGTCGTCATCCACGCCGGGGATCAGGCCGGCATGGAGGCGCGATGGTGTGTGTGTACCACCAAGAACAGCAGCAACACCGATGGCCAGTGGGACGGCGATGAGCGCGAGGCGTTCATGCAGGCTGGTCTCGGGACGCGGGAGTCCGACGCGAAGCGCACCAAGAGAGGCCGTGACGCGCTCGACATGGCGGGACCAGATGGCGGACTGTTCGCCATTTCCGGCAAAGGCCGGGCGGTCTGTCAGGCTGAGGAGGGGCTGGAAGGCGAGATGGGAATCCTGTTCGATCCGGCGGTCCGCCACGGAGACGGGAACGGAGGGGACGCTGCGCAGGCCGGTGATGGTCAGCCACAGCGCCGTGCCGAGAACACAGAGTTCGAGCAGGGCATGCAGCCAGTCCGGCAGGGACTGGGGGACGCGCGCCAGACAGGCCAGCGCGTAGAAGGCAACGAGAAGCAGGGGCCAGCGCAGAGGCTTCCACGCGCGTTCCCACCACAGGACGCGCTGGGCTTTCCGGCGCAGGGCTTTGAGGTGGAGGGCCGGGTTTGGCTCAGCCATGGTCGTCCTTAGCGGTCAGCCACTCGGGAACGGTTTCGGCGGCGATCAGTTCCGCAACGCTCTGGCGCTGGCGGATGATCTCCCATTTTCCGCTGTCGATCAGGACCTGCGCCGCGAGGGGACGGGTATTGTAGGTCGAACTCATGACGGAGCCATAGGCGCCCGTATCGAGGAGGGCGATCAGATCGCCGCGTTTCGTCTCCGCGGGAAGGGCGCGGTCGCGGGCGAAGATGTCGCTGCTTTCACAGACCGGTCCGACGATATCCCAGAGTTTCGTGGGGCTGGTCAGACCAGTGGGAGCGACGGGCATGATCCCGTGCCATGATTCATAGAGAGACGGGCGGGCGAGATCGTTCATGGCGGCGTCGATCACGACGAAATCGGGATTACCGGCCTTGGTTTCGATCACGCGCGTCAGCAGGATGCCGGTGGGCGCGGAGAGCCAGCGGCCGGGTTCGATGCTGAGGCGCACGTCGAGATCGCCCAGTGTCTCGGCGATGACCCCGGCAAGCATGTCGGGCGAAGGCGCGATTTCGTCCCGGTAGCGGATGCCCAGACCCCCGCCGCAGTCCACGGCTTCGACGGTGTGACCGGCGGCGCGGATTTCGCGGACCATGTCGGCCAGTCGTGTGTAACCTTCGCGGAAGGGGCCTGCGGTGAGCATCTGGCTGCCCAGATGGACGGCCAGGCCGACGAGGCGGACGTTTTTCAGGCTGGCGGCTTCGCCGTAGAGGGCGACGGCCCGGCGATGCTCGATGCCGAACTTGTCTCCGGCGCGGCCCGTGGAAATCTTGTCATGGGTGTCGGCGTCCACGTCCGGGTTGACGCGCAGGGCCGCACGCGCGACGCGGCCACAGGCGCGGGCGATCTCGTCCAGACGGTACAGTTCCTCGACGCTCTCGACATTGACCTGTGCGATGTCATGTTCGACGGCGGCGCGCAGTTCGGCATCGGACTTGCCGACGCCGGAGAACACGATGCCGGAGGGCTGAATCCCGGCATGGAGCGCGCGCTGCATTTCACCGCCGCTGACGATGTCGACGCCGTAGCCGCACTGGCGCAGGATGGTCAGGGTGGCCTGATGATCCTGTGATTTCATGGCGAAATGCATGTTCACCGGCAGGTTCCGGGCTTCAAATGCGGCCCGCAGGGCCTTGGCCCGGCGTCGAAGCGTTTCGGCTCCCGTGATCCAGCACGGCGTTCCGACGGCGGCCGCGATGACGTGGAGGGGCACGCCTTCGAACAGCAGGCCATCCCGGATATCCATCTTCAGCGAGGGACGGGTTTCCAGCATGTCGGAGAAAGACGGATCGGTGGCGGGATCGGAGGGAAGCGGTGCACTCATGATGATGCTACCGTATCGCTCTTGGAAGCATGTTCCAAGCTGAACCCGCAGAGGATAATGTCATGGGCATGATACAGGAACTGATCCGAGAGGCCCTTGAGGCCCGTTCGCGTGCCTATGCACCCTATTCGCGCTTTCAGGTTGGCGCGGCGTTGCGGTGTGAGGGTGTGGTCCATTCCGGCTGCAATGTTGAAAATGCGGCCTATCCGCTCGGGACCTGTGCCGAGGCTGGAGCGATCGCCGCCATGGTGCGGAGTGGCGGGCGCCGCATCGAGGAAATCGTGATCGTGGGGGGTGATGAGCCCTGCACGCCCTGCGGGGGTTGCCGGCAGAAGCTGCGGGAGTTCGGGCTGCCGGAGCTGCGGGTTCACATGATTTCACCCAGGGGGGATATGCTCATGACCCGGACACTTTCCGAGCTTCTGCCCGATGCGTTCGGCCCGGATCATCTGGGGTGAGGCGCATCCCGGGGCTGCTGATGGTCTGTCTGTCGGGCGGAGCGGCTCTGGCGGCTCCGGCGGCGGAATTGCCGGGACTCGGCCCTGACAGTCATCGCAGCATCGTGGATGTGAATACGGCACCCTGGCGGATTCTCGGGCGCGTCCAGACGGCGCTCGGGGGACGATGCACGGGGTTTGCCGTGGCGCCGACGGTGATGGTCACGGCAGCGCACTGTCTGTGGCTGCCGACGACGCGGCATTATATCCAGCCCCGGGATGTGCATGTCCTGATGGGGTATGCGCTGGGTCACTACCGGCTTCATGCGCAGGTGACGCACTTTGTTATTGCCCCCGGATACGACCCTGAAAATGAAGGGGGCACGGCACCCGAGGATCGGGCGACCCTGATTCTGGACCGGCCGGTTGTGACGCCGGGGGATCTTGTTCCCTATGGCGAAGCACGGATGGGGGCGTCGGCGATGCTGGTCGGATATCCGCAGGACCGGGCGGAGGTCCCTTATGGAGATATTGCCTGTCAGATCAATGGTTTGGCTGTTAACGGACTGATCCATCACGACTGCTCGGCAACCCGGGGAGACAGCGGCGGTCCGCTTCTGGTGCGGCAGCCTGACGGGCAGTGGGGTATTGTCGGGATCGACGTGCTTGCGACCGCGGGCCGGGGGGGATTTGCAGCGCCTCTGCCGCACTGAAAGTTCCGCAGGGGCTGTGGGTTCCCATGCGTGGACTGCACGTCAGAAAAAAAACATGCATGCAAACATACGCCCTCCCGTGACGTTGCAGACGGCAAGGCACCGAATGGGTGTTACAGGTTTTTCAATCCCGAAAGGTGATTGCCATGTATGTCATGTCCATGAAGGAGGGGGCATCGTCCGGGGTGGCTCCGAAAGGAAGGTCCCGCGGGGAGTCCATGAAGGTCAACAGAAGGCATGTCCTCGTTGTCGAGGATCAGGCTCTTCTGCGCTTTCTTGCGGCGGATATGCTGGAAGAGGGGGGCTATGAAGCATCCCTCGCGGCGGATGCGGGCGAGGCTCTGGATATGCTTGAACGGCATCCGGACATCGGGACCATTTTTTCCGATGTGAACATGCCCGGGGACATGGATGGGGTGGAACTGGCCTGCGTTATCCGCGAACGGCGTCCTGAAATCGGACTGGTTCTGACCTCCGGGACGCGAATTCAGGATCTGGGACGCCTGCCGGGTGGCACGATGTTCCTGTCCAAGCCCTATGAATGGGACGAGGTCTATCGCTGTCTGGAGCGGGTCCGGCACTGAATTGTCAGGAGGAAGGCAATGTGGTGCACCCGAAAGGACTTGAACCTCTAACCCCCAGATTCGTAGTCTGGTGCTCTATCCAGTTGAGCTACGGGTGCGGACACATTGTATAGGTCTTCATCAGGAGAAGACTGGTGCACCCGAAAGGACTTGAACCTCTAACCCCCAGATTCGTAGTCTGGTGCTC
>NZ_JBDNYY010000003.1:122916-298073 GCF_047722525.1 Gluconobacter sp.
TATCCAGTTGAGCTACGGGTGCGCTGTGAGGCGGGGTTTTACAGAGGCTTAACTGACCTGACAACCCCGCTTTCAAAAAAAAATCAGTGACGTGTCATGGTGATGTGAGCGCGGCAGGACGGAGAACCGAAAATGCCGCCGATGGCCTGTCCGACGGGGTATCCGTTGAAGACGACGGCCGTGGGGTGGTGGTTCAGATCCGTCATGGCGAGTTCAGCATGATAGTGCCGGCTTCCGGGCGTATAGGTGCCGTGCAGGACCTGTGAGCCGTCGGCTGGCGTAAACAGGATCTCCTTTCCGCGGATGCGCAGCGTCGAGGGGCGTTCGGTCGGGCAGGTGCCCTGATCGGCGACGAGGGCTCCGACCCAGGAGCCGGTCGGATCATGTCCGGGGTCGGGGGTTCCGGCGCAGGCGGCGAGCAGAGCCGTGGCGGAGAGGGCGAAAAGTGCTGGCAGGCGCATGTTGTTCTTGTTCCGTGTTGCAGAATGGATGACGCAGACGACACAACACCTTATAGGAGAGCCTCAAAAGGCACCATGAAACCGGAACGCGAGGCCATGACATTGACCCAGCAGGACGCCAGCACCGTCGAAAAGCTCGACGAAACTCTTCACGAAGACCGTATCCTGATTCTGGATTTCGGCAGCCAGGTGACGCAGCTTATTGCGCGCCGCGTCCGCGAAAGCGGCGTTTACTGCGAAATCTGGCCGTATACGGCGACCGAGGATAAGATCCGCGCTTTCAATCCGCGTGGCATCATCCTGTCCGGCAGCCCGGCCAGTGTGCATGACGAGAATGCACCGCCGATTCCGGATGTGGTCTTCGCGCTGAACCGGCCCGTGCTGGGAATCTGCTATGGTCAGCAGGCAATGTGCCAGAAGCTGGGGGGCAAGGTCGAGAACCACGAGCACCGCGAATTCGGCCGCGCTTATATTGATATTGCCGAGGACTGCTCGCTGTTCCGTGGCGTGTGGGCGCGTGGCAAGCGTGAGCAGGTCTGGATGAGCCATGGTGACCGCGTCACGCAGCTTCCGCCGGGCTTCCGTGCCGTTGCCCATTCCGAAGGAGCTCCGTTCGCGATCATCGCGGATGAGGGGCGTCGCCTGTATGGTGTGCAGTTCCATCCGGAAGTCGTGCACACGCCGCATGGTGCTGCGCTGATCCGCAACTTCACGCATAATGTGGCCGGTTGCAGCGGAACCTGGACGATGGCCGGTTTCCGTGATCTGGAAATCGCGCGTATCCGCAAGCAGGTTGGTTCGGGTCGTGTGATCTGCGGTCTGTCGGGTGGTGTGGACAGCTCTGTTGCAGCCAAGCTGATCCATGATGCGATCGGCGATCAGTTGACCTGTATTTTCGTCGATCCGGGCATCATGCGTACGGGTGAAGCGGATGAGGTCGTCAAGACGTTCCGCGGACGCTTCAATATCCGTCTCGTGCATCGTGACGCCTCCGAGCTGTTCCTGAAGGAACTGGCTGGCGTGACGGACCCCGAGGTCAAGCGCAAGACGATCGGCCGTCTGTTTATCGAGGTGTTCGAAGAGGAAGCCGCGAAGCTGGGCGGGGCGCAGTTCCTGGCGCAGGGTACGCTGTATCCGGACGTCATCGAGAGCGTAAGCTTCTCGGGTGGTCCGTCCGTGACGATCAAGTCCCACCATAATGTCGGCGGTCTGCCGGACCGCATGAACATGGAACTGGTCGAGCCGCTGCGCGAACTGTTCAAGGACGAGGTCCGGATGCTTGGCCGTGAGTTGGGGATTCCGGAAAGCATCGTCGGGCGGCATCCGTTCCCGGGGCCGGGGCTGGCGATCCGTATTCCGGGTGACGTCACCAAGGAGAAGCTGGATCTGCTGCGCAAGGTGGACGTGATCTATCTTGAAGAAATCCGCCGGGCCGGGCTTTACGATGCGATCTGGCAGGCTTTTGCGGTTCTGCTGCCGGTCCGGACGGTCGGTGTGATGGGCGATGGCCGGACCTACGATCAGGCCTGTGCCCTGCGTGCCGTGACCAGCACGGATGGCATGACGGCGGAAGTCTATCCGTTCGACTTCGCCTTCCTGAACCGGGTGGCCGGACGTATCGTCAATGAGGTGCGGGGCATCAACCGCGTGACCTATGACATCACGTCCAAGCCGCCGGGCACGATCGAGTGGGAATGAGACCGGACCTGATTCACGGATAGAAAGTCTTTGGAAACCCCCGCAGGAATGCGGGGTTTTTCTTTGTCGTGTTTCCTGAGGAGATGTGTCGGGCTTGTCCGGCTCTTCGGGGAGTGACAGTGTGAAATCTTTCAAAACAAGGATGATCCTGATGTCGATCCGGTTCCTTTCTTTTTCTGCTTCGCTGCTCGTGGCGGGTGTGGTCCTGATGCCGACGGCCATGGCAGCCGAGCCGTCCGAGAAGCCCTGTGAGACCGATCTTTGCCGCAGCGTGCGTCAGTCCTGGGCTGCCGTTCGTCATGGCACGTCCGATGCGGCCCAATGGACGAAGACGCAGAGCGTAAAGGGTTGGGATGCCACGAAGGATGGTGTTTCCCATGCGGCGCACTGGACGGGCCGGGAAGGCGAAAAAGGCTGGAAAGCCACCAAGGCCGGCACGAAAGAGGCTGTGCACGAGACAGGCGCCTGGACGAAGAAGACTGCCCGTGACCTTGATCCGGGACGTTCGGACAAGACCCCGGATACCAAGACCGACGCAGCGGGTCAGTGATGTCTTCTTCGGGGGCCTAAGTGTCTCCTCTCAGTCTATGGGTATGAAAAAGGCCTGTCCCTTGCGGGGCAGGCCTTTTTGTATGCGCCTAGATTAAAGACGCTTATTCCATGTGGTGTTTGTGTCCGGTGAGTTCGGTGGTGAGCTGGGCACGGGCTTCACCATCCGGATATTTTTCTGTGTGGAGGTTGATGTAGGTCTGTCCGGCCTGGACTTCCTTGACCTGATCAGCGGTAAGCTGGAGCGTACCGGTCATGCGGGTTGTGTAAGGCCCGTTGATGGGAGCGAGGACGCCGGCATCCTGACCGTCCGGGGCAGGACCATGAAGATGGGCGGCTGTGACCGGGCCGGAGAGGCCGTTATCTTCGAAGCGGTAGGTCAGGGTGTTCTTGGTGGTATCCAGCATTGCGGATGCCGAGCCCCGGATCGGGGCAGTCGCACCGTGTTCGCCCTTGAAGGGCCCGAAGAGATGCAGGGTTTCCGCGGAAGCGGGCAGGGCGGTTACCGACAGGCCGAGGGCCAGTGTCGTCAGTAGAAGTCCAGTACGCATGGAAGTCCATCCTTGCAGAAGTTGGACTGACTGAACGTGTGCTCAGGTTTCGAGTTCGGTATTCCAGTACAGATAATCGCGCCAGCTTTCGTGAAGATAATGGGGCGGAAAGGTCCGGCCATTTTCCTGTAGCAGGCGGCTGCTGGGCTGAACGGGTCTGCGGTGCGGGTGCATGCCGAGTTCGCTGGGCAGTTTGGAGCCCTTGAGCAGGTTGCAGGGGCTGCAGGCGGTGACGACGTTTTCCCACGTCGTGCGACCGCCGCGGGCACGGGGGATGACGTGATCGAAGGTCAGTTCATGCGTTGGCAATCGGTCGTGGCAGTACTGACACGAGAAATTGTCTCGCAGGAAGACGTTGAAGCGGGTGAAGGCCGGCTTGCGGACGGTAGGGATATAGTCCTTCAGCGCAATGACGCTGGGCAGGCGCATGCTCTGGCTCGGGGAGTGGACGACGGCGTCTTCGTATTCGGAGAGGACCGACACGCGGTCGAGGAAGACAGCCTTGACGGCTTCCTGCCAGGACCAGAGCGAGAGCGGGAAATAGGACAGCGGACGGAAATCCGCGTTCAGGACAAGAGCCGGAAAATGCTGACCGCTGACGGACACCACACGCATCCTTTCTGCAAGGACGACACATGTGGGGGTTACGGCGCCGAATGAAAACGGGACAAACAGCGGGAAAACACGTGTCGTCGGCTTCTTTGAGAAAACTATTCCAGTAAACTGTGCGGATCGCAAGCAAACGCTGGTGACACAATCATGACGCCTCCCGCCACGACACGATTTGCGCCGAGTCCCACGGGGTTTCTGCATCTGGGGCATGTGGTCTCGGGGCTGTACTCGCGGATCATGGCCGGAGAGGCTGGAAAGTTTCTGATTCGTATCGAGGATATTGATACGACGCGCTGCACGCCGGAACTGACGCAGGCATTGCGTGAAGATCTGGACTGGCTTGGACTGGCATCAGACGAGCTGGTCCGGCAGCAGTCGAAGCATCTGGCGGAGTATCATGCCGTGCTGGAAAACCTGCGGGAGCGGGGGTTGCTGTATCCGTGTTTCTGCACGCGGCGGGAGATTTCCGGGGCCGCGACCGGGGAGGCGCCGGATGGGAGTCTCGTTTATCCTGGAACCTGCCGGCGTGGCAGTCCTGTGGACAGGCAGGGCCGCGATCCGGTCTGGCGGCTTGATATGCAGCGGGCCCTGGACGTGCTTCAGGAAGTGCCGGGGTGGCATGAGGTCGGGCACGGACGGATTGTGGGGAAGGCCGATGCGTTCGGCGATATCGTTCTGGCGCGGCGGGATACGGGCGTCTCGTATCATCTGTGCGTCACGCATGATGACGCGCTTGAAGGTGTGACCACTGTGACACGGGGGCGGGATCTGTATGAGGCGACGTCAGTCCAGCGCGTTTTGCAGGAACTGATGGGATGGCCGGAACCGGCTTATGCGCATCATGCGCTCATTCTGGATGGGGACGGGCACAAGCTGTCCAAGCGGGATGGCGCGGAAGGTGTGCGGGTACTGCGGCAGAAGGGCTGGACGGCCCGGCAGGTGCTGGAGCATCCGCTGGTGCGGCAGGCTCTGGACGCGAGCCTGCCGACAGAGGCTTATTCCGGTGGATAAGTGCCCGGATAGGTGATGTCCTGCGAGGGGCCGGGGGCGTGTGGAGCGCCTTTCTTGCCGCAGGCGGTCAGGCCGAGGGCCATGACCGCCATGCTGACGAGCAGCAGTGTTTTCATGCGGTTTCTCCAAGTTTGGCGAGCCATGCTTCGGCCTGATGCTTTACATTGGCCGGTGCGGTGCCGCCTTCGCTGGTGCGGGATGCCAGAGAGGCTTCGACGGTCAGGACATCGAAAACGCCCTTGTTGATCTGCGGTTCGACGGACTGCATTTCTTCAAGCGACAGATCGGCCAGATCGCAGCCTTTTTGTTCCGCCATGCCGACCAGACGGCCGGTAACGTGATGGGCTGTGCGGAAGGGGACGCGCAGTTCGCGGACCAGCCAGTCGGCAAGATCGGTCGCGGTGGAGAAGCCCATGCCTGCGACTTCGCGCATCCGCGGCGCATTGGCTTTCAGGTCCCGGATCATGCCGTCCATGGCGGCCAGCGAGAGCGTCATGGCCTCGGTGGCGTCGAAGACGGGTTCCTTGTCTTCCTGCGTGTCCTTGGCATAGGCGAGCGGCAGGCCCTTCATGACCGTCAGCAGGCCCACGAAATCGCCCATGATGCGGCCGATCTTGGCGCGGACGAGTTCGGCGGCGTCCGGGTTGCGCTTCTGCGGCATGATGGACGAGCCGGTCGTGAAGGCATCGGACAGCGTGATGAAGCCGAAGGGGGCGGAGGCCCACATCACGATTTCTTCGGCCAGACGGGACAGGTGCATGGCCTGAAGCGACAGGGCGGACAGGAACTCGAGCGCGAAATCACGGTCCGAGACGGCGTCGAGCGAATTGGCGGTCGGGCGGTCGAAATCCAGCGCCGACGCTGTCATGCGGCGGTCGATCGGGAAGGACGTTCCGGCGAGGGCGGCCGAGCCGAGCGGGCATTCGTTCAGACGGGCGCGGGCATCGCGCAGGCGCCCGCGATCGCGCGACAGCATCTCCACATAGGCCAGAAGATGGTGGCCGAACGTGACCGGCTGGGCGACCTGAAGATGGGTGAAGCCCGGCATCGGCGTTGCGGCATGCTCCAGCGCGCGTGTGGCGAGGGAGCGCATCAGGGCGGCTGTCTGCTCCTGCAGGCCGTCGATGGCATCACGGACCCAGAGGCGGAAATCGGTGGCAACCTGATCGTTGCGCGAGCGCGCCGTGTGCAGGCGCTTGCCGGCCTCGCCGATGCGTTCGGAAAGGCGGGCCTCGATGTTCATGTGGATGTCTTCGAGGGCCGGGGAGAACTCGAAGCGGCCTTCGCCGATTTCCTGTGCGATGTCGCCCAGGCCCTGACGGATTTCGGCCAGTTCGGTCTCGGTCAGCAGGCCGACCTTCTGGAGCATGGCGGCATGGGCGAGGGAGCCGCGGATGTCCTGTCGCCACAGGATCTTGTCAAATCCGATGGAGGCGTTGATCTCGCCCATGATGGCGGCCGGACCCGAGGCGAAGCGGCCACCCCATTGCGGATTGGCGGCTGTGCCTTCAAAGGATGTAGCGGCATCTGATTGTGTGTCGACAGGAGCGTTTTTCATGAGAACCGTAAGCAGATGATTCGGAAGCAGATCGACCGGCGAACCCTTCTTGGAAGAGCGGCCAGCCTAGCTGCGGCAGCCTCCCTCTGCAATTGCGGGCTGGGAAATGTCGCTCGCGCCGCTGAGACGGAGGGCGCGCATCCTATGCTGCCCGCGCTCACGCCGGGTGCGCCGAGGCTTGAGCCCGTGAACTTCCAGCTTGTGGGACCGGGAGGGACGTCACTGTCCCTCGCCACGATGCGGGGGCGGCCATTTATTCTGCATTTATGGGCGACCTGGTGCCCGCCGTGCAGACTGGAGCTGCCCGCACTGAATACATTCATCGAGAAATCCGGGGGGGCAGTCCCCGTGATTCCGGTCGCCGTGGCCAGTCCCCTGCCGAAGGTCATGATGTTTCTGGCGCAGGGGAGTCTGCCGCATATCGCGCCCTGGACGCTGGGACAGCACGAATTTTCCCAGTGGTTCAAATCCGGCGAGCCGAGCTTGCCCATGACCTGCGTCATTGATGCGCAGGGGCGTCTGCGGGCGAGTGTGGAGGGCGAAATGGCGTGGGATGCTCCGGACGGGCAGGGCGCGCTTGAGAAGATTCTTGCCGGTCTTCAGGCGGCAAAGCCTGCGTGAGCACCGGGCGCGTCAGTCGGCGGAGTGTCGTTGCCGGGACGGCGGGGCTGGCGATCCTCGTGGGGGTGGCCGCATCGCGGCTGGCGGGTACGGTGGTGCGTCGTGGCGCGTCAATCGGAAGTCTCGTTCCGGGAAAACCGCGTTCCCGGCCGGTGGGATTCAGCCTTTCCGGCCCGGATGGGGCGCGTTATCCGCTTGTTTCCCGTCGGGGGGCGCCTTTTCTGCTGCATGTCTGGGCGACGTGGTGCCCGCCGTGCCGTCATGAACTGCCGGCTCTGGAGGCTTTCATGCAGGGCTGGGGTGCCGACTGTCCGGTGGTGCCGGTCGCGGTGTCGAGTGGGGCTGCGGAAGACGTCCGCGCCTTTCTGGCGCGCAGTAACGTGTCGGGACTGCCCGCCTGGACGGTCGGCGGTCCGGAGCTGAAGGACTGGTATGGTCAGGGGGAGCTTGCCATTCCCGTAACATTCCTGATTGATGGAAGCGGGCGCGTCCGGGCGTTGGCTGCGGGATCGCTTGACTGGGCCGATCCGGCTGCGCCTGAGGCGCTGCGCCGGGTTCTGGCCGGGATAGGGGCCTGAGCCCCACCGTGACAGACCTGCTGTAATGAAAGAACGGATTTCAATCATGACTTTTCCGCTGACACGTCGTTATCTTCTGGGAGGTGCGGGCGCCCTTCTGGTTTCGGGAGGCGCTATTTCAAAAGGGGCCATTGCCGCAACGGCTGCAAAGGAAGAGGCTGGCAAGGGACTGGCTTTCGAGCCGAATTCTTTCGGCAGGCTGGCCGTGCCGAAGGTCCTGCCTGCGCTGAGTGTAAAGAATGAGCAGGATCAGGACGTGCCGTTGTCGCACTGGTACGGCAAACCGTTCATCCTGCATTTCTGGGCCACCTGGTGCCCGCCCTGCATTCGCGAACTGCCTTCCGTAAACGCGACGGCCAAGGCTCTGGGTGCGGATGGCCCGCAGATCGTCGCTGTCGCTGTGCGTGGCAGCACGGTTCCCAAGGTTCGGGCGTTCTATGACAGCCACGGGATCGACACGCTGCCGGTTCTGGTCGATCCGGTGTCGGGGGTGATGATGGAAACTGCGGATCAGACGGCGCTGGTACAGTCCATCCGGCAGGTCCGCCCGGATGACCTCAAGGAACTGACGTCGGACGTCATGTCCCTTCACGGTGTGCCGCGTTCGCTGATCCTGAATGCGAAAGGCGAAGTCGTGGCGGAGTCCATCGGGAACATGGACTGGTCTGCGGACGCCGTGAGGCATACTGTGCAGGCCTTGGCCGGATAGTAAGAGTGTGAAGTCCTGATGTCTGCTCCCCTTCTCGGCGCCAGTGATCCGGCGCCCTTCCTTCTTTTTCCCGAACAGAAGCCGTCTCCGTTCGTGTTCGTCAGCGATCATGCGGGGCGGGCTGTTCCGGATGCGCTGGGGGACATGGGGGTGCAGACCGAGGACTGGCAGCGACATATCGCGTGGGACATCGGCATCGTCGGCGTGGGGCGTATCCTGCACGAGACGCTGGGCTCGGCACTGATCGAGCAGGTCTATTCCCGGCTCGTGATCGACTGCAACCGCGCGCCGGGCCATCCGACGTCCATGCCGCTTGTGAGCGACGGGACACCGGTTCCGGCCAATCAGGCGGCGCAGGAGACATGCCGGGCCCGGCGGGAGCGGGAAATCCTGCATCCGTATCATGATACGATCGCCGAGGTTCTGGTGGAGCGCGGGTCGCGTCCGACCGCGCTGATCGCCCTGCACAGCTTTACGCCGCAGATGAACGGGAAGGACCGGCCCTGGCAGATCGGGATTCTGCACAATCAGGACAGCCGCATGGCGTCGATTGCGCTGGATCTGCTGCGCGAAGACAGGACCCTGTGTGTTGGGGACAATGAGCCTTACGTTCTGACCGATACGTCCGATTATACGGTTCCGCGTCATGCGGAAGCGGCGGGGCTGCCATATCTGGAGATTGAAATCCGGCAGGATCTGATTGTCGAAAAAACCGGGCAGCGGGAATGGGCCGGGCGTCTGGCGGCACTGCTGCCAAAAGTCTGGGAAAAGCTGGCGGAGGAGCCGGGAGCATGATTGACGGGCATACGAAGCTTGCGGGTGTCATGGGCTGGCCGGTGGAACATTCCCGTTCCCCGCTGATGCACAATCACTGGTGCCGGGTGAATGGTGTGAACGGCGCATATGTCCCGCTGCCGACCCGTCCGGAAGGATTCGATCAGGCATTGCGTGGACTGGCTGCGGCGGGGTTTCAGGGCGTGAATGTCACGATTCCGCATAAGGAAGCGGCGATGCTGGCCTGTGACGAACTTACGCCAACCGCGAAACGGGCGGGAGCGGTGAACACCATCTGTTTCGTGGCGGGGCGGATTATTGGGGACTGCACGGATGGGACGGGTTTCTGCGACAATCTGAGTGCGCATGACGTGGCCATTGGCGGTCGTGCCATGGTTCTGGGTGCGGGTGGTGCGGCGCGGGCCGTGGCGGCGGCACTTCTGGACCGGGGCTGCGAAGTCGTGATTGCGAACCGGACGCTGGAGCGGGCTGAGGCGCTGGTGGACGCGCTTGGTGGTGGCGAGGCCGTGGCCTGGTTTGAATGGCCGTCGCTGCTGTCAGGCTGTTCGCTGCTGGTGAATGCCACATCGATGGGCATGGGCGGCAAGCCCGGTCTGGACTGGGACACGGCGTTGCGGGAAGCAGCGCCGGGGCTGTGCGTGACGGATATCGTCTATACGCCGCGCGAGACGCCCCTGCTGCTGGCGGCTCAGGCGCGGGGCCTGCGGACGGTGGATGGTCTGGGTATGCTGGTTCATCAGGCGCGGGCTGGCTTCAGGGCATGGTTCGGCGTTGATCCGCAGATTGACCAGACGACGTTCGATCTTCTGGCAGCGAGCCTGCGCGCTGACGCGTGAAGATCATTGGCCTGACGGGGGGGATGGCGGCCGGGAAAAGCACGGTCGCCGCGCTGTTCCGCAGGGCCGGGGTGCCGGTTTTTGATGCGGATGCGTGTGTCCGGGCTCTTCAGGGCGAACGGGGGAAAGCGCTGCCTCTGATCGGGCAGGCATTTCCCGGAACCGTGGTCGATGGACGTCTGGATCGTGCGGCGCTTCGTGAGACCGTGCGGGGGCAGCCCGAGGCTCTGAAGCGGCTGGAAGGCATCATGCATCCGCTGGTCCGGGCCGAACGGGAGCATTTTCTGAAGCGCTGCCGGGCGCGGAAAGAGCCATTCTGCGTGCTGGATATTCCTCTGCTCATGGAAATCGGGGAGGACCGGCGCTGCGATGTGGTTGTTGTGGCTCATGCCCCAATGGGCACGCGTCTGTCCCGCATCCGGCAGCGGGGACGCAGCGGGGGGCGCATGAGTGTAGCGGATGCCAAAGGGTTGCTGGCGCGCCAGATGGGCGACCATGAGCGCAGACGCCGGGCCGACATCGTGATACGAACCGGCCTGTCGCGTGGGCAGGCCGTCAGGCAGGTCCATGCCCTGTTGCACCGGCTTCGTGAGGCGTCATGAAACGATCCATCCTGTTCGATACGGAAACCACGGGCTTTGACCCGGATATGGGCGACCGCATCATCGAGATCGCGGCGCTCGAACTGATCGACGATCTGCCGACGGGTGAGGCGTATCATGTGCTCATTCATCCCGAGCGCGACATTCCGCCCGAGGCGACGAAGGTGCATGGCTTCCGGATCGAGGATCTGGAGGGGAAGCCCAGATTCGCCGAGGTGGCGGACGGGTTTCTGGAGTTCATCGGGGACAGCCCGATGATCGCGCATAATGCCCGGTTCGATTTCAAGTTCGTCAATGCGGAACTGAAGGCCTGTGGGCGCGAGCCGCTCGATTATGCCAGCCGGGCCATCGATACGGTGGAAATGGCGCGGAAGAAATATCCCGGCCTTCCGGCGAGCCTCGATGCGCTGTGCCGGCGTTTTGGCATCGACCTGTCCCAGCGCGGCACCCATAACGCCCTGCTGGACTGCAAGCTTCTGGCAGAAGTGTATGTCGAACTCATGGGGGGGCGTCAGCGCGGGCTGGGGCTCGCGGGACCGTCCCGCAGCCGCAGCATGACGGACGGGATCAACGCTTTGGCCCATCGTCCGCCACGGAAAATGGCGCCCCCGACCGCCGAAGAGCTTCAGGCGCATGAGGCGTTCGTCAGCACCATCAAGGACGCGGTGTGGCATCGCGAATGATGCGGATCCTGTTCATCACGTCCAACCGGTTGGGCGATGCGGTCATTTCCACTGGTGTGCTGGATGCGTTGCAGAAACGTTATCCGGCAGCGATGTTCACGGTGGTCTGCGGGCCGGTGGCGGCGGGGCTTTTCGAGGCCGATCCGCGATGTGAGCGTGTCATGACCATGGAAAAGCGCCGGCACGACCGGCACTGGCTGGATCTGTGGCGGGCGTGTGTCCGGACGCGCTGGTTCATGGTCGTGGATCTGCGAGGCTCCCTGCTCGGGCTGATGTTGCGGGCACGGCGGCGGATCATCGTGCGGGGAGGGCGTCGCCCGGGACGCCGCATTGTGCAGCTTGGAGAGGCGCTGGGCTTTCGACGTACTCCCATGCCCCGTGTCTGGACGTCCGAAGCCCAGCGGGAGCGCGCGGCGGTCCTGCTGCCTCAGGGGCGCTGGCTGGCTCTGGGACCGACGGCGAACTGGGATGGCAAGATCTGGCCGCCGGAGCGGTTTGTGGAACTGGCGCAGGCTCTGCGGGCGGAAAATCTTCGCCCCGTGCTGTTCTATGGTCCCGGCGAGGGAGAGCGGGCCCTTGCTAAACCGGTGCTGAAGGCCCTTCCGGAGGCTCTGGATCTGGGAGGAAACCGTTCCCTGGGGGAAGTGGCGGCGCTTCTGGAACGCTGCGCGCTGTTTGTGGGGAATGATTCGGGGCTGATGCATCTGGCTGCGGCTGCCGGAACGCCGACTCTCGGGCTTTTCGGGCCGTCACGGGCTTCGGAATATGCGCCTGCCGGTCGGCTCGCACGGTTTGTGAAGGCTCCGGGGCAGGACGGGCACGCGCCCATGACGGGGCTGGGGGTCGAGACGGTTCTGACGGCAGCGAAGGAGATCCTGCATGAAAAAGGCGTGCAGGACTGACTTGATGCCCTGTCGGTCATGGCCGATAGAAGAGACATGAATTCTGCTTCGTCCAACGGGTACCGGGGTCGTGTGGCTCATGTGATGGCGGGCGCTCCAAGGGGCGGCGCGGAGCTGTTCTTCGAGCGTCTGACGATGGCCCAGACGCGCGACGGACGCCCGGTTCAGGCGCTGATCCGTTATGACGAGGGGCGGCTCGCACGGCTTGGGGATGCGGGCGTCGAGACCCGGGGCTACCGTTTCGGTGGTCTGCTGGACCTGCGGACCACGCCGGGCTTGCGGCGGAGTCTCAGGGCATTCCGGCCGGACATCGTGGTGGCCTGGATGAGCCGGGCGGCGCGGCTGGTGCCGTCAGGGCCGTGGCAGATCGCCGGGCGGCTGGGCGGCTATTATGATCTGTCCAATTATCGTCGCTGCGAGCATCTGATCGGTAACACACGCGGGCTGGCGGACTGGATGCGGGCGCAGGGCTGGGCGGCCGACCGCGTGCATCACCTGCCCAACTTCGCGACGGATTTTTCGGCCGTCGCGCCGCAGCGTCCCGATTTTCTGCCTCCCGGTGTGCCATTCGTTCTGGCACTTGGGCGACTGCATGAAAACAAGGCCTTTGATGTCCTGATCCGGGCAATGAAACATGTGCTGGGCGCGCATCTCGTCATTGCGGGCGAAGGGCCGGAGCGGGCGGCGCTTGAGACGCTGGCGCAGGGGGAAGGGGTGGCGGACCGGGTGCATCTTCCGGGCTGGATTGCGCAGAGCGGCCCCTGGCTGCGGGCCTGTGATGTTCTCGTCTGTCCGTCCCGGATCGAGCCGCTGGGCAATGTCGTGATCGAGGCGCTTTCGGCCGGGGTTCCGGTGGTGGCGAGCAACATTCAGGGGCCGCAGGAAATCCTCGAAGGGACGCAGGACGGGCTTCTGGCTGTCGTTGAGGACGAGCGCGATCTTGCCGCGCAGATCGGGAGCGTGCTGGAGGATGCGGCGCTGGCGGACCGGCTTTCGGCGAATGGCCGGGCGCGTTTCGAGCGGGAATTTGCCCAGGATGTCGTCATGGCGCGCTGGTCAGCGTTTCTGGATGGAGTGCGGGCCTGATGTGTGGAATTGCCGGTCTATCCTGCCTGCCCGGACATCATCCGGATCAGGATGCGCTGGAGCGCATGTCGCAGGCCATTTTTCATCGCGGACCGGACGGAGAAGGGCGACTTGATCTGGGTAGTGCGGCTTTGCGTCACCGTCGGCTCTCCATCGTGGATATCGCGGGCGGAGCGCAGCCGTTCAAACTTGGCGCGGCGGCGCTGATAGCGAATGGGGAAATCTATAACGATCCGGCCATCCGCAGACGGTTTCCTGCGACGTGCTTCCAGACCCATAGCGATTGCGAACCACCCCTGCATCTGTGGCTGCATGATGGTGCGGGTTACACCCACGAATTGCGCGGCATGTACGCCATCGCGATCGTGGAGAACGAGCATGGGCGGCATGAGATGGTGCTGTCGCGCGATCCGTTCGGGATCAAGCCGCTTTATATCGCGGCCTATGAGGGCGGGATTGCGTTCGCTTCAGAGCCGCAGGCACTGCTGGCGGGGGGATTTGGTAAACGCAGCGTCCGGGAAGGTGCGCGCGACGAGTTGATGCAGCTTCAGTTCACGACGGGACAGGACATCATTTTTGACGGGATCCGCCGTCTTCTGCCGGGTGAAACGCTCCGGATCGTGGACGGGCGGATCGTGGAATCGCGGCGGCGGCATGTTCTGCATGAAGCGCGGGATACGGTTCCGGCCCGTCTGACGGACGAGCAGGCGCTGGCGCGGCTGGATACGGCACTGCTCGACAGCGTATCGGCGCATCTGCGGGCGGATGTGCCGCTTGGGCTGTTCCTGTCGGGCGGGATCGACAGTTCGGTTATTCTGGCGGCGGCGCATCGTTTGGGGCTACCGCATCCACGCACCTGGACGGCGCGTTTCGACGCCGGGAAGGCGGATGAATCTGCTGACGCTGCGGCACTGGCTGCGTCTGTCGGGGCAGAGCATCATGTCCTGACCGTGACGGAAGACATGGTCTGGCGTGATCTTCCGGCCATCGTGGCGTGCATGGATGATCCGGCAGCAGATTATGCCGTCATCCCGACATGGTTTCTGGCGCGTGAGGCGCGAAAGGACGTGACCGTCATTCTCAGCGGCGAGGGGGGGGACGAGCTTTTTGCCGGGTATGGCCGCTATCGGCGGGTCATGAAGCCCTGGTGGAAAGGGGGACGACCGCCATACCGCTCCGGGACGTTCGGCAAGCGCTTTGGGGAGCACGGACGGCAGTGGCGGCGCGGCATCGCCATGACGGAACTGGCGCTGGGGATTTCCGGGCTGGAAGGGGCGCAGGCGCTGGATATTGCGGAATGGCTGCCTAACGATCTGTTGCTCAAGCTGGACCGCTGCCTGATGGCGCATTCCGTCGAGGGACGTACACCGCTGCTGGACCCGGTGGTGGCCAAGGCCATCTGGCCGCTTCCGGCGCATTTCAAGGTGCGCGACGGTTACGGAAAGTGGCTTTTGCGGCGCTGGCTTCAGGACGCGATGCCGCAGGCCCGTCCGTTTGCGCCCAAGCAGGGATTTACCGTGCCGGTGGGGGTGTGGATCGAGGGACAGGCGCAGCGTCTTGGTCCGCTTGTGGCCCGTCAGCCCTGTATCCGGGCCATGATGCCCGCTTCGGATGTGGGGCATCTTTTCGCCAGGGCCAGTCAGCGCGGTCTGGCACGGCAGGCCTGGACATTACTGTTTTTCGCGCTGTGGCATCGCCATCACATCGAGGGGGTTTCGGTGGACGGGGATACGTTCGAAACGCTCTCCCGCGCGACATGAACAAACGACTTCTGGTTTGAGTATCTTACTGATTTGCAAGGACGGAACATGCATTACGATCTGATCATCCGCGGCGGCCGCTGCGTTTTTCCTTGGGGTGAAGCCGAGGCCGATATCGGCGTTCGAAACGGGAAGGTCGCGTCCCTGTCAGTGGGAGTGGCGGATGAAGCGGAGCGTGTCATTGATGCGCGTGGCCTGCATGTCCTCCCCGGGCTGATCGACGCGCATGTTCATCTGCGCGATCCGGGAAAGCCCGAGGTCGAGACGCTTGAGACCGGAACGCGGGCTGCGGCTCTTGGCGGTATTACGACGGTTTTCGACATGCCCAACACGTCCCCGAGTGTGACCGATGTGACGATGATCGACTGGAAACGCGATCATATCCGCAAGACGGCGCATGTGGATGTCGGCATCTATGTCGGCGCGACCCGTGAAAATACGCCTGATCTGGCAATGCTCGAGCAGCAGCCGGGTGTGTGTGCCGTAAAGGTTTTTGCTGGATCTTCGACGGGCAACCTGATGATTGAGGATGATGCCGGGCTCGAGGCGGTCATGCGGTCCGGGCATCGTCGCGTGGCCTATCATTCCGAGGACGAATATCGCCTTCAGGCCCGCAAGCCGATGTTTCATGAAGGCCAGCCTTACGAGACGCACAGCGTCTGGCGGGACGTCGAATGTGCGTTTCTCGGCACGCGGCGTATCATGGCTCTGGCCCGCAAGACCAACCGTCCGGCCCATATCCTGCATGTCTCGACGGCTGAGGAACTTGAGTATCTGGCGGATCACCGGGACATTTCCACCGTCGAGGTGCTGGTGAACCATCTCACGCAGGTGGCGCCGGAATGTTACGAGAAGCTCGGCGGCCTGGCTGTCATGAACCCGCCGCTGCGGGACCGGCCGCACTGGGAAGCAAGCTGGAAGGCCGTGCGGGACGGGCGCGTGGACGTCGTGTCGTCCGATCATGCGCCGCATCCGCTTGAGGCCAAGAAGCTGCCCTGGCCGAAATGTCCGGCCGGCCTGACGGGCACGCAGACGATCGTTCCTGTCATGCTCGATCATGTGAATGCGGGGCGTCTGTCGCTGTCGCGTCTGGTGGATCTGATGGCGGCGGGACCGGCACGGGTTTACGGGTTGCAGACCAAGGGACGCATGGCCGTTGGATTCGATGCCGATTTCACGCTTGTGGACATGCAGGCCGAGCGTGAGATCACCAATGACTGGATCGCTTCTCCGGCAGGCTGGACACCGTTTGACGGAACGCGGGTGACGGGCTGGCCGATGGCGACGATCGTTCGTGGAACGGTCGTGATGCAGGACAATGAGGTTTCCGGCGGTCCGACCGGTGAGCCTGCCAAATTTGCGCCTTGATCTGGGCGTAGGGCGCGCAACGCTTCGATCAGGAAAGGGAACTGTATGACATGTTGCGTTGCCGCCAGCCGTAAGGCGGTGCTGTTGGGACTGTTTTTCATGGGCGCGGTTTCCATCGGGACGGCCGGAGCAGCGGAAGCGGCCTGGACCGCATCAAAATGCGGTGCCGAGCCTCAGGCTCCGGCGGTCAAGGGCGGGACGGTCGCGCAGTACAATGAAAGTGTTGACCGCGTGACGGCCTATGAAAAAGCGGCCCGTACTTACAATGCGTGTGTCGCGGCTCAGGCCAACCGGGAAGAGACGGCGATCAGTCAGGACGCGACCGCGCGGATTTCCCACGTTCATGCGGGAAGCGCGGCCGTTCAGTCCCATATCGCGGCGTCCTTTCAGGCACTTTCTGCCAGTCTGGCGGCAGCGGGACGCAAGCTCGGCCATCACTGAGCGGAAGGATAGCAGGCCGTGTTCCTGACGGGCGTGCCTGCGAGTCTTACTGGCCCATCCGTTCCTGGTTCTGGCTCGGTGTCAGGGTCGTCGGGCCTTCATAGGTCTGGCGGGCGACATTGGGCATGAGGTCGGGGCGGGCCCAGCAGGTCGTACCTTCAAAGCTGGTCGTGCAGTAGGGCTGGGGCGGGGGCGGCCCGACCGGACGGGCACAGAAACTTTCGTCATCGTACAGATAGGCCGTGCTGCAGTCCTTCCCCGTGACGGCGGAAGCGATGCGGTCCGGTGCGCAGCCTTCAAGCGCGCAGAACACCAAGGGAAGCAGCAGGAGCGGGACGGGCTTTTTCATGGCGTTCAGGATGCTTCCGGAGCCGTTAAGGAAGTCTGAATGTCGGCCGGATTTTCTGCCCTGATACCGTTTTTCACGGTCAGGGAGCTTTTTGCTGTCCTGCCGATCGTGTGAAGCGTTTGCCGCGAGGGTTCAGCCCCTGTATGGTCGCGCAAACAGTTTGAAGACCGATCCAGCAGGGGACCAGGTGGCAGACGATTTCATCACGCAGGTGAACGAAGAAATGCAGGCGCAGCGGTTGCGGGCCATGGCACGGCGCATTGGCGCCGTGGTGGGGGCCGTGGCCGTGATTGGGGCTATCGGGGGAGGCGTGTGGGGCTGGAACAGTCACGCCCGCCATACAGCACAGCAGGCGGCATCGGCACGGTATTTTACCGCCATGACGTCCCTGTCCGATCCCAAGCATGACGCCGCAGCCACCCAGAAGGCGACCGCGACCTTCCAGGATCTGGCGGAACATGGTCCGGAGGGCGTGCGCTCCTATGCCGCTCTGCGTCTGGCCGATCTGCAGAGTCAGGCAGGCCAGTCGGCGGCGGCCCTGAAGACCTGGCAGGGTGTCGTGGATGACAAGGCTGCTGAACCGGCCCTGCGGGATATGGCGCGTTACATGAGCCTGAATGCGCAGACCGCGACGGCCGATCCGAAGACGCTGCGGCCGGGATACGAAGCCCTGGCCCAGAGCGGCGGAGCCTGGGCATCACTGGCGCAGGAAGGTCTTGTGGCGCTGGATCTGCGTGCTGGTGCTTCGGCCGACCAGCAGAAGGAAGCCCGGCGCATCCTGACGCAGATCGTTGGCAGTGAAAACGCGACCGAAGGGGTGCGTGCGCGTGCGCAGGCCCTGCTCGAGACATTTGGAGACGCCGGTTGATGCGCCGTCCTGTTCTTTCCCGTTCCGATCTTTCCCTGAACCGTCGTATGGGCCGCAGGGGCCTGCTGCGGACAGCCTGCTCGGGAAGCGCGCTGGCTGTTCTGGGCGGATGCAGCCTGTTCGAAGATGACAGGAAGCCGCCTCTGGCCGGACATCGTGTGGATGTCCTGTCCACGGGCGCCGGACTGACGGTCGATCATGACGATCACACGCCGATCAGCCTTGGTCCGGTCCGGCAGGTCCACGAGTGGCTGCAGGAAGGCGGGAGCCCGTCCCATGTTGCCGTGAATGCGGCCTGGAACGGACCGGATCTGGTGTGGAGCCATTCGGTCGGGGCGCAGACCGATCCGTCCAGTTTCCTGTCGATGATTGCCATCATGCCGACCAACCGCGGGGCGATCCAGTCCCCGCCGGTCATTGGCAACGGTCATATCTATACGACCGACGCGCAGGGCGTGGTGAAAGCCTGGACCTGGCCGGAACGCCGTCATGTCTGGACGCGGCAGCCCGCCACGTCCAGGAGCCGTTCGACCAATATTGGTGGTGGCCTCGCTCTTGACGGAGACACGCTCTATATCGTGGACGGTGTGGCGCAGGCCCTTGCTGTCGAGGCGCTGACCGGCAAGGTCAAGTGGAGAGTCAGTACGGGAACGCCGGGTCGTTCCGCGCCGACGATCGCGGAAGGCCTGATGGTCTTCGGGACCATTGACGAGCGTCTGATCGCGCTGAATGCCAAAACGGGCCATCAGGTCTGGACATATCAGGCGACGGCATCCGACACGGTCATCTTCGGCCAGTCCGCTCCGGCCTTCGTGGATGGTGTCGTCCTTGCGGGTTTTGGCAGCGGCGATCTGGTCGCGCTGCGTGCGGCGTCGGGTGAGATGGTCTGGAGCGACAGTCTCGGCGGTTCCAACGGCATGGGCGCCATGCTGGACTTCTCCTGCATCCGGGGCGCGCCAGTCATCGTGGACGGAACGGCTTACGCCGTGTCCATGTCCCGCGTGCTGGTGGCGATCGACATGCGTTCGGGCCGTCGCCTGTGGGAACGTGAGGTCAGTGGGCAGAGCCCTATGGCGATCTGTGGCGACTGGATGTATGTCCTGTCCACGGATCAGCAGATCGCCTGTCTGGATCGCCTGTCCGGGCATGTGCGCTGGATCACCCAGCTGCGTCGCTTCATCCGCGAGGACGTGGAAAAGGATGCCATTGCCTGGGTGGGCCCGCTTCTGGTGAACGGCAGGCTGATCTGCTTCTCCACCTTTCCGAAAGAAGGCATGGCTGTCGTGAATGCCGTGACCGGGAAACTTGAACTGACCCGCAAGACCACCGCCCCGTGTCAGGTTCAGCCGATCGTCTGTGACGGTCATGTGCTGACCCTGTCGCAGGACGCCATTCTGCGGGCCTATGGCTGAACGAATGACCTCTGAGAACCTGCCCGTTGTTGTTATCGCCGGGCGCCCGAATGTCGGGAAATCCACTCTGTTCAACCGGCTTGTCGGCCGCCGTCAGGCGATCGTGTCCGATATGCCGGGCGTTACGCGCGACCGCAAGGAGGGCGAGGCCCTTCTGCGCGGCCGTCGTGTCCGGCTGATCGATACGGCCGGTCTGGAAGAGGCGGCGCCGGATACGCTGTACGGGCGGATGCGGGCCTCGTCCGAATCCGCTGTTGCGATGGCGGATCTGGTGCTGTTCTGCATTGATGCGCGCTCGGGCATCACGCCTGCGGATGCACATTTTGCAAGCTGGCTGCGGCGCCAGAACCGGCCGGTTCTGCTGATTGCGAACAAGGCCGAGGGACAGGCCGGGACGAATGCGGCTCTCGAAGCCTATTCGCTTGGTCTGGGAACGCCGCTGGCGCTGTCGGCCGAGCATGGCGAGGGCATTGCGGATCTCATGGGTGAGATTGCCGAACGTCTGCCGCCTGCGGAAAAATCCCGTCGTCGTGAAGCTCCGAAAGCCGAAGGCGAAGAGGGAGAGGACGAGCGTCCGGCCGGTCCGCTGCGTCTGGCCATCATCGGTCGGCCGAATGCGGGAAAATCCACGCTGCTGAACTGTCTGCTTGGCGAAGAGCGGATGATTACCGGCCCCGAAGCCGGGCTGACGCGCGATTCCATCGCCGTCACCCTGCATGACGAGCATGGTGAGATCCGGCTGGTCGATACGGCGGGGATGCGCAAGCGTGCCCGCGTCGAGCAGCATCTTGAGAAAATGTCCGTCTCGGCTTCCATTGAAGCCCTGAAAATGGCTGAAGTGGTCGTGCTGGTGATTGATGCGACCCTTGGGGTGCATGAGCAGGATCTTCAGATCGGCCGTCTGATCGAGCGCGAGGGACGGGCCTGTGTCATCGCGCTGAACAAGTGGGATGCGGTCGAGGACCGGAACGCGACGAAAAAGGCGATTCTGGACCGTCTTGAAATCTCGCTGGCCCAGGTCAGGGGGATTCCGGTCGTGACGTTCTCCGCACTGACGGGGGCGGGTGTGCATCGTCTTCTTCCGGCGGTACGGAACGTTTACGAGATCTGGAACTCGCGCGTTTCGACGGGCGAACTGAACCGGTGGTTCGAGGATGCGCTCGAGCGTCATCAGCCGCCGCTGGTGGATGGCCGTCGTCTCAAGCTGCGTTACATGACGCAGGTGAAAGCGCGCCCGCCAACCTTCCTGCTGTTCGGGACGCGGGCGGAGATGCTGCCGGATTCCTACAAGCGCTATCTAGTCAACGGATTGCGTGAAACGTTCCACATGCCGGGGGTTCCGGTACGTCTGCAACTGCGCGGAACGAAAAATCCTTACGCGGAAAAGTGATTTTCTGTCCGTTTGGATATAGACCACATCCCTGAGTGATCATTAATACAGGACTGGCTGTTTCCGGGTTCGGAACGTTCGGTCCTGTCCCCTGCACAAGAGGGGTATGTTTCGGGTGAGGGTAGCTACGGGTATGGTTGGGATTGCGTCGTCTTCCAGTGGGGGGGCGTCCACAGAACGGCCCCGCAGTACGGCGCGGGCGACAACCCTGGGTATTCTGGCGGCTCTGGCCGGGCTGATGTTCGGTCTTGATACCGGTGTGGTCGCCGGTGCCCTGCCTTTCATTGCAATCGATTTCCATGCCAGCGATGCCCTGCAAGGCTGGATTGTCTCGTCCATGATGGCTGGTGCGACGTTCGGATCCCTGTTCGCGGGCCGGATCTCGGCCCGGTTCGGACGGACCGGGGCCATGCTCGGAGCGGCGATCCTGTTTCTGGTCGGGACGCTGTTCTGCGCTCTGGCACCTGGTGTGGCGATCATGATCGTCGGGCGGCTCTTTCTCGGGCTTGCGGTTGGTGTGGCTGCCTTTGCCGCCCCGCTCTACATTTCCGAAATCACGGTTGAATCCGTCCGGGGCGCCATGATTTCGTTTTATCAGCTCATGGTTTCCCTTGGCATTTTCCTCGCGTTTGTTTCGGACAGCCTGCTGGCTTCGGGGGCACACTGGCGGTGGATGCTGGGTGTCATGGCGGTCCCGGCTGCTCTTTTCCTTGGAATCGTCCTGATCCTGCCGCACAGCCCGCGCTGGCTGATGATGCGCGGAGAGAAGGACCGGGCCCGGCGGGTGCTCCAAAGTCTGCGTTCGGACGAGGAAGTGGCTGAAGCCGAGCTGGTCGATATCCAGTCGCGTCTGCAGAAGAGCAGTGATGCGGGTATCGGGCTTTTCCGGAGCAATCCCAACTTTCGCCGGACGGTCTTTCTGGGAATGCTGCTTCAGATCATGCAGCAGCTCTCCGGGATCAATGCGCTTCTGTATTACGCGCCGCGTGTCTTTCAGGCGGCGCATTTCGGAACGAATGCCTCCATCTGGGCCACGACGCTTGTGGGCCTGACCAACATGGCGCTGACGGGGGTGGCGATTGCCTGTGTGGATCGGTGGGGGCGGCGCCCGCTTCTGATCCTGAGCTGTGCGATCGCGGCATTTTCGCTGGCGGGGGTCGGGACGCTGCTGGCCATCGGGGCGTCGAGTTTCGCGTCTCAACTGCTGCTCTGCGGGTTTGTCCTTCTTTTCGTCGCCGGTTTTGCCATTGGTGAGGGGCCGCTGGTCTGGACGCTGTGTTCGGAAGTGCAGCCGACCCGGGGCCGCGATTTCGGAATTGGCTGTTCCACCGTGACGAACTGGGCGGCCAACTGGGCCATTTCCAACATGTTTCCGCTGGCCATGGCGATGATGGGGGCGTCTTCCACGTTCCTGATGTTCGCCGTCTTCAATGGTCTGTTCATTCTTGTGACCGTATTCTTCGTTCCGGAAACGAAAGGCGTTTCGCTCGAAAAGCTGGAAGCCAATCTTTTTGCAGGCACGCGCCTGCGCGATCTGGGACGCTGAAATCATGACGGCTACGACAGAAGACGGTCTGCAGGAAGAATACGACCCAAAACGTCATGCCGGGCTCTATGGAGCGCAGCGGTTCAAGGCGATGTCGGCCGTGCTTCTGGCGCTGCTCCTGTCCGTACTGGATTATGCGATCGCCAATGTGGCGCTGCCGCTGATCGCACAGGATCTTCATGCGTCTTCGTCACGGGCCATCTGGGTGGTCAATGCCTATCAGTTGGCCAATCTGTCCTGTCTTCTGCCGCTGGCATCGCTTGGGGCGCGGGTCGGGTTCGGGAGACTGAGTCAGGTCGGGATCTTCCTGTTCCTGATCGCATCGGTGGCCTGTGCGCTGTCGCAGAACCTTCTGGAACTGACGCTGGCGCGGGCGTTGCAGGGTGTGGGCGGGGCCTGCATCATGAGCGTGAATATTGCTCTTGTCCGCTTCATCTACCCGCATAAGGAACTGGGGCGGGGCATTGCGCTGAACGGGCTGTTTGTCGGGCTGGGCGTGGCGCTCGGGCCATCTCTTGGTTCGCTGATCCTGTCCGTAGCGACATGGCCCTGGATTTTCTGGATCAATCTGCCGCTGGCTCTGGCCGCTCTGGCTCTGGCCCATGCCGCGCTGCCGCAGACGCCGCGGAGCGATATTCCGACGGACATGGTGGGTTCCCTGCTGACCGTGGCCTCCTTTGCGCTGACTGGCGTGGGGCTGGATGGCCTGATGCATGCCGATTTCCTGTCGGGCGCCGCTGTGACGGTGGCGGGTGTCCTCTGCTGGGCCATGCTGCTGCACTACCAGCGCGAGAGGCTGGAGCCGATCGTTCCTGTCGATCTACTGGCGCGGCGGCCGTTTCTTCTGGCCTGTCTGGTGGGTTTTCTGGGGTTCGTGGCCTCCAATCTCTACATCGTGGCCATGCCGTTCACGCTGGCCACCGCGTTTCATCGCGGTGCGGGAACAATCGGCCTTTTGATTGCGCCCTGGGCCGTGGGGGTGGCGACGATGTCCTTTGTCGTCAGTCGTCTGGCGGACCGGTTTCCGGCGTCAGTCCTGTCCTCGATAGGTTTATTCATCACCGCAAGCGGGTTCTGTCTGCTGTGGTTCCTGCCGACCGATGCCGGTAACTGGGCCATTGCCTGGCGGACGCTGTTTGCCGGCTGTGGTTTCGGGCTGTTCCAGCCCCCCAACAATCGCGCGATCATGGTCACGGCGCCTCCCGGCCGCGAGGGGGGGGCGAGTGGCATGTTGTCCGTTGCGCGTCTGGCGGGGCAGACAACGGGCGCCCTGCTTGTCGCGGGGCTGTTCACGATTTTTGCTCATCCGGCGTTCATCTGCCTCGGGGCTGCGATGATCGCGGCGCTGACCGGATCGGCTCTCAGTCTGGGTCGGAAATATCTCGCAGCCTGAAAAGTGTGGTGGGGCGCTGGTCCACGCTTTCAAGTTCCTGCGTTACCGGAACAGCCTGTCGTGTGAGTACTTCGAGCGGCATTGACGGTGCGTAGTGCCGACCCGGATCGCAGAGCCAGACCTCGCAGGTTTTCGAACATTCCAGCAGCCAGGGCACGATCTGCGCGGCCATGGTCTCGTTGTAACAGACGTCTCCGATGACCAGCAGGTCGCAGTCCGGGACCGTTCCGATCAGGTCTCCGGGGACGGGGGAGATGGTCACGCTGTTTAGCCGGGCGTTCAATGCCGTGGCTTCCAGCGCCATGGGGTCGATGTCGTTGGCGTGGACATCTGACGCTCCGGACAGGATTGCGGCAATGGCGGCGAGACCGCATCCGCAGGCGACATCCAGAACGCGACGTCCACGGACATGATCCGGATTGTCGAGAATAAAGCGTGCAATGAGCTGGCTGCCGGGCCATGCGAAGGCCCAGAAGGGTGGCTCGATGCCGATCTGTTCAAGATAGACTTCGCTGGCCTGCCAGATGGGTGTGATTTCGGTCGCCAGATGCAGGGAAATCTCGGGCACCAGTGTGGCGTGAGCGATGGCGGTATTGTCGCGGATGAAGCCGGCGGGATCGCTCAGGGCCGTGCTCATCCGAAAAATCTTGCGGCGACAAACCCTGCTGCCAGTACGAATCCGATCGGCACGTTGCGGCGGAACTCCCTGAGGCAGGCCGGAGCGTCATATGGGTTCAGCACGCGGACCTGCTGGAGCAGCATGGCGGCTGCGACGGCGAGGAACGGCCAGAAGATCCAGTGCAGATGCGCGTGGATGGCGACGAGCGCCAGCGCCAGAATCATGAGGCTGTAGCAGGTGCCGATGAACGGGCGGGCGCTTTTTTCCATCAGGCGGGATGTGGAGCGGACGCCGATGCGGGCGTCATCGTCCATGTCCTGAAAGCCGTAGATGGTGTCGAAGCCGAGCTGCCAGAGAATGACGGCGCCGTAGAGTAGCAGGCCGTTGCCATCCAGTGTTCCGGCGGCGGCCGCGTAGCCCATGGGTGCGCCGAATCCGAAGGTAAAGCCCATGACGAGCTGTGGCCACCAGGTGACGCGCTTGGCGGCGGGGTAGAGCGCAACGAGCAGGAGCGCGACGGGAGCGAGAGCCCAGCAGACGGGAGGCAGGCAGACGAGGACGCCCAGCCCCATCAGCAGCAGGACGGCGAGCAGAAGAAGACCCTGTTTCAGCGACAGCGCACCGCTGGCGAGGGGGCGGCCTGCGGTGCGCGCGACCTTTGCGTCGATGTCGCGGTCCCAGATGTCGTTCACGACGCATCCGGCCGAGCGCATGACGAGCGAGCCGAAGGCGAACAGGGCCGTATCGATCAGGCGCGTCTGGAGGGATGCGGCAGGGGCGAGGAACAGGCCCCACATACCGGGCAGGAACAGAAGCCATGTTCCGACCGGGCGGTCGAGGCGTGCCAGCAGGGCATAGGAGCGCCATGGCTCGGGAAGGCGCGCGATGCGGCCGGTCAACTGGATATCGGTATGGGCGCGGGTCTGGCTCATGGGAGATGTGATGCGGCGCGGACATGCTTCCGTCAATGGGCGAGGCGCGCTATCGGGAAAGGATGAGCCGATCCGACCCCCGTCTTTATGTTCCTGTGTCTGAAACAGCCTTTGTCGAAGGGCTGACAGTGCCCCTTCCACCCGGACAGGCGCATTATCTGGGCAACGTCATGCGGCAGGGCGTGGGATGCGCTGTTCGCGTGTTCAATGAACGCGACGGGGAGTGGGTGGCAGAGATCGCGGCTCTGAAAAAGGACCGGGGAAGTATCCTGCTGCATCGCTGCGAGCGGGCTTTTGTACCAACGCAAGGCGTGGAACTGCTGTTTGCGCCGCTCAAGCGGGATGCGACGGAACTCGTGATCCGTATGGGCACGGAACTGGGCGTGACCCGATTCCGGCCGGTGGTGACGGAGCGGACCAATACGCACCGGCTTAATCTGGAGCGTCTGTCGGTGATCGCGACGGAAGCGGCCGAGCAGTGCGAGCGGCTGGATGTTCCGGAGATCCTGTCGCCTGAGTCGCTGCGGACTGTTCTGGCTGACTGGCCGGAAGATCGCCCGCTGTTTGCAGCACTTGAGCGTCGTCCGGGTGAGGACGCGGCGGTGCAGGCTGCGGCTCTTCTGATCGGACCGGAGGGTGGATTTTCGGACACGGAAGTCGCGCTTCTGCGGCGCCATGCGGCCGTTCATGCGCTGAGTCTCGGGCCGCTGGTGCTGCGGGCGGAGACTGCTGTCTGTGCGGGGCTGTCCCGTCTGGCAGCGCGGGCTCAGGATGCCGGCTGAGGGTGACAGAACCGTCGGACCTGCTACAGTTCAATTATTATCGAACAACGAATTCAGACCGAGGCCAAAACGCCATGTCCAATCCCGGCACGTCCAATACTGCGTCGATCGAAAGCCGGGCGCAGCTCGTCGAGGCAATCGAGCGTGGTTGCAAACCGAAATCGGAATGGAAGATCGGCACCGAACATGAAAAATTCGGTTTCGTCCTTCCTCATGCTGCTGACGGACGCGAACCGCTGTCTCCGCCACCTTACGAGCCGCGCGGAATCGGGGCGCTGCTGGAGAAGCTTCAGGGGCCGGACTGGGCACCGATCATGGATGGTGAGAACCTGATCGGCCTGAAGGGGGAGAACGCTCAGGCGGGCCGGGCGATTTCGCTGGAACCGGCCGGGCAGTTCGAACTTTCGGGTGCACCGGTTGTCTCGCTTCAGGAAACGGAAGCGGAAATGCAGGCGCATTACGATCAGGTCCGTGGTCCGGCTGCGGAACTCGGGCTTGGCTTCCTGCCGTTCGGCTTCCAGCCGCTGTGGCCGCGCGATGCGATGCCGTGGATGCCCAAGAGCCGGTATGCGATCATGCGTAACTATATGCCGAAGGTCGGTTCGCTCGGCCTCGACATGATGACGCGGACCTGCACGGTTCAGGTCAATCTCGATTTCAGCGATGAAGCCGACATGGCGCGCAAGATGCGGGTGTCGCTCGCGCTTCAGCCTGTTGCGACGGCGCTGTTTGCCAATTCGCCCTTCGTTGAGGGCAAGGCCAATGGCCTGCTGTCCAACCGGGCGCGGATCTGGACCGATACGGACAACCAGCGTTCGGGGCAGCCGTCCGTGTTCTTCGAGGACGGGTTTGGCTTCGAGCAGTATGTGGACTGGGCGCTGGACGTGCCGATGTATTTCGTCTCGCGCGAGGGGAGGAACCTCGATGTGGCGGGCTGCTCGTTCCGTCGCTGGCTCGCGGGGGATGTTCAGGAACCGCTGAAGGGTCTGACGCCGACGGTGGGGGATTTCGAGGACCATCTGACGACGGTGTTCCCGGACGTACGTCTCAAGCAGTTCCTTGAAATGCGCGGCGCGGATGCCGGAAAGCTGGACATGATGGTGGCGCAGTCGGCCCTGTGGGTCGGTCTGCTTTATGATCCCGCGACTCTGGAAGCGGCCGAGAAGCTGGTGCGCGAGCAGCCCTGGAGCGCGTATCAGCAGCTTCGGGGGGAAGTGCCACGTTTGGGGCTGGATGCCGCGTTCCCGGGCGGCCTGAAGCCGTTTGCCAAGCGTGTGGTCCAGCTTGCGGAGCAGGGTCTGCGGGCGCGGGTGCGTAACGAGGCCGGATATCTTGATCCGCTGCATCTGATTGCCGATGGCGGTCCGAATCAGGCACAGTACTGGCTGGATCTGTATAACGGTGCCTGGGGGCAGAGCGTGAAGCCGCTTTTCACCGAAGCCGTCATCTGATTTCACGAGTGAGTTTTCTGGCCGGGGATCTGCTGCCTACGTGACGAAACTTTCCGAGCTGACCGAACGCGAAATCCTTGCGCTGGCCATCGCCAGCGAGGAGGAGGATGGTCATATTTACGCGGATTTCGGCCAGATGCTGGCGGAAGACTATCCCGACAGCGCCGCCATCTTTCAGGATATGGCGGAAGAGGAAAACCATCATCGCCGGGCGCTGATCGACCTGTTTGTCCGGCGCTTCGGCAATCATATTCCGCTGGTTCGTCGGCAGGACGTACAGGGGTTTCCGTCCCGCAAATCGGCCTGGCAGATGCAGAATCGCGGGATCGAGGCGATCCGGGCGCAGGCTGCCGACATGGAGCGGCAAGCGGCGCGCTTCTACCGTCAGGCCGCGGGGCAGACCAATGATGCGGAAATCCGCAAGCTGCTGGGCGATCTGGCGACCGAGGAAGACCGCCATCAGCGGGAGGCGCGGCGGCTTGAAGACGCGCATCTGAATGACAACACCCGTGATCGGGAAGACGAACACAGTCGCCGGGATTTCGTCCTGCGCGTCGTGCAGCCCGGGCTTGTCGGGCTCATGGACGGCTCGGTCTCGACGCTGGCGCCCGTCTTTGCCGCGGCCTTTGCGACGCACAGCCCGCATGCGGCCTTTCTGGTTGGGCTCGCGGCCTCGTTGGGGGCCGGGATTTCCATGGGGCTGGCAGAGGCTCTTGCAGATGACGGCAAGCTGTCGGGGCGTGGCGCGCCGCTCCTGCGCGGGCTGATCTGCGGCGCCATGACGTTCGGGGGCGGGATCGGGCATACGCTGCCGTTTCTTGTGCCGGATTTCCGCCTTGCATTCGGAGTCGCGATTGTCGCGGTGGCGATTGAGCTTCTGCTGATCTCCTGGGTGCGCTGGCGGTATCAGGATACCCCTTTCGGATCGGCGATGGTGCAGGTTTTTCTGGGTGGGGCGCTCGTTTTTGCAACCGGTGTGCTGATTGGCAGTTCCTGAGACATGATGAACCGTTCTTTTTTCCGCGCTGCCGTTCTGGTTGCGCTCCTGCCCGTGGCTCTGCCTTGTGCTGCGTTTGCCCAGGCCACTCCCGTTCAGCTCCGCCCTGCGGATCAGGGGTGGGTTTCGCGGATTGAGGAGACGTTGGGGAAGGTCACGACGCTCCAGGCGCGGTTCCGCCAGACGGCTGCGGATGGCAGCACGACGATGGGGACGGCCACGCTAGACCGTCCGGGGCGGATGCGTTTCGATTACGACAAGCCGAGCCCGCTGCTGCTGGTCGCCAATGACGGACGCGTGGTGTTTCAGGACCGGAGTGTCGATCAGGTCACGACCATTCCGCTGGATCGTACCCCTCTGGGGCTTCTGCTGCGTCCGGAACTTAAACTGTCAGGGGATGTGACGGTGACGGGGTTCGAGCATCGGGACGGGCAGATCCGGGTGCAGGTGGTCCGGACGCAGAGTGCCGGTGAGGGCACTCTGACGCTCGTGTTCTCCGATGCGCCACTGGGGCTGCTGGGGTGGAGCGTCGTGGATGCGCAGGGACGGACGACCACGATTTCGTTGTCCGACGTCCGTCTGGGCGGGAATGTGCCTCAGTCCCTGTTCGTCCTGCCCCAGGCGGACTGAGGGGGCGGGCTGAGGCTTCAGTCCTTCAGTTCGCGTGAAAGCTCCAGCGCGCGGGCATAGACCGTGCGTTTGGGGAGTTTCACGATTCCCGCGACGAGAGCGGCGGCGTCCTTGACTGAATGGGTCGTCAGGGCTTCGCGCAGATGCGTGTCCAGATCGGCCGCCCCGCTGTCATCTTCGGCAGACGGGCCGATCAGCAGCGTGATCTCGCCGCGCGGGGCCGTGGTGCGGAAATGTTCCAGAACCTCTGTCAGGGTGCCGCGCACCATCTCCTCGAAGCGTTTGGTGAGTTCGCGGCCGACGGCGGCTTCCCGGTCAGGGCCAAAGACGTCGATCAGATCTTCGAGGGTTTCGATCAGCCTGTGCGGGGCTTCGTACCAGATCAGGGTTGAGTGCAGCCCGGCCTGTTCTGCGGCGCGCAGGGTGGCAAAACCGGTCTTGCGGGCTTCGCTACGGGGTGCGGGAAAGCCCAGAAACATGAAGGGCAGGGGCGGCAGGCCCGACAGCGTCAGGGCGGTGATGACGGCGTTCGGGCCGGGAATGGCCGTGACATGGATGCCGGCCGCAATGGCAGCGCGGACCAGCCGGTATCCGGGATCGGAGACCAAGGGCGTGCCCGCGTCGGAGACGACCGCATAGCGCGCGCCCTCCTGCAGTTTTTCGATCAGGAACGGAGTGCGGTCCTGCTCGTTATGGTCGTGCAGTGTTCGGGTCGGTGTGGCAATATTGCGCGAAAGCAGGAGCTTGGCCGTGACGCGCGTGTCCTCGCAGAGGATCGCGTCCACGGTGTTCAGCGCCTCGATCGCGCGTTCGCTGATATCGGCCAGGTTGCCGATCGGCGTTGCAACCAATATCAGACATCCACCTTCGGCCTGGCCCTGCGCTGGCAGGGGGGCGGCCGGTAACGTTTCAGCCGCATCGCTCAAGGGAGTTTCAGCGGAACATGACTTTTCGGACATCTGCATCCTCGGTGACAAACTCAGGGGCTCATTGTCGCCCGTTGAGCCGTCTGCGCAAGGGTGTAAGCACCGGCCTTGCCGCAGGAACCTTCCTGACCCTTGCTGCCTGCTCTGGTGGCGGGTCCTCTTCCGTGCCGGGTGTGGGCGGCGTTCCGGGCGTTTCCGAAGGGCCGGGCGCGCATGATGTCGGGCTGATCCTGCCCCTGACGGGGCGTAATGCGGCCTATGGGGCGCGGATGCGCGATGCGGCGAAACTGGCACTTTCCGCCAAGGGGTCGCCCGCGCTTGACGTTCATGACACGAATGGCCCGGGTGGGGCCGAGCAGGCCGCGCGCGATGCGCTGACCCGGGGGGATGCCATTCTGCTGGGGCCGCTGACCGCGACCGAAACGGGTCTGGTCGCTCCTCTGGCCGTCAATGCGGGCAAGCCGGAACTGGCCTTCACCAGCGACTCCACGCAGGCGCGACCCGGCGTGTGGGTCATGGGGCTGACACCGGAGCAGCAGGTGCGCCGGATGGTGGATGCTGCCCGGGCGACGGGCCGCAGGACTTTCGCGGCTTTCCTGCCGGACAATGCTTTCGGACATGCGATGGGGGACGGGCTGGCGCGGGCCTGCCGGGATGCGGGGCTGAAGGATCCGCAGATCGTGTTCCATACGATGGACGTCCAGAATATCGATGACGGTCTGAAGTCCCTCTCCGCCATCGAGACGCGCCAGCCAGCCGCTCCGACACCTGCGCCCACGCCTGCGGATGTTCCGACCGGTCCCTCCGCGATTGATCCGACGGGCGCAGGGTCCCCGGATGCGGCTTCATCAACCAGCGCCAGCCCGGCATCCTCCGTGACGCCTCCGGGTACTCCGGATGCTGGTACAACGCCTGCAGCACAGCCCGTACCGGTTCCTCCGCCGCCGTTCGATGCGCTGGTGCTGGCCGATACGGGACTGGAACTTGGCAGGATCATCACAGCGCTTCAGGCGGATCATATCGATTCGTCGCAGGTGCAGATCATGGGGCCTGCGCTTTGGAAGGCCTTTGACGGCAAGCTCGGTGCGTTGCATGGCGCCTGGTATGCCGCTCCGGATGCGCATGACCGGATGGGATATGTGGCGCAATACCGGGCGATTTACAAACAGGCGCCGTCACCCGTGAGTGATTTTGCGTATGATGCCGCCGCTCTGGCCGGCAGTTTGATTCGTCAGGGTGGTGTGACGACGGAAGCACTGACGCGGCCGGATGGCTATATGGGCGTGGATGGCCTGTTCCGTCTGCGTCCGGATGGGCATGTCACGCGGGCGCTGGCGATCTACCAGATCCAGCGCGGCGGTGGTGCCCGCATTGTGGTTCCGGCATCGCGGGATGTGGCGATCCATCCGGGCTGAGGCTGTCTTTATTTAAAGGAAAAGCGCGTCCGTTCCCTGAACGGCGCGCTTTTTTTTGTGTCTGATCCAGAGGCCCTGAATGGATGTTCAGGCGGCGCAGGTCTCGGCGAGGGGCAGGACCGGGCGGATGACGTGCAGGGCGAGTTCGAAGCTGGCGTAGCTTCCGAGTTCGTGCCCGCGGATCTGGTCGATCAGAACCCAGCGCATGCCCTGCGGGCGGAGCATGTAGGCGGGGTCGGGATTTTCACGGACCCAGACCAGAACGTGATCGACAGGCGCGGTGCCATCCACATTGACGGTGTCGTGTGCGGCTGGCGCGATTTCCGCGTCGAAGACTCCCATACGCTGCCCGGCTTCAAGCCAGCGTAGCAGATACTCCCGGTGACGCGGCAGAAGGCCCTGACGCAGCGGCACGATATTGCTCGTGTTGCGTCCGTGAGAAAGGTCGTGAAGGTGAGCCACCTGCGCCATCAGGAAGTCCTCATCAAAAAGCCGGGCAGGGCACCCGGGTCGTGGTGATGAGTTCAGGCTAGGGGCCTGAAGGGGCGATTCACAATCTTTAATAACGTCTGAAGAGGGTTTCGCGACACAAACGATCGCAACTGTGACAAATCTGCCATGCTGTAAACGCATAGCTTAACATTATGTTGTCATATTCCGGTATAGGGATTTGTCCCAGCGGCGATGCAGCCAGAGCCATGACCCCGGAATCTCGCGGATCCATGTTTCGAGGCGGTCATTGAAGACCTGTGTCAGGGCATGGACGTCTTTTGTCCGGTCGTCAGTTTTTTCAGGCAGGAAAGGCGGATCCACGACCAGCACGAGTCTGGCGGGGCCGTCCCGACGCACATGTCCCGTGACGATGAGCGTCTCGTGTCTCAGGGCAAAGACCGCTGCGGCGGAGGCTGTCATGGCGGGGCGTCCGAACAGACGGGCCTCGATCCCGTCATTCATTTTCTGATCGCCCAGCACGCCCAGATGTCCTCCTCGGGACAGGTATTTCAGGGCGGAACGCGCGCCTTTCGCCCCTTTGGGGAACATGGGTACGTCCTGACCCATGGCATCCTGACGAAGCTTGTGGATCAGCCTGTCCACGCCGGGATTGCTGGCGGCGCGGTAGAAGGATGCGAACGGCATGCCGTAGCGTGCCACCACAGGCGGCATGAGTTCCCAGTTGCCGATATGGCCGGAAAAGAAAATGACCGGGCGACCGGAGGCATGAGCGGCTTCAAGATGCTCAGCCCCTTCGACGCTCCATCCCGCTCCGGAGGGCGTATCCTGCTTCAGACGGCCGATATGGGGGAATTCACCGACCGTGCGGCCAAGGTTTTCCCAGCAGTCGCAGACGATCCGCCGCCGGGCGGCAGCGTCGTATTGGGGGAGGGCGAGTTGCAGGTTCCGGTCCGCCACTTTCGAGACGGGCAGAAGCGGACCGATCGTGCGGGCGACGCAGCCTCCGAGGCTGGAAGCCGCAGCGGGTGGAAGGGTCCGGATGGCGGCCAGAAGGCTGCGGACCAGCAGGGTTTCCGCGCGGTACAGAAAAGACGTCATGACGCGGTGAACAGCAGGTCGAGCAGGCGTTCGGGGGCTGTCGGGTCGCCCCAGAGCAGTTCGACGCTGACGACCTTGACCTGTGAGCGGAACGGGAATGGCAGTTTCACGGCGTCCTTTGTGGTCGTGACCAGTGTGGTGCCCGATTCCCGGCTGAGGGCTTCGAGGCGCTGGATGTCACGGGGCGTATAGAAATGGTGGTCCGGGAAGGGGAGCGCGCGGATGGGGGCCACGCCGGCATCCCGGAGCATGTCGAAAAACTTCTCCGGCCGGCCGATCCCTGCGAAGGCGACGATGCGTCGGCCCTGAAGAGCCCGGATTTCAGGGCCGGGAACCAGCCGGGCCTGCGCGCGCAGAAGATGGGGCGGGAAGGTTGGCAGCAGGTTGTGCCGGTCGTCTCCAATGACGACGACGGCCTGGGCGCGGGCAAGGGCATCAGCGGGGGGTTCGCGCAGGGGGCCAGCGGGCAGAACGCATCCATTGCCGAAACCGGTGGCGCCGTCCACCACGAGAATGGAGACGTCCTTGTGCAGCGTCGGGTTCTGGAAGCCGTCATCCATGACCAGGCAGTCCGCGCCCTGACCGATGGCGAGACGGGCGGTTTCGGCCCGGTCCGCGCCAATCCATGTAGGGGCGGCCTGGGCGAGCAGGAGCGGTTCGTCCCCCACGTCGCGGGCCGTGCTGTGGGCGGGATTGACGGCTATGGGCCCCCGTTCACGGCCCCCGTGGCCCCGGCTCAGGATATGGGGGTGATGTCCGCGGTCTCGGAGGCGCTGGACGAGATCGAGGGCGAGGGGGGTCTTGCCTGTCCCGCCGGTGGTGATGTTGCCGCAGCACAGGACCGGAACGGAGGCATGAAAGGTGGGCTGTCTGAGGCGACGGCGGGTGAGGGTCGTGGCGATGAGGGAGAACGGCCGCAGGAGACGGGCGGTAACGCTGCGGGTGGGACGTAGCCAGAAACGGGGCGGGCGACGTTTCATCGCTCAACCGTCTCCAGAATGCGGTCCCGCAGGACGCTCACCACGGAGCGCTGCAATCCTGCGGCCCTGACGGGCGGGAGCGGGGATTCGAGCCATCGTGTCAGATCCTCCACATCATTCACGATCCGGATCGTATCAGAAACAGCGGCCATTGCCTCCCGCCAGTTCTCCATCCGCGGTCCGGTTGCGGTTGGAACACCCAGACGCAGGGGCTCGAACGGGTTGTGGCCGCCGCCTTTTCCGGCAAGGGAATTGCCAAGAAAGCAGCGATCGGCCAGTCGATAGAACAGGCCAAGCTCGCCCAGCGTATCGGCCAGCCAGACGGCCGTCTGTGGGGTCGGGTCCTGATCCATGGAGCGTCGTGGCAGGCCGAAGCGGGTTGCCAGTTCCGCACCCCGGGCCGGGTGGCGCGGGACGAGGATGGTCAGCAGGTCGGGCTGTAGCCTGCGGGCGTTTTCTGCGGCCTCAAGAACACGTTCTTCCTCGCCCGGATGGGTAGAGGCGGCGACGAAGACCGGACGCTTGCCGATCAGGGTCTTCAGGCGCGCATATTCGGATTCATCATAAGGAAGGGGCGGTGCGTCCTGTTTGAGATCACCGTCTTCGTAGACCGGAGAGGCTCCAAGCCTGCGGAAACGGGCCGCATCTTCCGGGCCGCGCGCCGCGACCCAGGTCAGGCGTTTCATCATGCGTTGTGCCGGACCGGGCAGCCGGTCCCAGCGACGGGCCGAACGATCTGAAAGGCGGCCGTTGACGAGCATGACCGGGATGTCGCGGCGCGAACAGGCCGCAATGATGCCGGGCCAGAGTTCGCTTTCGACGAAAATGGCGCCTTCAGGCTGCCAGAGGTTCAGAAAGCGCCGCAGCCAGCGTGGAACGTCATGGGGAATGAAACGGTGAATGATCCGCTGCCCGTACAGGGGATGGCGGCCCACGATCTCGCTGCCTGTCACGGTGGCGGTTGTGAAGAGGATCCGCATCTCCGGTCTGGCGTTCAGGAGGGCATCGGCCAGAGGCAGGGCGCAGAGGGTTTCCCCCACACTTGCGGCATGGATCCACAGAAGCTGGCCTGTGGGGCGGCGCCCGCTGCCCAGTCCCATGCGTTCGCGCAGACGGCCGGGGAGTTCACGGCCGCGATGCAGGCGGATGCGCAGCATGACCGTCAGGGCCGGAGCCAGGAGTGTTCCGGCCACGCGCCACAGTCGGTCGGCCAGATTGGACTGCCGGTGCCGCACGACGCTCTCGGCGCGGCGGGAGACATCATTCAGGGCGCTCTGGAGAGTGGTGGCGTCCGGCTGGAACAGGGGTTCGCCCATGATGAGGGCGCCACGTCCGAAGGGCAGGGGAAAAGCCAGTCCGTCCCAGGACGGGAGGCGCAGGCTCGTGCTGGCCATGCCTACGGGAACGACCGCACAGCGCGCAAGACGCGACAGGGCCACGGCTCCGGGCTGGACCTGTTCGGCGGGGCCGCGGGGGCCATCGGGGGTAATCCCGACCAGCGAGCCGCTTTCCAGCTCCTTCAGGGCTGTGCGGAGAACGGCTGCCCCGCCCTTGTTCTTGCCTTTTTTGCTGGAGGATCCGTGGATGCCGATGATGCCCCACGGGCGGACGACATCCGCGATCAGCATCCCGTCCGGATTGCGGGAAATCAGCACCCGCAGCGCCAGACGGGGCTCCAGTGTGCGCGCCCAGAACCACAGGGCCGGGCTGAGGGTCAGGGAGCGGTGCCAGAAAGCGACAACCGTGCCCTGGTTCGCGGTCGTCAGGGTTTCAAGGGCGCGGGGTGAGCCGCTGACCTGCCAGCGTGTGGAGTGCAGGCAGGCCCCCAGCCACAGGCGCAGGAGGCGCGGAAACAGTGTCATGGCGTGTCGGGTAGCACGCGGCGTTACAGGCGGCAAAGGCTGTGCATCTTTTCACCCGCCGCTGCGACCATCACGGCGCCGGATGACGGACATCAAGGGATGTGAAAGTCACGCGGGCCATGTCACCGTGGCAGGGCATGTGCCATCCGGCTTGGCCTGCCACGGCCTCGAACCACATGACCGGCGCTGTTGCGGCGACGGGCATGGGAAGGACACTCCGGGTTCCGTTGACGACAATCTGTAGCGTGCCGCTGGGGCGGGATGAAATCGTGTAGCTGATATGGCGGTCCGGGTAGATCGTCCCGGCGGTAATGCGGCGCGTGCTGGTGCCGTCATGGACGATGGCAGTCACCTGCGAATGATGACCATCCGCCACCAGTTCGACGACCGGGCCATGCGTGCTCTGGATGCGACCGATGATGACGCGCTGGTCGCTGGGCCAGGTGTCGATATGCAGGCTGGCATTCATATCGGCCGGTGTCTGCTGGAAGTACCATGCGGTCCCTTCACGCAGGACTGTCGCAGGGGCGGTCTGTCCGCGGATGGCAGGCTGTAGCCCGTCCGTTTTCAGGGTGATGGCGCCTGTCGCGGTGTCCTGCTGGTAGAACGGGCTGTGATAGCCGGCTGCGAGTGTGGTGCCTGGAACCAGGCGAAGTTTCAGGCGCGCCTGCGGCTCCTGAAGGGTGAAGCTGCCTGCCTGCGGCGGGGAGCGCGTGTCCATGGCCGATGCGGGAGCCAGCGCGGTTCCCGCGAAGGCGAGGGTCAGGCAGGTTGCGCAGATGAGGCGGGGCAGGGACATGACGGTTCCTTAAGGCAGACGGGCAGAGGAGAAGGTGCTTCAGCGGCTCATGAGAACGGTGAGCTGCGCCTGTTCCAGAATGTGACGTGTGACGCCCCCGAGGATCATCTGGCGCAGACGGGAGTGCGAATAGGCGCCCATGCCGAGCATGTCGGCATTGAACTCCGTGGCGGCCTTCAGGAGGCCCGCGCCGATGTCACGGTTCACGGCCTCGAATTCGCGGGCCGTTGCGGAAATGCCGTGCATCCGCAGATAGGTCACGACTTCATCCGCGCCCGGTCCACGACGCTGGTAGTCCTGGCAGGTCAGAACCTGCACGGCCTCGGCCTTGTGGGCCCAGGGCAGGATGCAGCGCAGGGCCAGGGAGGCTTCGGGCGTCCCGTTCCAGGCGATGGCGATCCGCTGTCCGATTGTCTTCGGCGGGGTCGGGGGTGCGATCACAAGGGGCCGTCCGCTGTCGAACAGGATCGCGTGCAGCGTTTCGGATGCGCGCGGATCACCATCCTTGGCGAGATTGGGGACCAGTGTCATGTCGGCCAGACGCGAGCGCCATGTCAGGGAGTCGTGCTCTGTTCCGTTCAGGACATCAAGGCTGGCGCTGATGCCGTCTCCTGCGGAGGAGCCGATCCGCGCCGCTTCGATCCGGCGGATGCCATGTTCGTGGATGAAAGCGTCGAAAGCCTTGCGGATCGAGATCGCGCGGCGCTGGGCCTCGGTTGTGGCGGTGTCGATCATTTCGTTGACCATGCCGGCCGAAATGCCTTCGCCGGCAAGGGTTGCGACCTCGGTCGGGTCCGAGCCGACCACGACGGCCGACAGATGGGCCTCGAAACGGCGCGCGAAGTCGAGCGCGACCGACATGACGGCTTCGAGGTCACCGGAGCCGTTCAGGGGGAGAAGGATATTCTTGATTTCAATAAGCATGGGTAGAGGCTCCCCGGCCATAATCTTTAATACGTCGTTATGATGTATTTACGGATAAAGTCGCGTGACGTTCCATCCGTTTCCATCACGAGTCCAAACGGCCCGGTCATGCAGGCGATAGGGGCGGTCCTGCCAGAACTCGATGGCTTCCGGGAGAACGCGGAATCCGGACCAGTTGGCCGGGCGGGGGATCGGACCATCGCCGTATTTTTCGTCCGCAGCCTTCAGGCGTTCTTCGAAAGTGCTGCGATCTGCCAGCGGGCGTGACTGGTCGGACGCGATGGCGCCAAGGCGGGACATGCGCGAGCGGCTTGCGAAATAGGCGTCGGCCTCGGCTGCGCTGACGGCTTCCACCGGGCCTTCGATCCTGATCTGACGGCGGACGGATTTCCAGTGGAACAGCAGGGCCGCATGCGGGTTGGCCAGCAGTTCGCGTCCCTTGCGGCTTTCCAGATTGGTATAGAAAACGAAGCCGCGTTCATCCGCGCCCTTGAGCAGCAGCATCCGGACGGAAGGCCGTCCGTCAGGTGTGGCGGTTGCCACGGCCATGGCATTGGGGTCGTTGGGCTCGGATTTCTCGGCATCCGACATCCAGGCGGCGAACAGGGCGAAGGGATCGGCCTTCAGGTCAATCAGGGGGATGTCGGACATCGGGGGTCTCCTTGAACTGGTCGGGAAGGCGGGCCGAAAGCCTGGCCCGGGGATCGTGGTGCGATCATAGCGCGGCCTGTCGAAGCCAGCTATCGGGCGAGTTTACGATCCCTTTTCGCATCGCGCCTTGATCTGGGACAGCATGCGACGCCGCATCAGCCCGCTGACGGGGCGGATCATAAGCCAGTAGGGCAGGAAGCGCCGCCAGACGTGGCGAGTGGGACACAGGATATGCGTCTGTGTGACAAGGCGCGTCCGTCCCCGCGGGGCTGGCCCGGTCATAAAGGACAGGATGAGGGTTGCAAGGGACGCATCCCTGTCACCGAGAAAATCCATGGATGTATCAAAACGGCGCAGACCGTAATCCGGCTGCCAGAAGGCGCCTTTCAGTCCATAGACAAGACCTCGATCAGTCGCTGCCAGAAGGGTGAAATCCTGTAGCTCCAGGGAGGGCGGCGGCGCTCGCCGGAGCAGGCGGGCTGGCAGTGCGCGCAGGAACAGGGCCGGGCGGATGAGCGCGTCATCGCTCAGACGGTAATGGCGGACATAGCTCAGAATGGAACTGGGAGGCGCGTTGATGAGGATGGAATGACGTTCGGAAAAATCGAACGGACCGACGGGATCATGAGCGGATTTTGAATACATGGACCAGAAACTCCCCCGCGCCGGAGTGATGCCTTAATGCCCTCTTCAGGGGGCAAAAAACGGCGCAATCATCGCGAAGTCTTGTCTGTAAGGGGCGCTTGTGCAACCACGGCCCTCAATACGCCAACGCGATTCAGGAAATCACCATGTCTGAAACGGAAGACAATATCCCGGCTCCAGTGACCGGCACCCTCATGCAGGGCAAGCGCGGTGTGATCATGGGTGTTGCCAACAAGCACTCCATTGCCTGGGCCATTGCAAGTGCCTGCGCTGCACAGGGTGCGGAACTTGCTTTCACCTATCAGGGCGAGGCGCTGGGCAAGCGCGTCCGTCCGCTGGCCGAGAGCGTGGGCTCCTCGCTGGTCCTGCCGTGCGATGTGAGCAACGACGACGCCATCAACGCCACGTTCGACGAGATCGAGAAGACCTGGGGCAAGATCGACTTCGTGCTCCACGCTATCGCTTTCGCTGACAAGCAGTATCTCCGCGGCCGTTATATCGACACGCCGCGCGATGCGTTCCTGCAGGCCATGGACATCTCCTGCTACTCCTTTGTCGCTGTCGCACGCCGTGCCTCCGCGATGATGAATCCGGGTGGTTCGTTCCTCAGCATGACCTATCTCGGCGCCGAGCGTGTCATGCCGCACTATAACGTGATGGGCGTGGCCAAGGCGGCTCTGGAAGCCTCCGTGCGTTACATGGCTGCCGATCTGGGCCGGGACGATATCCGCGTGAACGGGATTTCGGCTGGTCCGATCATGACGCTGGCGGCTAACGGGATCAGCGATTTCCGCTACATCCTGCGCTGGAATCAGCTCAATGCTCCGATGGAGCGCAATGTGACCCTCAAGGATGTCGGTGGTTCGGGCATGTATCTGCTCTCCGACCTGTCCAGCGGTGTGACGGGCGAGATCCATCATGTGGACTGTGGCTACCACACGGTTGGCATGAAGAACCCGGACGCTCCGGATATCGCAGCGGTCGGTTCCGGGAACTGATATGTCGGACAACAGCTTCGGGAAGCTTTTTCGAGTCACGACCTGGGGGGAGAGTCACGGGCCGGCTATTGGCTGCGTCATCGATGGCTGTCCGCCCCGCCTGAAGCTGTCCGAAGAGGACATCCAGCCCTGGCTCGACCGGCGTCGGCCGGGGCAGTCCCGCTTTACCACGCAGCGCCGGGAGCCGGATCAGGTCCGGATCCTGTCGGGCGTGTTTGAAGGCCAGACGACCGGCACGCCCATTTCGCTGATGATCGAGAATACCGATCAGCGGTCGAAGGATTACGGTGATATCGCAACCCGCTATCGCCCCGGTCATGCCGACATTGCCTACGACATGAAATACGGCATCCGCGACTATCGCGGGGGCGGACGCTCTTCGGCACGCGAGACAGCCATGCGGGTCGCGGCAGGAGCCGTGGCGCGTGTACTGCTCAAAACGCTGGTGAGTGAAGGCGTGAGGATCCGTGCGGCCCTGACGGGAATCGGTGGCCAGACCATCGACCCGTCCCGCTGGGACTGGGACGAAGTCGAGCGCAATCCGCTGTGGTGCCCGGATGCGGAATCCGTGGGCCCATGGGAAGCGCTGCTCGACTCCATTCGCAAGGATGGATCGTCGATTGGGGCGACTGTCGAAGTCGTGGCGGAAGGGCTGCCTGCCGGACTCGGTGCGCCGGTCTATGGCAAGCTTGATGCCGATCTGGCCGGGGCCATGATGGGCATCAATGGCGTCAAGGGTGTTGAGATCGGGGATGGTTTTGCGGTGGCCGCCCTTCGCGGCGAGCAGAACGCCGATCCCATCGCGCCGGGCCCGCAGTTCGCATCCAACCATGCCGGCGGCATTCTGGGCGGTATTTCGACGGGACAGCCCATTGTGGCGCGTTTTGCGATCAAGCCGACCAGTTCGATTCTCACGCCCGTCCCAAGCATCACGCGCGGTGGCGAGTCCGTCGAGGTGATGACGAAGGGGCGGCACGATCCCTGTATCGGCATCCGGGCTGTGCCGGTTGCTGAAGCGATGATGGCCTGTGTGCTGGCCGATCACCTGCTGCGCGATCACGCGCAGTGTGGCTGGGGGCGTTAGGCCCCAGCCTCGGTACGGTACGCCTCAGCCTTCGAATGTGGCGTCCAGCGTGATCTTGGCCTTGATGACCTGCGACAGCGGGCAGCCTTCCTTGGCCTTGTTGGCAATTTCCAGAAACTGCGCTTCCGATGCGCCGGGAACCTTGCCACGCAGGGTCAGGTGAGACTGCGTGATGGCAAAGCCTTCGCCGGACTTGTCCAGAGACACCGTGGCTTTTGTTTCCAGGGATTCGGCCTTGAAGCCTGCCTGTTCGAGCATCATGGACAGTGCCATGGTGAAACAGCCGGCATGGGCCGCGCCGAGGAGTTCCTCGGGGTTGGTGCCGGGCTTGTCCTCAAAGCGGGTATTGAAGCCGTAAGGCTGGTTCTGCAGGGCGCCGCTCTGCGTGGAAATCGTGCCTTTGCCGTCCTTGAGGCCGCCGGCCCAGTGGGCTGAGGCTGTCTTTTTGATGGTCATGGATCATTGCTCCGGAATGTTGGGTCCCTCTCTCAAACGTGGCCGGTTACGGATCGTTGCCGGGAGTGGCGATCACGAAATTTCTCCATTCTGTGACCCCCAGCACACACCCGGGCGTGAGGGACAGGAGAAGTCTGGGGATAACAGTGAGGTAGCGGCAGTTTTCTGCGATCAGCACTATATATAGGGACATGAACCATTTCGTGCCCTAGATATGGGATAACTCCAATTCACAGCTCTTGCGATTTTGCAAGCGAACTTCGTGCTTGCGATCGGGTTGGGAGTGATGGAAATGAGTGCTCGAGATACCAGAAATAGATGCCCGGCGGAGAGAGCAATGACCCTTCATGACGTGACGATGGACGTGTCCGACAAGGCCGACCGCCCGCATGATGTGCGTCCGCCCCTAGATCATCCCATTGGTGACCATCCCATCGGCGAGGCGCCGCTTCCGGGTGAAGCCGATTCCGCAGACATGTTCGACGATGTCGTCCAGCTTCCGGGCCATCATGCCGTGCGGGTGGACCGCTCGCGCGATTCCCTGCTGACGGATTTCGGTAAGGCGACGCTGAACAACCGCTACCTGCTGCCGGGTGAGGACTATCAGTCGCTTTTTGCGCGTGTGGCGTCCTATTACGGCGCGGATGCCGGCCATGCACAGCGGATCTATGACTACATTTCCCGTCACTGGTTCATGCCGGCCACGCCCGTGCTGTCCAATGGTGGCACCGAGCGCGGTCTGCCGATTTCCTGCTTCCTGAACGAGGCTGAGGACAGCCTCTCGGGAATCGTGGGGCTGTGGAACGAGAATGTGTGGCTGGCGTCCAAGGGCGGCGGAATCGGGTCTTACTGGGGCAATCTGCGGTCCATTGGTGAAAATATCGGCCGTAACGGCAAGACGTCCGGCGTCATCCCTTTCATCCGCGTCATGGACAGCCTGACACTGGCGATTTCGCAGGGCTCCCTGCGTCGTGGTTCGGCCGCCGTGTATCTGCCGGTCTGGCATCCGGAAGTGGAAGAATTCGTCGAGATGCGCCGCCCGACGGGTGGTGATCCGAACCGCAAGGCGCTGAACCTGCATCATGGCGTTCTGGTGACGGATGCCTTCATGCGTGCGGTTGAGGCGGATGAGGAATGGGCACTGCTGTCGCCGAAGGATCACAGCACGATCCGCAAGGTTTCGGCGCGTGGTCTGTGGATCCGCATCCTGACGGCACGGATGGAACAGGGCGAGCCCTACATCATCTATTCCGACCATGTGAACCGCGCCCGTCCGGAGCATCACAAGCTGGCCGGGCTGGAAGTGAAGACCTCCAATCTCTGCGCCGAGATCACGCTGCCGACCGGCATCGATCATCACGGCAAGAACCGCACGGCGGTGTGCTGCCTGTCTTCGCTCAATCTTGAGACCTGGGACGAGTGGAAGGATGACCCGCAGTTCATCGAGGACGTGATGCTGTTCCTCGACAACGTGCTGCAGGACTTTATTGACCGTGCGCCGGACGACATGGCGCGTGCCAAATACGCCGCCGCCCGTGAGCGTTCGGTCGGTCTGGGCGTGATGGGTTTCCATTCCTTCCTCCAAGCCCGGATGATTCCGTTCGAGTCCGTGATGGCGAAGGTCTGGAACCGGAAGATTTTCGAATATATCCGCAAGCAGGCCGACGCCGCGTCAAAGCATCTGGCGGAAGTGCGTGGTCCGTGCCCGGATGCCGAGGAATACGGCTTCATGGAGCGCTTCTCGCACAAGCTCGCCATTGCGCCGACCGCCTCGATTTCCATCATCACGGGCAATGCCAGCCCCGGCATTGAGCCGATCAGCGCGAATGTGTTCCTGCAGAAGACGCTTTCGGGCTCGTTCTCGGTCCGCAACCGTCACCTAAAGAAAATTCTGGAAGAGCGCGGCTATGATACGGATGAAGTCTGGTCGGCGATCACGCTGAACAAGGGTTCCGTGCAGAACCTCGACTTCCTGACGCAGGACGAGAAGGACGTATTCAAGACGGCGTTCGAACTCGATCAGCGCTGGGTTGTCGAACACGCTGCCGATCGTGCACCGTTCATCTGTCAGGCGCAGTCGGTAAACCTGTTCCTGCCGGCCGACGTTCACAAGCGTGACCTGCACCAGATCCATTTCCAGGCGTGGAAAAAGGGCCTGAAGTCCCTTTACTACTGCCGCTCCCTGTCCGTGCAGCGCGCCGATGCGGTGTCCACGCTGGCGGTGAAGAGCGATATTCTGGAAGACGAGAAATACGAAGCCACGGCTCAGGCCGCCCCGCGCGGCGAGATGAGCAGCGGCGATTACGAAGAGTGCCTGTCCTGCCAGTAATGGCGGGATGCGAAAGGACGCGATCATGAGCGACACGACCCCGACCACCGGTCATCAGGCCGAGCAGCATTTCGACCTGATGACCGCCAACCCGGTCTACAAGCCCTTCCGCTACCCCTGGGCCTATGACGCCTGGCTGACCCAGCAGCGCGTCCACTGGCTGCCGGAGGAAGTGCCGCTGGCCGATGATGTGAAGGACTGGCACCGGACGCTGACGGAAGCCGAGCGTCATCTGGTGACGCAGATCTTCCGCTTCTTCACCCAGTCGGACGTGGAAGTGAACTCCGCGTATATGAAGTATTACAGCCAGGTTTTCAAACCGACTGAAGTGCTGATGATGCTGTCCGCGTTCTCGAATATCGAGACGATCCACATCGCCGCGTATTCCCATCTTCTTGATACCATCGGGATGCCTGAGACCGAGTATTCGGCCTTCCTGAAGTACAAGGAGATGAAGGACAAATACGATTTCATGCAGTCGTTCAACATCGACAACAAGCGTGAAATCGCCAAGACCATGGCAGCCTTCGGGGCGTTCATGGAAGGGCTCCAGCTTTTCGCATCCTTCGCGATCCTGCTGAACTTCCCGCGCTTCAACAAGCTCAAGGGCATGGGGCAGATCGTGTCCTGGTCGGTGCGTGACGAGACGCTGCACTGCCTGTCCATGATCCGCCTGTTCCGCACGTTCATCCGCGAGAACCCGGAACTGTGGACTGCTGATTTCCGCGAGGAACTCACGCAGGTCTGCCGCACGACGGTCGAGCATGAGGACGCGTTCATTGATCTGGCGTTCGAAATGGGTCCGGTCGAGGGCATGTCGTCCGACGACGTGAAGGCGTATATCCGCTTTATCGCTGATCGCCGCCTGACGCAGCTCGGTCTGGACCCGATCTATGGGCAGGAAAACAACCCGCTGCCCTGGATCGACGACATGCTGAATGCTGTCGAACACGCCAACTTCTTCGAGAACCGTTCGACGGAATATTCCCGTGCGTCCACGTCCGGAACCTGGGAAGAAGCGTTCGAAGGCAACGTTTTCAGCTAAGATCCGTCGTCTGGAGAGGTCCTAGCCTTCGGGTAGGGCTTCTCCGTCACGCAGGACGCGCTCGGCCGCAGCAGTAAAGCGGCCGTCTGCCTCGTGCAGAATCAATCCGGCACGCAGTCGGAAGATCCCGCGACCGCCATGGACCGCACGGACCAGCACCAGTTTCGCCTCACGTCCCTGTCTGGGCCAGAAGGGGTAGAACTGGATCGAACCACATCCATTTTCCAGCAGGGTCTGACAGGCCCGGTCCGCAACGGCGGTGGACAGGACAAATGTCAGTGTCCCGCCTGGCAGGACCCATTTCGTCAGGGCTCGGATCCATTCTTCCGGAGCAGTTGTTTCCGCGCTCAGGGCCAGGCGGCGACGGCTGTCCGGGGAAGGCGTGCCATGTGGGCTGTGCCAGGGTGGGTTCGCCATGACATGATGGAAACGTCCGTTCGCAGTCGGCGTGAGTACACGCAGACTGCGGGGGATATCGGGCAGATGGGCCTGAAGGAGCTGGAGCCTCGTAGTGTTCTCCGCAGACGGATTGCTCCGGATGTTCCGTTCAGCCAGTTCCAGCGTTTCGGAATCGGACTCCAGTCCGACTCCGTGCACGCCCGGAATGCGGGCTGAAAGACACAGCAGTGCGGCACCTGCGCCACATCCACCCTCCAGAACCGTTTCCCCCGCCCGGGCCGGAATGGAGGCCGCCATCAGGACCGGCTCAAGTCCGGTCCGGTAGCCCTTGGTGAACTGGTCGTAGCGGACCCGTCCACCCAGCAGAGATCCTTCCTCCCACAGGGGCGAAGGGGTTGCAAATGAGCCATCGGGGAGGGACTTCGGGGGCTGCAATGGGTTGACCGTCTTCCTGCTGCCGCTCATATGGTCTTTCCAACCTGTCGTCCGGCGTTACATGGCCCGTTCGTTCTTCCCGCGACAGGAGAGAAAGAAGCGGGCCACGCCACATCATATCGTGCCCGTGCGGTCCTGGGCCAGTCTCCGGGTCCGTTGCGGGAACTGGAGTAATGACCCTTGGATTCTGCCGCACCGGACGTTTCTGCGACCGTTGAGAAAGCTGTGGTCAGGGATGCAGGGGGCGAGAGTGCCCTTTCCGCTCTGTCCGCCTACCTGGAACAGGACATGCAGGCCTGCAACCGTGCGATCATCGCGCGGATGGAGAGCCCGGTCCCGCTCATTCCGCAGCTTGGCGCCCATCTTGTCGCAGCCGGTGGCAAGCGTCTGCGGCCGCTGCTGACGCTCGCATCCTCCCGTCTGTGTGGCTATCAGTCGACTCCGGAAAACCAGCGTCATGTCGGTCTGGCGGCCTGTGTGGAGTTCATTCACACCGCAACGCTGCTTCACGATGATGTGGTCGATGAAAGCAACCTGCGTCGTGGTCTGGCGTCGGCCAATGCGGTTTTCGGCAACAAGGCTTCCGTTCTGGTGGGCGACTTCCTGTTCGCGCGGTCGTTCCAGTTGATGACGGCGGACGGGTCGCTGAAGGTCATGGCGATCCTGTCTGATGCCTCGGCAACCATTGCCGAGGGTGAAGTCTTGCAGATGGTGACGCAGAACGACCTGTCCACGCCGGTCGAACGCTATCTGGAAGTCATTCACGGCAAGACGGCGGCCCTGTTCGCTGCGGCCTGTCGCGTCGGTGCAGTTGTCGCGGATCGCCCGGAAGAAGAGGAAGTGGCGCTGGACCGGTTCGGGACCAATCTGGGCATGGCGTTCCAGCTTGTGGACGATGCGCTCGATTACGCAGCCGATCAGCAGATCCTCGGCAAGACGGTCGGCGATGACATGCGCGAAGGCAAGATCACGCTGCCGGTGCTCGCGGCCTATGAAGCAGGTTCTCCCGAGGACCGGGCGTTCTGGGAGCGTGTGATCGAGAAGGGTGAGCAGACGGAAGCCGATCTGCCGCACGCGCTGGATCTGATTGAGAAGACCGGTGCGATTGCCACGACCATCGCCCGCGCGCAGGTCTATGCCGCCGAGGCTGTCGAGGCGCTGTCCATTTTCCCGGATAGTGAACTGCGCCGCCTGATGATCGAGACGGTCCAGTACACCGTTGATCGCGCCCGCTGAAGTGCTCTGATACGCCCTGTCTTTAACAGGCGGGGCGTTCTCTTCAGGCTTCCGCTTTTTGCAGGACGGGAGCCGTGAACAGCTCCCATTGATTAAAACCGAGCCGCTTTGCCGCCGCTTCCAGCCTTGGTGCTTCATGGGGCGCCCGGGTCATGAGAAGCCTCCCCGTCTGCGCTGCTTCAGACAGGTCTTCGGCAGTCTGCAAAACCGTCCTGACCTGTCGGGCAACGGCGGGGGCTGGGTCCAGCCAGGTGATGCCTGCTGGTGACAGGCGCTCGAAGGCGTCCATCAGGAATGTGTAATGGGTGCAGCCCAGGCCGACCGTGTCGATTTCATCGCCATGAGGCTGGCTGAAGAGACAGTGCAGTTCGTGCTGTATGTCTGTATCTGCGATGGCTTCGCCCAGAAAGGCGCGCTCTGCGAGATCGGCCAGCCGGCGGGCACCATGGGTGATCAGGCGACAGTCTGATGCGAAGTCCCGGTGAAGCTGGAGGATGTAGGGGCGTCGCGCGGTCGCGGACGTTGAGAGCAGACCGATGACCCGGCTTGTCGAGACGCGCCCGGCCCAGCGGATCGGGGGGACGCATCCGACCACGGGAATCTTCAACTGTTCCCGAAGGGCAGGAAGGGCAATCGTGCTGGCAGTGTTGCAGGCGATGACCAGCACATCGGGCTGAAGGTTGTTGCAGGCAGAGACCAGAAGGCTGACAATCCGGGAGGTCAGCAGGTCATCCGGCTGTTCGCCATAGGGAAAGAGAGCCGTATCGGCGAGATAGTCGATATGGAGGGCGGGAAGGAGATCGCGCAGGGCCTGCACGACGCCCATCCCGCCAATGCCGGAGTCAAAGACCAGACTCCGGCCGGCTGGCACGAATGCGCCAGTGTTCATCAGGCTTCCGCTTTGGCCTTGAGAGCCAGCGCTTCTTCCGCACTGCTCACGCCGCCATGCTTTTTCGACCAGCCGCACGGGTCTTCAAGGAAGCGGCGGACTTCGGCGCTGTCTTTTTCGGAGAAGTAGTCCCCACCGGCGCAGGCTTCCAGAACGTCCCACCAGGTGCAGAGCGAATGGAGCGAAATGTCCATGTCCGCCAGCGTCTTGTGGGCGCCGGGGAAGACGCCATAGAAGAAGACGACGAAGGTATGGTTCACGATGGCGCCTGCATCACGCAGGGCATTGGCGAATCGGATCTTGGAGGCGCCGTCCGTCGTCAGGTCCTCGACCAGCAGGGTGCGCATGCCTTCGGGCACATCACCTTCGATCTGGGCATTACGACCGAAACCCTTGGGCTTTTTGCGGACATAGGCCATCGGCGTCATCATCCGGTCCGCGATCCAGGCGGCGAACGGAATACCCGCGGTTTCGCCACCCACGACGGCGTCGATGCTTTCATAGCCGATATGACGGCCGATCTTCTCAACAGCCAGTTCCATGATCTTGGTGCGGGCGCGCGGGAAGAAAATGATCTTGCGACAGTCAATATAGACCGGGGACTTCCAGCCTGACGTCAGGGTGTAGGGCTCTTCGGGGCGGAAGTTGATGGCCTTGATTTCAAGCAGGATGCGGGCCGTGGTGAGGGCCGCGTCACGGTCCCACTGGGTACGGCCCGCCATCGGGCTTTCGGCGAACTGGGTCATACTTGTCTCCGCTGACGTCGTTTTCTCGTGGTTTACCGGCCTGTCGCCGGGAAGGGTAGGGGTAATATGGATGGGTTGGGAGGCGCATGAACTTTAATCACGCCTGTCACTGTCTTCGGCCGCATTGATCTTCGTGCTTGCATGCGACGCCCGGGAGTTCTAGGGAGAGATATCGATATTCATTCTCATTTACGGCAGGATCAGAAGTGAGCATAGAGACCAGCCGGATCGGCCGGAAATGCGAACGCGCTGTTGTGACGGCCTATCAGGAACTGCGGGAAGTCGGCCAGCCGGACATGCAGGCCTTTGCGGCATGCACGACGCTGTATCGTATCCATCATCCCGAATCCTCCGTGAAAGAGGCAAGACGGCTTGTGGCCGAATGGATCGATCATCACGTCGTCCGTCAGGCCCGGGGCCAGACGCCGGGCTGCGACTGCTGAAAACGTTGCGGAGGAGCCTCAGCTCCTCTCGCTCATCGGGATGAAACCCCGCTCCGCCGGCCCGATATAGAGCTGCCGCGGGCGGCTGATCCGCACGGACGGTTCCTCGATCATTTCCTTCCACTGACTGACCCACCCGACCGTTCGCGCGACCGCGAACAGGACGGTGAACATGCTCTTGGGAATCCCGAGAGCCTTGAGAATCAGTCCGGAATAGAAATCCACATTCGGATAGAGGCGGCGGCTGACGAAATAGTCGTCCTCGGTGGCCACACGCTCCAGCTCCATGGCCAGATCCAGCAGGGGGTCGCGCTTGAGGCCCAGTTCCTCAATGACTTCATGGCAGGTCGCCTGAAGGATTTTCGCGCGTGGGTCAAAGTTCTTGTAGACGCGGTGACCAAAGCCCATCAGGCGGACGCCGGAATTGCGGTTCTTGACCTGCTCGAGGAAGGCCGGAATGCCTTCGCGGGTGCCGATGGTTTCCAGCATGCCCAGGGCTGCCTCGTTGGCGCCCCCATGCGCCGGTCCCCAGAGGGCCGCAATGCCGGCCGCAATGCAGGCATAGGGATTGGCGCCGGTTGAGCCAACGAGGCGTACGGTCGTCGTGGAGGCATTCTGTTCATGATCGGCATGAAGCAGAAGGATGCGGTCCATCGCACGTGCCAGCACCGGATTGACCCGGTAATGATTGCCCGGCCGGGCAAACAGCATGTGCAGGAAGTTCTCGGAGAACGACATTTCCTCATCGGGATAGATGAACGGCTCGCCGATGGAATATTTATAGGCCCAGGCGGCGATGGTCGGGACCTTGGCGATCAGCCTGCGGGCCGAAAGATCCCGGGCTTCGGGCTGCGAAATGTCCAGACCGTCATGATGAAACGCCGAGAGTGCGCCAACCGTCCCGCACAGGATCGCCATGGGGTGCGCATCGCGGCGGAAGCCGTTGAAGAAGTTCCGGATCTGCTCGTTCAGCAGCCGGTGAGTGTTCATGTCCGTGCGGAAGGCCTGATACTGCGTGGCGGTCGGCAGTTCGCCATAGAGCAGCAGATACGCGGTTTCCGTGAAGCTGGCATTGAGAGCCAGATCCTCGATCGGGTAACCGCGGTGGAGGAGGACACCCTTGTCGCCATCAATATAGCTGATGGCGCTTGAACAGGTGGCCGTGCTGCCCAGTCCCGGATCAAAGGAAAACACGCCCGTTTTCTGGGAGAGCGCCCGCATGTCCACGACGCCCGGACCGATTGTCCCTTCCAGAAGTGGAAACTGGCGGCTGAGGCCATCGAGACCAAAGGTGGCGGAACGTTTTTCGGACATGAAGGTGATAACCGGCCTGAAGGGTAAGGATATTATTCTGTTTTACCTCCGAAAGGTTTTTTATGTCCAGAGACGCCCTTCGGAAGATATTTCAGGGTTGCAGAAGTCTGAGAGGCTCAATCGTGGACGGGCGGACATCCAGCCAGGGGACCGGAATGTCGAGGACCGTCAGACCCGCCAGCGGATAACCCCGGTTGAGGGCAGAAAACGCCGCGTTCTGAAGGGCGGGGCCGAGAAGGTCACAGGCGAAGTCGCCGATGGTGGGATTGTGACCGACGAGCAGCAGGGTCTGGACGGTTTCGGGCGTGGCGTGAACGAGACCGTAGAGATCATCCGCCGTTGCGGAATACAGACTGTCGTCGATCGTGAGGGTTGCTGGCGTATTGCCCAGGGCGTCGAGGACGGCTTGGGCGGTCTGCCGGGTGCGCGTGGCGGGGCTGCACTGGATCTGTATGGGCCGTGGCAGATCCAGTTGGGAGAGTTGTCTGCCGATGCTCGCGGCCTGCTCCTGTCCCTTCGGGGTCAGGGCACGGGCGCGGTCGCCGCTCTGTGTCAGGACATGCGGTGTTGCCTCGGCATGTCGCAGAAGCAGGAGGCGGCGCGGCGACATCAGTTTTCCGACGCCTTGCGGGCATTGGCGGCAATGGCTTCGTGATGGCGGATGACTTCACGGATGACGAAAGCCAGGAACTTTTCGGCAAAATCGGGATCGAGATGGGCATCGCGCGCAAGCTGGCGCAGGCGTTCGATCTGCCGCGTCTCCCGGGATGGGTCGGCAGGCGGCAGATGGGCGCGCGCCTTGAGTTTTCCGACTTCCTGCGTGCAGCGGAAGCGTTCCGCCAGCATGTGGATCAGGGCGGCATCAATGTTGTCGATGCTCGCGCGCAGGCGTTCGAGTTCGGCACGGGCCGGATCAGAGCCGGCCGGATCGGGATTGCGGGGTGTTGAGGAGGATTTAGGGTTCATTCAGATCGATCCATGCAAGATGGCCGCCTTTTCCGGCACCAAGATCGGTAAAGACGGCCGTGCCGCCCAGACGTCCCGTACGGCGCCAGGGGCGGCCGTCGGTCGAACGGCGGTCATGGCCGACATAGACCGTCATCCCTTCGGGGATGCGGTTGATCCAGGTCAGGCGGCGCTCGGGATAGCCATCCGGCTGCATGCGGCCGGTGGTTTCGCCAAAAAGGGCTCGGGAAAGAGGGGCGGACATCTCGCCCAGCCCCGGCAGGGGAGACAGGGACAGCATGGCCGTATGGAATCCCCCGTGCACGAACAGGGACCGTCCGATCCGCAGCCATGTCGGGGCCTGGTCGATCGCCCGGTAGGCGCGTTCGGGAAGGCCCTCATATTCGGGCAGCGAAATCTGACGCAGCGTTTCCTCAAGGGGCGGATCACGCCTCAGGCGCCGCCCTTCAAGGGCACGGCCGAGCTTGCGGTCATGGTTGCCGAGGATGAACAGGCCCCGCTGACGCTCCAGCAGTTCGAGCATCAACTCCATCACGCCCGCGCTGTCGGGCCCATGATCCACGAGGTCGCCAAGCTGGATGACGAAGCGGTCCGTGGCTGTGGCGTGGCGGAAAGCGTTGAGATCACCATGCACGTCTCCCACCACGCGGATGCCGTGTTCACGGATTCGCGTCATGACGGGGTCGGGAAGGGGTGGATCAACGAAGATGGCGCGTGCTTTCCGGTTTTCCTTCTATCAAAGGGCCAGAACGGTCCAACGTCAATTTATCTGTTTGAGAAAATTGACCTTAGCCACCCACAAGCGCGGCTGCGCGCCCCAGATCGACTGACAGAACCCGGCTTACACCACGCTCCTGCATTGTGACACCGTAAAGACGATCCATGTGCGCCATCGTCAACTGATGATGCGTCACCACCAGAAACCGCGTACCGGCTTCCTTCGTCATGTCGGAGAGCAGGGAGCAGAAACGCTCGACATTCGCATCATCGAGCGGCGCATCGACCTCGTCGAGCACGCAGATCGGAGCCGGGTTGCAGCGGAAAGTCGCAAAGATCAGCGAAAGGGCGGTCAGGGCCTGTTCGCCACCCGAGAGCAGGGAGAGCGTGGAAAGTTTTTTCCCGGGAGGCTGGGCAAAGATTTCCAGCCCGGCTTCCAGCGGATCGTCACTGCCGACCATGCCCAGATGGGCCCGTCCGCCACCGAACATGCGGGCGAACAGCGACTGGAAATGTCGGTCCACCTCTGTGAAAACGGCCAGAAGACGTTCGCGGCCTTCCCGGTTGATGGTGCCGATCCCGCCACGCAGCCTGTTGATGGCGGCCGTCAGTTCGGCATGTTCGCGGGCGATGGTCTCGGCGGTTTCGCGAGCCTCCTCGAACTCGGCTTCAGCCCGCAGGTTGACCGCGCCGAGGTCTTCGCGCTCCCGCATCAGGCGGGAAAGGCGCCGGCGGGTCGAGGTTTCGGTCTGTTCTGAAAGATCGGAAGGATAGGCCCCCCCCTGTGCTCCACTCTGGGGCGGTTCGCTGTCGGCCAGCAGGCGTTCGCGGGCCGCGACAGCCTGTTCGGCGCGTTCGGTCAGGCGCGCGATTGCTTCCCGGCCTGCCGCCAGCGCGAGATCCGCATTGCGGCGCTGTTCCTGCGCTTCCAGTCCGGCGGCTCCCGCGGCTTCATCCCGGGCCCGGGCGGTATCGTAAGCGCTCTGGGCATCCGTCAGGCTCTGGTCGTGACCGGCGAGTTTACGCTCCAGCTCGGCGGGGATAGCGCTGACGGTCTGAAAATTTTCCTGCAATCCGTCGCGTCGGGTGCGGAGCTGGGCGAGGTCGGCCTCTCCGCTGGTGATGCGGCTGTCGAGCGCCTCGATCCGGGCGCGGACCGCAGCCAGTGCCCCCGTCAGACGAACGTCTTCAAGGGAGAGCCGGCTGCGTTCAATCCGCATTTCTTCCAGACGGTGGCGTGTGTCCTGAAGAGGAGCGGTGGCGTCCAGAACGGCCCGTTCCAGCAGGGAAGGGTCGGGTCGCTCGGCCAGTTCGGCCGTTCGCTTCGCATGATCGTCCCGCAGGCGGCTGACAAGGGCGTGCAGTTCTCGCTGACGCGGTTCCAGCGCGGAGCGCCGGGCGAGGGCGGTTGCGGCCGTCTGATCGAGCGCCTGAAGTTCCCGCGTCAGACGGCTGGCCTCTTCGCGGCTTTCCCGCGCTGTTCGGGCCGCCGTGTCGGCGGAGGAGCGCGCCAGCTCGAAAACATCCTGAGAGGCTTTTGCGGCAGCGCTCAGTGCGATGACGTCGGGCCGGTTGTCCTGCTGCTGGAGCGATTTGCGCTGGGCTGAAAGGCGGTCATGTTCCTGCTCCAGCCGCGCCAGCCCTTCATCCAGATCCCGCAGCCGGGTAAGCGTGGTGTCATGGCGCAGAAGGGCCTGATCCAGCGCGCGGGCGGCGGCGTCTGCGGCGCTGCGGGTTGCCTGAAGCCGCGCGCTGGCGTCGCGGAGGGCGTTTCGGGCGTTTTCGGCATCCTGTGCGCAGGTTGAGGCCCTGGTCTGAAGGTCGTCAGGCGCGGGATGGGCCGTGAGTTCAGCTTCCGCCTGTGTCGCTGTTTTCTGCGCGTTTGTCAGAGCGTCTCCGGCGTCCTTCAGGCGTTCGGAAGCCTGTTCCCACTGGGTACGGGCCAGTGCGGCTTTCTGTTCGATCCTCGAGGCGATGGTCCGGGCTTCAGCGAGTTGCGGCTCCAGTGCCATGCGTTCCCTGCGCAGGGCACCGAGTGCTGCTTCGGCCTGTTCGCGGGTCTGGAGAGCTGTGGTGCAGGTCTGGCTCAGGCGCGGCTGCTCGGCCTGATGGGCGTGGAGCAGGGCGCGGATTTCCGTCAGACGGCGACGCTGTTCAAGCCGGGCCGCGCCCGCATCGGGAGCATCGGCGGAGCGGGTAAATCCGTCCCAACGCCAGAGCGCGCCGCTGCGGCCTACAAGAACCTGCCCCGGCTGGAGGATTTTCTGCAGGGCGGGGCCAGTGGGTTCGTCTTCAAGCAGGAAGGCTGAATCCAGACAGCGGCTCAGGGCCTCGGGCGCCTGAACAAGTGTCGAGAGAGGACGGCAGGCTGGCAGGTTCTTGGTGCCAAGCCTGTCCAGTGGGCGCCAGCGTCGATCCGCTGGAACGCTGTCGGGCGCAAGGGACGCATCAAGCCCGTCTGCGAGAACCGCCGCGACGGCCCGGGCCATGTCCGGGGGAAAGTGCAGCGCGTCTTCAAGCGGGTCCGGCTGGGCTGCAACGGCACTCAGGCTCTGCTCCAGCCCCTCGCACTCGCCCTGTGTGCGCAGGATGAGTGTTTCCAGTGCGGAGAGGGCCTGACGGGCCTGTGTTTCCTCTTCCCCGGCCTTCGTAAGCGTGGTTTCGGCCTGTGTGAGCGCCTGCTGCACGGCTGTCAGGCGGTCTTCGGCCTGCATGACGGCGTTTCGCGCGTTCTGAATGGTCTGCTCAGGGACGAGGGCGGCCCGGGCCGTAGTTTCGGCGGACGCTGCGATCCCGGCTCTCTGTCGGGCCTGATCGAGCGTATGCCGGCTCTGTTCGGCTGCCTGAAGAAGGCTTTTCTGACGTTGCGTGCCCTCTTCAGCCGCCGCGCGTGCTTCCAGCCAGAGTGTGCCCAGCCGGTCCTGTTCCTGCCGGGCGGTTTCTTCCCGTTCATGCGCTTCGGTCAGGGCCTGAGCGGTGGTGTCGCGGGATGTCTGGAGGTCTGTCTTTGCATCGTCGCTCAGAAGCAGCGCCTGTGCAGCCTGGCGTGTGCTCCGGTCCTGTTTGATCTGGGTGTCGATGATCTGAAGGCGTCGGTCCAGATCGGCTTCCGTGGCCTGAAGAGCCTGGAGACGGCTTTTGCCTTCGGCTAGCGCACGGCCATCCAGTTCCGCTTTCAGGCGTGCATCCTGCAATGCGTTTGTACAGTCCTGCTCCCTGCGGCTGGCGGCTTCGGACTGTTCCAGCATGGACGCGGCGTTCTGGCGCAGGGTGTCGAGGGTTTCGTTATCGGGCGTGTCCCTGTCCAGAGCGGTGATTTCCGCCTGAAGGGCCTCCAGCGCCCCGACTTCCGCATCGAGCCGGATGGTCAGGGCATCCAGCGCTTCCATCACGGCGTCCCGACGGATGGCTTCCGCATCGCGCAGGCGGGTCGCTTCTTCCAGAGCGCGAGCCTGTTCCTTTTCGAGCGTCTCCAGACGTTCGCATTCAGCCGCACAGCTCGACCGGCTTGCCGGAAGGGCAGCAGCTTCCGCCTCAAGAACTTTCCGTTCTTCCGTCGCCGCCGCAGAGGCGTCACGGTCCGATTTCAGGCCGGTTTCACTTCGGGCGAAATCTTCCTCGGCCTGTTCAAGGCGCGCGCGCGTTTCGGATTCGGTCTGGCGGGCACGGTCGAGGTCCTGGCGCAGGGTTTCGGACTGGACTTTCAGCCGCTCCAGAGTGCTGCGGAGGCGATCCGTTTCCTCACGGGCCTGGGGTGCGGCCTTGCGGGCCTCGAATTCAGCGATGGCAGCGGCTTCGGCGGCCTGTTCCGCCTTTTTCAGATCCTCGCGGGCCTTGGCCAGATCGTCCCGGCTGCGCTGGACGGCCAGATTGGCCCGGGCGTGGAGCAGGGCATGCAGCTCGGTTTCCGTCGCGCGGATCCTTTCGGAAATCTCGCGATATTTCCGGGCCTGAACGGTCTGGCCCTCAAGGCTTTCAAGCCGCTCTTCGAGCTGAAGACGCAGATCCTCGGCGCGGGAAAGGTTGGTCTCGGTCTGTCGCAGCTTGAGTTCGGCGTCGTGGCGGCGGGCGTGCAGGCCGGTGATGCCTGCCGCCTCTTCGAGCAGGAGGCGGCGCTCTTCGGGCTTGGCTGCGATAAGCTGGCCGACGCGGTTCTGGCTGATGATGGCCGAACTGCGTGCGCCAGAGGCCAGATCGGCAAACAGGGTCTGAACGTCACGGGCGCGCATGACGCGGCCGTTGATCCGGTATTCACTGCCGGAGCCGCGTTCGGCCCGGCGGCTGATTTCCAGTTCGTCGGCGTCCTGAAACGGGGAAGGGGCCAGACCGGCTGCATTGCTCAGATGCAGCGTGACCTGCGCGATGTTGCGGGCGGAGCGCGCGCCCGTACCGGCAAAAATCAGGTCATCAAGTTCCCCGCCACGCAGGGCGCGGGCGGAGGTTTCGCCCATCGCCCATCGAAGGCCTTCGACGACATTGGATTTTCCGCAGCCGTTCGGGCCGATGATCCCCGTCAGGCCCGGAAGGATATCGAGACGCACCTCATCGGCGAAACTCTTGAAACCGCCGATGCTCAGGCGGTCGATCGTCGTGGTACGGCTCGACATCAGGGTATGGAAATAATGGTCCTATGGTCCCGGATCAGGAAGCCTTGGCGACGAGATCGGCGAACTTTTCGAAGGTTTCCGGATCCTGGTCGTAATGCGTGTTGTTGAAGCGGAAATAGGGTGTGCCCTGAATGTTGTAGGTGTCCGAGTCCTTCTTGACCTGATCGAACAAGGCTTCGGCAAACACGTTGTCCTTGCTGATGGCCTCGAACTGGGCAGCGGAGACGCCGGCGAGAGCGGACATCTGCTGCAGGCGCTGCATCGGGTCGCCGCCGGCGGCAAAGGCCCACTGCATCTGGCTGGAGAACAGGGCTTCGAGGAAGGGGACGTAGCGCTCTTCCGGCAGGGAGCGGGCCACCATGGCCGCCGTCAGGCCAACACGATCACCACAGAAATCATGGAACTGATAGCGGATCTTTCCCGTGTCGATCAGCTTTTCCCTGATCTTGGGGAACTCTTCCGTCGCGAAATGCGCACAATGCGTGCAGGTCAGGGAGAACCATTCCTGAACCAGAACCTTGGCGTTCGGGTTGCCGATGATGCGGGGGCTCAGCCGGGCATCCGTCGAGGTCGCATCGGCAGCGCGGGCCGTGCCCGCGGCTGTGCCGGCGACGGCGAGGGCCGGGGCGGCGGAGACGAAAAAGCGGCGGGAAAGGGAAAGACGGGTCATTCAGGAAGCCTTTGCGACTGCTTTGGCGAAATCATCATAGCTCCCGACCACGGTGGGTGCGGGAACATCATTGATGCGGAAATATGGCGTGCCCGGGATCTGGAGGAAAGCGCCGTCGTGATCCTGTTTGTTGATAATGGCTTCACGCAAGGCATTATCGGCGTTGATCCGGTCGAACGTCGCTGCGTTCACCCCGAACAGGGCCGCGCGTTTCTTTAGTTCGGCAACCGGGTCAATGTTCTGCGCGAAAGCCCATTCGTCCTGATGGTCGAGCAGATCCGTCACGAAGGCTGCGTATTGGTCCGCCGGCAGGGAGCGGGCCACCATGGCGGCCAGCAACGCAACCTGATCGATCGGGAAATCATGGAAGCGATAGCGGATCTTTCCCGTGTCGATCAGGTTTTTGCAGACCTGCGGAAAGATCTCCCGCGAGAAATGCGCACAGTGTGAACATGTCAGGGAGAACCATTCGTCCACGATGACCTTCGCATTCGGCGCGCCAATGACCCTCGGGCCCATGCGTGGATCGCTGGCAGGCAGATCATCCGCCCTTACAAACGACACCGATGCGGTCGCCACGAGAGCTGCGCCGGTTACGAGAAAGGCGCGGCGTCCGGAAAGCAGGGGGGCAGACATGGGCGGGGCTCCGCTGTGAAAGATGCTGATACTCGAACGATGAACCGGGGGCTCCGTCAAGAGCCCCGGTCGTCTTCCTGGGTTTTCAGTGTGGGAAGCGGCTTGTTTTCCCAGCCATCCGGAACCCGCATGCGCAGGGATCGGATATGCCGCGCATCCGCGTCCAGAACACGGAACTCGAGGCCACTTTCATGGGTGAGCACTTCGTCCTTCGCCGGGACATGTTCGGCAAGACGGAACACCAGACCACCGACCGTCTCGATCTCGGCCTCGCGTTCGGCATCCGTCAGCACGGCGCCGAGCCGTTCCTCAAGCTGCCGGACCGGGAGGCGGGCATCAATATCGAACGACCCATCCGGGCGCTCCACCCACATGGTCGTGACCGGATCATCATGCTCATCGGAGATGTCACCCACGATGGTCTCGATCAGATCCTCGATCGTTACGAGGCCGTCGATGCTGCCATATTCGTCAATAACAAGGGCCATGTGCATCTGGCGCTGGCGCATCTGGAGCAGCAGGTCCAGCACCGGGATGGTCGGGGCGATCATCAGTGGCTGGCGCAGGAGCGGACGGATGTCAAAGGCCTCCGGCTCGCCAACATAGGCGATCAGGTCCTTCACATGGATCATGCCCGCGATGTCGTCGAGCTGGTCACGATAGACGGGAAGGCGGGAATGGTTTTCCCGGCGCATCAGGTCCAGCGCTTCGTTGAACGGCAGGGCCTCGGGCATGGCCACGATGTCTGCGCGCGGGATCATGACATCATCTGCCGTGATGTCGCGCAGGCGCAGCACGTTCATGATGAGGGCGCGTTCCTGCCGGTCCAGTTCCGGCTCGTCTCCCGCTTCATCAGCCGGCTGCCCGGCTTCCTGAACAAGAGTGGCGATGGATTCGCGCAGGCCCTGATCACGGCTGCGGCGGTTGAAAAGTCCGAAAAGTCCGCGTGAGGGGCGGCTCTTGCCTGAGTCTTCGGGCAGGCGGTCGTTTGAATCGTCACTCATATCCGGACACTCCCAGCCTGCTGCCAGTTCCCCTGGCGCCAAGGATCCCCAAAACCGAGGGATCGCAGGGTACGGGTCTCAATTCCTTCCATTTCCCGGGCTTCACCGGGATGATGATGATCGTAACCGGCAAGATGCAGCGCGCCATGCACCACAAGATGCGACAGATGCGCCCTCAGCGAGCGGCTGGCGGCCGCGGCTTCGCGGCGCACGGTCTCGTAACCCAGCACGATGTCTCCGCCATGGGCGGGCGAGAGCGGCTCGAACGTCAGGACGTTCGTGGGCTTGTTCTTGTCCCGGAAGCGCGCATTGAGGCGCTTGACGACCCGGTCTGTCGCCAGAAGGATCGAAGGAGCCGGAGACTGCGTGAAGTCGGGTCCACCCTGACGGGCGACCGCGACGAGGGCGCGCCGGATTGCACGCTCCGTCCCCGGAACCGAGGCGCGCCAGCGGGCGTCCTCGATGATGATGTCAGTGCCGGCGTATCGACTTGGAGGTTCCATTGTTTTCCCGGCGCAGCCTGTTCCGGAACACGTCCCGGGGGGCTGGCGCTTTCTGTTCATAGGCATCGACGATACGGGCAACCAGCGGATGGCGCACCACATCTTCGGAAGAAAAGCGCGTAATGCCGATTCCCTTGATGCCTTCGAGGGTCTCGACCGCTTCACGCAAACCGGATGATACACCATTCGGCAGATCGATCTGACTCAGATCGCCCGTAATGGCCATGCGTGTGCCTTCGCCCATGCGGGTGAGGAACATCTTCATCTGGGCTGCGGTCGTATTCTGGGCTTCGTCCAGAATGACGTAGGAATGAGCCAGGGTGCGCCCGCGCATGAAGGCGAGCGGCGCCACTTCGATCTCACCCGTCCCCATGCGGCGCACGACCTGATCGCCCGGCATCATGTCATGCAGGGCGTCGTAAAGCGGGCGCAGATAGGGGTCGATCTTTTCGCGCATGTCGCCGGGCAGGAAGCCGAGGCGCTCGCCGGCTTCGACGGCAGGGCGCGAGAGAATGATCCGGTCCACCTGTCCGGCAAGCAGCATGCCCACGGCCTGTGCCACGGCCAGATAGGTCTTGCCCGTTCCGGCCGGACCAATGCCGAACACCATGTCGGTATTGGCCAGCATTTCCATATAGGCCGCCTGTCCGTGGGAGCGTGGCGCGATGACGCCGCGCTTGGTGCGGATGGCAGGCAGGTCTCCCAGCGGCGTGGCCGGTGCGTTCTGTGGCTTGCCAGGGCCCTTTTCGGGGCGGCGTTGTCCGTTGCCGCGTGGCCGCTCCTGCGGTGCGGGACGGGTATCCCGGTTTTCTGCCGGGCGTTCCGGACGGCGTGGAAGGGCGGTCAGGCGGATGACGCCATCAACCTGTGAGGCATCGATCGTGCCGCCCTGTTCGAGCTGGTTGTACAGGGCGATGATGGCCGCCTGCGCCCGGCCGACCGCTTCCGTCTCGCCGGAGATGGCGATCTTGTTGCCACGGCAGGACAGTCTGACATCGAATCCTTCCTCCAGCCGGACGAGATGCCGGTCATGGTCACCCAGCAGACGCTGGAGCAGGATGTTGTCATTGAAGCGAAGGGCAACGGTACGGTTGCTTTCGGAGCCAGTGCTGGTGGCGACGGGACGGTTCGGGTGCGTTGTCAGCAAGCGGAGGCTGTCTCCCGGATCAGGGTGCCGCCCAGGGAGTTGGTGCGGCGCGTGGTGATGGCGACCTTGACGGTGGACCCGATCAGATGATCCGGTCCGTCGAAATGAACGGGTTGCAGATAGGGGGAACGTCCGGCGATCTGCCCGGGTTTGCGGCCCCGGTTCGTCACCAGAATTTCCTGCACCGTTCCGACCATGTCTGCATTGAAGGCGTCCTGCTGTTCGCGCAGAAGCGCCTGCAATTCGGCCAGACGGCGATCCTTCACGTCCTCGGGCACCTGCATCGGCTGGCCTGCGGCGGGTGTGCCGGGACGGGGGGAATATTTGAAGCTGTAGGCCATGGCGAAACCGATATCGCGCACGAGCTGCATGGTGGCTTCGAAATCTTCTTCCGTCTCGCCGGGGTGGCCGACGATGAAATCGGAAGACAGGGCCAGATCCGGACGGGCCTCACGCAGCTTGCGGACGCTCTCACGGTATTCGTCCGCCGTGTGGCCTCGGTTCATGGCCTTGAGGATCCGGTCCGAGCCGCTCTGCACCGGAAGATGCAGGAACGGCATGAGCGCGGGGTTGTCCCGGTGCGCGTCGATCAGGCTCTGGTCCACGTCGCGCGGGTGGGACGTCATGTAGCGGATGCGACCCAGACCGGGAATCTGTGCAAGCTGTTCGACCAGCCCCGCCAGGGTCGCACTTCCGCCTTCACCGTCATCGCCATGATAGGCGTTGACGTTCTGACCGAGCAGCGTGATCTCGCGCACGCCGCTTTCGGCCATCCGGCGCGCTTCGGCGAGAACGGAGGCAACCGGGCGGCTCGTTTCCGCACCACGGGTATAAGGCACGACGCAGAACGAGCAGAACTTGTCGCAGCCTTCCTGAATGGTGAGGAAGGCCGTGAGATTGCCCTGTGTCTGTGGGGCGGCATCCGTGGGCAGGAAATCGAATTTCTGCTCCACCGGGAAATCGGTCTCGATGACCGCGCCACCGGCACGCGCCGCGCGCGCCACCATTTCGGGCAGCTTGTGATAGGTCTGCGGGCCGAGAACCAGATCGACGTAAGGCGCGCGGGAGAGAATGACCTCACCCTCGGCCTGGGCCACACAGCCGGCGACAGCGATGATGGTGCGGTCCTGACCGTTGCTGATGCGTTCGTCGCGGATCTTGCGCAGGCGTCCGAGTTCGGAAAAGACCTTTTCGGTCGCCCGTTCGCGGATATGGCAGGTGTTGAGAATGACCATGTCCGCATCTTCGGGCCGTTCGACGGGTCCATAACCCAGCGGACGCAGGACATCAGCCATGCGCGCGCTGTCATAGACGTTCATCTGGCAGCCCCACGTAATGACATGAAGACCACGGGGTGCGTGGGCATGATCGGGGGAGGCGGGCACGGCAGGGGAAATCGGGGCGGTGGTCAAGGTCTCGGTCCGGGAATGGCAGGATCAGGCACAGACATCGGCGCAGGCATCTACGGGGTCAAGCCCGTTCTTCGGAACGGCATGACGCATGCAATGGGCCGACGGAATGTCAGACGGGCCTGAATGGGATATACCACCTCCGGACACGATTGCACGATTGCGACCGTATCGTGGAACCAAGCGTGGCGTGAGGGCTGGCTTCAAGTCAAGACAAACCTGCGCAGAACGCCGGATTTCCGCAAAGAAACGGCCGTACTTTCCGGTATGGGGGAGAGCGTGGGTCAGGACTCGGTGTCTTTTGACAGGCCGCGCCGGAGTTCCGCAGCGCCGTCATTGACGACCTTGAACGTGGCGCGCGCGAGTTCCTTGCGGGAACGGTAATCCTCCGGATTGATGGGATCATGCAGCATCAGCGAGGCTCCCATCGAACGCCATTGCCCGAACGCCCAGAGATGGGGGGCAAGGTCCATGTCCCCGTACCATGAAAAGACATTCCGCCGGCTGCGCCCGACCGGCAGCCCTTCAAGCCGGTCATAGACCACCGAGACGGGCTGGATCAGGACGGGAGGGGCTTTCGGAAGCCCTGCCTGTTCCAGTCGGCCGGGTTTTGCGACGGCGAAGAACGAGGACAGGAACGGAAGAACCCTGGAGCCGTCGGATGATGTGCCTTCGGGGAACAGGACGATGTCGTCTCCGTCCCACAGGCGCGCTGCCATGTCCTTCAGTTCACGGCCGGTGTCCTGACGGTTGCGGCTGACGAAAATTGTCCGGCCCAGTCGCGAGGCGGTACCGATGAGAGGCCATTTTCCGACTTCGCCCTTGGCGACGAACACGACGGGCAGGGCGCTGCCGATGATGGCGATATCGAGCCAGGAGCAGTGATTGGCAACGAACACGACCGGACGCTGGCCGCTGCGGACATCCTTTGCGGTCCGCACGCCGCCTGCGCTCCGGCCGATGATGGTGGTCCTGACTCCCATGATCAGGCACACGCCTTTCCAGAGCAGTTGCGGCATCATGATCTTCAGGCGACCCGGAAGACGGATCAGGATCGCCTGTATGCTGCACACCCAGAACGCCCAGATCAGGACAAGCGACAGCCGCCTGATACAGCGCAGGCGGCTGTAAAGGGAGGTCGACGTTGTCGGCTGGAAGGCTGGAAAACCGGCATTTCCATCCAGGACGGGGCGATTGTGACCGCGCCGGCCGTTCGGTGTCTTGGCATCACGATGGGACATGGGTGCTGAGTGATACGGTTTTCACGGTGGCGACACAATCTTGTTTGTTTCCGTTTGCGATCGGAAGGCCGTTTCCCCGCGCGCATTGAAGGGGGCGGTATTTCGGTAAAGAATCCTGAAGGGATCTGTTTTTTTCCGGACCGCTCCTGTCCGGGAGGGCTTGACAGGGCGCGTCGTGCAAGGTTCCTCGGATGGTAGCAGCCGCGTCGTTCGGTCTGCGCTCTCGTGTCCGGCTTTCAAACGTCGGAAAGGCCCTCAAGACGGATTTCAGGACGCACGGTGAAGTCAGGCCGCAGCCCCGTTTCTTTTTCTGTGTCATTCGCCTCGATGTCCTGCGCGCTGGGCATCGTGACGGTTTTCTGTGCGCCTCTGCCCGTCGAGGCGAAAGCGTCGAAACCGGCTGCAAATGCAAAGCCGGTAACGGATGGCACATCCGATCCTGCAATCCCTTACGCGGTCACGCTGAAGCCCACGAAACAGGCTGATGTGGATTCCGCGATCAGTGCGTCCTCCCAGCTCAAATCACTTCAGACCTCCCATACTGTCGGGGCCTATGCGCTCGCCGGGCGGATCCGCAGTGATTACGACCGGGTCAACAGCGCGCTTGAATCGCAGGGATATTATGCCGGGTTGGTCAGGATCGACGTCCGGGCGGGTGCGCGGACGCTGGACGGCAAGGATCCGTCCCTGCCGGATATCCTGAAGGCGGGAGGGACGAGCCAGAAAGTTGCCATTACGATCTCGGCGACGCTCGGTCCGCGGTTCAGTCTTGGGACCGTCGCGCTGACCATGCCGCCACAGGAGGCCCCGGCCACGTCCGTTCCGGCTCCGGCGAACGCCGGGGCGCCTGCCATGGCACAGCCGGACGCGAAAGCCTCCGTTGCGACAACACGCCCCAAAGATAAGCCGGACGAAAAAACCAGCCCTCCCACCCCGGCGGCTCCAGCGGCGGCGGTTGCCGCAACCTCCGAACAGGCGATCGCACAGGCAGAGCCTGTCCGTCTCCTTCCCGAGGAGCGCAAGGCGTTTGGTCTGACCTCGGGTCAGCCTGCGGTGGCGGCCGATGTGCTGGCAGCGCAGAACAGCCTGCTCAACCAGCTTCAGGAAGAGGGCTATGCCACGGCGAGCGTCTCGACACCTCTGGCCTATCTGAAACCGCAGACGCAGACGCTGGACATCGTGTTCCGGGTGAACCGCGGGCCGAAAGTCGTGATCGGCCCGATCGGGATGACCGGGCTGGCGCATACCAACCAGTCCTACCTGATGAACCGGCTGGAACTTCGGGAAGGCGAATTGTACCGCCCGTCCCGGATCGAGGCCGCCCGTCAGGATCTGGCGAGCACGGGCGTGTTCGCATCCGTGCAGGTCCGCAATGCGCCGCCGATCATCACGCTCCCGCCAGGCAGGACCCTCATGCCCGGCATCCTTCAGGCCATGCCGATCGAATTCGGATTCAAGGAGGCCAAGCGGCGTACGCTGTCCGCGCAGGTCGGGTATTCGACCGATCTGGGTGGGCGTGTGGGTGTGAGCTGGACGCATCACAATCTGCTGGGCAATGCCGAACAACTGCGCCTGACGGCCCTCATTACCGGACTTGGCGGTTCGGCCCAGCAGGGGCTTGGCTATGACGTCTATGCCGATTTCATGAAGCCGGATTTCCTGACGAAAGGGCAGAATCTGAGCGTGCGTCTCGAAGGCATTCGCCAGCTTCTCTACTCCTATCACCAGACCGCCATCATCGGGCGGGCAGGCCTTAACCGTCATGTCGGACGGTACTGGAATATCTCGGGCGGCGTGATGGGCGAGCAGGAGCAGATCCGGCAGTTCGGCGATACCCGCAGTTATTTCATCATTGCCGCCCCTTTGAACGCGACGTTCGATAATACCCAACTGGCCAATCCGATCGATCCGGCAACGCATGGCGTGCGGGCGTCCCTGTCCGTCACGCCGTCCGAATCCCTGGAGAGCGGGTCGTCATTCTTCACGCTCCTGTCCGCGCAGGTCTCGACTTATTTCGATCTGAAGCATCTCGGCATTTCCCGCCCCGGACGCAGCGTGATTGCGGTGCGTGGTATCGTGGGTTCCGTGCAGGGGGCCTCCACCTACCAGATCCCGCCCGATCAGCGGCTTTATGCCGGTGGCCCGGCAACGGTTCGCGGGTTCCGTTATCAGGGGGTCGGGCCGCAATATGGCAAGTCCAAATACGGCATCGGCGGTACGTCCATGGATGCGGGCAGCGTCGAGTTCCGTCAGAGGTTGCCGATGAATCTTGGTGTGGCCGGATTTGTGGATGCCGGTCAGGTGGGCACGGGATCGCGGCCGGGGCAGGGCACGCTTCGGGTCGGTTATGGCGGTGGCGTACGGTATTTCACGCCGATCGGCCCGATCCGCGTGGACGTGGCGCTGCCGATGAACCGTCCGGCTTACGGCGATAAATGGGAACTGTATTTCGGCCTCGGGGAGACGTTCTGATGCGCGTTCGCAGGATCCTTCTCCGTGTTGCGGCCGGTCTGGTCATCGTCCCTGCGGGGCTTGTGGCCGTGGCGGTCACGGGTGTTCTGATCGGGATCAACATCTCTCCCGGGCAGCGTCTGATCGAACGCAAAATCGGCCCGCTGACGGGGGGGATGGTCGAGATTTCCGGGCTTTCGGGCTTCCTGCCACATCATCTGGCGGTGACAAAGCTGCTCATCAAGGATGCGAAAGGCCCGTGGATCGAGCTGGACAATGCCGATCTGAAATGGTCCCCACTGTCGCTGATCCACATGGATGCGAAGATCGCAAGCCTGAGCGCCACGCGTGTGGCCGTGCTGCGCAAGATGGTCTCCAGCCCGGACGAAACGCCCGCAAAGCCCACACCGACAAGCACGGCGCCATCGAAGCTGCATCTGCGGGTCGATCTGGCGTCCCTGCATATCGGGCGGCTGGAGATCGGGCCGGACTATACCGTCACGCCGACAGTATTCTCCGCAGACGGCCACGCCCATATTCACAGCATCGCGCCCTTCATGGATGGCGTGACGATGAAGACGCTTCCGGTCATGGACGTGGCGCTAGCCCTGAAGCGTCTCGACCAGCCGGGCAGCCTGACGCTCAATGTCCAGACGCCGCGCAGGCGTATTGCGCTCGGGGTGCGCTTTCAGGAAGGCGACCGGGGATTTGTCACGACGCTCGGGCAGATGCCGGAACTCGATCCGCTGGACCTGCACCTGAATCTCAATGGTCCGCGAACGGCTGCGGTGCTGGATTTCGGCCTTGGGGCGGGACCGGTGAAGGCCGCTGCAAACGGCACGATGAACCTGCTGACGCGTGTCGGGGATCTGCATGTGAAGGCCGATGCGCCGTCCATGACGCTGCGGCCGGGCATTGCGTGGAACAGCATCGCGCTGCACACGGATCTGCATGGCCCGCTCACGGCGCCAAACGGACAGGGCGTTCTGGATATCGATGCCCTGACGGCGGCTGGCGCGGCCATCGGGCATCTGCATGCGCAGTTCGAAGGCGTGGAAGGTGTTCCGGCGCAGGATACGACGGGGCATCTGACTGCAACGCTGGATGGCTTGCGGATTCCAGGTTCCCAGCCGACACTTCTGGCCGCGGCACCGCTGACGCTGGATGTTCTGGCTCATCCGCTGGCGGCAACTGTGCCGATTGTCGCAAAGCTGGACCATCCGCTGCTTCATGCCACGGCGACTGCGGATCTGAAGCCTGCTCCGAAGGGGCATCTGGATCTCGACCTGCCGGATCTGCACCCGCTGGCGGCGATGGGCAGCACGGATATCAAGGGGAGTGCGGGGCTGCATGCCGACTTTGCCATGCCGGTCACGAAGCAGGACGACCTGACGCTGAAAAGCACGGGGACGCTCGCGATTACGGGCGGCCAGCCGCAGGCCCTGAACCTGATCGGGAAGACGGGAACGTTCTCGCTTGATCTGGCGAAGTCTCCGGTCAATGTCCTGACGCTGAAAAGCTTCGGGCTGGATGGAGCGGCCCTGCATATGCTGGTGTCGTCCGTCATCGACATGGCGCATGGCAACCGGATGCAGACGAAAGTCTCCGTCCAGTTGCCCGATCTGGCAAAGGCCAGCCCGGCTATCCTTGGAAGCACGACGCTGACAGCCACGGCCGATGGACCGACGGATGATCTGGCCGTCAAGGCTGATCTGAACGGGGATTTCGGCACGAAGGATGTCGCAAAGGGGCCGGTGGCGCTGCATGCGGATTTCCAGCATCTGCCATCCCACCCCGATGGCACGCTGACGGCAAAAGGGACGCTGGACCATGCTCCGCTGCTTCTCGATACCGCCCTCCAGCAGGACGACGCCGGTGCCTACCATCTGGACCTCAACACTCTGAACTGGAACAGTCTGAGCGGGAAGGGAAAGCTCCGTCTGCCGAAGGGGGCAAAGGTCCCGCTTGGAGATCTGGACGTCTCGATCCGCAATCTCGGAGATTTCCGGCGGCTGATCGGGCAGGCGATTTCAGGACACCTGACGCTGGGTTTGCACACGACCGAAGCCGAAGGCGCGCCTCCTGTCGTGAAGCTCGGACTGGACGGGATGCTGTCCATGGCCGAGGCGGCCGTTCAGTCCCTGAAGGTCAGTGGAACCATTACCAATCCGATCGACGCCCCCGAACCCTCGCTCGTGCTGGATCTGGCCGGGATGCGCTATCAGGCCATGACGGGCAAAGCGCATGCCACGATCAAAGGGCCGCAGACCGCGATGGCCATTGCGCTGAATGCGGCTTTCCAGAACGTGATGGATGCTCCTGCGAATATCGACACGGCGCTGGTGTTGAACGTGCCGGACAAGACGGTGCGTCTGGGGCAACTGACGGCTCTGGTCAAAGGCGAGAGCCTGCGGCTGAGCCGCCCGGCCGTGGTGTCGTTCGGCAAGACGATGGGGGTGGACCATCTTCTGGCAACGGTGGCGCCTCAGGGTGTCGCACCTGCGACGATCGATGTGGCGGGTACGCTGAAACCGGCACTCGCGCTGACGGCGCGTCTGGATCATATCACGCCTGCGATCGCCAAGCCTTTCGCGCCGGATCTTTCGGCAACGGGCGCGATTTCGCTCAACGCGAAACTCGGGGGAACGCTGGCGGCGCCGACCGGCACGGTGTCGCTGAACGGGCGTGATCTGCGGATGCGGACCGGGCCTGCGGCGTCCCTTCCAGCCGCCCAGATCCTGGCCAACGTCGGTCTTGCCGGAAGTTCTGCAAAAGTGGATGCCACGCTTGGAGCAGGACCGTCCGTCGCTCTGGCGGTCCGTGGAACTGCGCCCTTGTCCAAAACGGGCGCGATGGCGCTGGCGACCACCGGGCATGTGGATCTGTCCGTCGGCAATGCCGTCCTCGGTGCCAATGGCATGGGAATGACCGGGAAGGTCGGCATCAACCTCAATGTGGGGGGAACGGCCGCGCAGCCGAAGGCGACGGGAGAGGTCACGCTGGAGAATGCCTCTTTCGATCATTACGCGCAGGGCGTGCATCTCAATCACATCAACGGCGCGCTCGTTGCGTCCGGTGACAGCATTGCCATCAACCATATCGTCGCTCATGCCGGGCAGGGAACCATCGCACTGGATGGCAGTGTGGGAGCATTCCGGCCGGATCTGCCGGTGGATCTTCATGTCACGTCGGAGAAAGCCCGTCCGGTTTCCAGCGATCTGCTGACCGCGACGATCAATACGGACCTGCATATTCACGGGCAGGCCACCACGCGGCTGGACGTGGACGGGAAGGTCAATATTCCCAATGCCACGATCAATATTCCGGACTCCATGCCCGCGTCCGTGCCCCAGCTCGACGTCATCCGTCCGGGACAGAAGCCGCCTGCCAGTTCCAGCTCGAACCTGATCATCGGGCTGGGCGTGGATGTGATTTCGCCGGGTGAGTTCTTCGTGCGCGGTCATGGTGTCTTCGCGGAAATGCAGGGGCGTCTGCGCGTCCGAGGCACGAGTGCGGAGCCTGCGGTCAGCGGGGGCTTTGACCTCAAACGGGGCAATTTCAACCTGGGCGGGATCAACCTCAACTTCACCAACGGGCGTGTGGCCTTCAACGGCTCGGGTGTGAACCACAAGCTCGATCCGACGCTGGATTTCCGTGCCGACCGCAATGCCAGCGGGACGCTCGCGAGCCTGCTGGTGACGGGATATGCCAGTGCGCCGAAGATCGACTTCGCTTCCACGCCAAGCCTGCCGCGCGATCAGGTTCTGTCCATCCTGCTGTTCGGCACTGATAGCCATTCGCTGTCCACGACGCAGTTGGCTGAACTGGGGGCGGCCGTGGTGCAGCTTGCCGGCGGTTCGGCCTTTGATCCGCTGAGCAAGGTCCGCAACCTGCTGGGTCTGGACCGTCTGGCCGTGGGCGGAGGCAGCGGCGTGGACAATGGCGGCACCAGTGTCGAGGCTGGGAAATACGTGATGAAGGGCGTTTATGTCGGCGCCAAACAGGCGACGTCGGGCTCCGGCACGCAGGCACAGGTGCAGATCGACCTGACGAAGCGGCTGAAGTTCAACACGACGGTCGGCACGGGCGGTCAGGTCACGGGATTCACGACGCCGGAAAACGATCCGGGATCGAGCATCGGCCTGTCTTACGGCTACAGCTACTGAGTTCTAGTGGGCGGCAACGGCATCTTCGAGACGCCGTTTCACGCGCTCCACGACGTCCGACCAGTCCGCAAAACGGGTCTGGCGGACGATCGTCATCTGTGGATACCAGGGCGTATCGTCGCGTCCATGCAGCCAGCGCCAGCAGTTGTTGACGCGGTCCATCATGATGACAGGCTTGCCCAGTCCTCCCGCCAGATGAACGGCTGACGTATCAACCGAGACGATGATGTCGAGGTTCACCATCAGGGCCGCCGTATCGTCCATCGTATGACATTCGGGCATGAAATTGATCAGTTCGCCCGGAAAATCCGGGATCTGCTCGGCCGGACGATCCTTTTGCAGGGAATAGAAGCTTGCGCCTTCGATTTCCGCCAGTGGAGCCAGAGTGGAAAGCGGCATGGAGCGTTGGCGGTCCACCATGAGCGCCGCCGTATCTTCGGGGCGCGCCGCCCCGGCCCAGACAAGGCCGACCCGCAGTTTATGGTCGTCCTGAAGGCGGTGTCGCCACATCTCGGCTTTCCGGCGGTCCGCACTGAGATAAGGGACGGGTACGCCCATCGCATCGGGTGTGCCGGAAAATGCGCGGGGCAGGCTGATGAACGGGCAGTGATAGTCGTATTCCGGCGTCTCGCCCCCAAACTGCACTTCCGCGACCCCGGCTACGCGCTCGCAGATCGCCGCCAGGGTTTCCGTGCCCCAGATATGAACGATGGCGCCTGTCCGGGCGAGGGGCGGGATATAACGCAGATACATCAGCGTATCGCCCAGACCTTCTTCCTGCGTGACGAGGACGCGTTTGCCCCTCAGGTCCAGCGCGGGAGAAATATTGGGCAGGAGGCGGTCCAGCGGCATGCTGGTATGGCCCGGCAGCCCGAAGCGCCATTCATGTTCCGCCCATCCCTGCGCCATGCGGCCGCTCTTGAGCATGGTTATGGAATGGTTCAGACGCAGGCGTGGGTCTTTCGGTGCCATGGGCACTGCCTGCCGATAGAGATTGGCCGCTTCTTCCATCCGCCCGATGCTGCTGAGGATGCAGGCCATGTTGCAGATCGGCTCCCAGTCCTGCGGGTCGGTTTCGCGCAGGCCGTTCATGATGGACAGGGCGCTCTCGAAGCGGCCTGTCTCCGTCAGCAGAAGAGCAAGCAGGTTGAGCGTGCTGCGGGTGTCCGGGCGCCGTTGCAGGCTCTGGCGCAGAAGCAGTTCGGCGTCCTCGAACCGGCCGATCTGGATCAGTACGGTGGCCTCGGCATCCATCAGGCGTGTATCATCCGGCATCCGTCTGCGGCAGATCTCCAGCAGCGGAAGCAGATCATCCCGGCGGCGCAGGGCAACGGCTTCATCCAGCAGCAGGGAAATTGCGTGAGGGCCGACGCTGGCGCTGGCTTTTTCAAGCTCTGCGGCACAGTCCTCGTAACGGCGAAGATGAAACAGGGCCCGCGCCCGGACATAGTGGAGAGCCGGCATGTCCGTCGTGTCTTCCGGGACGGCTCCCGCGATGGTGAGTGCTTTTTCAGGATCTTTGCGGGCGAGGGCGTCCTGTGCCAGGGCCAGCCGGTCGGATGGGCTGACCTGCCCGTCTGTGGCTGCTGGAAGGGGTGTCTCGAGGGCTGGTCTGTCCAGACTGGCAGACATACGGATCTCCTAGTCCGAGGCCGTCGATGTCATGTCCTGAAGGGCCTCCAGGATGCTTGCTAGCGTATAAGGCTTGGAGATGAAACGGTCCCGTGCAGGGTCGCCGGATGTCTCGTCCCGACGTAGGTCGCCATGGCCACTGATATAGATGACCGGCAGATCGGGCCACCGCTCGCGGGCGGGGTGGACAAGGGTCATGCCATCCCCGTCCGGAAGGGTCATGTCGGCCACGAGGGCATCCAGCCGGGGCTCTGCGCCAATGATGGCACGGGCCTCGGCACAGTTGTCCGCCTCCCTCACCGTCAGGCCGCTGTCCAGCAGGAACTCCGCCAGACAGGTTCGAATGAGGAAGTCATCCTCGATCAGCAGAACGGTGAGAGAAGGGAGCATCAGGGTTAGGAGGACCAGTTTTTCTCGAAATCGCCATAAAGCGTCAGGCCACCATCCACATACAGGGTCTGTCCCGTGATGTAGGTGCTGTCCTCGGCTGCGAGGAAGGTGATCGCGTCTGCGATTTCACGGCTCTCCCCCGGGCGCTTCATGGGAATATGGCTCGAAACGGCCTTGTACTGCTCTGGATCATCGACCCAGGACATGTTGATCGGCGTCACGATCGCGCCAGGGGCCACGGCGTTCACCCGGATACCACGGCTGGCATATTCCAGTGCCAGCGTGCGGACGATGTTGCCAACGGCGCCCTTGGAGGCCGAATAGCCCAGATAATGCGGCTTGGGGATGATCTGGTGAACGGAAGAGTTCACGATGATCGTGCCCTTGATGCCGTTTTCCAGCCAGTAACGGAGGACTTCGCGGCAGGGCAGCATCACGCCGGTCACGTTGACCGCCATCACGCCCTCGAAATCCTCGAGCTTGATGTCTTCGGACGGCGAGGGGATCTGGTAGCCCGCGTTGCAGACGAGCACGTCCAGACCGCCCATGGTCTTGATGCTCTCAGCCACGAGACGCTTGACGTCATCTTCTTTGGAAATGTCACCCGTGGCGATCGGATGCTCTCCGCCGGAGACTTTGGGCAGCTTGTCGCGGACGGCGATCAGCTTGTCTTCCTTGCGGCCGTTGAGGGCGACCTGCGCGCCTTCTTCGGCAAAACGAAGCGCTGTGGCTTCGCCAATTCCCTGGGATGCCCCGGTGACGAGGACTTTCTTGCCGGCGAAACGGTCTTTGTAAGGGGCAGGCATGTGGCCTCACCTCTCCTTGTGAATGCAGGTCTGAAACCGTGATTGAAAACACATCATGGAAAAGTCTCCCGTCGCCAACGCGGGAGACCCCGTCCGGGATGCGAAGAAAACCACATCCTGGTCCATATTGGAGAAGCGAACCGTTTTCAAACGCGGCTTCAGGCGGCCTTCATGGTCTTGGTCAGATTTTCGAGAACCTGTGCCGGATCGACGTTTTCGAGAACGGCGACTTCAGCGACGAAACGTTCCTGAGCGGCTTCGAACAGCTTGCGCTCGGAAAAGCTGCCATCCAGGCTGTCAACATTGCGGCGCAGGTCACGCAGCACTTCGGCGATCTGGATCAGGTCACCGGAGTTGATCTTTTCCTGATAGGCTACTGCGCGACGGGCCCACATGCCCTTGCTGACATGCGGCTTGCCCTTGATGACGGTCATTGCCTTGTCGACGATGTCGCGCGTGACGATCTTGCGCAGACCGGCCTTGCGGGCCTTGGCCAGCGGGATGCGGAGCGTCATCTGGTTGCCGGGGAACGAGATCTGGATCATCTCGATCACGGTATCGGCGACATCGACCATGCCGATCTTGTCCACGCGCCCAACGCCATGTGCGGCGTAGACAATGGAGTCACCTTCGCGGAACGGGTCCGTATCGTGTTCCGGGTCGGTCTGACGGGCAGTATTGTTGGCTGCGACACGAGCCATTTCATCGGTCATGCCGCCCTTCTGGGGGCTTTTGAACGTGTTCATAGCCGCAGGTTATAGCAGAAAAACCCTCTCCTGTCTTGTCCGTTCGCAGGAGGGGGCTGTGGCGCGCTATGCCGTCAGGGCTGGACACCGTGGACCGGCTGGATGGGGTCGGGCGGGATATCGCCGATCGGTTGCAGGAGATCGCGCTCGATCGTGCGGGCCATCGTCAGCATGGGCAGGGCGTGGACGCTCTTCTTGAAGGGTTCCTGAAGGTCGCGGCCGCTGCGGTCGAGCATCTGGAACAGCATTCCGATGATGCTGGAGCCCAGTGGCGTAATCCAGCCGAGCGTCTGCACGGCCGAGAGCGGCAGGATGATGCAGAACAGATGCGTCGCGATTTCGGGCAGCATGGAATACTGGGCGGGAAGGGGCGTGTTCTTGATCCGCTCCAGTCCGCCCTGCGCATTGGCGATGTCGGACAGGATGCGGTCCACCGTTCCGTGGACGGCGCCGTCAATTCCCCTGAGCTCGACTTCGTCCCGCACGCCCAGACCGATCTGATAGAGCAGCATGTTCGCCGTGTTCGAGCAGGAAAAGACCTTCTCGTACATCTCAGGCGTCAGCAGCCTTTTCGTGTCCTCGTTGGGCGGATCGCCCCTGAGGGCCGCGCGCAGGACATGCGGATAGGCGGCCATGGCGCGGGCCAGATCCGGGCGTCCTCCCAGAAGGGTCGCGGCTTCCCGGCCGAAGGAACGGCAGTTGTTGGTGATCGAACCCCAGAGTGTGCGTCCTTCCCACCAGCGGTTATAGGCTGCGTTGTTGCGCATGCTCAGGAAGATCGCGAGCGCCGAGCCCATCAGGGAAATCGGGAGCGACGGCTGTTCCATCCAGTCCTGATGATAGATCTGGAACAGGACGACAACCACGAAATCCCACAGCGTCAGAATGATCAGGGGTGGGAGGGATTCCCGGAAAAGAATGGCCAGTCCATGCGGACGGTTGACGATCAAACGGCTGTCTCCTCGGATGGATGGAAAAGTCCATTGCAAAGCCTAGCGGCGAAGTCTCCCGGGGGCCAATACCAAAGGGTGTCTGCTACTTTACTTTCTTTTGCAGCGACCGAAGCGGCCTCTTGCCGCGTCCCCTCCCGATACGACACAGTGTTTCCACCTTTCAGAGGAGACTGATATTATGGACGTGACCGCAGCCATTGCGTTCGAGGCCGGCAGGCCACTGGAAATCGACACGGTTCAGCTCGAAGGCCCGCGGGACGGGGAAGTCCTTGTCGAGATCATGGCCACGGGACTGTGCCATACCGACAAGTACACGCTCTCGGGTCAGGATCCTGAAGGCCTGTTTCCGGCCATTCTCGGACATGAGGGTGCGGGCATCGTCCGTGAGGTCGGGGCTGGGGTGAAGCATCTCAGGCCTGGCGATCACGTCATTCCGCTTTATACGCCCGAGTGCCGGGAATGTCCGTCCTGCCTGTCACGCAAGACCAATCTGTGCACGGCGATCCGCAGCACGCAGGGCAAGGGCGTGATGCCGGATGGTACCTCCCGCTTCTCCTACAAGGGGCAGCCGATCCATCATTATATGGGCTGCTCGACCTTTGCGAACTTTACGGTTCTTCCCGAAATCTCGCTGGCGAAGATCCGTTCCGACGCGCCGTTCGACAAGGTCTGTTATATCGGCTGTGGTGTGACGACCGGCATCGGCGCCGTGCTGTTCACGGCCAAGGTCGAGCCGGGATCGACGGTTGCGGTGTTCGGATTGGGCGGCATCGGGCTCAACGTCATTCAGGGTGCCAAAATGGTCGGGGCGAACCGGATCATCGGCATCGACATCAATCCGGGACGCGAGGCCATGGCCCGCAAATTCGGCATGACCGACTTCGTGAATCCGAAGGATCTCGGGCCGGATGGAGACCTTGTCGGCCATCTGATCGAGATGACGGGCGGTGGTGCGGATTACACATTCGAGTGTGTCGGCAACACGACTCTGATGCGTCAGGCGCTGGAGAGCGCACATCGTGGCTGGGGCGTCTCCTGCGTCATCGGTGTGGCCGGGGCAGGGCAGGAAATCAGCACGCGGCCGTTCCAGCTCGTGACGGGGCGCCGCTGGATCGGCTCGGCCTTCGGTGGCGCGCGCGGGCGGACCGATGTGCCGAAGATCGTGGACTGGTACATGGAAGGCCGGATCGACATCGACGATTTGATCACCCACAAGCTCAAGCTCGCTGACATCAATCTGGGCTTCGACATGATGAGCCGTGGCGAGAGCATCCGCACTGTCGTGGAGTACTGAGCATGTCCGACATCGAGGTTCTGGCGCAGCACGCCTGTTTCGACGGTTCGCTCCGCTTCGTGCGGCACAATTCGCAGGCGCTGGGCGTTCCCGCGACATTCGGGGTTTTCCTGCCGAAAGAGGCGCTGGCTGGGCAGAAAGTGCCCATCATCCATCTGCTGGCCGGACTGACGGCCACGCAGGAGACGTTTCTCATCAAGGCCAACGCCATTCGCTTTGCCGCCGAGCATGGGATTGCGCTGGTGGCTCCCGACACATCTCCACGGCATACGGGCACCAAAGGCGAGGACGATTCCTATGATCTGGGGTCGGGCGCGGGCTTTTATATCGACGCCACGTCCGAGCCCTGGAGCCATCACTACCGGATGGAGACGTATGTCGGGGAAGAACTCCCCGCGCTGACGGAGCGGCTCTATCCGCTTGATGGCGACCGCCGCGGCATCATGGGACATTCCATGGGCGGCATGGGCGCATTGCTTCAGGCACTGAAATATCCCGATCGCTGGAAGACCGTTTCGGCTTTCGCGCCGATCTGCCATCCGAGCACCGTGCCCTGGGGGCAGAAGGCGTTCGATGCGTATTTCGGTGGCGATCCGGCGAAATGGCAGAGCTGTGATCCCACGCTTCTGTTGCGCTCGGGTCATGCCCATCCGTCCACCATCCTCGTGGATCAGGGGCTGATGGATCAGTATCTGACGGATCTGTGTCCGGATGCGCTGGAGGAAGCGGCGAAGGAGGGGAAACAGTCCCTCGAACTCCGTCGCCATGCCGCGTATGACCATTCCTACTGGTTCGTGCAGAGTTTTATCGCGGACCATCTGACCCACCATGCCAAAGGGCTTTCCGCGTGAAGCGTTCCGTTCTTGCTGTTCTGTTCCTGCTGGGAGGCTGCGTCTCGCAGGCTCCGACCGGGCCTTCGATCACGCCCACGGCCCATACCGATTTTCGGCATGACACGTTGGCCCTGACCTGGCAGCCGGGGTTCTGCGCTTCGGGCGGTGGGTGTGAATGGGATCAGACGCACCGCATCTCGATCGGTCTGCATGGGTTGTGGGCGTCGGAACCGCATAGTCTGGAAGCACAGGGCGTGCCGGTGCAGGACTGGTGGTCCAAGGGCTGTGATCTCTATGATCACAACGATACCCCACCGCAGCTCCTGCCGACGACGACGGAGGCGCTCCGGGGTGTCGTGCCGCATCTGAAAAAGCCGCTCTACGTGCATGAATATACCAAACATGCGCGCTGCTTCGGCTATGACGCAGACCGCTTTTTCGTCACGTCTATGGAAATGCGCGACCGGTTCGCGGCTTCGGCCTTCGGGCTGTGGCTGGCGCAGCAGGCCGGATTTCAGGTCAAGCGCGATGAGATGCTGGCCACCTTTGCGCGTCTGATGAATGTCCGTGACGAGCGCGCTCTTCAGGTGCGCTGCGAACCCGCGCATAACGGCCAGATGGTGTTGACGCAGCTCTGGTTCACGCTGGACCCGAAGAAGCTGTCCCGTTTCCCGTATGAAGGGGCCTATCTGTCCTCACCGGACGACCAGAATGGCTGCCCGGCCACGTTCCTTGTCCCGGGCTGGACTGCACCGTCCGCGGCTGATCAGCGGCCGTAAAGCTCCTCGGCGCTGATTTCGGGCTGCGCGGTATCACGCAGCCCGTCCGGCGTCACTCCGTGATAGAAACAGCTCCGACGGCCGGTGTGGCAGGCCACGCCGGTCTGGTCGACAATCATCAGAATGGCGTCCATGTCGCAGTCGAGGCGTGCTTCGATCAGTTTCTGTTGCTGGCCCGAGGTCTCGCCCTTGCGCCACAGTTTCTGGCGGCTGCGGGACCAGTAGCAGACGCGACCGGTCAGCAGCGTCTCACGCAGGGCATCCGCGTTCATCCAGGCCAGCATCAGCACCACGCCATCCGGAGCCTGTGCGAGGGCGGAGATCAGGCCGTTCGCATCAAATTTCACCTGCGTGATGATGTCATCGACGATGGACGGGGCGGGGGGAACATAGGTCACGAACGCATCTCCTCAACGCATTTCCGGGGGGAACCAGACAGGCCACGCTACAGAAACTGGCCGTCCGTTGCACGTCAGGTCGGGTGAGGACCACGCATCCCGGCGCAGCATGGCGAGTGCCTGATTGCCGCTGCGGGAGCGGATGTCTCCGACTTCGCGTTCGCCTGCGATGATGACACCGCCTTCAGCCGGGAACGTACCTTCCGACAGAACGACCGGCAGCAGTCGGCGTTTGACAAGGCCACGGTAATGGGTGCGGGCGGTCAGTTCCTGCCCCATGTAACAGCCTTTTTTCCAGGACACACCATGTAGCAGGTCCATGTCGGCTTCGAGGGCCAGCGTCTGCTCGCTTTCGAAATCCATGACATCCGGCAGGCCGAGCGTGAGGCGGCGTTCCAGAAATGCGGCCGGCGTTTCGCCGCCCGGTCCCGTTTCGCTCACGAGGGCCCGCCAGCCGGCCCCTTCGCAGCGCGGATCCGGCGCGCAGGCGACCGCAGTTTCCGGAGAGGGTGAGTTTTCCGCGCCGGTTATCACGCGAAAGGAAGTCTTTTCAATCTGCACATCGGCACGCAGCCGAAAGCGCGAGAGGCGTTTGACAAGCATGTCGGCATGGTCCGCCGCGCAGTCCATCAGGATCCGGTCGGAGGCATCGTGCAGGAAGAATTCGCTCAGCCAGCGGCCCTGCGGCGTAAGCAGCGCACTCCAGACGGCTGTCGTGGCTGTCAGGGACTGGAGATCATTGGTGATGAGACCCTGAAGAAAGCTGGTCCGGTCCGTCCCCGTAAAAGACAGGACGGCGCGGTGGGAAAGATATTCTTGCATGTGAGGCACCGCAGTTCCGACGGCTTCCAGCAAAACCACCGTGTTGGAAAACATCGGATCATAACGATGAAATCCACCAGCCGCCATATCCGTTGCCGATCGGGTTGCAGTCGGGCAGTACTCGGAGGATATTGGTCCGGCGCGGCAGTCATGGCCCTGTTCCGCGTCCCCGTCTCTGTCCGGAGTGAAAATACATTGTCAGCCGCAGAAATCGTGGACCCGACCCAGAGCCCCGCCAGCGACCGCCGTCGGATCTTCCAGATCCTGGGACCGCTCGTGGGCGTTCTGCTGGTTATCGCCGCGATTACGGGCATCAGTCTTCACAATTACCAGACGACCCGTCAGGGCGCGATTTCGCTGTCCAATGATCTTCTGCGCAGCCAGCAGCGCTATGTGACGCAGGAAGTCAGCGACTATCTGGCTCCGGCATCCATCGGGGCCCTGATCGCACAGGACATGTTCCGTGATCCCCTGACGAATGTCACGCCTGACACGTTCATGCTCTACGGACGCTCCATTCTGGCACATACGCCGCAGGTGGACAGCTTCTACATCGCGAACGATCAGGGCCAGTTCTGGATGATCACGCGGCATGGAACAGACGGCTACGAGCAGACCCATTTCCAGATCGACAACGGCAAACAGGTTTATCATCACGTCTATACGGACAAGGACGGCAACGTCACGGGTGAAGGCGCAGATCCGGCGGAGGGCTACAATGTCGTGACCCGCCCGTGGTTTGCAAAAGCCGTCAAGCATCAGAACGATCCGGACCGGCAGCTCCACTGGACCGATCCTTATGCGTATATTTCCACCCAGAAGTTCATCATCACGGCATCCCTCGCGTTTGACGGACATGACGGGCACAAATCGGTCTTTGCGATCAATATCTCCCTGAACCAGCTCACGGCGTTCCTCAACAAGCTGCAGGTGGGGCGGAGTGGGCAGGCCGTGATCGTGGACATGCATGGCCAGATCATTGCGGGCCACAATCTGGCTGCCGGGCAGGACCCGAAGACTTTCGATCCGGGGAATGTCTTTCTCGATCCCAGAACGCAGCCGGTCTTTACCCATGCGCTCAACAGGTTCCGCATCAAGGGGCCGGGAACGGGCGTGGTGAAGGCACGGGGCCGGAATTACGTCACCATCGCCTCCGAACTGCCGTTCGTGCATCGTCACTGGGTTCTGCTGCTGAATGCGCCGGAAAGCGATTTCGCCGATTTCGCGCAGACGGCGCGGCGGCAGAATATCGGATTTTCGCTCCTGATCGTGATGCTGGCTTCCGTTCTGGCGTTCGCGCTGGTTGCTCAGGGGCGGCATGTGGAACGTCTGCGCAAGAGGCTCCAGCGTGGCCGCGATCAGATCAAGGCCGAGAACGCCTCGCTGCTGGAAATCGCCAGCACGCCGGATCTGTTCGAGCCCGCGCATGAAGTTCCGATCCTGACGGAAGCACTGACGGCGCGAACCGGTGCGCGGCGTGCCAGCCTGTGGCGCCTGCTGCCCGATGGCGACCGCATGCTGTGCGAGGATGCCTTCGATCCGTCCCGTGACGTGCACAGCACGGGGGTCGAGATCAGCCGGCGGGAAAACGGCAAGCTGTTCGAGGCGCTGGACGAAGGACACACGCTGTCGATCGCAGATGCCTCGCAGGACGAGCGCACGCAGAACTTCCAGCGTGTCATCATGCGCGCGGTGGGGGCCAACACCCTGCTGTTCCAGCCGGTCCGCAATGCGCACAGGACGGTAGGTGCGATCGTGCTGGAGGATCCGGGGCAGGTGGAGACGATGGAGCATATCATTGCCATCGTGGCCGCCGTCGTGGCGCTGCGCTTTGCCCGGCCGTTCGATGCGGCGGCCGGCGATGGAACGACCGGCCTCGCGATTTCGAGCGAAAAGCACGATACGCGGTTCGATGAAGGATTTCTGCTGGATTCATCGGATAAGCCGTCTGGCGAGCCGGTTGCGGCGGGTCTGTATCCGCAGGTGCCGGTCATGGTCATATCTTTTGTGGATCCCTATGCGCCGGACCGCGACAGCATTTCGCGCGCCATGAACGTCATCCGCACGCTCAGTCTGGAAATCCAGAAGATCGCGCGTGACAGCGGGCTGTTCTCGGTTCAGGTCGTGAGCAACCGGCTTGTCCTTGTGGGGGGATGTTCGCAGACGCCGGACCCTTCCGCGGCTGTCCGGCTGGCGGATGCGGCTGTCTCGATCCGTGAGGCCTGCCTGGCCTCGCTGGCCGCGGCTGATCTGGATCCCGTGTTCCGGATCGGCATGGATGTGGGGTCGGTCATGGCTTCGGAACTCGGAGAGGCCCCTTCGGTCTTCAATATCTGGGGCGATGCGCTCAACGGGGCCGAACTCCTGACCGGGAGTGCGCCGGATGCGGGAACGATCCAGGTCTCCGAGCAGGCCTACATGATTCTGCGTGAACATTTCCTCTTCCGGGCGCGGGGGATGTTCTATCTTCCCCACAGCGGCATTACCCGCAGCTTCATTCTGGCGGGCCGTCGATGAAAATGCTGCGCAATCTCGACCGGATCACGATGGTCCGGAGCATGCTGGTGCATCTGGGATATTTCTCCCGCACGCAGATGCGTTTCACCCTGATGATGATTGGCGCCGGCTGGGGCATCATGCGTGAGGCAACCCGGCTGACGACCTGGCGGCGGACGGTTCGGATCGAGTTCTGGACCTCCCTGCATCAGGCGGTCGGCGGCGGGATTCTGAGTACGCTGGTGACGGCGGCCCTGACGGGGTTCGGTATCGTGGCCCAGACTGTCTACTGGCTCGGTTTTGCCGGGATGGCGCAGATGACGGGCTCCATCCTGTCCACGGTGCTGGTTCGTGAAATCGCCCCGGTTCTGGTGGGAGTGATCCTGCTGGGACGGTCCGGGATGCTGATGCTCACCGAGCTTGGAACCCTGACGACGGGTGGGCAGATGCGGGCCATGACCGGGATGGGAATTGATCCGTTCATCTCCTTCCTGGTGCCGCGCAGTCTGGCCCTGACGATCAGTGGCTTCACGCTCGGCGTTATTTTCAGCATGACGGCCCTTCTGGTCGGTTATGCGGTCTGCCGCGTCGAGGATGCGATCACGATGCCGATCTGGGCGTTCCTGGATCAGGTTGTCAGCAGCGTGAAGCCGATCGACTATTTCGTGATCCCGGCCAAGTTCATCTTCAGCGGATATGCGGTGGGGGTCTGCTCGTGCCTGTCGGGCATGGACGTTACGACAGAGGACGATCTGTCGAGCATGATGCCGCGCGGATTTGCGCGCGGCATGCTGTCCATCATGGTCATCAACGTCGTTTTCAGTGTGTGTTTCGATGGCTGAACCCGACGACGTCTTTCCGAATTCGCTGGATGCCCGGCTGGAGTTGCTGGATGCCCGGCCCCGTTTCGACGAAAGCGGGCTGGTGTCCAGCCGCTACAACCTGCGTCTCAATCCGGGGGAATGTGCCCTGATCGAGTGCCGGGACATGGGGCAGGCGGCGCTGTTCGCCGATATGTGTGTCGGTCTGATTCCGCTTGATGACGGGCATGTGCGCTGCATGGGGCTCGACTGGGCCGAGCTGGACGAACGCCGCAGCAATGCGCTGCGGGGACGGATCGGGCGTGTGGTGATGACGGGCGGCTGGGTGGACCTTTACGGGACGCATATGAACATCCTGTGGCCACAACTGCATCATACACGGACCCCGATCGACAAATTGCAGGCTCAGGCGGTGCATCTTGCCGTCCGGCTCGGGTTGCCCGGTCTGCCGGTAATCCCGCCGGGCCGTCTGTCGGCCATGGACCGACAGCGCTCGGCCTGCGTACGGGCCATGCTGGGCGAGCCGGCGCTTCTGCTGCTGGAGCATCCGATGGAAGGGGCTTCTCCCAGCCTGATGAATGCGTTCCTGTCTCTCGTGACCGATCTGCGGGACAGGGGATGTGCGGTGGTGTGGATGGCTCCGGATGAAAGCGGGTGGGGGGATTATGCGTCCGATGCCACCATCCGCCTGCGCCTTTATGATGACGGACTGTTTTCGATGCGAGGTTCCTGATGTTTCGCGTACGCCAGACCGAGACCGCCCGTCCGCTCTTTCAGAACCGCTATGCGGATGAATGGGTCGGGCTGCTTGTCCTTGCCGCGATCGTCCTGTTCTCCGTTGCCGTGGTGGAGGCCGGTTTCCTGCGTCAGTGGCTGACCCCGGAGAAGAAACTGCATTTCGTTCTGCCGGAAAGCGGGGTCGCCGGGCTGGCCATCGGAAACGATATCGAGGTCATGGGTGTCCATGCCGGGGAAATCCGTCGCCTGAAGCTGAACGAAACGGGCCGAATGTACGCTGAAGGGGATCTGGACCCGCAGTTCGCCAACTTCATCCGGCAGGACAGCACGGCCATCATCCGTCATCGTCTGATCGTGGCGGGAGCGAGCTATATCGAACTGAGCCGGGGCAAGGGCAAGCCGCTGGACTGGGACTATGCGGTCCTTCAGGCCACCGTCGAAGCCAATCCGGCGGACGTGATTACCCAGACCGTTACGGATCTGCGCAACAAGCTCGTGCCGGCGATGAACAACGTCCAGCTCATCACGGCGCAGGTGAACGACATGCTGACCGACATGCGCAAGGGGCAGGGAACGATCGGCGGGCTGCTGGTGAAGGATGATGTCCTGAACAAGGCCAATGATGCTCTGGCCCATCTTGACGGGGTCATTGCGGATCTCAGACCCATTGAAAAACAGGCCGGGGGAGTCATGACGAAGGTTGATGGAACGATGGCCAATGCGAGGGCTGCGACGGCAAGCCTGCGTCAGAGTATGCCGCAGGTTCAGCAGACCGTGGCCCACGCCAATACGGCGACCGCGCAGCTTCCGGCCCTGCTGGCTCAGGCAGAGGCGAGTGCCAGCAGTCTGCGCAAGCTGACGGATCAGTTGCGCGGTCTGTGGCTTCTGGGAGGGGGCGGGACGAAGCAGGAGCCCTCCCGTCGTCTGCCGGCGCAGGCGGTACGGCCATGAAGCGCGCTCTGCTGGGGTGCGCCGCCCTGATGACCCTGACGCTGGGTGGCTGTTCGTCCTCGATCGCGTCTAAGGGGCCGAAGCCCGATCAGCCTTACGAAGATGCCATGGATACAGGTAAGAGCGTTTATGAGATCGGTCAGGCCTCACAGGCCGAGGCCCAGTACCGGGGGGCCATGGATCGTGCCCTGATGCGGGATGACGCGGGGGCCATTCACGAGGCTGGTTTCAATCTGGCTACGGTTCTGCTGGCCGAGGATGAACCTCGGAAGGCCCTCCAGAGCCTTGGCGAGACCGAAGCAGCGCTGAGCCTGCGCAGTTTCTCCGACACGTCAGATCTGGCCGTGATCCGCGCGGCCGCCCTGTACCGGCTTCATGACACGGTGTTCGCTTCGCAGGCCGTGGGGCGCGCGCTTCAGTCTTCCGATATGGGGATCCGCGAGCGCGCGCTTTACCTGTCAGGCTTGATTGCAGCGGATCTCAGGCAGGACGCGGTTCTGGCCCAGCGTGTGAATGATCTGTCGGGATTTCATGAAACCGGCGCGAAGGTCGATCAGCAGGAACTGACGGCGCGTCTGAATCTGCTCCGGGGGCAGCCTGAGCTGGCTGCCAGCGAGGCGCTTGCGGTGGTCAAAAGCCGCCGGGATGCTCTGGATTATCGCGGGATGCGTCGTGCGCTCACGCTGGCTGCCGATGCAGCCGAGGCAGCGGGACATCTGCCTCAGGCCACGGCCCTGCGGCAGGAGGAAAGCATCAGCCAGCAGGTGGCGGTAAAACAGGCGGGAGAAAACAGCGGCAGTTCCGCAGACACGCCAGCACCGCCGCCCGGGAAAGTCACGGTGCAGGTTCATGGCACCCCGGTGGATCAGTCAGGTGTCGGCGCAGGCGGATAAGGACGCGGAAACATCAGGCCCGTATGTCATGGGGCCTGATGGCCGACCGGAACGCGAAATCAGAACTGGCCGCGGGTATTTCCCGAGCGGCGGGCCTCGTCTTCACACATATACGTCCCATGGGCCGTGGCGCCGTACCAGAAGCTGCCCTGCACATGATAGACATGGGTCGAGGTGTTGACCCAGACACGGTTGCAGGTCTCGCTGTTTTTCTGCTCAGCCGCCTGCGTGACCTGAGGCTTTTCGTTCGAAGGCGTGCTGACGACGGCATTCTCAATCTTGGGTTCCTGGGCGAGGGCTGTTCCGCCGAGAAGTCCAAAAGCGAGAAAAGAAGCGAGCATCGTTTTCATGCGGGAATTCCTCTGGAGATGGTCTTTATCTGCTTTCAGACTATGTAAAGAAGCAGAGTCATCCAAATCACGAACAGGTAATTCTCGTGTAGAACAATGACGTTTCTGTTAAATCACAAATAACGGATCCGTTACCTATGAGATGTATTACAGGTTTCCGAGGATCTTGAGGCCGACCAGTGTCGCATTGGGAATGACTGCGGTCTGGCCGGGGCGCATCATGTATTCGAATTCGGGTTGCAGCACGAGACCGGGGCGGATCGGGATACCGTAATAGGCTTCCAGAATGGCGGAATGGGTCTGGGGGCCATTGACGAAAGCCCCCATGGACATGCCGGCAAGCTGTCTCAGACGCTGTCCGTAAGTAATGGCAGGACTCATCTGGTAATAGGAATACATCACGCCAAAACGGTCGAACGGCCGGTGGGGAATGATGCCCAGCAGCGATGCGCCGACATAGACCTGATCGGAGAATGTCGAAACACTGGGTGTGTTGTGCACGTAGCCGGCAAGGATGTAACCGCCTGCCATCTGGTGCTGGCCGCCCTTGCGATAGACCATCTGGTCGGCCTCGATATAGAACGTATCGCGCGGTTTGGTGGCGTCATGCACGACGTCGTGGGCGAACATCGCCGGGATTGTTCCGAGACGGTCCGAATACGGCGACGTATCATGTGCAAAACCGAGTTTATAATGGCCCGGAAGATTATCTGGACCGATAAAGGGCTCCCAGGTCAGTTCGATGGGAAGCATGACACCTGTCGAGCTTTCACTGCCCCAGGCCCAGCCACTCGGGTTTTCCGTCAGGGGGCCAACCTTGTAGACACCGGTGCGCAGTGTCAGGTCGCGTGTGGGCTTGATACGCAGCGTACCGCCCCAGGTGGCTTTCGGGTAAACGCTCCAGCCTTCGTCCGCCTTGATCGCGGGCGGTGCGGAACACTGCACCATGAAGGTGCAGAGCAGGACAGATGTCGCATAGGTGTGCGTTAGCGTGATGCGGCCGATATTGATGTTGACGCGGTTATGGAAGAACGATTTCTCGAGATAGATGTCCGCCAGATGGGCGGCCGCGTGACCTGAGAGACTGTAGACTTCGCTCAGCAGGATGTGATGCTCTCCGACATGGTCATAGGACACCTGACGGCCGGCACGCTCCATCATCACGGCATGCAGGATCCAGCCATCGAGCCCAAGCAGCTTCCCCAGATCCCAGCGTGTATTGAAGGTCAGTTCATGGGCATAGGACATGCCCTTGCTGATGCCTCCGCCGACATTCGCCATGGCTTCTCCCTTGTAGGAGAATTCGAAGCTGAAGCCGCGGTCAGCGAGCCAGTTCCGGTAGGGTGAAAGCTGTGGCGCGATATGACCGAAGGCTTCCGCCGGTACGTAATAACCGGCCGTCAGATCGCTGCGCCGCAGGGCGTCGTCATTGCGGTTGAGGAGAGAGGAAATGCTTTCCGTATCAAAAATTGCCCCCAGATGGTCTGCGGAAGGCGCAGGGGGATGCGGATGGCGGGCTGGAGGGTGCGTCTGGGTAGCCGGGAGCGAGACCCCGGGGCTCGTGGACGGGAGAATTCGGGGAGCAGCATGGGGAACGGTCTGCTGAGGCGGCTGGGACGTGCCCTGGGCATGAACTGTCAGGGGAATGGTGCTGAGTACTGAAAGGATATTGATCTTCAGGAATGTTTTCAAAAAATATTTACAAGACATTTTTAGTATTCTTTCCTGCGATCATAATCAATATGGCGCATTACTGTAAATATAATAGACGAAAACAGAGTGCCCAAAGGATGCCGGAGGGCGTTTCTGCGGTTTCCTGAAAAGATAAAGTCCTTAATGAGGAAAATTCCCAATCACATAATCCGGAATTTTCTTCACTAAATAAAAAAGTATAATCTATGACGCTGGATTTGGGTGGCTTGTTTCGAAAATTCGCAGAAGGCCGGTCCCGATTTTCTAAAGACCGGCCGGGCATGGTTATGAAGTCCCGTTAACTTTATCGGGCACTGCTCAGGTCCGTGGGCGGTCGCGCTCTATCAGCGCCAGTCCTTCGGCTACGGAGACGAACTCCGATCCACCATCCACGCGCTCTGCGCCGAAACGGCGGTCGAACAGGTTCCGGACGGCGGGGACAAAGGATGTGCCTCCGGTCAGAAAGACCCGGTCGATGTCGTCCGGCCCGAGCCCGGCCTGCTGCAGGGCGTCTCCGATGGCGTCGTCCAGACGCGTCAGATCGGGAGCGATCCAGTTCTCGAAATCGGCGCGGGTGATGGTTTCTTCGATTTTAAGGTCACGGTGGATGAAGCGCAGGGTCGTGCTGTCCTGACGTGACAGGTCGCTCTTGGCCTGTCCGACCGCGCGATAGAGGTTCTGGCCTTCCTGATCCTCGATCAGCCGCAGCAGGCTGCGCAGTTTTTCCGGCTCGGACGATGTCTTGGCGACGTCTGCGATGTCCCGCAGGGTCTGGGGCGTGCGCATCAGGGACAGGCGATGCCAGCGGCCGAGGCTTGCGAACCATTCAGCCGGGACGGGCAGGGGCTGTCCGCCCATGACGCGATAGGTCGCGTCCCGGCCCAGTGCCGGGGCGACGGCGTGGCTGATGATGCGGTAATCGAACTGGTCGCCTGCGATCCCGACGCCGGAATGGCCCAGCGTGGTGACGCGCGTGCGGCCGTGCGGATCAAAACGCATGACCGAGAAATCGCTGGTGCCGCCCCCGAAATCGCCGACGAGAACGGTGGCGGGATGGTCGAGACGCTGCATGAAGCGCCATCCTGCGCCCTCGGGTTCGAGAACGATATTGGGTTCGGGAAAGCCCGCTTCCAGAAAGCTTTCTCGTAGACGGGCCACACCGAGTGAATCATCGGCCAGTTCGCCCGCAAAGCGTACGGGCCGGCCGATCGTGGCACTGACATCGCCCGGGTTCAGCCCGGCCTTGTCCATGAGCGACTTCAGAAAGCGCGCGATCAGGGCTTCGAGCGTCATGGTGCTGCTGAAGACGCGCGTTTCGCGGAAAGATCCCTGCGCGAGATAGGTTTTCATGGACATGATGAGGCGGCTCTCGGCCGGGTCATCCAGATAGGCCTCAATGGCGTCCAGCCCGATCGCGTCCTTCATGACGCGGCGTCGTCCGTCCTGATCCATCCATAGGCAGAGCAGTGTGCGGCAGGTTTCGCTGGTCGCATGATCCGTGAAGACGAAACGGGCAGGGTGGGTGTTGCCGTTTTCATCGGCGATGACGACCACGCTGTTGGTGGTGCCGAAGTCAATTCCGACGCGGATCTTGGTCTGGGTCTGTCCGGGCGTCGTCATTGGTCCTGCCTTCTTCCGGTTTGGGCAAAGGGCGTGGGTTTAGGGAAGAAGCGGGCAAAGGCCAAGCATAAAAAAGGGGAAGCGCCCTTTCGAACGCTTCCCCATTCATGCCTGAACCGAGGATCAGGACGCAGCCATCTCGCAGACGGCTTCTTCCGTCACGGCGGGGCGCATCGTGCCCATCTCGGCTTCGGACTGTACCATGGGCGACATACCGAGCGCGGAGAGGAGCTGCCGGTCGCGATGTTCGGCCGGGTTCGGTGTGGTCAGGAGCTTTTCGCCACAGAAAATCGAGTTCGCACCGGCCAGGAAGCACAGGGCGTGGGCTTCATCGGTCATGTTTTCGCGGCCTGCGGCAAGACGGACATGGCTTTCCGGCATCATGATGCGGGCCGTGGCGATGATGCGGACGAAGGTGATCGGATCGACGGCCTCGGCCTCACCCAGCGGGGTGCCTTCGACGCGGACCAGCAGGTTGATGGGCACGCTCTCGGGATGCTTGGGCAGGTTGGCGAGCGTCATGAGCAAGCCGGCGCGGTCTGACAGATCCTCGCCCATGCCCACGATTCCGCCGCAGCAGACATTGATGCCTGCATCGCGCACGTTCGAGAGCGTGTCGAGGCGCTGCTGATAGGTGCGGGTGGAAATGATGGAGCCGTAGAACTCTTCGGACGTGTCGAGGTTGTGGTTGTAGTAATCCAGACCCGCGGTCTTGAGGCGCTCGGTCTGCTGCGCGTCGAGCATCCCCAGTGTCACGCAGGTTTCCAGTCCCAGCGACTTCACGCCCTCGATCATTTCGCAGACGGTGTCCAGATCATGATCCTTCGGCGTGCGCCAGGCGGCTCCCATGCAGAATCGGCCCGCGCCGGCCTTCTTGGCCGCACGTGCTTCCTTCATGACGGATTCTACGGCCATCAGGCGCTCGGCCTTCACGCTTTTTTCGTGAAGCGCGCTCTGCGGACAATAGGCGCAGTCTTCCGGGCAGCCGCCCGTCTTGATCGAAAGAAGCGTGGAAATCTGCACTTTCGTAGGGTCGAAGTAGCGGCGGTGCAGGGTCTGCGCGCGGTACATCAACTCCGGGAAAGGCAGGTTGATGAGAGCTTCGACTTCGTCGCGGGTCCAGTCGTGGCGGACGTCTGGGTGGGGCGTATGGGTGGCCGTCACGGATCAATCTCCAAGGGTTGCTGCATCACACCTACCCAAAATTGTCCCACCGTGTCATCTGATCGTCACTCTTGTTGAGCCGGAAAACGGACGAGGTCGCAGAATGAAACACTGGCATATCGATCAGATGGACTGGAACTCCTTTGATCCTTCCCGCGTCGATCCCGAAATCATCCCTCTCGTGAAGGCTGCTTCCGTGGTGGAAAAGAACGGTCTCGACTACGCCCAGTATCTCCGTCGCGTCTTCGTGGGCGATCCGGATTTCAGCAAGGCCGCCGAGAACTGGGCCGTCGAGGAAGTGCAGCATGGCGATGCGCTCGGCCGCTGGGCCATGCTCGCCGATCCGTCCTGGAATTATGAGAAGGCTTTCGACCGTTATCGCGCGTCATATCAGATCGATGCGGATGTGGACGCCTCGATCCGCGGGTCCCGCACGGGCGAACTGATTGCGCGATGTATGGTCGAGACCGGCACGTCCTCGTTCTATACGGCGCTGGCGGATGCGACCGACGAGCCCCTGCTCAAGGCTATCTGCAAGCAGATCGCGGCCGATGAATACCGGCATTTCAAGCTGTTCTACGATCATATGCGCCGTTACCTGAAGCGCGAGAAGCTCGGCGTGTGGGCCCGGACCCGCATTGCACTGGGGCGCGTGACGGAGAGCGAGGACGACGAACTGGCGTCGGCCTATCATACGACCAACGAGCCGCCGGGCATGGCCTATGACCATCAGCGCTGCATCGCGGCCTACATGTCCAAGGCCATGGGGTTCTATCAGCCCAAACATATCGACCGCGTGACCGCGATGATCTTCAAGACGATCGGCTTCACGCCGCATTCACGCTGGCAGAAGCTGGCTGCGAACCTGGTCTATCGTCTGATGCAGTGGCGTCGGAAGGTCTTTCAGAAAGCGGTGGAAGCCTGACTTCGGAAACGACATATCGGGATACTGAAAAAACGAGACGAAACGGGGCGGCTGTGCCATGAAAGACGGCAGTTTTTTCTGCCTGCGTCCGGAGATCGAGATGACCGTTTCCGCCCTTTTCTCCCGTCGTGCCGTCTATGGGGCAACCCTGGCACTCTGTGCTGTCGGGCTGTATCAGTTTCCGGCCGCAAAAGCGGATCCGTATTCGCTGCCGATCGCCTCATCCGGTCCGGTCAGGACCGATATGGTCAGCCCCGCCACCCTGTCTGCCCAGCAGCTTGCAAAGCAGGTCGGCTACGCTCAGTTCACGGCCCCGGACTGGCATGTCGGTCCGGTCCGGCACATGGTGATGTTCCGCTACACCAAGGATTCAACGACCGCTCAGCGCGCCGAGGTGTCGGGCCGCTTCCTGCATCTCGCGCAGGACAGCCGTCGTGCGGACGGAAAGCCGGTTGTTGCCAGTCTCGAAACCGGATTCCAGAGTAGTGGCGAAGGCGCGGATGCCGGTCTGCAGCAGGCTTTTCTCGTGACGTTCCGTTCCGAAGGAGACCGGAATTACTATGTTGGCAAGCCGGTCGTGACAGACCCCGCATTTTTTGATCCGGCCCATGAAGCCTTCAAGGAGTTCGCGGCACCCTATCTCGAAAAGGTCGTGGTGTTCGACTACACGATCGCGGCCGCGGTGGGTTCCGGAAGCGCAGGGGGAAAGGCGAAAAAAGGCGGCCAGAACCGCTGATCGGGGGCCGACGTTCCGTCGCTTTGACGAAATGATACTTTATACCTCATTCTGAAGGCACCACTCTGGAATGAGGTACAATGTGAAACGATTCCTTACGTCACGACACGCTCTGAAGCAGGGAGCCAGTCTGCTGGCCCTGGCAGCAGGGCTGATGGTCTCCGGTGCCCAGGCTGCCGGATACAATGCGGGCTGGGGCTTTGACGAAGCCGGAATGAACCGCGCCGTTCACCCGGGCGACAATTTCTTCGAGTATGCCAACGGCACCTATCTCAAGAATCTCAAGATCCCCGGAGATATGAGCAGCTACGGCCCGTTCCGTATCCTGTATGAACTTTCCCTGTCGCGTCAGAAGACCATTCTTGACGAAGCCGCGAAGAAGGTTGCCGATGCGCCTGCGGACGACATGGGCAAGATCGGCACCTATTACGCCAGCTTCCTGGACCAGAAGGCCGTGGACCGTCTGGGTGGCAAGCCGCTTGCGACCGACCTCGAAGCGATTCGCAATGTCAATGACGGCAAGGCTCTGGCTGCGGCTTTTGGCTCGTCCCTGAAGTCCATGATGTTTTCCACGTTCCAGATTGGTGTGGAGCAGGATCAGAAGGATCCCGAGCACTATATGCTGATGCTCGATCAGGGCATGAGCATCGGTGTTGGCGGTGGTCTCGGCCTGCCGGATACGAGCTATTACACAAACCCCAAGCTGGCGGACAAGAAGAAGGCTTATCAGGCCTATATCGCCAAAATGCTGACGCTTGAGGGCTGGCCCGACGCCGGGAAGAACGCGCAGGCCGTGGTCGATCTCGAAACGGCTCTGGCCAAGGTCGAGGTTCCGCGTGACCAGACGCGCGATCCGATCAAGACCTACAATCCGATGCCGGTTTCCGAGCTTCAGAAGCTCGCCCCTGATTTCGACTGGGTCACGTTTCTGACCAGCGCCGGTCTTCCGGCCGAAGGGCTGGAAAGCCGCAAGATCGACGTGCGCGAGCCTGCCGGGATCAAGGCAATGGCCACGGTTCTCAAGGGCGCGGATGCTGCGACCCTGCGTGCCTGGCTGGCGTTCCATCTCGGGGATAACGCTGCGGGCTATCTCTCCAGCAACTTCTACGATGCGTCCTTCGAATTCAACAGCCATACGCTGTCGGGCGTAGCGCAGCAGTCTCCGCGCTGGAAGCGTGCGGTGCGCGTGACGAATGGTGCTCTGGGCTGGGCGCTGGGCCGCGAATATGTCGCGCGCTACTTCCCGCCCTCAGCACAGGCGCAGATCACCGATCTGGTGCAGAAGGTGAAGTCGTCCTTCCACGAGCGCCTGGAGCACAACACCTGGATGGACGAGCCGACCCGCAAGGCCGCTCTGAACAAGCTGGATCATTTCGCCATTCAGGTCGGTTATCCGAAAAAATGGTGGGATTACAGCAAGCTCGAAATCCGCAAGGGCGACGTTTACGGCAATGCCGTGCGGGGTGTGGCATTCAGTTGGCAGCACGATCTGGACAAGCTCGACAAGCCGGTTGACCGTGACGAATGGGGCATGACCCCGCAGACGGTGAACGCCTATAACGATCCGACGATGAACGAGATCGTGTTCCCGGCTGCGATCCTTCAGCCTCCGTTCTTTGATCCGAAGGGTGATGTCGCCGTCAATTACGGTGCCATCGGCGGCGTGATCGGGCATGAGATGAGCCATGGCTTCGACGATCAGGGCCGTCATTATGACGAACATGGCCGTCTGAGCGACTGGTGGAGCAAGGCGTCCACGGATGCCTTCCAGAAGCTGGCCGACCGTCTGGGGGCACAGTACGACGCACAGGAAGTCCTGCCGGGCGCGCATGTGAACGGCAAGATGACCATGGGCGAGAATATTGCGGATTCCGGCGGGCTGAACCTCGGTCTGCAGGCCTATCATGACTCGCTGCACGGCAAGCCTGCGCCGGTCGTGCATGGTCTGACGGGCGATCAGCGTGTGTTCCTCGGCTGGGCTCAGGTCTGGCGTGAAAAGGATCGTCCGGATGCGCTGCGTCAGCAGATGCTCTCGAACGAGCACGCCCCGGCCATCACCCGCGTCAATATCCCGGCTCACAACATTGATGCCTGGTATGATGCGTTCGACGTGAAGCCCGGCCAGAAGCTCTATCTGGCACCGGATCAGCGCGTAAAGATCTGGTAAGGTCGTGACAAATCGGAACGTGGGGCCTAATCACGGTCTCACGTTTCAATTTTCTGCCTGACGGACCCATTCTCATGACGCAAATGACGATCGGCCATCTGTACACCTCGTTGCATGCGGGATGTGCCAGCGCGGTCGCGCGCGTGCTTGAGGCCTACGAGGTCGAGGTCGAATATGTCGATCTGGACCCCGAGGATGTCGAGGACGCTCTCGAACAGGCGGAAGTCGATCTTCTCGTTTCCGCATGGTTCCCGCGGGATGAAAAGCTTGCCGGGCCGGGGCGCCGTGTTCTGGGCGATCTGTACCAGCCGGTCGTCAGCTTTGCGGCCCTGTCGCCGCTTGGGCCTGTCGGGACCCTGACGTCGGCGGATGTGGACCGCATCATCGTCAGCGATGACAGTCGTCAGGCACTGGAAGAGGCACTCAGGCAGCTTCCGGCCCTTTCGGTTCTTCCCATCGAGAGCATTGGGGAAGGGGCGCTGATCGAACGGCTCGAAAAAGCCCGTGATGCCGGTGAGAAGCCGCTGGTCGTGGCAACCCAGCCCCATGCGGTCTTTCATCCGGATCTGTTGAACGTGATCGAGGATCCGGCGCGCCTGCTGGGCGGGGAAATGTCGGCCCGAATGATCCTGCGTGAAGATGTTGCGCGCCAGGCGGACAGCGATCTGCTTGATGAACTGTCGGAAATGATGCTGGGCAACAAGGTCATGAGCGCCCTGGATTACGTCATTTCCATCGAAGGTCAGGACCCCGAGGGTGCTGCCGAAGCCTGGCAGCGCGGACGTCTGATCGGACGCTGAAAAAAGGGGTCGGGAAACCGGCCCCCTTTTTTTGTCTGCTCTCAGCGGAAGACGAGACCGCCGTCGATCAGGACGGACTGGCCCGTCATGTAGTCGGCATCGCTGCTGGAGAGATAGGCCACGAACCCGGCGACGTCATCGGCGGTTTCCACCCGTCCGAGCGCGATCCCCTCGACATATTTCTTGTAGGTCGCGCCAATTTCCGTACCGGTGATCTCGGCCATACGCTTGTCGATCGTAACCCACATGTCGGTGCCGACAATGCCCGGGCAGTAGGAATTGACCGTGATGCCCGAGGACGCAAGTTCCTTGGCTGCGGACTGCGTCAGGGCGCGGACGGCGAACTTGGTTGCGGAATAGGCGCCCAGAAGGGGATAACCCTCATGGCCCGCGATTGAACAGGCATTGATGATCTTGCCCTTCGTGCCCTTCTCCTTGAAGATTCCGGCAGCGGCCTGCATGCCCCAGAGCACGCCCTGGACGTTGATGCTGAAGATCTTCTCGATTTCGGCAGGTTCGATGTCCATGATCGGCTTGACCTGACAGATCCCCGCATTGTTGACCATGATGTCCAGGCCACCGAGCGTCTTTGCAGCGTCGCTCAGCGTGCTGCGGAACTGATCGCGGTTGCTGATATCGGCCGTAAGGGCCACGGCGCGCCGCCCGAGGGCTTCAACTTCCTTTGCGGTTTCGGCCAGCGTTTCCTGCTTGACGTCCAGCAGGATGACATCTGCGCCATCTTTGGCCAGACGGAGCGCAATGGCCTTGCCGATACCCTGGGCCGCACCCGTGACGGCAGCTACTTTTCCAGAAAGGGACATTGAAAAAAGATCCTTCGATTGTCTGTCATCGGCATGTGACTGCCATGACGGCGGGAACCATCACCCCATTACTTTCCGCTTGCCACAAAAAAGCGCCGGTTTTCCAAACGTGACACGGGATTGTGTGAAAGGGGGCAGGGCATCTCCGAAGCGGCGGTTCGAAAGACTGCGATTTTCGCGGATGGGCCGCTGGTCATATGTTTCCGTGCCTGTAAGGATGCGTTAAATAAACGTTACGACGAGGCTTTGGCAGGATCTGATGAACCACCCGGACAGCATTAGCGCCGTTTTTGACGCATTCGGTGGCATCAGCGACGAGGAGTGGCTTCAGGTTCTGGTGTCATCCGTGCACATCCCTGAAATTCAGGGCGTGCTGATGCCGGCATTTCCGCCGGACGACCTGCAGCGGGAAATTCATGGGCATCATGGGGAAATCTCCATCCATGAGGCGCATGTGTTTTTCCGGGAAATCAAGGCGTACTGCGCGTATGCCGGGCGCCCGGTCCGCTCCGAGACGACGCTGCTGGATTTCGGCTGTGGATGGGGCCGCATTGCCCGGCTTTTCATGAAAGACGTCCGGCCCTCCAACCTGTACGGCGCCGAGACCACGGACCGTTTTCTGATGGCAGCGCGGCGGGCCAATCCCGCGCTCAATTTTCTGGGCTGCAATCTGGTGCCGCCGATGCTCCTGACATCGGAGAGCTTTGATCTGATTACGTCCTGGTCGGTATTTTCGCACCTGGATGAATTTCTGGCTGGACACTGGGTCCGGGAGTTTCACCGTCTGCTCCGGCCGGGCGGGATGCTGGTCATGACGACACAGAGCCGCAGGTTCATCGCGTTCTGCGCCGAGCAGAGGCTGAAGCGGGCGTCCGGCATCAGGCTGGAGCATCCCTGGCACGAAGTCTGCGCCGACAGTTTCATTGATGAGGCCCGGGCCAATGCGGAGTTCGAGGCCGGGCGCTTCCTGCACGCAGCTTCCTCGAAACCGCCACAGCCCCAGTCGCATTATGGCGAGGCGATCATTCCGCGGAACTACATCATCAAGGCCTGGGGTGGCCTGTTCCGCCTGATCGAATATCTGGACAACCCGGTGCGGTTGCCACAGGTCCTGATCGTGATGCAGAAGATCGGATAGTCATTATTTGTCATGAAGTGACGGGACGTGAGGAGAAGGGTTTGAGGAAAGCCAGTATCAGCGCGGTTCTGATTGCCGGTTGCGTGCTCATGCCTCTCTGCGGGGCTGTGGCCCAGACGACGGAAATCGTGACCGTCACCGGGCAGCATGCCATGCGTGTCGGCAGCTACAAGGGCATTTACTGGGTCTATGACCGGTTTGATCGTCTGCCCGAACGTGCCCGGAAGGATCTGTCGCTGCATTTTCTGGGCGACATCCTGCCCGATCATGCCGTGCCGTCCGAGGCGCATGTCGTCCTCCATGCCAAGGGTGGCGATATTCCGCTTTTTGTAGGCAATGACCGGGAGATGCATTTCCCCCGATCCGACGCGCTTCTGGCCGAAAATCCGGCCGTTCTGCTGACTCTTCCGCCGGATCGGAAGGTCCAGCTCGAACTGGCGATCGAGGTCGCTCCTTTGCCGACACCCTCTTTCACGAAGGAGCAGGCTGAAGGCTGGCTTGGGGAAATTAATGCCTCCATCCGCGATTTCTTTGGCGTGATCCTCGCCTTTCTGGCCCCGGACGCCCATCGGCTGAAGGTCGATGTTGCGCCCGGCGCACGGTTTGAGGCGGTGGAGAATGGAACGGCGCGGCTTCTGGTGGATAATCAGGGGGCTGTTCCTTACACCTTCATCCTCCGGCCGCAGGACTATCAGGACGGGACGGTGTTCCGATCCGACCACGCGTTTGCCATGATCCGCGTCAAGGTGCCCACGGACGAATACTTCACGCTCAGACGCAAAAAGTGATGCGGGATTTGACAGATGGGCCGTGAGGACGCATCACCCGAGACCTTGAATTTACTGCCAGCAGGGGGATCCATGTCGGTTCACGCGTTCGTCTTTCCGGGACAGGGGAGCCAGTCCGTCGGGATGGGGCAGGCCCTGAATGAGGCTTTTGCATCCTCCCGCGCCGTCTTTCAGGAAGTGGACGAGGCGCTTGGCGATCATCTGTCGCGCCTGATGTTCTCCGGGGATGCGGACGAACTGACGCGGACCGAGAACGCCCAGCCGGCCCTGTTTGCGGTCTCGCTGGCTGCCGTGCGGGCTCTGGAAAGCGAAGGTGGCTTCAAACTGGCGGACAAGGCGGCTCTGGTGGCCGGTCATTCGCTGGGTGAGTATTCCGCGCTTGCCGCCGCTGGTACGCTGGGAATTGCCGAAGGTGCGCGCCTGCTGCGTCTGCGCGGTCAGGCCATGCAGCGCGCGGTACCGGCCGGGGAGGGCGGCATGGCGGCTCTTCTGGGCGTGGACGCGGCGCAGGCCCGTTCGATCTGTGACGAAGCCTCGCAGGGTGAGACGCTGGAAATTGCCAATGACAATGGTGGCGGACAGATCGTCGTGTCCGGCGTGATGAGTGCCGTCGATCGCGCCATCGTCGTGGCCAAGGAGCATGGCATCAAGCGCGCTGTGAAACTGCCGGTTTCCGCACCGTTCCATTCGTCGCTGATGGCTCCCGCTGCGCGAGAAATGGAAGAGGCGCTGGCCGGTGTGACACTGAATGTGCCTTCCGTGCCGGTCATCGCCAATGTCACGGCCGCCAAGGTCACCGACCCTGCCACGATCCGGGAACTGCTGGTGAAGCAGGTCACGGGCACGGTACGCTGGCGTGAGAGCGTGCAGACCATGGTGGCCCTGGGTGTGACGAACATGCACGAGCTTGGCGCAGGCAAGGTTCTGTGTGGTCTGGCCCGTCGCATTGCTCCGGAACTGGCGACCAGCAATGCCGGGACACCCGCTGAAATCGAAGCCCTGCTCAAGACCCTGTAAGGACAACCGATCATGTTCTCTCTTTCCGGCAAGACTGCTCTCGTCACGGGCGCATCCGGTGGCATCGGCGCTGCGATTGCCCGCCAGCTTCATGCGCAGGGTGCGACGGTCGTACTCAGCGGTACGCGTGAAGCCGCCCTTCAGGAACTGGCTGACAGCCTGGGCGAGCGCGCCCATATCGCTGTCGCCAACCTGTCCGATCCGGCCGAGGCTGATGGCCTCGTGGCCAAGGCCGAGGCCGTTGCGGGTGCTCCGCTGGACATTCTGGTCAACAATGCCGGTCTGACGCGCGATACGCTGGCCATCCGCATGAAAGACAGCGACTGGTCACAGGTTCTGACCGTGGATCTGGAAAGCCCGTTCCGTCTGGCCCGCGCTGCCCTGAAGGGCATGCTGCGTCGCCGTGCAGGACGGATCATCTCCATTGCATCCGTGGTGGGAACGACGGGCAATGCCGGTCAGGCCAACTATGCCGCCGCCAAGGCCGGCATCGTGGGCATGAGCAAGTCGCTGGCGCAGGAAGCCGGTCCGCGTGGTGTCACGGTCAATGTCGTGGCCCCTGGCTTCATCGAAACGCCGATGACGGATGTGCTGCCGGAAGCGGTGCGCGAGAAGCTGGTTGGCTCTATTCCGCTCGGCCGAATGGGGAATACTGGTGACGTGGCCTCCGCAGTGGTATATCTGGCTTCCGATGAGGCTGCATGGGTCACGGGAACGACCCTGCACGTCAATGGTGGCATGGCGATGGTCTGAATGCTTGGCCTTTTGGGTTAAAGCGTGCTAATCGCGCGCTGCTTTGCCCGGCCTGCTGAAGGCTGATGTCCGGTTCTTCCGGCGGCAACGCCTCTTCTGAAGAGGGGGCGGTCCTGCTCTGGAGGAACCATTGGTCCCCCCGGACTGGCAGACGGCAGTACGAGTTTTGATGTAACGCACCGGACGGGCAAAGGGTCCCGAACGGGCATAAGGAACGAACAGATGAGCGATATTGCTGACAAGGTAAAGAAGATCGTTGTCGAGCACCTCGGTGTGGACGAAAGCAAGGTAACGCCGGATGCGTCGTTCATCGACGATCTGGGCGCTGACAGCCTCGACACGGTCGAGCTGGTCATGGCTTTCGAAGAAGCCTTCTCCGTCGAGATCCCGGAAGATGCAGCCGAGAAGATCGCAACCGTCAAGGATGCCATCGACTACATCGAGAAGCAGAAAGCAGCCTGAGGCTGACTGGAGCCGGTTTTCCGGCTCCGGATTCCCGTCTCGTTCTGCGAGGCGGAAGAACAGCCGGGCCCTGTCATGAGGCCCGGCTGCAAGACCCGGACATAACGTGAGACAAGAGGCATCGATGAGCGGGACTGCAACTAACGGGCGGCGTGTCGTCGTAACCGGTATCGGTGTTGTCAGCCCACTGGCTGTGGGCGCGGAAATGACATGGAAGCGGCTGATCGAAGGACAGTCCGGCATTGGCCGGATCACGCATTTCGATCCTTCCGACCTTCCTGCCCAGGTCGCCGGACAGGTTCCGGACGGCCCGACGGCGGAAGGGGGTCTCACGTTGTCCGACTGGGTGCCGGTCAAGGACCAGAAGAAGATGGACCGCTTCATCCATCTGGGCCTTGCCGCAGCCATCCAGGCTGTCGAGGATTCGGGCTGGACGCCTGAGGACGAGGACGGTCGCTGCGCCACGGGCGTGATGATCGGCTCGGGTATCGGCGGTCTCCAGACGATTTATGACGCCTCCCTGACGGTTTCGAGCGGCAAGGCCCGACGTCTGTCGCCGTTTTTCATTCCCTCCGCCCTGATCAATCTGATTTCCGGTCATCTTTCGATCCGCTACGGGTTCAAGGGACCGAACCATGCCGTCGTGACGGCCTGCGCGACCGGCGTCCACGCCATTGGCGATGCTTCGCGCCTCATTCAGTACGGCGACGCCGATGTGATGGTGGCTGGTGGTGCGGAAGCGGCGATCTGCCCGCTCGGCATTGCCGGGTTCTGCTCGGCACGCGCGCTCTCCACCGGATCCAACGATGATCCGACGAAGGCCTCGCGCCCGTGGGACAAGGATCGCGACGGCTTCATTATGGGTGAGGGCGCGGGTGTGGTCGTGCTTGAGGAGCTTGAGCACGCAAAGCGCCGCGGTGCGAAGATCTATGGTGAGATCGGCGGCTACGGCATGTCCGGTGACGCCCATCACATCACGGCTCCGGCTGAAGGCCATGAAGGCGCCTTCCGTGCCATGAAGGCCGCGCTGCGCAACAGTGGCGGCCTGACCACGGCAGACATCGACTACGTCAACGCCCATGGTACTTCCACCATGGCGGATGATCTTGAGCTTGATGCCGTCGAGCGTTTCTTTGGCGAGGACGCCAAGCGTCTGGTCATGTCGTCCACGAAGTCGGCCATCGGTCATCTTCTGGGCGCGGCCGGTGCGGTTGAGGCGATCTTCTGCCTTCAGGCCATCCGTGACGGCATTGTGCCACCGACGCTGAACCTTGATAACCCGGCGCGTGAAAGCGTGATCGACCGGGTGGCGCATGTGGCCCAGAAGCGCAAGATCGATGTTGCCCTTTCCAACAGCTTCGGCTTTGGCGGGACGAATGCGAGCATTATCCTCAAGCGCTTCAAGGACTGAGGAAGGGTTCGCTTTGCATGTCTGAAGGCCAGTCTGACAGCGAAGAACCGCGGAAGCTCGTTCTTCCTCCAAGGGCTGGCCGGAAGCTGGCGTTCTTCGGGGCGCCGCTGCTTCTCGTGGCCGGACTGGCCGCAGGGTATGGTCATTATACCGATCCGGGTCCGCTACAGGACCCGAAGGTTTTCGTTATTCCGCACGGCAATAATGCCCGGGTGACAAAGGCGCTTCAGGACGATGGAATTCTTTCCCCGACCTGGGCTTCCGGTACTTTTTTCCGGATTGCCGCTTTCCTGACGCATCGCAATGGACAGATCCACGCGGCGGAATTCCAGTTTCCTTCCCGGGTTTCTGTCGCCCATGTTCTGGAGATCCTGCGTCACGGTAAACCCGTTTCCCATCAGGTCACAGTGCCCGAGGGCCTGACGGCGATCAAAATCACGGCCATTCTGACGAAAGCTCCAGCGCTGAGCGGCGACCTGCCGACACTGGTCGAGGGAACGGTTTTTCCTCAGACGGTTTCTTATGTCTGGGGCACGCAGCGTCAGGCTCTCGCCGAAAAATTGCAGAAAATGATGGCGGCTAGACTTGCCGCGGCCTGGGAAGGGCGCAATGTCGAGGCGCTGGACGGCTTGATCCAGTCCCCGCAGGAGCTTCTGATTCTGGCCTCGCTGATCGAGCGTGAGACGGCCGTGCCGTCCGAGCGGCCGATGGTGGCGCGCGTGTTCCTGAATCGGCTGAAACTGGGGATGCGCCTGCAGACGGATCCAAGCGTGATCTACGGGCTCAGCAATGGCGTGGGAACGCTTGATGCACCGCTGACCCATGAGGATCTGCAGACGCCGGGGCCGTACAATACCTATCTTCAGGCGGGATTACCGCCCGGGCCGATCTGCTCACCGGGGCAGACATCGCTGGACGCCGCGGCTCATCCGGCTGATGGGAAAATGCTGTATTTTGTGGCGACGGGTACGGGCGGTCACAGTTTTGCGGAAACGCTGGCCGATCAGGACAGGAACATCCGCGCCTATCATGCCCGCATGTCTGCGACACCCCGGGACCAGAACTGAAACCCCACCCTCCGGAGAGGGCGGGACACCTGGATCAGTGTTTCAGTGGCGCGAGAGACTGGCTCTGTACGCCAGCGGCCTGAGCCGAATACGGCCGTGAAGAATCGTATGTCGTCGGATACGGATTGTTGCCCACGACGTCCTGCGTGGCGGTCGTGCGTGCGGACGTGGCAGCCTGTGTCACCCGGGACGTCGCTGTGGCAGCACTGCTGGTGGGAAGCTGTGCCACGGACATCAGGGCCCGGCGGAGAGGGTCTGCGGAGGGGTTGTTGACGCGCATTGTCACGACGATGTCCTCGGGGCCAACCGTCTGGTTGTAATAAGCGCGGTTTGCACCGCTATCGACGGTCAGTTTCGAGCCACCCAGCGCCGCTCCGGCATACAGGCCTTCGTTTTTCTGGGCGGCGTAGATGTCGGTGTTGTGCGCGCCGGCCGTGCTGTTTTCCAGACCGGTGCCAATGCTGGCGAAGGAGGCGGAAGCGGAAGCGTCAAATTTGAACTGGCTGTCGAGGATGGCCTGGATGCCGCGCTGGGACATGATGAACAGGATGGTTTCCGTACTCTGCACACCAAGCTGGAGCCCCATCGAGGCCGTACTCAGACGATAGAAAGCCGGATCGGACCACGATCCCCGTGCGTCCCGGCTGAGCAGGAGGCAGCGGCCGCCAGAGCCGCCAATGCCAAACGACATGTTCAGTACGGACGGGCAGACCATGACGGCCTTGGCTTGTGCCAGAAGCTTCTGGGAGCGGGACTGGGCCGTGGTTCCCGAGAAGAGATCCTGAACCGCCAGCGTGGCGCGATCGACGATGATCTGCTGCTGGCTGGCTGTGGTCTGAGGCGCATCGGAACAGGCTGACAGGGCGGCGCAGCCCGAAGCGACGAGCATGGTCGTACGCAGGAGACCGGACAGGGTCATGGAGGATACCTTCTGCAGTCACGGAAGAATGTTTCCCGCACTATGCGCCAAATGAGGCCAAATCACGAGTGCGGGGGTGGGAGATGTCAAATTTCCACGTCAACGGCGGCCGAGAGGGCCGGAGCGATGCCCGGAGCCGCGGCGAGAATGGTCGCGCCCCCCGTCAGGCCGCCTGTCTGGAGGAAGGGCGAGACGGAAGCTCCGGATTCCCCGAGAATGACCAGCGCCGCCGCCACGTCCCAGAGCTGGATGACGATTTCCAGATACCCGTCGGAGCGTCCGCAGGCCACGTCCGCGAGGGCGAGGGCTCCGGAACCGCCAGAGCGCGGCATCGCACCAAGCGCCATGATAGCGGCGATCTTCTGGTTGAAGGTCTCGGCCGTAACACGCGCGGACCAGCCCATCTCGATCATGGCTTCCTGCGTGTTCGTGATGGGAGACGCCTTGATCGGCGTGCCGTTCAGGAATGCGCCCTTGCCTTTCTGTGCCGTGAAGACCTCGCCAAGTGCGGGTGCCTCGATCACGCCGGCCACGGGTTCGTCGCCTTCCAGAAGGCCGAGCGAGACGCACCAGCGGTCACGGCCGCGGGCGTAGTTGGAGGTACCGTCGATCGGGTCGACCACCCAGCGGAAGCGGCCCTGACGTGTGGTTCCATTTTCCTCGCCCTGAAAACCATCTTCCGGAAAGAGTTCCTGAATGCGGCGGCTGACGAGGGCTTCGACGGCGCCGTCCGCCTCGGTCAGGTAGTCCTGTCGCCCCTTGAGGGTTCCGGTCGGTCCCCCCGGCGCGGGACGCTGGGAGAGGGCGAGCCGGGCAGCATCCCGCACGACGGAGCGGGCGGCCTCAAGGCGGACGGCAATCGGATCGAAGGTCATGGAAACTCCTATTCAGTGCGCCGTGCAGCGCGGAGGGAGGCCGTGATGGCCGGGTCTTCAAGGCTCATGAGACGGCTGGCGGCACTTGTCGCAAACAGGTGCATCAAAGTGCGCCGTCGGGCAGGGGCAAGTTTATGGAGCGCGGGCTCCCGAATGATCGTGCACTCTGCCAGAATGCTGTCCCGCAGGGCAGGGGGTACGGCGCTGACACTGATGACGATCACGCCGACGTCTTCCGGAATGAGGTCCAGCGGAAAACCGTCATCCACGGCGAAAAACAGCCGGTCGGACCAGTCGCGGTATTCCGGCCATTTCTGATCGGTCTGGAAATCGCGCAGGCCGGACTTGATCTCGATGCAGGTCAGGGAGTGATCCGGCAGAAGTGCCATGATATCCGCGCGGCGTCCGGCGGCGGGAAGGGCGAATTCATTGATGGCGGCCCAGTTCATGGTCCGACACAGCCCGAGAACGGCACGCCGGATGGCCAGTTGCGTTTCCGGAAGGCCGCTGGGACTTCTGGCAGGACTCCCCGCAGGGATTTCGGAAAGATCCACACTCATGGTTCCATCCTGCCGCGATCTGCGCTCTATGTCTGCACCGGGGTGCGCCTCAGCCGTCCTTTTCGCAGCGGTATTTTTGCGGTGATGCTTTTTGTGGGAGAGTGCTTCATGCCATTTTTGCGGACAGATCACTGGCGCTGCGCCATCGTTCATGCGCCTCTGGCTGAAGTGGTCGAGACGGCCAGCCTGAATGGCTTTCCCATCACGACGCTGCCCGATATCGGGGACCACCGCTTTCTGGCTGATCCATTCGGTTTCTGGCGGGATGGAAAGTTGCACGTCTTTGCCGAAGCCTTCGATTACCGCAGCCCGAAAGGCACGATCGAGGTTCTGGTTTATGACGGGACCGGCAGGATGCTCTGTCGCGAAACCGTTCTGGAAGAACCCTGGCACCTGTCCTATCCGTTCGTCTTCGAGCAGGACGGCGAGATTTACATGCTGCCCGAGGCAAGCGGTTCGGGACGGCTTTCGCTTTATCGTGCGAAATCCTTTCCGTGCGACTGGGAGCGTGTCGAGGCTTTCGATTTTCCCGAAGCCGCAATTGACGCCACGCCCTTCCATTACGCCGATCGCTGGTGGATGTTCTGGACGCCTGCGGGCAGCAAGGCCGAACGGCAGAGCCTGCTGAACATTTCCGTGGCGAACACAGTGACGGGGCCATGGAAAAATCTCGGACTTTTCCTCAATGACCGGGCCGGAGCGCGTCCTGGCGGGACGCCGGTCATCGTGGATGGCAAGATCTTTCTGCCCACGCAGGACTGCCGGGGCACCTATGGTCGGGGCATCCGGCTTCTGGAAATCGAAGGACTGGAGCGGGGCCTTCCGAAAGTGACGCCGGGGCTGTCGATTTCCATTCCGGCGTCTTTGCGGAAGCGATATCCCGACGGGATGCATACCCTGTCTGCGGCAGGGCAGGTCACGCTGATCGACGTCAAGAAAATCGGGATCGGCCCGAAGCGGGATATTCTCAATCTGAAACGCCGGATTTTCGGCGCCTGAGAGGCTCTTATGCCGGGCTGTCAGAAGCCCGGGATGCGATCCAGTACGTTGTTGCCATTGCGGATGAACGCTTCTGGCCCGAAGCGTTCCAGCACCCGCTTTCGGGAGCGTTCGCCCATTGCTGCCAGATTGTCCGGTCTGCCGATCAGTTCTGCCAGACCGGCTGCAAGCGCAGGCGCGTTATCGAACGGAACGATGCGCCCCGTCTCACCATCCAGAATACTCGACGGCAGTTCGCCTGCCGGGGTGGCCAGCACGGGAAGCCCGCAGGACATGGCTTCATGTCCTGCAACGCACATGCCTTCCCAGTGCGAGGACTGGACATACAGATGCAGTGTTTTCAGAAAATCAAAAGGCTTTGATTCGTAACCCAGAAGGTCGATCGGCAGATTTCCGGCTGTGATGCGCGACTGAAGGGCCGCGTGTTCAGGGCCGTCTCCCGCGATCTGGAGGCGGAACGGCGGCAGATCCGGATGATCTTTCAGGAGAGCGACCGCTTCACAGAGAATATCGTAGGCCTTGACCGGGTTCAGGCGCCCCAGCGAGCCGACGCGCACGACTTCGCCCTCTTTCCAGGGAGTTGCCATCGGGGCGTCCGGATCGGCGCGGAAAATGGGCCATGCGACGAAATTGTCGCTGATGCCGAGTTCCTTGCCTGCAAAGGTAATGACGGACTGGGAATCGGCAACCCAGAGCGTGGTGTAGGGGCGACAGAGTCTCAGCAGGAACGCATTGGCCTTCTTCAGGCGTCCGCAATGCTGCCAGTGAACGGTTGGTGTCTTATGGCGTAAGGCGACCAGTTGACCCAGAAGCGTGGCGCGGCTCAGGGAGGTCCAGATGAGGTCCGGCTGGAAAGCTTCCATTTCATCACGCAGCCAGCGATAGGCCGCAATATGGTCGCGTGTTGTGCCCTCGCGGACGCGGACGGGAATCCCGGCGGCCTCGATCAGTGGAACCGCCAGTCCGTCCTTGGGGGCCAGCGCGAAGACGGTCACGTCCCCGCCGCGGGCCTTCAGGACGGACACGATGTCCGGGATGGGAAGCTGCGCGCCTCCGCATTCGAGCGAATTGATGATGTAGGCGATTTTCATGGGGTCGTCTGGGCCAGGATCTGTTCGGCCAGCGTCAGATCGGATGGTTTGTCCACATCGACCGCCGCACGCCCGTCCGACAGGGGCACCAGACGCACGCTGGCACCGGTGAGCGTTTTGATGCGGCGGCAAAGTGCCGCGGAATCCAGTGTATGGGTTACAGCGCGCAGAAGGGTGCCGAGGCCCAGCGTCATGGCCATCCGGAGCGGGCGCTTGCGGTTCTGCTGGAGGCGCTTCCACAGTTCAAGCACGTTGCGCCCTTTCGGTGTACCGATCAGGAACAGGTTGCAGCCTGAAAAACTCATGTCCGACAGGCGGATATAGGTCCGCTTCGTGCCCGGTACATCACGCTCCACCGTTGAACGGAGGGCGACACCGGCGGCTAGGTCGCAGCCCTGCGCTTTGGCGAGGAACTCCGTGATCCACTCCGGGCGCAGAAGAGCGTGATCGGCCGTTGTCACCAGACAGGGTGTTCCGATACGGTTAATCGCCTCGGCCACGCTCTCGCTGGGAGAGGGGGCCGAACGCAGGATTGTGGCGTTCCCGGCAAGGTCTTTGATGCAGTCGGGGTTTTCGATGCTGATCGTGATGGGCCCGAGGCCGGGTGTGCGGGCGAGGGTGTCCAGCACGCGGGCCAGCATGGGCTGCCCCGCGACGGGAAGAAGTGCCTTGTGGGAAACCTGCCCGAGCTTCGCGAGCACATCGTTCTCGCCGTCCCGGGAGCCGGCGAGAACCAGAACCGGAAGACTCATGCTGCGCGGTTACGATCGGACGCAGCGCGGGCCGCTGCCGGACGCGCACCATCGGGACGGTCCTTGGGCGGCGAACCCGTGAGGTCCATCACCCATGGATAGCGATGTGCTTCCTCGATGTCATAACCGAGGTTGAAGACATGCTTGCTGCGGGGCCGGTCACGGGCTTCGCGGTAGAAACTGCTGAACAGACGGTCCGGCACGTAATTCGTAATGCCGTAATTGCCGTCTTCATCATGGAAATGATGCAGGACGTGCAACTGCTTGATGTCTGCCACCCAGCGCCAGCGCGGCTTGTAGGCCAGATGCTGGATGCAGTGGAAAAACTCGTAGATGCACGTCATGACCAGAGCGGTGGAGAGGGCGCAGAAAGCACCGCTCCAGCCGCTGATCAGGGCGCCGATCGGCATCGTGATGATCGCCATGGTCGGAATGGTGTTCAGCGGTGAGCCGAACAGCACGTCCAGAAGATGCGGGTCCTGGTGATGGTCGAAATGGATGCGCTTCCACAGGGCGGCGGTCCAGTGGTTCCGGTACAGCCAGCGCCCGTGCAGGATGAAGCGGTGGATCGCATACCATACCAGCGGATAGACCACGATCACGACGGGGACGGGGATGAGCGTTGCCCAGAGCGTAGTCGAGAAATGCAGGGCCGCCCAGGCCGTGGCCGCGATCAGCGCGAAATAGAGCAGGATCGTCGGATAGGTCAGATAAGCGAACCACAGTTGCGGGAGGTTCATCTTTCCCAGATCGAAGCTGCGGCCTGTCCGGATGGCGGACATGTTGCGCCATGGTGCCTTGAAGTTGCTCATCGTTCCTCCATCCGCAGAAGCCAGGTCAGCCCCAGAAGGGCCCCCAGCAGCGGGCCGACACTGACGGCGAGGGGTGCCGGCAGTGTCCCTGCGTTTCCAAGTGCGGAAATCATTCCCTGCAGGATGACGAAGCCCATTCCGGCTGCCAGGACATAGACCGGGAGCGGGTTTCGAAGTCCTGCACGGGGTGGGATATAGATCACCGGGAGCGTCAATAGAAGCATTACTGCAATTTCGACGGGTAAAATCATGCCTCCGAAGAGGGCCATACGGTATGTGGCCTTGGGCAGACTTGCCGGTGCACCCTTGTGGAGAATGGCTCTGATCTGTCCGGGTGTTACGAAAGCTCCGTTCTGCGAGAGCGTCATGATGATGGACGGTGTGGCAGGGATGACGAAGGAACTGTCACCCTTTGTGACATTCACGAACGACTTGTCATCCGAAAGGGAAAGATCCTGCGCCCCGTCCGGATGCCACTGATTCCCCTGATAGGTCAGGGTATTCGTATGCTCGGTCCCCGTCAGCAGACCCGTAGCGTCACGGTGATAGATCGTCACGTCCCGCAGGAAATAGCCGCCCTGGGCGATCTGCCCGATGCGGACCAGTGTCGGGCCGGCGCGGAACCAGAGAATATTGTCTTCGGGCTGTCCGTCCTGTCCGGCCAGCGGGTCAGTCCGGTTCCACCATGTGGTGAGGGCATTTTCACAGACCGGAACAAGCCAGTACTGGGCGCAGCTTCCACCGATCCCGGCAATCAGCACGGCTGGCATGAGAAGCCGGAACAGGGCTGGCGTTGACAGGCCAGCCGCACGCAGGGCCGAGATCTCGCTGGACAGGGTCATCTGCGTGAGGAGGAACAGCGCACCGATCATGAAGGCGAGCGGCAGGATGTCAATGCTCAGGGCCGGTAGATGCAGGAACGCAAAAGTGAGGATGCCGCGAAACCCGAGATGACGGTTCAGGATCGGCGTCGTTTTTTCAAGAAGCGCCAGAATTTCTAGCAGCGAGACGAGAACGGCGCCACACAGCATGAACCGTCCCAGAAGGGCGCGGTTGAGCGCCCGGATCAGAACATGCCGCGGCATATGGGGAGTGGAGTCTGTCATGCGCGTGCCCGTCTCAGCTTGCGACGGCGCCATGAGCCGCGCGAGCGACGCAGCAGTGCAGCCAGACATCCCGCGCAGAACACGATTTCCGGCACCCAGATCGCAAGCCAGATCGGAAGCCGTCCGGTCGAAGCGAGGCTGTGGCCGAACATGAGAGCCTGATCAAAGCCGATCAGGATCACGGCCACTGCGATCAGCCCCCACACGGATTTTCTTCGGCGGGCGCTGATGGCCAGTGCAACAGCCAGAGGGGGAATAAAGGGAATGGCGATGGCGCGGGCCATGCGGAAATCCATTTCGGCCCGCAATGTGCGGTATTCGATGCCGGGCAGGCCGTACCGCAGGTCATGCGCCAGTTCGAACAGCGTCAGTTCACGCTCGTCGGCCCCCCGGGAACGGAAGGCGGTTTCCTTGTTCGGCCGGTCAATGACGCGAACGACATGCTCGAAATGGGTCACTGTGGCCTTATGTGGCCGGGTCGCCTGGAACGGATCGTCCACGATTTCCCCGTTCCACAGATCAAGGCGCGTGCTGCGGGTCTTTTCGGAAATGGTCAGTGCGCCGGTGCGCGCCGTGATGATGTGGGCGACGCCATTGGCGTTCACTTCACGGATGAAGACACGCCTGAGCCGGGTGCCGGCATGGCTCACACTGTCGGCGGTCATGACGGCCTTGCTGGAGGTGGAGGCGAACATTCCGGCCTGAAGATGGGGGGCCCAGCCCGTATGTTCGGCGAAATAGAAGCCGGCGCGATAATCGTAACGGGCCACGGGCTGGATATAGCCGTACAGGAACACGCTCGCGGCACCCAGGAGCAGTCCGACGATCATGAACGGTCGGCTGATCCGCATCAGCGAGACGCGCCCGGCCTGAAGGGCGTCGATCTCGTTGTTGTCGCTCATGCCGCGAATGGTCAGGAAAACCGCGATACACAGGGCCGCTGGCAGGGCAATCCCGAAATAATGGGGCAACAGATCCGTCAGGAGCGCGATACAGGTGCCAAGCGAACTGCCCGCCGAAGCGAGATAGTCGAAAAGAGACAGCAGGCGTTCAAGCAGCAGGGCTACCAGCATCGCCAGAAGCGCGATCGCGAAAGGGGGCGCCATCTGTGTCAGCAGATACCGGTCCAGAATGTGGGCCCGCTGTTTCACGCCTCTGTCCTTCCTGTCCGCTTCCAGGATGCCCGCTCACTTACGGAACCATCCAGCCGGTGACGTGCCAGATCGATCTTCCAGCCCTTCTCATATGGGTGGATGGTCAGGCGATTCCAGCAGGCCTGTCGATGGGGGCGCTCATCGGTCAGCGATGCAGATGCCACGCCGAGCAGCGGAATATCGGTCCCGGCAACATGCGTGAGGGTCGCGTCATGGGAATGTCCGTGCAGAACGATCTCCGCTCCGGCCCGTCTGAAAACGGCGGCAACCTCACGATGATCCAGCAGGGACTTGCGCCAGGGTACGAGGCCGCGTTTCGGGGGGTGATGGATCATCACGACCCGGCACAGTCCCTCTTTTCCCAGTTGCTTCAGCAGGGTTTCAAGCCGCTCACGCTGCCTGCGCCCGACCCGACCGCAGGCCATGAACGGCGCTGTGGGGATGCCGGAATTGACGCCGACGATCGCAACCCCGTTCTGGATGCGGACATACGGATACTGCCGGGCGGACCAGCGTTCCCACTGCTCGAGCCCGGCCGAAGCGGGCTGACGGACCATGCAGTCATGATTGCCGGGAATCACGAGGGCCGGCGCGGGCAGGGCTTCAAGCCAGCGGGCTGCTTCGGCAAACTCGTCGGGGGTTCCGAAATTGGTCAGATCCCCACTGACGAGAATGGTGTCCACACCGGACCGCCCGATATCCTTCACCAGAGCCGCGCAGGTCTGCGCGAGATGGACGTACTGGCGGTGCTTCTTCCATGACAGAAGGCTCAGGGCACGCTTGTTGAGCGCCTCACGCCAGTGGACCGGGGGCGGCGGCAGGTGCGGGTCCGAAATATGGGCCAGTGTGACATGTGCCGGTGTGACATGGGATGCTGTGACAGGGGACATTTGCCGCGACGAGAGGGGATCTGCGGGCAGGTCAGGGGTCATGATCAGAAAGGGGCCTTGTCAGTATCCATGCCAGGAATGGGCACCCGGGACCGCCGGGATGGCCTCTTCTGGCAGTTCCATCATAGCCGTGCTAGACCCGGCCGCATAGCCGAACGCCATACGAAGATTGCCTCACCTAGTGCGCATTGCCTTGATCCATAATGCCCGTAGCCGGAAAAACCGCCGGAACGGTTCCAGTTTTGCTGTCGAGGCCCAGGCCCTTCTGGGGAAGGATTTCGTTCCTTCCGACAGTCGGGAAGGAACCACGGACCATGTCCGTCAGCTTTACGAGCGTGGTATCGATACCATTCTCATAGATGGTGGGGACGGGACGGTCAGTACCGCCCTGACCGCCATCGCGCGCGCCTATCCCGCTGACCGGCTTCCGGACATCGTGGTTCTGGCATCGGGCAACACGAACCTGATTGCAGGGGATGTCGGTTTTGGCCTGCGGGGCATGGAGGCGATCCAGCGTCTGCGTCAGGGCGCGCTCCGTTCCAGTGTACGAACGCCCATCCGCCTCTCCTGGCCGGGAACTGACCGCATGCCGGTGCTCGGGCTGTTCGGGGGCTGCGCGGGTTATGCACGAGCCGTGCGGATTGCGCATTCGCCGACCGTCCTGAGATTTGCGCCCCATGATCTGGCAGTTGGCATCACGCTGCTGTCCACGTTCGTCAGCCTCATGTTCCGCAAAAGCCGGGAAGAATGGCTGAGGGGCGATCCCCTGCGGATCGAAACCGGCGGACATGTCTATGACGGGCAGAGCTTCATGTTCCTCGTGACGGGGCTTTCGCGTCTGTCGCGCGGGATCTGGCCGTTCTGGGATGCCGAACCCAATGTCGAGGGGCTGCGCTATCTCGACGTCAGCGCGTCGCCCGACAGCCTGCTGCGGGCGACGGCCGCCCTTCTTTGTGGGCGCGCGCCGCGCTGGCTGCGTCGCCACCCGGATTACGTCAGTGGCCGTACGGACGACATGACGCTGGTCACGGGAAGCGATTTCGTGCTCGACGGCGAGGTCTTCAGTGCAGCACCCGGTGGTGTCCTGCATCTGGAACGCGCGCCCAGATTCCGTTTCCTCCATGCCTGATGCGCTCGAACAGCGCCTGATCGGCGAACTGACGACGCCTGTTGATCCGGGCGTGTCCGCCTTTGCCGATGCGCTGGCCCGTGCCTGTCCCACGCCACCGCTGGGTGTGCTGTTTTACGGGTCTGTGCTGCGAACGGCCGATCCGGACGGCATTCTCGATTTCTATATCGTTACCGAAAACGCCGCAGGTTTTTCAGGCGGACTGGTCGCCCGGACCGGCAATCTCGTTCTGCCGCCCAACGTGCGTTATTCCGAGTTCCATCATGGCGAGCGGGTTCTGAGAGCAAAGATCGCGGTACTGTCGCAGGAGCAGTTCGCGGCCCGAACCGGGTTCGGTGCCCTGGATACGACGATCTGGGCGCGGTTCTGTCAGCCGGTGCGGCTGGTCTGGGTTCGTGATCCGGACAGCGCGGACACGATCCTGTCCCTGATTGCAGGCTGCGTCACGACGGCTTCGTGCTGGGCAGCGCTTCTGGGTGAAAAATCCATGACGGCGCTGGAGTTCTGGCAAACCCTTTTTGCCCATACCTACGCTTCCGAACTGCGGGTGGAGAAAAAGGGGCGGGGCAACAGCATTCTGGAAGGTCAGGAAGCCCGTTATGGGGCCATGCTGCCTCTCGGATGGGCGAGGGCGCATCTACAGTTTTCTGCTCATGGGACCGAACTGGAGCCGGTCATCAGTCCCGCTCTGCGGCTGAGGGCGTCCAGGCGCTGGGCGCTGGTCCGGACATCGGGCCGTCCCCGTAATGTCGCCCGGTTGCTGAAGGCCGCGTTCACCTTCGAGAACGGGGCATCCTATCTGGCCTGGAAGATCCAGCGCCATACAGGCTTCGACATGCAGCTTTCATCGTTCGAGAGCAGGCATCCGCTCCTGATGCTGCCGGTTCTGGTATGGCGGGTCCGGCATCTTCTGTTCCGCTCCCGCCCCTGAAGGCCCCTATCTCAGGCCGATAACCAGTTCTTCAGGCGCGTTTCCCGGCAGGCGTGTACCGGTGGGAAGAGTGTAACGGTTTCCCGAGACCTGCAGGGGAATAGCCGGACATGTTGCCTGTGTATGATCGACGGGGCAGCCCTGAACGAAGGCATGAACGCTCCAGGAAGAGTCAATCTCGGCTACCGGCGCGGGCAGGGGACGTTGGCTGGTTGTGGCAACGGCGACGGTAAAGAAACGATGGTCGCGAACAGCGTGTCCCTGTTCCTGCCGGATGGAAACCTGCCAGCCGTTGATGCTGTCAACGAGCGGACGTCCCAGAAACATTGCCGGTTTCGGTGGAAGGCGCGAAGAACAGTTTTCCAGAATACCCTTTTCCGTCACATCGCATGCGAAAGAATTGACTTCCAGCATTGAGACATCGGGATTCTCGACGATGAGGCGAATTTCCTTGTGGACGTTCTTCTCTTCGACGGGCTGTCCGTTTACGACGGCAGGATCATATTTCAGGTGATAAATACCTCCCAGTGAGGTTCTCATCTGCTGTAAAGTCATCGTGCCGAATGCCGTGACGTTGCTGATCGTCCCGTCCGGCCTGACGTTGAAGGTCAGTTCCATCACGCCCATCTGGTTCGCTTCCAGCATCTCCGCAGGATAGGTGGGAGATGCTTCCTGGATCAGGCGGGCAGGATGATCTGGCACTGTGGCAGCCAGAAGAGTTTGGTGCAGAAGGAAAAGAGCAGGAAGAGCCAGGGCCAGACGTTTCACGCAGTGTCTCCGTGATGGTGAACTGTCCCAGCTTTCCCTATATGTTACGTATTGTAAATGCAGTTACAGTCCGAAATGTCTGGCCACTTCGCCAAAGACTGCAACAGCGCGGTCGATTTCCTCAGGCGAATGCGCGGCCATGACCGAGCAGCGCAGAAGGGGTCGGTTGTCCGGTGTCGCCGGTGGGAGTGAGAGGTTCACATAGACCCCGTTCTCCAGTAGCGCGTTCCAGAACCCGACCGCCTGATCCACCGTCTCCAGCGTTACGGCGACAACCGGAGAGACATGCTCGCCTGTTCTGAGGCCGACCTTCTGAAGCCCTGCATGCAGACGGGCCGCATTGTCCTGAAGTTTGAGGCGCAGTTCCGGATGTTCCTGCATGTCCTCAAGGGCCGCCATGGTGGCCGCGATGATTTCGGGGGGGAGGGACGCCGTGAACATGTAAGGCCGTGAGCACAGACGCATCAGGTCCACGCCATCGTGGTCCGTGACGCAGTATCCACCTACGGTGCCCAGCGACTTGGAGAAGGTGCCGACCACGAAGTCGATCCCGTCCTCGCAGCCCTGCATTTCCGCCACACCGCGGCCATGCTCGCCCAGCACACCGAACGAGTGGGCTTCGTCAGCCATCAGATAGGCGCCGTGGCGTGTCTTGATATCGACGAATTTGTTCAGCGGAGCCACATTCCCCGTCATGGAATAGATGCCTTCGGCGATGATCAGCTTTGCACCGGGATGGTCTTTCAGGCGTGCGAGACGCTTTTCCAGATCCACCGGGTCATTGTGGCGGAAGCGGATGACCTGCGCGCCGGACAGTTTGGCGCCGTCATAGATGCTGGCATGGCTGTCGGCATCAAGCAGCAGGACGTCGTCCTTGTTCACCAGGGCCGAGATCGTGCCCAGATTGGCCTGATACCCGGTCGAGAACACCATGCAGTGCTTGCGATGGAAGAACTCGGCGAGCTTTGCTTCCAGCCTGCGATGCAGACCGAAGGTGCCATTCGCGATCCGGGACCCCGTTGTGCCGACACCCATCGTCTCCGCCGTTTCCACGGCAGCTTCGATGGCCTTTTTCGACTGGCTGAGACCAAGATAGTTGTTGGTCCCGAACAGAAGCGTCTCGCGGCCTTCGATGATCCCCACGCTGGCGGAGATGGGGCGCTCGATCACGACCTCGAAGGGATTGCGCGGTGATGCAGCTGTCAGCCCCTCATAGGCTTCGCGCAGCCCCGCGTGCTTGGCGAAAATGTCTGTCACGCGTGCGCGACCTTGAGCGTATGCAGGCATGCGGCAAGGTCGTTGATGGTCCGGATATCCGCCAGCTTGTCGAGCGGCACGGAAACGTCGAGCTCGTCCTCGATTTCCATAACGAAATTCATGACGGCCAGGCTGTCGAAGGCCAGGTCTTCGACAATCTTGCTGTTGCCATCGATGTCCCGGGGAACTTTCGGGTTGGCAAGCAGTTTCTCAATGATCATTCCGGAAATGCCGGCGACGCTGTCAGTCATGGACTTCAACTCTCGGTGTCTGTGCAATCTTGGGCAAGCCTTATGCTCCAAACCGGCCCCGTTCGCCACCCCTCTGCCCGTTTTGGCAACCGGATAGCCGGGACCGGAGGAGGATCAGGCGACCGAAGGGGTGGTCTCGGGCTGCTGCTCGAACTGACCGGAAAGCAGCATGGTCTTGGCCTTTGCGCGGGTCAGCTTGCCGGAGGACGTCTGGGGAAGTGTGCGGGGCGGAACAAGAATGACCTCGACATCCACCCCGTGCTGGCGGCGAAACAGACTCGTGACTTCGTCGCGAAGCTGGTTGCGGCTCGCTTCCTCGGTCGCGCGGCACTGGACGAGGGCTACGATCTTCTCGCCCTCTTCCCCATCCACCGAGAACACGGCGACGTCACGCGAGCGCAGGGTCGGGATTTCGCTTTCGGCGGACCATTCCAGATCCTGGGGCCAGATGTTGCGGCCGTTGATGATGATCAGGTCCTTGGCGCGTCCGGTTACGACGATCTGGCCGTTGAGGTGATATCCAAGGTCACCCGTGTTCAGCCAGCCATCCGCATCGAGAACGGCTTCGGTCTCGTCGGGGCGACGGAAATAGCCGCACATGAGACTCGGACCACGCACATAGACGGTGCCGACCTGCCGGTCCGCCAGATCATGTCCTGCGGCGTCCCGGACCTCGATCTGATGATCGGGAAGGGCTTCACCGCACAGGACGAAGGTCCGCAGCGGATGGGACGGATCGTTGGACGGTTCGGCAATGCCATCCTTTTCAAGGCGGCGCAGGTCGATCGTGTCGGTCTGGATGCCGGTGTCGAGCGGAGCAAAACTGATGGCGAGGGTCGCTTCAGCCATGCCGTAACTGGCAACAAAGGCGCTGGCCCGGAAGCCGTTGGACGCGAAACGCTCGGCAAAGCCTTCGAGGATATGATGGCGGATCATGTCGCCGCCGATCCCGGCAATGCGCCAGCACGACAGGTCGAGATCGGCCTGACCGCTGCGACGGGCGCAGAGTTCGTAACCAAAGGACGGGCTGTAGGCGATCGTGCCGCGGTTGCGTGAGATCAGGTCCAGCCAGACATGCGGACGGCGTGCGAATTCGCGGGTGGGGAGCAGGTCCACGGAGAGCTGGCAGGTCAGGGGCGTGAGGAAGAAGCCGACCAGTCCCATGTCATGATAAAGCGGCAGCCACGAAACGCAGCGGTCATCGCGCGGGTCTTCGGCCGGGTGGACGTGAAGACCGTCCCGGGCGATGGCGCGGGCATTGGCCATGCCGGCTGCCTGCGTGACCGAAACGCCCATCGGAAAACGCGTGCTTCCGGAAGAAAACTGAAGGTAGGACAGGGCCGTCGGAGAGATTTCCGGCAGCTCGACGCGGGCTTCGGCGTGGCGGTAGAGATCGGCGGGCGATCCCCCGAACACCAGGTCGAGACCATCGACGATGTCCGTGGTCCAGCTTCCGATCACGTCCGGAACCACGACGGCACGGGCGGCGGCGCTCTGGATCATGCCGCGCAGGGTCGTCACATAGCCTTCTTTTCCGCCAAATGCGACGGGAAGCGGAAGGGGCGCCGGAACAAGACCGGCATACTGGCAGCCGAAGAAAATCCGGGCGAAATCGCCATCGCTTTCCGCGACGATCGCAACACGGTCACCAGGAACGAGACCAAGACCCAGCAGACGACAGGCCATGGAACGGGCCTGTTCGCGCAGCAGACGGTATGGCAGCGCTTCAAGAAGCTGCCCCCGACCGGAGTAGATATTGAATCCGCTCTCCCCCTGAGCCGCGTAATCGAGTGCGGCTGCAAAGCTGGGAAAATCTCCGTAACGTCTTTCCAGGCCGGAACGGCTTGGCGTCGGAAGGGGATTGGCGGTTGGGTTCTGGTTGGCCTCGGTCAAACCTGGACTAGCTCCGTTTGGATTGCCTGACATCAGGCAGCCCTTTTCAGAAAATCGACGATTGCATCCGCCGCGGCGGGAGCAGTGGGCTCATCACCCAGTGTTTCGAATGTCTCTAATACATATTGGCGTTGCGCCTCAAGAAAACGAGGATGCGTTTCGAAGGCATTCTCGATCCTGCTGCCCAGATCCAACACATTTTCCGTCACCGGGCCCAGCGTCCAGAACTGATAATCCGGGTCTCCCTGCCATTTTACATGGTGGGCATTGAGAAACAGACAAGGGCGTGGGCGGATCATGAACTCGGCAACCTGACTGCTGACATCCCCGAGATAGAGGTCTGCTCCCATCGTGTAGGTCATGTCGATGCTCCGGTGACTTCCCGGGTCGATCAGCATGTGCGGCAGATGCCCATACTGTCGCCTCAGGGCTTCCCCCTCTTCGCGGTGATTGTCGAAAAGACGGAAATGTGGTGCGAAAACAAGGTTATAGCGATCCTGCGTGGCGAAGAAGCTCAGGATCTGACGCCCCAGTTCCGGCCATGAGGACAGGCGGCGCAGGAAGTGCGGGTTATACAGGATCGTCGGCCGGTTGTTGTTGAAGAGTTTCGGCCGTTTCGCGTCCATGCGCCGCACGAGATCAAACTTGGCATAGGTGCCGCGATGATAGGCGCCGGGTCGGATGATGCCCTTTTCCAGCATCCGCTGCTCCACCTTGCGTCCGGGGACCAGCAGAAAATCGAACTTTCCGAGATGCCGGGCAAATCCGATGGCCCGGTCGCCGGCGCCGTGGCCGGTCCAGATCATCTTGGGATGCCGGACACCCATGCGACGGAGTTGCAGGGAGGTCGCTTCGGGAACGATGATCGCATCAAAGGTCCGGAAATAGTGGCGGGACGCAAAAAGCCCGATCAGGCGGTCCACCACCCGCAGGCCATGCAGTTCGATGCGACGGCGCAGTTTTGGGGAAATCGGGAGGAGATCAAACTGCACGCGCGCTTCGGGATAGAGCGTTGCCAGCGAACGCGCCAGTTCGAGATGGCTCACGGTCAGGCAGGAGACGTGAACCGCAACGTCCGGATGGCGCGCGGAGACTTCTAGCGCAATCGGCAAGGCATGAAGGGTCTGGTGACGCTGGCCGATGAGGGGAAAAGCCACTTTCACGCCATGACCCCTTCCGGACTGCGGGTCGTGCGGATCACCAGGACAAGCTGGATCATGATCAGGAGCGTAACCCCGCACAGTGTGGCCGGTCCGACGCCGCTCAGTCCGTAATGGCGGACCATCATCACGAGGGCAGGAAGGAAGAACAGGCATTCGAGGACGCGGGCTCCGATCGCAGCGCCGGAGCGGTGCGTTGTAAACAGCAGGGGCTCCAGAGGCAGGCCCCAGACCGTGACCACTTCCGCGGCAAGCAGCCACAGGGTGACCGGAAGAGCCTCCGTCGCGCCTTTATGGCCGATATAGAGTTGCAGGAGCGGTTGCCCGGCGAAGAGTGTCAGCAGAAGCAGGGCAGTTCCGATCCCTCCGGCCATCAGGGCGATCTGGCCCGTCAGGCGATAGAGACGGTTCAGCGCCCTGTCGCGCCACAGACGGGCCATTTCGGGATACACGGTCGTCTGGATCAGGGTCGCAGGCTTTGCGATCCCCGCCGCGATCTGGCTTGCGATCCGGTAGTAGCCTGCGCTGGTCGGGCCAACGAAGGCTCCCACCACGAGTGTTCCGATATGACCGAAGGCGAGGGCGAGCGTGGAATTGAGGTTGGTGTTCAGCGCAAAGCGCCAGATCCCGGGATAGGTGCGGAAAAACTGACCGCTCAGGATCTCGGGAAGGAGTCCCTTCATTTCATGGAACAGGCCGTGGACCAGATCCCGGCGATACATTTCCCGGGCCGTCATGAAAAAGATGGTCCCCCACGCCGCAGCTTCCGCAGCGATCCAGACGCTGGCAAGCAACGCGACCGAAGCCCCGCAGAACACCATTGAAGCCGTGCCGATCACGCGGACGATGGTGGCGACGGTTCCCTGCACCGCAAGGAGATCGTACCGGTCAAAAACCCGCAGAAGACCGGTTGCGGTGGCAGAGGCCATGAAGAGGATGGAGATGCAGTAGATGACGCCGATGACATGGATCTGCGGGGGCCAGCCCAGAAGATCCATGGCCAGAAGACTGATGAGAACACCGCCGCCAAAACCCAGCAGGCCGCCAAAACTGTCGAGAAGAAGGCTGAAAGACACGATTTTCTGGAAACTGCGGCGGTCTCCCTGCGTTAGGGGCCGTAATCCGAAGTGCAGGACCGTCTGCCAGGACTGGAAGTCAACGATATCGCCCATCGTCCGTGCGAAAGCATACATCATTGCAACGAGGCCGAAGCTGTAACTTCCCAGCAGATGCGTCGCCATCCAGATGTGGATCAGGCTTAGCGGAGCATTGACGGCCCGTCCTCCCAGAAGGACGCCCAGATTGCTTATGACGCGCTGGACCCCGCCGGGTCTTGCCGCCTGGAAAGACGATGAGTCGTCTGACATCAATTTATGGAAACTTTCGTGACAGTCTTGCCGTTGACTCCGATGGGCTCCAGAAAATAGGCATTTCTCCGGGAATCTGAACTCACTTTTTGTGACCGAAGATTGCGTCGGGTTGCGGCGTTTCATCTTGTGTTGCGTAGAATGCCCGTTCTGAAAAGGGAGGCGGAGCATTGCTTCGTGGGGCAGGAGTGCCATACAGGAAGCAATGCAGTCTTACGGACGGGTCCTATGCAAAGACTTTTCCGGACTCGCCTCTGCTCGGGCCGGAGCCTGACTGACCGTCAGTCAGCCAGACATTGCCGACAATTATGGTCTCGTTGTCGGACTGGGCGCCGGGGCGGAATGGGCGGCCGTCGTCAAGGCGAATGCCTGTGGGCTGGGTGTGGACCGCGTGGCTCCTGCTCTCGCTGCGCGGGGTGCGGAAACGTTTTTCGTGGCACATCTCGACGAAGGAATATCCCTGAGGGCTACGCTGCCGGAAGCCCGTATTTTCGTACTGCATGGTTTTATGCCCGGATGTGAGGACAGTATGCAGGCGCATGCTCTCATGCCCGTGGCCTGTGCTGAACGATCCTGAATAGGTTCGTGGCTGGAAAGGGTTGAGTGAGGACAAGGGTTGCGCATTTCCGGCGGCACAGCAGTTCGATACCGGGATGTCCCGCTTCGGGCTGGGTATCGCGGACATGCAGGAGCGCTCTGTTTTCGAGGGCCTGAACCTGCAACTGGTAATAAGTCATCTGGCCTGCGCGGATGTGCCTGACAGTCCCGCCAATGCAATGCAGCGAAAGCGTTTTGTGAAGATGGGCGCCTGTTTTCCGGGGTTCCGCGCTCCTGGGCCGCTTCGCCCGGTTGTCTCACTTGACGCGCGGATCGTACAGATCCGGACCGTGCAGGCCGGAGATGGGGGCGGGTACGGCCTGAACTGGACAGCATTTCGGTCGATCTTACTGACGCCCCTGCCGATCTGAGGTCAGGGGATGTGCTGTCGGTGCTGGGGGCGGCCACAGGATGTGGATGCGCTGGCCCGCTCAGCGGGAACGATCGGTTATGAGGTTTTCACGTCTCTGGGAAGCCGGTTTCATCGTGTCTATGTGCGGTGCGTCTGATCTGTTTCAGACCGATTTTCGGATCGAGATCGAGACGGTCCGGCCCAGCGGGTCGAGAAAAGCAGGTTCGTAGCCGGCGGGCGTGATGCCCGACCCGTTGCGCGCGCGGATGCGGCTGTTGAAGAGATTGCTGACCGAGACCATGACCCGGAAGTTCTTGGCCCAGTTCCGCTTCTGCCAGCGGGGAATTTCCCCCAGATCGGCGAAGGCGGTCGTGTCCACGGTTGCCAGATCGCTGAAAAACAGGCTGTTGGCATGCGTGCTGGCCAGGGTCGAGGTGGCGGACTGCCACTTGGTCACGAGACGGAACCCGAGCCCGTTCTTGAAGACTCCCCCCTGAAGTTCGACCTCATGCCGTGGCTGGCCGCCGGTTCCCCCGATGGTGCCACCATTGAGCAGGTCGATCGGGGCAAGGCCCGAACGTAACTGCACGGTGTCCTTGAGCCGCCATACCTGTGTCAGGACAATATAGTACCGGCCGCCGGCGCTGCGTTTGCCGTCTTTTCCAGTGGTCTTTTTCCCGAGTGGCCGGGAGAACGAGAAGGTTGCGTTCCACTCGTTGCGCTTTTCCATCAGTGCATTGACCGGACGGATATCGACGACATCAAGAATCCCGTCCGAATTACGCTGGTAACGGTCGGGAAAAGCCTCCTCGATGGCGGCCGTGGCGGTCGGCAGACTCATGACCGGGTTGTGGTTTCGGTCCCGGACATAATTTACATGCAGCCGCGCGCCCTCAAGAAAACCCGGGGAAATGATCGTCCCGATGCTGATTTCGTGCCGGTCCGCGGCATGCAGATTGCGGTTCCCGCCCGAAATGGTCGTGACCTGTACCGAGCGTCCGGTGACGTAGTCATAGGTCGTGACGTTCGGCGTTTCGATCCGCGGGGCGATGAGGTCCGTGGCACCCGGAGCTTCCGTCCGGTCGGTGACGGAGAAGGGGAACTGGATCCATGATGCGGGCTCCCATGTCACGCCACCGCCGATCGTGCCCAGCGTTCCGAAATGGGAGACCTGGCTGACGGCCCCGTTGATGTTCGCATCCAGTTTTCCCAGAAAGGACAGGACGTGTTTTCGCGCATTGGCAATCGGAATATCGCCGTTGATCTGCAGAGTGCCGACATCGCGGCTGATATGGGTCCGTTGCAGCCTGCCCTGACTGAGGGACGTCGCGTTCTGCTCGGTTATGGTGCCGGTCGGGGCAATGCTGGTCGCGACATCGCCGGCAGGGAGGGAGAACAGCGAGCCGGACATCAGGCCCGTGATCTTGCCGGTCGTGCCGGTGGTGTGCCCGTGATTGACCAGACGACTGTTCAGCCAGCTCCGGTCCACTGCCGAGAACGGATCGAAGGCGATCATCCCGTCCGTCAGGGCCGTCTGGGCGGCGCTCAGGTCAAGCCCGGTCTGGCTGTTGGTTGACGTGGTGGAGCGGTCGAAACTTCCGGTGCTGTTCCATTTCCAGTTCCCGACATCCCCGTTGAAGTTCACCCCGGCATGAACGCTGTCCGTATGGGCGGTCTGCTGAAGGGCAGGGACATTGGTATAATCCCGGTACAGCAGCGTATCCTGCGAAAATGGCGAGTAGAGGCTGCTGGAGGGAAGGGTCAGGATGCCGCGTGCCGGTCCCTGAAGGCTTTCGGAATTGCTGTGAGTGTAACTGGCATTGAACGAGGCCGAGACGGTTTTGAAGATCTGATCGGCATAGACGCCGTTCAGGTCCAGTTCGTGCGTTCTGGGCTGGAGACTGTAGTCCGAGGCGTTCGAGCTGACATGCGGCGCGTTAGCGTAGGTCGTGAAATCCTGAAGGGTCGGGATCTGTCCCGTGGCGAGGGAAGGGACACCCGCCGACGTGACACTCTGTCCGACAAGAGTATCCAGCGATGGATCAAGACTGCCCCCGCTGGCGGAGGCGATGTTGCCCGCATTGGAATAAAGGCCGCTTGCGGAGGGCGGAGTGACACCGCGATCGCTGTCAAGCAGACGGGCCTGCGCTTCATAGCGGGCGCTCAGGTTGATCCGCCGCTCTCCCGAAAGTTTCGTGAAACTGGCCCCCAGGACGCCATCGTCTCCGCCGCCATCCGTCGATGTGCTGCCATAAGCGCGCATCCGGATGGAGCGGAAATGCTTGACGGTAATGATGTTGACCACCCGCTCATCGGCCGGATAGCCGTAACGCAGTGCTTCTTCCTCGGTGAAGATCTCGACCCGGGCTATGGCCTCGAACGGCAGATCGTTGACTTCCTGCATTCCCGAAATGCGCTTGCCGTTGAGGAGAACAACCGGCGTATTGCCTGTCGCACCGCGACCTGAACGGGTTTCCGGGGCAATGGCCGTCAGAAGATCGGCTGCGGTATCGACGCCATAGGAACGGATTTCATCGGCCTGGATCTGCATGATCGGCTTGGCGTTTCCCAGGACGGCTCCAGCGGGTTTGTGACCTTTGACCACGATTTTTTCGCCACCGTTCACGGATGTTGTGGACGTGGTTACGGTGGTCGGGCTGCGCAGGGAAGCTGCGGGCGTGGCACCAGGGCTTGGCGTGGTCTGTGCCAGTACGGAAGCAGGGGTGAGCAGGCTACCCAGGCCCCAGACGAGGCCGAGAGCGGGGCGCAGCAGGGGACGTGTCAGAGAGGAGACGACTTGATTTTTCAGGTCATGGTCTGACATGTGCTCTTCTGCGTGCTCCTGCATTGCGTGCGGGCCTGAACGTCCGCATCACATGCAGAATGTCACGAATCTGCAAGAATATCGTGACGGAAGGCGGCCATTTCGAGCCGTTTCTGGCGGATTTGCCTGCGCATGTCGAGCAGAAAGGGCTGTTCAGCCCGCGACCATGTTCCGGCTGCGCTGCATGTTCCGACGGGTTTCGTCGTCCAGAATGGCCCGGATCCTGCGCGTCAGTTCCGTGGCGTCCGTATAGGTCCGGCCATAGGTCAGATTGAACGTATGATCGAAATCGTCGGGGTTGAGCCCGGCATTGTGCTGGCTGATGGTTTCGATCTTGTCGAAGGCCTTGGCCAGACGGGCTTCCGGCGATGCCGCATTTTCATATTCGTCCCACAGCCCCAGAAACTCCGCCTGAAGTTCGTCCGGCAGGGGCGCCATGATCGTCAGCAGGTCTTCGCGTTCCTGTGCGGCTTTGTTGGCCGAAGCATGAAGCGAGATCGCGGGAACATCGCCATGGATGGCTTCGCCGAGATCATGAAGGATGCAGATTTTCAGAAGCTTCAGAAGGTCGATGCCTTCAAGCTGGTCGGCAAAGGTCATGACCAGAAGACAGAGCGCCCAGGTATGTTCGGCCGTGCTCTCGGTCTGGCCGCCATGGGTATAGGTCCGTCGGAGAATATCCTTGAGGCGGGAGGCTTCCCGGAGAAAGTCGAGGCGCTTTTCGAGATCGCCTTTTGTCATGCAGTGGGTCCTGTCTGTGACGATGCGCGACATGGTCGTGGTGGACGTCTTATCCGACAAGCGCATGCAGGACTACATATCCTATAAAGACAGCGACGGCCACAAGCCCGAGCAGGACAAGAAAACCGGGTCCTTCCTGAAGGGACTTGAAGATTTTCACCATCACTTCAGGCATGGGAGATGCTCCGTAAAAAGCAGTGCAATCCGGGAGAACCAGTCAATGGACCTCCTGTTCTGAAAAATCATAGCATTTTTATCAGGCCGTCTGTCGGAATATCTTTGCCGGATTTCGCGATTGTCATCGTCCGTTACGTTCTTTCCTTCAGAACACCATATTTTGCCCGCCATCATCGAAACCGGAATATTTCCGATGGAGCACTTCATGAAAAAGATTATCGCCCTGGTCCTCGGTGCCGGTCTGTCCCTGTCGCTGGCAGCCTGTGACGGGCCTTATGATGACCGTCGTGACGGGGGGCATCACCACCACCGTCACGGAAACCACGGGTATGGCCCGGGCAATGGTGGTCAGGGCATGGGTGGTCCCGGCATGAATGGCGGCGGGATGAACGGGCCGGGCATGGGGGGTGGTCAGGGACGTCAGGGCGGCTGGTAAAAGCCTTCTCCAGGGCGCAGGGTCCGAGGACGCGCGTCCCGTATTCTGACAGTGAGCAGATATTCTTACGGGAGGCAGGCAGTCCGGATTTGACGTTCCGGCCCGGCTGTCGCTGAATGCGACCGCAAGCCTGTCATAGTTCCCTATCCGGAAATCCCTGCCCCGATGAACACCCTGCCCATCAATTCCGTCCCGGAGGCAAACCCCGGGACGGGCTGGTTCCCGATCTCCATCCGGCTTGCAGGCGCCCGTGTCCTGCTGGTCGGCGGAGGGGAAATCGCCGTCAACAAGGGACGGCTCCTGCTTGAACATGGCGCCCGGATCGATGTGCTGGCTGAACAGCTTCATCCCGTCATGCAGGGCTGGGTCGATGACGGGCTGGTTCTGCATGTGGGGGGAAGGGCGGACGATGTCGCCCTGCGGGGGCTGCTCCCCGGCTGTCGGCTGGTCTATGCCGCGACGGACAGCCGGAAAACCAACCGGCAGGTCGCGGCCCTTGCGGATGAACTGAACATCCCCGTCTGTGCGGTGGACGATCCCCAGCCTTCGAGCTTCATCACGCCGGCGCAGGTGCGTCGGGGCGTGGTGCGCGTGGCCGTTTCCACAGGCGGCGCGGCCCCCGTGCTCGCGCGTCGCCTGCGGGAGCAGATCGAGACGCTTCTTCCTGAAGGAACAGGCCGTCTGGCGGCGTACATGCAGTCCCGTCGGGCACGGGTAGCGGGTCGTTATCCGCAGGTTCAGGACCGCAAGCGCATCTGGGAGGATTTTCTGGATGGTCCCGGCGCACAAGCCGCGCGGGCTGGCGAAGAAAGCCGGGCGGATGCGCATCTTGAGGTGCTTCTGGAGGCGGTCCGCAAAGGGGGCGAAGTCTGGCTGGTCGGAGCTGGCCCGGGTGATCCGGATCTGCTCACCCTCAAGGCTCTGCACCTGATGCAGAACGCGGATTCCGTTCTTTACGACAACCTGCTGTCTCCGGCCCTGCTGGATATGGTGCGTCGTGATGCCGAGCTTGTTTTCGTCGGCAAGCAGCGTGACCGGCACGCCCTGCCACAGGATGAGATCAATCGCGAAATGATCCGCCGCGCCCGCGCTGGTGAGCGTGTCCTGCGGCTCAAGGGCGGCGATCCGTTTATTTTCGGGCGGGGCGGCGAGGAAATCGAGGCTCTGGTCGAGGCCGGGGTTCCGTTCCGGCTGGTGCCCGGCATTTCCGCCGCCAATGGATGCGCCGCCTGTTCCGGTATTCCGCTGACCCACCGGGACTGCGCGCAGGCCTGCCTGTTCGTGACCGGACATGCAAAAGCGGACGGCGTTCTGGACCTGCCCTGGGACGACATGGCCGACCGGCGCCAGACCGTCGTGATCTATATGGGCATTTCCACGCTGCCCCAGCTTGTCGTCGGGTTGATGGAAAAAGGACTGCCGGCGGACTGGCCGGTGGCGATCGTGGAGCGGGGAACGCAGCCGACGCAGCGGGTTTTCACCGGGACGCTGGACACAATCGCGCAGCAGGCCGCTGAAGCGCAGGTGAAATCCCCGGCTCTGGTGATTGTGGGGCAGGTGGTCCGGCATCGGGTGATTTCGCCCTGATCTGAGAGGATCTGCACGGGAGGAAGGACCGATCTCCCAGCCATGTCCCCAGTGCATATCCCTCTTTACGTCCCTGCGGGTTGCTCCCACGTATTCCTGCCTGTGAAACTCCTGTCCTTTCAGTCACATCGCGCTTCACACACCGAGGTCCCATGACCACTCTTGCGTCCATTATCGTCTCGATCGCAGAGGAAATGCGCACGGCGTCCGAACGGGGCACCGTCGCCAGTTACATTCCTCCGCTCGCACGGGTGGACCTGAACCGGTTCGGGATGGCGGTCGTGGGGATGGACGGAGAGACGCATACCGTCGGGGACGCGGAAGTCGCGTTCTCCGTGCAGAGCGTCTCCAAGGTGTTCAGTCTCAGCATGGCGCTCAATGCGATGGGGGACGAACTCTGGGGCCGGGTGCGTCAGGAGCCTTCGGGCAGCGCGTTCAATTCCATCATCCAGCTTGAAAATGAGCACGGAATCCCGCGAAACCCGTTTATCAATGCCGGCGCCATCGTCATCGCTGACATTCTGGTCTCCCGCTACGGTCGCGAAAACGCCCAGACCCGTCTGCTGGAGTTCCTGCGGCCACTCGTGAGCGATCCGGCCTCGATTGACATCGACACGGATGTCGCCCGTCAGGAGCGTGAAACCGGTTTTCGCAACATGGCGCTTGCGAACTACATGCGGACATTCGGCAATATCCGTAACGTGGTTGAAGACACGCTGGATTTCTATTTCCATCAATGCGCCCTGACCATGAGCTGTCACCAGTTGGCGCAGGTCGGGACTTTTCTCATGACGGGTGGGCGTAACCCGCTTACCGGCGAACGGGTCATGTCCGAGCGCAATGCCCAGACGATCCTCGCGCTGATGATGATGTGTGGCCATTATGACGGTTCGGGTGCTTTTGCCATCCGCGTGGGCCTGCCCGGAAAATCCGGTGTGGGGGGTGGGATTCTCGCAATCGCGCCGGGTGTGGCCTCCATCGCGGTCTGGTCGCCCGGGCTGAATGCGCAGGGTAATTCCCTGCTGGGAACCCGCGCGCTGGAGCGGCTCGTGCAGCACACCGGCTGGTCGGTTTTCAGGGCGAGCCCCTGGGTTGCCAATCCGGTCTGACGCCGCGGTATCTCAGCCGGCCAGCGTGTCGTAGAGCAGCTTGAAGTTCAGTAGCAGGATCAGCCCCGCAACGCCCCATGACAGCAGCCGGACAGGTCGCGAGATCACGAATTCGCCCATCTTCTTCCGGTCCGAGACGAACATGACCAGGGGTATGACCGCAAAGGGCAGTTGCAGCGACAGGATGACCTGACTGGACATCAGAAGATCGCCAACGCCCCGGTTGCCGTAGATCAGCGTGACGACCGCTACGGGAATGATCGCCAGCCCGCGTGTGAGCAGGCGTCTGGCCCAGTTCGGGATGCGGAGGTGCAGGAAGCCCTCCATGATGATTTGCCCTGCCAGCGTGCCGGTGATCGTGGAGTTGGTTCCGGCCGCCAGAAGCGCAAGCGCGAATAGTGTGGACGCCATCCCAAGCCCGAGGATCGGGGAGAGCAGCCTGTAGGCATCCTGGATTTCCGCCACATCCTGATGGCCCGAATTATGAAACGCCGCAGCCGCCACGATTAGAATCGCGGCGTTGATGAACAGCGCCAGTGTCAGGGCGATCGTGCTGTCCCAGGTCGTCCAGCGGATGGCATCCCGCCGTCCGGCCGGCGTGCGCTCATAGGCGCGGGTCTGGACGATGGAGGAATGCAGGTACAGGTTATGCGGCATGACGGTCGCACCGATGATGCCTATGGCGATATAAAGCATTCCCGGTGTCGTCACGATCTTCGGATCCGGCAGCAGGCCCGCCAGCACGCTGTGTACAGGCGGTGCGGCAGCTACGACCTGGATCCCGAAACACAGCGCGATGATGGCCAGAAGCGCGATGACGAACGCCTCCAGATACCGGAAGCCCCGGTTCATCAGCATCAGGACCAGGAGCGCGTCAAGGATGGAGAGTAACGCTCCACCCAGTAGTGGCAGGCCGAACAGAAGCTGGAGCGCCACTGCCGTTCCGATCACTTCCGCCAGATCACAGGCAATGATGGCCAGTTCGCATGCCAGCCACAGCATGATGTTGACGCGTGGCGAAAAATGATCCCGGCACGCCTGTGCAAGATCCCGGCCAGTCGCAATACCAAGCCTTGCCGACAGCGCCTGAAGCAGGATGGCCATCAGGTTCGACAGCATGATGACACTGAGCAGCGTATAGCCGTACTGCGCGCCGCCCTGCAGATCGGTGGCCCAGTTGCCCGGATCCATATATCCGACCGAAACCATGAAGCCCGGTCCGACAAACGCCATGAACCGGCTGAACCATGAGGCTTCCGCACCCGGGACGCGGATACTGGAAAACACATCGGGCAGGGTTTGCCGGATTTCCGGGGAGGTCCGGTTATCCACGGGATGCGGGCGGGGAGGAGTGAAGTCTGACATCAGGAATCATATCAATCCCATCCGGAATAATTATTCAATATGCTATATTGATGAGCTTCATGAAAACCTGAAACGGGAGAAAAATCGTGCCTGAACGGACTGGCAAAAATGACGTGAATGTTTTATTCCGCCGCGAATAATGTTTTCCCCATGGAGGCACAGTACAGGAATGGACCGGAAAAGACGTCTGCAGGAGGCGGCCCCCCAGGAGACGCTGCCTGATGTCGAGACCCATTCCGAAGGGTTCCGGGCCAATCGTGCGGCGCGGCGCAATGTGCTTGTCGAGGATTATGTCGAGCTGATTTCGGATCTGCTCTCGGAAGGGCAGGAGGCCCGGCAGGTCGATATCGCCGGGCGTCTGGGGGTCTCGCAGCCGACAGTGGCGAAGATGCTCGCCCGACTCGCGACGGAAGGTTACGTGACGCAGAAGCCCTATCGGGGTGTTTTCCTGACATCGGCCGGGCAGGAAATGGCGGACAGGGCACGCCATCGGCACCGGATCGTGGAGGCGTTTCTGCTGGCGCTTGGCGTCAGTGAGGAGAATGCCCGGGTTGATGCGGAAGGCGTGGAACATTACGTCGGCAGCGAAACCCTGACCCTGTTCGAGAAAGCACTTCAGGGCGGTTTGCAACAGTTCATGCAGGCGCTGCCAGACGCCTGAGTTTCGGACTCAGGTGCAGATTTCGAGCTTTACGCCGTCCTGAACCAGCGATTTGCCCAGTGAAGGTTTGAGGTGGGAGTCCGTCAGGACCCGGTCGAATTCCGACAGGGAGGCCAGACGGTGCAGGCCACCCTTGCGGAACTTCGTGCTGTCCACCAGCAGGACGCACTGGTCCGCGATGTCCATCATGGCCCGCTTGACCTTCACGACGTCCTGATCGTTCTGGAACGCGGTTCCGTTGTGGATGATGGACGTCGAGAGGAACATCATGTTCGCCCGCAGAGACTGTGCCGCCTGCTCGCAGACCAGGCCGAAAAAGGCATTGCGCGGCGGGTTGTAGTCGCCACCAAGGCAGATCAGCTTCAGATTGGGATAAGGCGACAGCGCCTGGATCACGCCCACGGCGTTGGTGATGATCGTCAGCGGGGCAAGGGCGGGCAGCAGGGGGAGCATCGCTGCTACCGTCGTGGAGTCATCGAGAACCAGAACCTGTTCGGGCTGGATCAGCGAGATGGCCCGCTGGATGATCGCATCCTTTAGATCCGTGGCGCGCGAGCGGCGGAAATTGACGGTTTTCTGGGTCGTGACCTTGTTGCGCAGAACGATGCTGCCGTGCAGCTTGTCGATCAGTCCCTGCTGCACCAGCGCATGGGCATCGCGGTGGATTGTCATGCGGCTGACGTCGAAACGCTCTGCCAGACCTTCGATGGTGGCGCTGCCGGTTTCGAGAAGAACATCGAGGATCTGTTTCTGGCGCGCCGTATTGTCCCGCCTTTTTGAATTCTGGGGCGAGGCAGTGGTGATCACGGAGCCCGAACCATCAGTCATGTCTCAAATCGATTCCTGAGCGTGAAAGCAAACAGATGAATGTAAAATCACATTCATCATATCAGGCCCGGAGCCGTCTGTAACGTCCGATGAGCACGATCGGGCAGCGAAAAACCCCTTCGTCAGGAGTTTGCGGCAATTCCCAGAACCTCTGCCGTATCACGACGCAGCGTCGCACAGGCTTCGGAATCCCGGCTCAGGTCAATGCCATAGGCGGGAAAGACCTGCCTGATCCGGGGCAGCCAGTCGCCCTCCACAAGCCTGTCGGGAAAGACGCTCTGCACGACCTGCACGGCAACGGATGCGGCGATGGAGGCGCCCGGAGAGGCGCCCAGAACCGCTACGAGGGAGCGGTCCGCACTTTTCACGAGTTCGGTGCCAAAGCGCAGTTTACCTTGCAGACCGCTGTCCGGTCGGATGATCTGTACGCGCTGTCCCGCCACGACCTTCGTCCAGTCCTCCGACCGGGCCGTCGGATAGAAATCCAGCAGAGCACGGAACCGGGCATCGCTCGTCTGGAGGACCTGTCGCACGAGATAATCCAGAAGGCCGAGATTATCTTTTCCGGCGGTGAGGGCCGGGATGATGTTTCCCGGAGTCAGGGAGCGGAAATAATCCGTCCAGGAGCCACTCCTGAGGAACTTGGTGGAAAAACCGGCATAGGGTCCGAACAGAAGGCAGGATTTGCCGTCGATCACGCGCGTATCGAGATGCGGAACCGACATGGGCGGTGATCCGACGGGGGCCTTGCCGTACACCTTGGCATGATGCTTCCGGGTAATCGTCGGGTCCATGCAGCGCAGCCACAGCCCACTGACCGGAAAGCCCGCGTAATGCGCCGCTTCGGGGATGCCGGATTTCTGAAGCAGCGGCAGGGCGTTTCCGCCTGCGCCGATGAATACGAAGCGCGTCAGGACCGTAGTGGAATGGCCGCTTTCAGTATCTGTCGCCGTGACGCGCCAGCGGCCGTCCTCGGTCCGCGTCAGATCGGTGACACGATGGTTGTAGCGGATGGAGATATTGCGGTCAGTCCTGAACGATGCGGTCAGGGCATGGGTCAGAGCCCCGAAATTGACATCTGTTCCTTCCCTGACACGGGTGGCCGCAACCGGCTGTGTCAGATCGCGTCCCGCCATGGCGAGCGGTGCCCATTGTGCGATGACGGCGGGATCGTCGGTATATTCCATGTCTGCAAAGCAGTGATGGGCGGACATGGCCTCGTAGCGGGCCTTCAGGAAGACCACATCCTCGGTGCCCCAGACCAGGCTGATATGCGGGCAGGGCTGCACGAACGAGGCCGGGTCGGCAATCCGCCCGTCACGCACCCAGTGAGCCCAGAGCTGCCGGGAGAGGTCGAACTCCGTATTGACGGCCAGGGCCTTGGAAATATCGACGCTGCCATCCGCCCGCTGGGGCGTATAGTTCAGCTCGCAGTTGCCCGCATGTCCGGTCCCGGCATTGTTCCAGGCAAAGGAACTTTCCTGCCCGCAATCGCCCAGCGTTTCGAACATCATCATCGAAAGCGATGGGTCCAGCTCCCGCAGCAGGGCGGCGAGTGTGGAACTCATGATCCCGGCGCCGATCAGGACGACATCGGGGCAGAGGCTGGAGAGTGACGACATGGTGCTGAAATCCGGAAGGGACTGAAAAGAAAGCTGGCTGAAAGATCCCTGAAAGCTCAGCCCCTGTAAACAGGACCGGGCGGCAGGAGCTTGCCGGGGTTGAGAATGTGGTGCGGGTCCATCGTGTTCTTCAGGGCCCGCATCACGCTCAGCGTTCCCGCACCATGCTCGGCGTCCAGGAACTCCAGCTTGCCCATGCCGACGCCATGCTCACCGCTGCACGACCCGTCGAGGGAGAGGGCACGGCCCACGATCTTCCGGTCCAGATCGAGCGCCCGCTGATGCCCTTCAGGCGTATCGTCCGTGATGATGAGCGTATGGAAATTGCCGTCGCCCACATGCCCGAGAAGGGGCGCGCGCAGGCCGGAGGCCTCGATATCGCGATGTACGCCCTCGATCAGTTCTCCCAGACGCGAGATCGGAACGATGCAGTCCGTGGAAATGACACGTGCGCCCGGAACGATGGCCTTTGCCGCCCAGTACGCATCATGCCGCGCTTTCCACAGACGCGTCCGCTCTTCCGGGCTTTCGGCCCAGGCAAAGCCCAGTCCGTTATTGCCTGACGCAATGGCTTCGGTCGTCTCGACCTGCTCGCGTACGGCCGCCGGCGAGCCTGTAAACTCGAAGAACAGCGTCGTCAGCGGCTGATATTCCGTCAGACCGGAATACCGGATGGAGGCTGCCATCTGCACGCTGTCCATCAGTTCCACGCGGGTGATGGGGATGCCGCACTGGATGATTTCCATGGCCGTCTGGATGGCGTCATGCAGGTTTTCAAACTGGCAGATGGCGGCGGACACGGTATCGGGGCGCCCGTGGAGCCGAAGCTGGACCTCCGTGATGATGCCGAGTGTTCCTTCCGATCCCACGAAAAGGGACGTTAAATCATAGCCGGTGGAAGACTTGCGGACGCGACCGCCCGTGCGGATGATCTCCCCGGTTGCCAGAACGACCGTCAGGCCCAGTACGTTTTCCTTCATCGTGCCGTAACGCACGGCCGCAGTCCCCGAGGCGCGGGTGGCACACATGCCGCCGATCGTTGCTTCCCCGCCCGGATCGACTGGAAAGAACAGTCCGGTCTCGCGGATTTCCACATTCAGGGCCTGTCGGGTGATGCCGGCCTGAACCCGGCAGTCCAGATCCTCGGCATTCAGCTCCACGATGCCCGTCATGCGCGAAAGGTCGAGGCTCAGGGCATGTTCCGGAGGGACGACATGCCCCTCCACGGACGTGCCGGCGCCAAAAGCCACGACCGGCACCCGCAATGCATGGCAATGCCGCAGAACCGTCGAGACATCCTGCGTACTCTGCGCGAACAGGACCGCCTCGGGGAGGCGTGAGGCATTCATCGCTTCGCCATGACTGTGCTCTTCGCGAACGGATGGCGCGGTGCTGATCTGCTCTCCCATGAGCGGCTGGAGAGCCTTGAGAACGGCCTGAAGACGGTTCGGGGCAGGGGCGGAAGAGGCGGTCATGACGAGGTCCGGCATGGAAGAGGGACGCTCTTCATAGGCCGGATCGGAGACCCGGGAAATATCTTCGGATCAAGATCGTGGCATAAAATGTAATAATCTGTCGGAAAAGGAATATACGATGGAAGATCAGATATTATCCGTCATGCCGACCGGTTGTCAGCGCAGGAAAATATTGCTGGCCCGGCTGACGAAGATATACGTCCGGTAATCGTCCTTGTTGTCCACGAGGATCCCCTGTTCCAGATCCGCCCCGACCTTCATGGCCGATCCGATTACCAGGATCTTCCGGTTCAGGACCATCTTGCGGAAATCCCCGCCGAAACGGATATCGGCATTATAGGCCACGGCGGACGTGATCTGCACAGCGACATTCGCCCGGTCCAGATAGGTCTCCTCGGAATTGAGAAAGACCATCTTGTTCCGCACATTCACGCTCTTCACCGTCATGACGAACGTGCCCGGCACGACGGTCCTTTGTGTGGTTTCGCGTAGTGTGTCGGCAGGTGTCAGTCTTTTTTCGAGAACCCAGTCGCCGGAGCAGCCGGTCTGGGCGATCAGGGACGTGAAAAGGGCAAGAGAAAGGAAGATCTTGCGCACAGCCATCTGAATATCTCTGCCGACTATGAAAATGACGGATCGAGCCTAGGAGAGAATATTCCGGGTGTCGTGCAAAATTTTCACGTCCTATGGAAGAATAAGTGCCATCAGGGCGTGAAGACGACTGTCCTGCTGCCGTTGATGATCGTCCGGCGCTCGATGTGATACCGCACGGCACGCGCCAGAACGCGACGCTCGATATCGCGTCCTTTGCGGATCAGGTCGTCGGGCGTATCGGCATGGGAAATGCGCTCGACATCCTGCTCGATGATCGGGCCTTCATCGAGATCGCTCGTGACATAATGGGCAGTGGCGCCAATCAGCTTCACCCCACGGGCAAAAGCCTGATGGTACGGGCGGGCGCCCTTGAAGCCGGGCAGGAAGGAATGGTGGATATTGATGCAGCGTCCCGACAGGCTGGCGGCCATGTCATTGGACAGGACCTGCATGTAACGCGCCAGAATGACCAGTTCAGCACGACTTTCAGCAAAGAGGCGGAGGATACGCGCCTCCTGCGCCTGCTTCGTTTCTTTCGTGATCGGGAAATGATGGAAGGGAATGCCGTAGAAATCCAGATCGGCAAACACTTCGCGAGGGTGGTTTGAGACGATCCCGACGGGCTCGACGGGAAGCTCGCCGATGCGCCAGCGATAGAGCAGGTCCACCAGACAGTGATCGAACCGCGAGACCAGGATCAGCACCCGCGGACGGACGGAACGGTCATGCAGGGACCAGTCCATTTTCCAGGCCTCCGCAAGCGTTTTCAGGTCCTCCCTGAGCGCGTCAGCATCCGGTCCGCCTTCCATGATTTCAAAGACGATCCGCATGAAGAAGACCGTACTGTCCCGGTCATCGAACTGCTGCGCCTCGGTGATGTTGGCGTTCAGTTCCGCCAGCCTGCCACTGATTGCCGCCACGATACCCGGACGGTTCGGGCAGGAAAGCGTCAGGATGAAGGTGGATTGCGGAACTGAACGGGCCGTCATGGAGTGCCTTTTCTCGTCTTTAGTGGAACACACCGTCCTCAGACGGTGAAGTATTTCGCGTTCGGGTTGAGGAACACGAGAGCGGATGTCGACTGCTCGGGATGAAGCTGATAACCGTCCGAAAGCGACACGCCAATGCGTTCGGCATCCAGCATTTTCAGGATTGGTTCCTGATCCTCAAGCCGTGGGCAGGCGGGATAGCCAAAGGAATAGCGCGAGCCGCGATAGGACTGTGAGAGCAGCTTCTCCATGTCGCGGTTGTCTTCGCCCGCAAAACCCAGTTCGGCGCGGATGCGCTTGTGGGTGTATTCCGCCATGGCTTCCGCCATCTCGACCGACAGACCGTGCAGGTACAGATAGTCCTGATAGCGGTTTTCCTCGAACCACACCCGCGCCAGATCGGACGCTTTCTGCCCGACGGTCACGACCTGTAGCCCGACCACATCGCGGGTGTCGTCGCTAATGTCGCGCACGAAGTCGGCGATGCACTCGCCGTCATCCTTGGGCTGGCGTGGCATGGTAAACCGCGCGGCTTCCGTCTTGCCGTCCTCTTCGAATAGCACGAGATCGTTCCCGTCCCCTGCGGCTTTCCAGTACCCGTAAATCGCCTGAGGTCGGATGATGTCCTGCTCGGCACTCAGGGCCAGCATGCGCTTGAGCACGGGGCGAAGCTCGATCTTGGCGTATTCCATGAACTCGTCGAGCGAGCGGCCCTGTTTCCGGAACCCCCACTGGAACTGGTACAACGAGCGCTCATTAAGGAACGGCAGAACCGCATTCGGCGTCGCTTCCAGAACGCGCGCGCCCCAGAACGGCGGCGTAATGACAGGCTCGGAGCCTGAAATGCGCTCACGCCTGGCCTTCGCGGCCTCACGATCCACAACGCCGAAGCCGCGCGTCTCAGCCGTTTCGGGCGCGCGTTCGGTTTTGCGGCTTGCCTGACTGGCGCGGCGCGTCTGGATTGCGCCGAGATAGCTGTCGATTTCCTTGTTGGCGATCTTGTCCATCAGGCCCAGACCATCAAAGGCGTCGCGCGCATAGGCCACGCGTCCCGGCTCACCCGCGCCATAGGAACGGGCGCATTCTTCTTCAACGTAATTGCGTGTCAGGGCCGCGCCACCGAGAATGACCGGAACGTCAAAGCCCTGACGGTGCATTTCCGCAAGGTTTTCGCGCATGATGACCGTGGATTTCACCAGAAGCCCGGACATGCCCAGCGCATCGGCCTTGTGTTCCTTTACGGCTGCGATCATGTCCGCAAGCGGCACCTTGATGCCCAGATTGATGACCTGATAGCCGTTATTGGTCAGGATGATGTCCACGAGGTTCTTGCCGATATCGTGCACGTCACCCTTGACGGTGGCGAGGACCATCGTGCCGCGATGCTGGCCTTCCGCGCGTTCCATATGCGGCTCAAGCCAGGCCACGGCGGTCTTCATCGTCTCAGCGGACTGCAACACGAACGGGAGCTGCATCTTGCCCGAACCGAACAGTTCGCCCACGACTTTCATGCCATCGAGCAGGACGTTGTTGATGATGTCGAGCGGCGGCATTTCCGTCATCGCGTCTGCCAGATCCTGCTCGATGCCCTTGCGGTCACCATCGACAATCCGGTCCTTCAGACGTCCTGCGGGCGTTTCCGCACGGCGCTTTTTGACGGCATCGGCGGCTTTACGGCCCGCGAACAGCTCCAGCAGCTTCTGGAGCGGATCGTAGTCCTCCGTGCGGCGGTCGAAAATCAGGTCTTCCGCGACCTTGACCTCTTCCGGGGCAATGAGATGCAGCGGACGGATCTTGGAGACATGCACGATCGCACCCGTCATGCCGGCCCTGACGGCATGGTCGAGGAACACCGAGTTCAGCACCGCACGCGCGGCAGGGTTCAGGCCGAAGGAGATGTTCGACAGGCCGAGGATGATCTGGATGTCCGGGAACTTGTCGCGGATGAGCTTGATGCCCTCAAGCGTCCACTGCCCGAGCTTGCGGTCGTCCTCCACACCTGTCGCGATGGTAAAGGTCAGTGGATCGATCATCAGGTCGGACTGCGGCAGCCCGTACTGGGTGCAAGCGAAATCGACCAGACGTTCAGCGATGCGCAGCTTGTCCTGCGGCTCCTTCGCCATGCCGACTTCGTCGATCGTCAGCGCAATCATGGCCGCGCCGAACTTGCGGGCCAGCTTCATGCGGTCATGAGCCTGCTGCTCGCCATCCTCGAAGTTGATCGAGTTGATGATGGGCTTGCCGCCATGCAGCTTGAGCGCGGCCTCAATGACCGGCGTTTCGGTGGAATCAATTACCAGCGGCGCATTCACGGACGATGTAAAGCGCGTGACGACCTCGTTCATTTCGCGGACTTCATCACGCCCGACGAAGGCCGTGCAGATGTCGAGCGCGTTGGAGCCCTCGGCAGCCTGTTCACGGCCGATGGCCACGCAGCCGTCCCAGTCATTGGCTTCCTGAAGCTCGCGCCATTTCTTGGAGCCATTGGCGTTGCAGCGCTCGCCGATAGAGAAATAGCTGTTTTCCTGACGCAGCGGCGTCTGCGTATAGAGGCTGGAGACCGACGGCATCCAGATCGTGTTGCGCGTGACCGGGGCAGGGCGCAGCTTCGTGCCACCCAGGCGACGCAGCATCCCGTCCAGCGCCTGAATATGCGGCGTGGACGTGCCACAGCAGCCGCCGATCAGGTTCAGTCCGTCTTCCTTGACGAAGCGCTCCATCCAGACGGCCATTTCCTCGGGGCTGAGCGGATAGACGGTCTTGCCGTCCACAAGCTCGGGCAGACCGGCATTGGGCTGCATGGAAATGAGGCCGGGCCAGTTTTCCGACAGCCAGCGGACATGCTCGCCCATTTCCTGCGGGCCGGTGGCGCAGTTCAGGCCGAGCGATGGGACGTCCAGCGCCTGAACGGTCGTGGCGGCAGCAGCGATATCGGGGCCGACCAGCAGCGTGCCGGTGGTCTCGACTGTAACCTGTACGAAGATCGGCGCATCGGAGCCGAGTTCGATCCTGGCAATCTTTGCGGCGTTCACGGCCGCCTTGATCTGGAGCGTGTCCTGACACGTCTCGATCAGGAACCCGTCCACGCCGCCATCAATCAGCCCGCGGCACTGCTCAACAAGACCGGCTTCCAGATCATCATAGGCAATGTTGCCCAACGTCGGCAGCTTCGTGCCCGGCCCGATCGACCCCATGACGTAACGGTGCCGCCCGTCCGAAAACGTCTCGGCGGCCTCGCGCGCCAGTGTTGCGGCCGTACGGTTGATTTCGCGCGTGCGGTCCTGAAGCCCGAACTCCGCCAGCGTAACGATGGAGCCGCCGAACGTGTTCGTCTCCACCATGTCCGCGCCGGCTTCGAAATAGCCGCGATGGATTTCGCGCACGAGTTCCGGGCGCGAGAGGTTCAGGATTTCGGTGCAGTTTTCCTGCCCCCAGTAATCGCGCTCGACTTCGAGATCCAGCATCTGCACCCGCGATCCCATGCCGCCATCACACAGCAGGACCTGTTCGGCGAGGGCGTCAAGCAGATGGGGACGTGAGGACATGGGCAGAATGCTCTGTAACTGGAAAGGAGGGGGCAGGTTCGGAACCCGTGATCGAAGCAGCGCCTCTATACACGGTCAGGGACAGGAGGGTGTAGCAAAACGCCTTCACTCCGGCAAAGAGGCAACACCATGAAAATGCTGCCCGCTCTGCACAGGGCTGCTACAGAAGAGAGCATGACGTCTTCCGGCACAGCACTGATCCCCCTGACCCTCCTGTCCGATCGGGCGGAATGGCCGGAAGAACGCAGACGCGGGGCCCTGCTCATCGGTGATCCCGGGTCGGACAGGGGATGGGGCGATGTGGCCGACATTCCTGCATCGTCACCTTTCAGAACCCGTCACGCTTCGGGATGTCTGTGCTGCACCCGTGATCCCGTAGCTATGGTGCTCGCACAGGTTTTTCAGGATCGCGTACTTGGCAAGCGCCCGTTTTTTCAGGAAGTCGCCGTGGCTGCCGGGCAGACAGAGCATGCGGCGATACGGCAACAGCTTGAAAATGACCTACTGGTCCGCGCCCGCTACAGGCTTCTGTCCTGAGCCAGAGGTTCTTTTCCACGCTGGAAGGGTTTTGCAGATCGGGTCTATGCTGATGCCTGACTTCGGGATAACTGGACGGCATGACGACAGACGCAGAACAGGACGGCCCGCTCCGGCAGCGCAAGAAGGACCGCACCCACGCTGCGCTGGTGCGCGAGGCCATGCGCCTGTTCTCGACATGCGGTTACGAGGAAACTTCCGTCGATCAGATCGCGGAAGCGGCCCGGATTTCACGCAGGACCCTGTTTCGCTATTTTCCCGGCAAGGCAGACATCATTCTCGCCTGGACGCATGGCGTGACCACCATTCTGGCCGATGCCATCCGTGACGTGCCACAGGGCGTGTCCCTGCAGGATGCCGTTCTGGCGGGACTGGTGCCAGTTGTGGCCTGTTATTCGTCCGACCGGCTGGATGCCTATGCGGTTGTCCGTCTCGTGGAGCAGACGCCCGCGCTGCGTGACATGGCTCTGCGCCGGTATTCCGAATGGGAAGAGACGCTGGCCTCCGCCCTGATCGCCCGGCTGCCTGCGACCGAAATGCCGTCGCTCGTGGCCCGCCTGCTGGCCCGGACGGCGATTGCGACGTTCCGCACCGCTCTCGACGAGTGGATGAAGACCGAAGGCCAGTCCGATCTGGAAGCCATCCTGCGCCGGACGTTTACGCTCCAGCCCCTGTTGTGGCAGGACGATTTTCCCCTGAGTTCCGGCTGAGAGTTCCGGCTGTCTCTCAGAGGTCCAGCTCGATGCTGAAATGATACGTCCGGGGCAGGCCCGCCACGGCCGAATTCGTGGCCGAACTCACGCCATTGATGCTCGACGGATAGACGGAGGCCCAGTAGCTCTGGTTCGTCACGTTGTTCACACCAAAACGGAAAACCAGCGGCTGGCCATAGGCATGGGTGGCATAACGCGCGCCCAGATCCAGCGTGACGTAAGATGGCGCAAAGGTCGTGTTGTACACGTTGGCGGTGCGACGACCCATATAATGGACATTCGCGTTGACGGCAGCGCCCTTGAGGAATGGCAGGCGATAATCCAGCAGCGCATTCGCCATCAGGGGAGGGACGCCCACGACCTGCTTGTTGGCCGTTTTGGCAGAATTCGTATCCAGAAGCTGGGCATCAAGCCAGGTCATACCCCCCAGAAAAGTCAGGTTCTCGGTGATGTTGCCTGAGGCCTGAAATTCGACGCCGTAGTTCCGCTGGTTGCCGAAATTGCCATAGACATTCGTGGCCGGGTCTACGAAACCAAAGGGGCGGGACATGCGGAAGCCGGCAATGTTCACCTGCATGCGCTTTGCGATGAGGATCTTGTAGCCGACCTCGTATTCTTCCGAGCGCAGCGGTGCCGTCACTTCATTGACGTTGAGCGCCCCCGCAGGCGCGATGGTGCCCGCCTGAAGTGAGCGCCCCCAGGTGAAATACAGGGTCTGGTTGTCGGTGGGCTTGTACATCAGGCTCGTCATCGGGCTGAAGGCGGCCGAGCGGTTGTAGCTGGACGTCTTTGTTCCCGTCTTGGCGTAATTGTCCGTGTTCAGCCAGCTCCAGGCCAGTGATCCCATGATGGACCAGTGTCTGCCGAGCGAGATGGTATCCCCCGCCAGAAGGGACTGGTTCATCGTATCGGCGGATTTGTACCGGCCCGAGTAATAGGGCTGAACGCTGGCGAAGTTCCTGGGATGGCCGAGCGTCGCTTCCCCGAGGGTGATGGTGCCGGTGGAGGAGGTGGGGTTGTAGTTCCCCATCATGTAGCCATTTGTGCCGAGTTCGATCTGATGGCGCAGGGGGCCGGTGCGGAACTTTCCGTTCAGATAGGCCATGTTGCTGCCCGCGACAAAATCATTGGCTGTGAGGGCCGCAGAGATCGTCTGGCGGTACAGACCGGAAGAATTGAGAAGCTGGTTGGATGTGCTGAACACGTTACGCGCCGCGTTCTGCCACAGGCCACCAAGCTTGAGGCTCCAGTTGTCGTTGAAGGTATGGATGATCTTGGCCATCGCCGTATCGGTTTCCATATTGTAGCCTGCCTGCGGCTGGCCATAACCCTTCTGGCTCAGATCCGGAGCATGGGGAAGCTGGATCGCCGTGCTGTAGGCGAAGCCGCCCGGATAGCCCCGCTCGGCATAGGTGTACTGGCTGGCGTCGATCTGGATGACCGTCTTTGGTGAGAGGTGAATATCGAAATCGCCACTGACGAGATCACGCCGCAGATGCGAGCCCTCGACATAGCCTTCGCCATTCTGGTTCAGCAGGTTCAGCCGGTATCCGAACCATTTGTTTTTGCCCACACGTCCTGACACATCCAGGCTTTCTATCGGCGACCCAATGGAATCCACACCGGCCACGAAACGCTCCGTCATGCGGTCCGTCGGGCGCTTGAGCGTGAAGTCGAACGTGCCGGCCGGGTTCTGCGGTCCGTAAAGCGCGCCTGCCAGACCGTTCAGCACCTGCATGCTGTCGAACTGCTCGGCGGCATAAGGCGTGGTGATGACCATGTTCAGCCCGTCCATGCGGGTATTGGAAATCACGTCACCTTCAAAGCCGCGGGACTGCGGGCGACTGGTATTCGGATCACCACGCATTTCAAGCTGGGCGGACGGCACATACGCTACGAGATCGTTGATGTTCCGCGCCTGCTGGTTCACCAGGACATCATGCGGCACGACCATGATGGACATGGGCGTATCGAGGACGGAGCGGGTGCCAAGCGGCCCCAGTGCCACATCTTTGGTCCGGTAATCGGCAGTCGTGCCGGAGCCGTTGCGGCGGTGAACCGTAAGGGTTTCGGGTTTTGGAGCCGCGGGTCCTGCTTTGGCCGCAACGGTTTTCGTTCCGGGAACGGGTTGTGTTTCTGCGGCAAACGCAGGCATACCGCTCAGTATGGATCCGGAGAAGCAACATAGCAGCAGACGTGCGGATTTCATGACGGGTCCTGATCGGCATAGGTCGTAAGGCAGGACCCTTGTTTCTATATTTTGGCACTCAGTGTCAAAAAGATTCGCCTCTTCAGCCTTTCTGGCGTTCGGGCTTTTTCATGTCTGTTTCCTGAAAGACACAGATATGCTCGGGCGGCGCTCTTTTATCGACTGGCGTCGATCTGATCGACGATCGTCAGGACGTCCGGCCAGTTACTGGCACGGAGCGGCCATGTTTCGTCCATGTTGTGGGGTGCCGTGAAAAGCACCCCCTGACCCTGAAACCGCCTGAAATGCCGCAGATTGTCATCGATCATCACGTCGGCTGCGAGGATGCTCTTGTCGCCGCAGAAGACGATGTTCAGCGGGGAGATGCACGGGAAATGCTCCCGCAGCCACGCGAATTTCGGGGCGCAGGACGCCGGATACTCCATGGCCGCCGTGGTGATGAACACTTCGCAGGTCTCGCACAGGGCGGAAATGGCATCCTGTGCGCCGGGCATGACGGCGAGTGAGGCGAAGAAATCTCCCTGATGCAGCATGGCTTCCATGGCCCCATAATCCTCGGTGGATACGAGATCCCGGAAGCGCTGCCCCCGCAGTTCAGCATCGGTCCACTCATAGCCGCAGGTTTTGCGAAACCATGTACGCTGTGCAGAGAACGCGTCCGCAAGGACTTCATCCATATCAACAGCAAGACGCAGACGGGGCGGGGGCATGGGAGGCTCCGGTAGCTGAAACAGGACCAGAACCTTCTTCCCGATAGGGCTTCAGGACAAGGGGAAAGACGGTCATAGTGATAAAAATAAATCTTATACTTGAATTAAAGATTTAATATTCTTGATTTACAAGTATTTCAAATGTGTCATTTGCGGATAAGTGACTTTATTCAAGTCAACTATTCTTGTTCTGTATTTCTGAAACTGTAAGCATGGGGTTCTGTTTTGGGATGGTCCGGTTCAGAACCTCTTTTTCAAAAAGAGGGCACGCCGGCATCTGTGGAAGGAAAACCATCATGTTTCTTAAATATGAAGAGAATTTCCGTATCGTGTCTGCTGCCAACGGCTCCGGTAGTGGCGCTTCCGGCAACTCGGGCAATTTCTCGCAGGATCGCGAGAAAGCTTCGACGGCCGGCCGCAAGGGCGGAGAGCACAGCCATAACGGTCACACCGCGAAAGAGAGCTCCAAAGCGTCCTCTTCGGGCGGCGAACACTCAGGCCGTGGTTTTGCCCGGGATCCCCAGAAGGCGTCCGAGGCCGGGCGCAAAGGTGGACAGGCTTCCCACAAGTCCTGAATCACCCGGCCTGCAAAAGGAGCAAAGCCTCCTTGCAGGGCTTCTGGCGCAAAACCTGCCGAGGGATCATCCCCGGCAGGTTTTATGCTGAAAAACGATTTCCCGGGTCTCAGTCCCGGCTGATCGAACCCGTTCCGAAAGCCAGTCCCGCCGCGGCAATCAGCGCAGCATAATAGGCGTCGGAATGGCTGAGCGTGGCGTCCAGATATCCGTTCTGGGCAATGCTGGTCTGGGTCAGTGATCCCACCCCGCTGCGATAGGCCGCGGAAGAGGCTTCGAAACTGGTGCGCGCTGCAGTCTCCAGCTGGTCGGACGCGGCATAGGCGCTCAGGCTGGTCCGAAGAGCATTTTCTGCCGCAACGATCTGCTTGACGGAACTGTCCACCGTCTGTTGCAGGGTGGCGTCCGCACTGTCCGACTGATCCTGCGCCTGTTTGAGCAGGGCGGCCCGCGTCCCGCCATCAAAAATCGGCACCGTGATGCCCCCGAGGATCAGGCTGCTGAACGCATTGCTCGACAGGTTGAGCGTTGGAGGCGCCTCGCTCCCCACGCCCGGGACGGACGACAATGCCAGACGCCCGGTGGTGTAAGCCACATTTCCCGTCATGAAAATCTTGGGCAGGAACTCGCTTCGCGCCGCCTGAACCCGGCTTTTCGCGGCTTTCGCACTGGCATAGGCGGCCAGAACATCCGGCCTGCGCGACACCGCCTGCTGAACGAAGGCATCCGTCAGGCGCATGTCCTCCAGCCCGAGCGGCCGTCCGGAAATATCCAGCGTCTCCAGCTTCGTGGCGGGGGAGATGCCAACCGCGTTCAGAAGCTCCAGCCGGGTATTTTCCTCGTCACCTTCAGCCTGCACGAGGCGCAGTTCCGTCTGCGCCGTCGCCTGCCGCGCCTGTGTGACATCGACAATCGTGCCCTGTCCCTGATGCAGCCTGGCTTCCGCTGCAGCCTGCACAAACCGGGCATTGTCCCGCGCCAGACGCAGAAGCCGTACCCGACTTGTGGCGGCGGCATGCGTGTAATAGGCCGTCGTCACGCCATAGATGATTTTCTGATGGGCTGCGGTGAACAGGACATTGGTGGCGATCTGGGCCTGCTTCGTGGCCTCGATCACGGCTTCGCGCTTGCCGAAATCGAACAGCAGCCATTCCATTCCGAGCGTCTGGACTTCGCCCGCGCCCGAATTGTTGTTACGTACGCCGCCCAGCGCGTTTTCCAGCCCGCTCAGACCGGAGTTGACGATGCCTTCCGCCGCACCCGCGTTGCTGATCGTGGGGTTTGCGCCATCATTACGGCTGTGGTTGTAGCCTCCAACTACGGTCGCTGTCAGACGGGGCAGGTAGGTACTGCGGGCTATGCCGACCGCCAGAGCGGCATCGCGCGCCATGTTCCAGGCCCGGCGCGTCTCGGGATTGGCCGATTGTGCAATGTCGATCAGTTCCACCAGGGAATAGGCATGTCCGCCCTGCACCGATAGTTCCGGGGCAGGGGGCCGCACCCGGATCTGCGTATTGGAGGGCAGCGTATATCCGGCAGGCAGGTTGAGTGCGTGTGGATTGTGCTTTCCGGGCAGGAGTTCACCACTTGCGGCGATATTGGGCTGCCAGGGCCGGTCCGGAGCGGCTGGCGCGCTGTCCAGAGCCTGCGTGGCACAGGCCGAGAGGCAGAGGGACAACGAACACAGCGCGACCCGTTTCAGGAAAACCGCGGCGTCACGATCTGACAGGTCGCGCGGAAAGAAAATTGCGGGGCGGGTCATCGGGCAATCTGTTCCAGTCGTGCCGTGCGGTCGAAAAAATCGGGTCTGTCCGGAGTGACGAGCAGTTCTTCCGAGAGTTGCGCCGCATCATCGAGCGCCTTCTGCGTGGCTTCAAGCCGGGGAAGATCGGCCCGCATATGCGCGGGTTCGGACATGGCATATTCCAGGATGCGCTCGCCTTGCAGAAGGGCCGACTGGGTCCGGGAAACGGCGTCCGCGCGGGCCTGAGGAGTTGAGGCTTTCGCCTGTTGTTTCAGGCAGTCCCTCAGTTTGTGCAGTCCGTCGCCGATCCTGTCATAGGCGCTGGCCGGCCAGAAACTCGTGAACATGGCGTAGGTGATGAAATTGCCAAGCATGATCCCCACGATCCGGTCTCGCGCGGTCGCCATGTCGCTGGTGGGGCCGTAACCTTTCAGATCCGTCAGATAGAAGGCCAGCCCGATCTGGAACCCCGCATAGGCAATGCGCTCGTCGCCGGTTTTGACCCATGCTCCGATCAGGGAGACCGCAAAGACCAGCAGCAGAAATCCGGTAATGCCGTTGAGATGCGGCATGACGAGAATGATGGAGGCTATGCCAAGCGTGCCTCCGACCAGAGCGCCCGCAATACGCAGGGTCAGCTTGGAAATCATTTCCCCCATCGTGGGCAGGGCCACAATGAAACAGGTGATGATGCAGGTATGGATGCCCGGCCAGTCCAGAACCTTGAACGTCAGGTAGCTCAGCATGACAGCCGCCGTTCCCTTGACCGCAAACCGCACATGGTCGGGATTGGTGAAGGCATCGTTCGCAAGAAAACCGGATTTTTTCTCCTGCAGTGCTTTTGCAGCATCCTCCGCAGGAGGCACTGCAAAATCGGGGAGCAGATCGGCCATTGCGCCAGCCGCGGGAGATGCAGGACTGACAGCAGGCCGTTCAATATTGGCGGGATAGTCTCCATCCGCGAAAATGGTGGCCATCTCCTCAAGGACCGTCATCAGACAGGCCGCGTCTTCCACAGGAAGGCCGCTCCTGCTGGCCTCATCGGCAAGCGCGAGCACCGCCACACTGCTGCTGGCTGCCTGTCGGAGGCAGGCCAGATCGTGCGTGGACCAGATCTTTTCCAGCCCGGCCATTTTCGCCGACTTCATCATGTCGGCCGTGCCGGCGCGCAGCATGTCCGTGGCCTGCTCCCGCACATCATCATCGGGAGCGCGCAGCAGCCGACACGCCATGCGAAGACGGGCCGCAATACTGTCGGTCAGGATTTTTCGTGGAGACGGGCAGATCAGCAGGCCGAGCACGACCATGACGGCACCCGGAACAGCGAGGAACAGATCGGTGTAAAGCAGCGCGCGGGTCACGACTTCACCGACGGGAACCTCGTCGATCGCGATCAGCCCGTACACTGTGATCAGCCCGAGCATATAGGCCACGGGTTTGAGTTTGCTGGCCGATCCGAGAAAGAAGAACAGGAACGACAGCAGGGCGATGACGATCACCAGCCCCATCGGATGATCGAGCGTCAGGCGGATCAGTCCGTAGATGATCGCCAGCAGGATCAGGACCGCGACATTGACGCCGATGCCGGCAAGCGCATTCGTGACCCGGTCCTTCTGCCACAGCGCCATCGTCACGAGTGCGGGCACGGCCAGTTCGGGTACCTGCCAGATTTCCCCGACCAGAACCGTCGCCGTACATCCCGCCGCCATGCGAAGCGCGTATCCCATGCGGCCCGGAGCGGGGTTGCACACCAGACGCCAGATCCGGGTGACTCCCAGTCCGGGCCGCATCATGTCCCGATGCGGGCCGTCCACAGGAAGGGCGGCCTCAGGGACAGGCAGCGCCATGCCGGATCTCGACCGTGGCGGTGGCGCCAAGCCGCAGCAGAAGGGGATTGGTTTTCTCCAGACGGATGCGGACCGGGAAACGCTGCGCCACATGCACCCAGTCCATCTGCCGGGGCACGATGGGCAGCGACCGTGCAATTCCGGCGGAATCCACCGAAAGCACGCCCCAGCCAATGCTCTCGACATGGCCCCGCAACGGGGTACGACGGTCGATCATGGAATGGACCGTCACGCAGTCTCCGATCCGCACGGCCCCCAGATTGATCTCGCGGATATTGGCCATCGCGAACCATTCATCATCAGCGATCAGCGTGAACAGGACCTGCGAGGGCGCCAGAACCTCACCCGGTTTCACCCGCAGGCTGGTGACATATCCATCCGCCGGGGCAATCACCGTGGTCTGTCGCAGTTCATAGCGTGCGTGGTCCAGCGCCGCCTGACTGGCATCACGCGCGGCGATCGAGCTTTTCAGATCCCCGATCGCAGTGGTTGCCGCAACGGACTGGTTGCGGGACTGGGCCAGCGACACTTCGGCGTCATGCAGGGCAACGCGGGCCTGATCGTATTGCTGCCAGGGGATATAGGATTTCCCGGCCAGAGGTTGAAGTCGCTGCACGGTGCGTGCCGCAAGATCGCGGTTGGTCTGGGCCCGGATGACCTGATCGTCAGCGGTCGCGGCATTGGACGTCTTGATGCTCAGCAGGCGCGTCTGGTTCTCCACCTCGGCGCTGGCCAGATCCAGATTGGCCTGCGCCTGCCGGACGGTCAGTTCGTACGGCTCGGGGTCCAGCCGATAGAGCACGTCGCCCTTGTGGACATGCTGGTTGACCGTGACATCCAGTTCCTTCAGCCGTCCCCCCACGGTGGACGCGACATGCACCATTTCCGCGTCGATGGTTCCGCTGTCCGAAGAGGGGTGGGCGCTGTCTTCACGGGAGACGTGAATGCCGAAAACGATGGCCGTCCCCACACAGAATACCGCGATAATGATACCGATCGGCTTTTTGCCGGAGACATGGATGCGCTGCACGATCAGGGTCCGAATACCAGCGTCCACACCGTCAGTGCGGCGATGACGCCCAGGGCGACATAGGTGAAGAGACGAAAGCTGAGCAGGGCATCAAGGCCCGTCAGCAGGAAAAGAACCCGCAGGCCAACAGCCGTGGCCACCCCGACCAGCCCGCAGACCATCCAGTCCGGAAAATAGGCGCCGACGACAGGAAAGGACGGCGCCCCACGCAGGGAACAGCCCCCCGTCACAAGGCACAGGCCGGAAATGCAGAGACGCAGGCGGGCAGGTCGCATGAGGGGGACGGGAACTTTCGCTGCGGCCATCAGGAAAAGCCGAGCCTATCACATCCTTTTGCGAAAGCTACAGTTCCCCTGACCATGGAATGAAGTCAAAAAAAGAAAACTGGACCCTTTGCGGAAAGTTTCACAAAACAGGAACGGTTCAGAACAGGGCATGAGGCAATGACGGACAGATTTTTTCCCGCGATGTTTCTTCTGGGTCTGCTGGTGAGTGGGCAGGCATTTGCGGCCAGACAGGATCTTGTCCTGTCGCCGGTCAATACACAGGCCCGTCTGCATGCACGCTCTGCCCTTACGGATATTGATGGCGGCTTCGAGGATATTTCCGGTTCCCTGACCTATGATCTGGATCGTCAGACCTGTCATGTGGACATGACCATGAGTGTCAATTCCCTGAAGGTCGGAAGTGCGGTTCTCAGGCAGATCATGCTCTCGGGCATTATGCTCGACAGCGATACTCATCCCGTCATGAGATATGTGGGTGACTGCCGCCCTAAAATTACCAACGGTCATCTGCAGACAGAACTTGCGGGACAGTTGAGCATGCGCGGGCAGAGCCATCCCTTCGTCCTGTCGACCGCGCTTCAGTTTCAGGGCAACACCCTCATGCGCATCGTAAGTCAGGGCACGTTCGACCAGAGACAGTGGGGGATGAGCACGCTTCTGCATTCCGTAAATCCCATGGTGCGCGTCGAAACGGTGATCCTCATGAAGTAAGCGCCCCGGATGCTTGAAGCGTATCGGGCCATCCGATAAGCAGGCTTGAAAATCTCCCGTTTCTCCAGCTTCTGGCCTTGTGGACATGACCCAGCGGACGCCTCTGATCCTTTCCTTCGGCAGTATCAATATTGATCTGACGGCCCGCAGCCAGCGGCTTCCCCGCCCGGGAGAAACCGTCCATGCCGACAGCTACGCGATCGGTCTGGGGGGCAAGGGCAGCAATCAGGCCGCCGCTGCCGCGAGGCTGGCGCGTCCCTTTGACTTGGATGTTGCCCTGGCCGGCCGTGTCGGATGCGATGCCTTCGGGGCACAGGCCCGCGCCAGCCTCACAGATTTCGGTGTGGATCTGTCTCCCCTGCGGGACGATGCGGACAACCCGACCGGCATTGCCCTGATCGGGATCGATGCGTCAGCGGAAAACTGCATCACTGTCGCGGGTGGCGCGAACATGGTTCTCGACGGGACGGATGTCGTCGCGGCATCGCCCTGGCTGGATCGCGCCCGCGTTCTGCTGCTCCAGCTTGAAATCCCGCAGACGACCGTTCTCGCCGCAGCACGCCGGACACGACAAGCGGGCGGGATCGTTGTGCTCGATCCTGCCCCGGCCCCCGCGCAGGGACTCCTCGCGCCGCTCTGGTCCGAGATCGACATTCTTACGCCCAATGAAAGCGAAACCTTCAGCCTGACCGGTATCCGCCCCACGACCGTTGAAGAGGCGGGTGAAGCTGCGGATATCCTGCTGGCGAAAGGTGTGCGCGCCGTTCTGGTCAAAATGGGCGCCAAAGGGGTGTTCTGGCATGACGGCACTGCATCGGGGCACCTGCCGCCATTCCACGTTGTACCTATCGATACGGTGGCCGCCGGAGACTGTTTCAACGCTGGCCTTGCCGTGGCCCTGGCCTGTGGCGAAAACCTGAAGGACGCGGCACGGATTGCCTCTGCCTGCGGGGCCCTCGCCACCACCCGTCATGGCGCCGCCGATGCCGCGCCGGAATGGGAGGAGGTCGCGGCGCTTATGCGCGGCTGAAGACGCTCTGCTTGCACCATCCGTTTTTTGGGTCCAGGGTCCCGGACATCGTAACGGACTGAAGAATGGACCCGCAGGCAAATGACCAGAAAGCGCATTATATGGATGGTTCTGTCCGGAGCTCTCATGACGGCGTTTTTTCTTGTCGCCTGCATGACGACGACAATGGATGCCGCCGGGCATATTCATGCCAGCTATTTCTGGATGACCGGCTTTGTCATTTTCGCCATCGTGCATGTCTACTGCACCTGCATGTCGAAATAACGGCCCGTTCTTTTCCAGTATCCACAGGCGCGTAAAAAAAGCAGGCCACCGGAAGATGCCCTGCTTTTTCTGTCTGAAACCGGCTCCCGTTTCAGTAAGGGCCCGGTCCGTATCCCGGTGCGACATTGCCTGGCGGGGGTGGAGGAGGAGGTCCATTGGGTCCGGCAGGCTGCATCATGCCGGGTGCTGTTCCCATGCCATTGGCACCAACGACACCGGCGATCAGACCGGTCGCTAGAGCCGTGAGCAGGAACTGGTCCCCATACCGCATCCAGTAATAGCCGCGTGGCGGGGCGTAGAGACCACGATAGTTGCGCCAGTTATTGACGGCCCAGCGCCTGCCGCGTGGCCCATCATAACGGTCTCCACGGTGCCAGACGCGATCATGACCACCGCGACCGCCGCCGCGATAATCTCCGTGTCCGCCTGGACCTCTATCCCCAGGTCCGCCACCCGGACCACCACGAGGATCGGCAGAAGCAAGGGGCGCTGCGGCGAGGAGGCAGCCAGCCATCAACCCTGCGAATAGTTTTGTCTTCATAACTCACCTTCAAACCCAGCGATGGTCCCCGAGGAAATGGCCGGGAGACCTGCGCTGAACTGTCATAGAGCCCTTAAAGCATGGCTGGAATATGGCTTCGGGCCGCGTCTTGTAACGGCCGGGGAGGGCTTCAGGTTGCCTTTCATGTTACGATCGGCTGGACAGGACATATCGCCAGCTTCCCGTGTGATGAAATGTGCGCTTATGTTCGTTTTCTTACATTCAGCCACCGGATTACCCTGCATGCGACATGAGCCGCCTCTGACCAGCCCGCGCCAGGACCAGATCGTGCGTCTGGTCCGCAGTCATGGCTATATGGCCAGTGAGGACATGGCGCAGCATTTCGGGGTCGCCGTTCAGACAATCCGCCGGGACGTAACCTATCTGGCGGGCCTTGGTCTGCTGTGTCGCCATCATGGGGGTGCCACGCCCGTCTCCACGGTTGAAAACCTCGATTACGGCGCGCGCCAGATTCTCAATTCGAATGCCAAAACCGCAATCGGACGGTACGCGGCTTCCCTGATTCCCGACCGGTCTTCCCTGTTCATCAATATCGGCACCACCACAGAAGCCTTCGCCCGATCGCTTGCGAACCACAAGGATCTGCGGATCGTGACGAACAACCTGCATGTGGCATCGCTCGTCTCGGGCCGGACGGATTTTCACACCGTCCTCGCCGGAGGGCAGTTGCGACCGCGGGACGGCGCTATTCTGGGCGCGAATGCCATCGAGACCCTCTCATCCTTTCGCACGGAGTTTGGCGTGATCGGCATCAGCGGAATCGAGGAAGACGGAGCCCTTCTGGATTTCGATCTGAGCGAGATCCAGTGCGCACGCACGATCATCCGCAACTCACGCCGTGTCCTGCTTCTGGCGGATCACACGAAGTTCACCCGGCGCCCGATGGGGAGGGTCGGGGATCTGCGGGATATTGATGACCTGATCACCGACAGACCGGTCTCCGAGGCTTTTCAGAGACATCTGGAGAGCGCAGGCGTGACGCTCCATGTGGCTGAAAATAACGTATAACTTCTCACGATCCAACACTATCGCGTTACGAATCACATAAAACACTTTCTTTATCGCTCAACATGCTCCAAAACGAACATCGACCGCTCGTTTTGGAGCGTGATGACAGGAGAGTGTGATGTCATCGATTCACGAGGTTTCATCTGCGGCCACTGGGTCCGCCCCTTACGACCTGCTGGTCGTGGGCGGCGGCATCAACGGCTGTGGAATTGCGCGGGATGCCGCGGGCAGGGGAGCGAAGGTGCTTCTCGTTGAGCAGGATGACCTTGCAAGCCATACGTCGTCCGCCAGCACCAAGCTGATTCACGGTGGCCTGCGCTATCTCGAATATTATGAGTTCCGGCTGGTCCGCGAAGCCCTGATGGAGCGTGAGCGTCTGCTGAAGATCGCGCCGCACATCATCTGGCCCATGCGCTTCGTCCTGCCTCATTCGAAAATGCTGCGTCCGGCCTGGCTGCTGCGCACGGGCCTGTTCCTGTACGATCACCTCTGTCCGAACATGACGCTGCCGCGAACAAAAGCGCTGAACCTGCGGACGGCTCCGGCCGGGAAGCCGCTGCGTTCCGAATATGTGCGCGGTTTCGAATATTCCGATGGCTGGGTGCAGGACAGCCGGCTCGTGGTTCTCAATGCCATGGATGCCGTGCGCGTTGGCGCCAGGATCCAGACCCGTACCCGTCTGGTCAAAGCCGTGCGTGGCCCGCAGGCCTGGACCGCAACGCTTGAGGATACCGAGACTGGTGAGCAGAGCACGGTTCAGGCAAGGGCCCTCGTCAATGCTGCCGGTCCGTGGGTGGCCGAACTGCTGCATGACCGCCTGAACGTGCCGAGCCGCAACCGTGTGCGTCTGGTCAAGGGAAGCCATATCGTGGTGCCGCGCGTCTTTGACGGCTCACAGGCCTACATTTTCCAGAACCCGGACAAGCGGATCGTCTTCGCTATCCCTTACGAGCAGGATTTCACCCTGATCGGCACCACGGATGTTCCGTGGGAGCAGGACCCGGGTCAGGTCGAGATCTCGCCCGATGAAATCAGCTATCTGTGCGAGAGCGTGAACCGCTACTTCACGAAAACCGTCCGTCCCGAGGACGTTGTCTGGAGCTACGCCGGTGTGCGTCCGCTCTATGACGACAATTCGGGCAACGCCTCGGCCGTGACACGCGATTACGTTCTGGATGTGGATGCGGCAGCCGCGCCGATCCTGTCGGTGTTCGGCGGCAAGATCACGACCTTCCGCAAACTGGCCGAACACGCCGTCGAGAAGCTTGCGCCGCATCTTCCCGTCCTGCGCAAGCCGGCTTGGACGGATGGCACGCCGCTTCCGGGCGGAGAATTCGCACCGAAGGATTTCGACGCGCAGCTCCGTCGCTTCAGAGGATACGCGCCGCATCTGTCCGAACGCAGTTCATGGCGGCTGATGCGCAATTACGGCCTGCGCGCCTATGACATCGCGACTTCCGACCCCAGGGCCATGGGCCAGATGTTCGGCGATACGCTCAGTGCGCGTGAGGTGGATTACCTGATCGACAACGAATGGGCCCGCACCAGCGAAGACATCCTGTGGCGTCGTTCGCGGCTCGGCCTGTTCGTCAGCGATGCCGATCGTGCCGCCCTTCAGACCTATGTCGAAGGACGGATTCAGGGCGGTGTTGCCCCCGTTTCAGACCCCAGCCTGGTCACGCGTCAGAACGTCGCCTGACCGCATAGCTTCATCTTTTCATGGCGGATACCAGTCATGTCAGAAAACAGGCGTTACCTTGGTGAGCTCCTCTCGGAGTTCTTCGCAGTCGCAATCATCGTCCTTTTCGGGGACGGTGTTGCGGCCATGTACTCGCTCTACGATCCCAGTCCGTACAAATCGGCTTACTGGGGGGTGTGTATCGTCTGGGGTCTGGGTGTGACGGTAGCGATTTACGCCACCGGTGCCATCAGCGGAACCCACGCGAACCCGGCCGTCACAATGGCGCTGGCCATGTTCCGCGGCTTCTCGTGGAAAAAGGTTATCCCCTACATTAGCGCTCAAGTACTGGGCGGTTTTGCCGGGGCGGCCCTCGTATACTCGCTCTATGTTCCGGTGATCGACCATTTCAACATGGCGCACAACCTGACGCGCGCCGTCGATGGCGGTGCCGCGGGCGTATTCTTCACCCATCCGGGTGATTTCGTCACGGTCTCCCATGCGTTCTGGGATGAACTGGTCCTGACGGCCGTACTGGTCTTCGGCATCTTCGCGATCACCTGCCAGTACAATACGCAGGCTCCTCAGGCGAACTCCAGCGCGCTGATCATCGGTCTGCTGGTCGCGATCATCGGTGCATCCTGTGGCTACCTGGATGCCTGGGCCATCAACCCGGCCCGTGATTTCGGTCCGCGGCTGTTCTGCTTCTTCGCAGGATGGGGACAGAGCGCCCTGCCGGCACCGGGCAACTACTTCTGGGTTCCGATCGTAGCCCCGCTGATCGGTGGTCCGATCGGGGCAGCGGTGTACCACTACGGCCTGCGCCCTTTCATGCCGCGTTACCTGGAACAGACCATCACCGTGGCACCGGAAGGGGTCAACCCCGCCGAACCGGTTCTGATCGTTTCCAATCCGGGTGATCCAGCCCTGCCGGTCGTTAACCGGGTCTCCTGAAATCCGTCCGAAACCTTCCGAATTCTCAAGATCTTCCGCCGGAGAATATATCATGAGCAAGAAAGACTGCATCCTCGCCATTGATCAGGGTACGACCTCGACCCGCAGCATCGTCTTCGGAAAGGATGCGCAGGCTCTGGCCATTTCCCGCCGCGAATTTCCTCAGTATTACCCTGAACCCGGCTGGGTCGAGCATGATGTGGAAGACATCTGGCGCGATGTGCTCGCCACGGCGCGCGAGACGATTGACGAGGTCGGTGGACCGGACCGTATCGCGGCCCTCGGCATCACCAACCAGCGCGAGACCATCGTGATCTGGGACCGCGAGACAGGCCGTGCGATCCATCGCGCGCTCGTCTGGCAGGACCGTCGCACGGCTCATGAGTGCAATCTGCTGCGTCAGCAGGGCAGGGAAGCCATGGTTCGTGAAAAGACGGGCCTTCTGCTGGATCCGTATTTCTCCGCCAGCAAGATTGCCTGGCTGCTGGACCATGTGCCTGATGCCCGCCGCCGTGCGGAAGCAGGCGAACTCGCTGCGGGCACGATCGACTGCTTCCTGCTGTGGCGCCTGACCGGCGGTAAGCGTCATGCAACGGACATTACCAATGCCTGCCGCACGTCGCTGTTCAACATCCACACGCAGCAGTGGGATGAGGAGCTTCTGCAGCTCTTTAATGTGCCACGCGCGCTTCTCCCTGAAGTCTGCGACAACAGCAGCGATTTCGGCGAGACGGAAGCCAAGCTGTTCGGCGAAAAGATCGCCATCGGCGGTATGGCGGGTGACCAGCACGCCGCCGTCATCGGGCAGGCCTGTTTTCAGGAGGGCATGGCCAAGGCAACCTATGGCACGGGCTGCTTCATGCTGCTCAACACCGGCGAGAAGCCCATCAAGTCCAATAACCGTCTGCTGACCACGATCGCCTATCGCATCGGGGGCAAGACCTTCTATGCACTTGAAGGCTCCATCTTCGTCGCGGGTGCCGGCATCAAGTGGCTGCGTGATGGTCTGCAACTGATCACCCATGCCTCCCAGACCGACGACATGGCGACCCGCATCCCCGACAGTCACGGCGTCTATATGGTTCCGGCCTTCGTGGGCCTTGGTGCGCCGCACTGGGACCCCGATGCCCGCGGTCTGATCTGCGGCCTGACCCTTGGCTCCACGCAGGCCCATATCGCGCGTGCCATGCTGGAATCCGTGGCATTCCAGACCTATGACCTGATCCGGGCCATGCGTGAGGACGGTGCCATGCGCACCAGTATCCTGCGTATTGATGGTGGAATGGCGGTCAATGACTGGTTCGCCCAGTTCCTGTCGTCCATGCTCAAGGCCGAGGTCGAACGTCCGGTCAATATCGAGACCACGGCGCTCGGAGCGGCGTTCCTCGCCGGATTGCAGGTCGGGTTGTGGAAGAGCCTCGACGAGGTCGCGGCGACCTGGAAGCAGGAGCGCGTCTTTGCTCCGAAGATGGATCCGGCCCAGCGCCGCATCATGATCGACGGCTGGCATGATGCCGTTCGCCGGACGCTGACACCGGTTGCTCCGGTAGCCCACTCCGCCATCGAGGCCGCACCAAGTCAGGCGGCTTGAGCGTTAAAGAAAATAAAAAGTCCAGAAACCGGCATCTGAAAGGGTGCCGGTTCCTTTGCATTAATCTGTCCTTCCCGGCAGGGGCGATCAAATTTATGACTGGGTAGCCCCTTGGACAGAACGCCTCTCCCGGTCCCGTTTGCGGAGTTGTGGCTTTAATCTTGGGGGACTTGGCAGTATCCTGCTGTGCAGTCCGGAAGATGGGCGAACGCGAATGGCGTGTTTTTCCCATCCTCTGCCGGAAAACAGGAAGTATGTCCGCAATGACCGTCCCGCAGCAGTCCAGCCCCTTTTTCAATCAGCTGCGTCAGATCAATGGAGATCGCGGCTTTCTCGCAAATCTGGGTGGCTTTTTCTGCGTGAGCTGCATGATGGGACTGGGCAATCTCTTCAGCCAGTCGCTGTTTCATGAAAACATGGCGTGGCTTCTGGGGCCGCTCATGGTCATGATCGCGCTCTATTTTTTCGTGCCCTATTTTGTCCTGCTGGTGACGAACCGTCGTTCCGGCGAAAGCTGAACTCCGGAATAATCCACAAAAAAGGGGAGACGGACCTGATCCGTCTCCCCTTTTTTGTAGTCTGTACGCGATGGATGTCAGTGCGGCGTGTTGTTCTTGCGCATCTGTGCAACCTGATCGGCCGTTACGTTGTAGGTGCCGTTGCCAAACGTCTTGCTGACATAGTTCACGAGGCTCGCGACTTCCCCGTCATCCAGTCGCTGCACGTCCGACGTGCTGCCGAAGGCCGGCATGCTGGCATGACCATCCGCCGTCGTACGGTTCACACCGGTCAGGATCGTCATGATCAGATTATCCGGACGACCGGCCCCGACGACGGAGTTTTTATAAAGGGACGGAGCATACTGATCCGTAGTTCCCGCACCGTTCTGCCCATGACAGGCCGCGCAGTTTGCGTCGAACAGGTTCGCCGGGCTCTTATGGGACAGGTTGTCGATCCGGGTCAGCTCGCCGGAGCGCAGATCGGGCGTGTTGTCCGCTTTGCCGAAACCATCACGGGGCTGGTGATCGGCATCATCATCCATGGGTTTGACCTGGCGGATGAAGGCCGCAAGCGCATGCAGATCCGCATCCGTCAGATGGCTCGTGCTGTGCTCGACAGCTTCGCCCATCGGTCCGGCCGCTTGGCTTTTACCCTTGACCCGGCCGGTCCGCAGATACTGGACGATATCGTCTTCGCTCCAGTCCCCGATGCCGCCGGTCTTGCTGGATGTGATGTTCGGCGCGTACCAGCCTGCAAGTGGACTACCGGCGAGGTACTGGTCGGATTTTTCCATCAGCATCACATTGCGGGGGGTATGGCATGTCCCGCAATGTTCAAGGGCAGTCGCAAGATACCTGCCGCGTCGCAGCGGATCATAGGTCGCGGAATCGCCGGTTTCCTGCTTCTCGCTCCCCGCCAGCATGTTCCATCCTGACAGCGTCAGGCGGATATTGCTGGGGAAGCTCAACTGCGTGGCAGGGGGTGTTTCCGCAACAGGTTTGACCCCGTTCATGAACCAGACATACAGCGCGTGAATGTCCTGATCCGTCATCCCGGCATAGGACACATAGGGCATGACGGGATAAAGGTTCTCGCCATCGCGCCGTTTGCCTTTGCGGAGCGCCTGCTCGAAGTCATGCTCCGAGTATTTGCCGATCCCATGATCCGCATCGGGGGTGATGTTCGTGGAAATGATATCGCCCATCGGGGTTGCGATCTTCAGCCCCCCCGCGAACGGCGTCCCGCCCTGTTTGGTATGACAGGCGATGCAGTCTGCAGCCGTGGCGAGATAGGCGCCACGGTTCATGACATCCTGATCGACATCCGCCGCCTGCGCAGCGTGAGCAGACAGTCCACTCAGAACCGTTCCACCAACAAGGAAAGACCAGAAAACGGTTTTGAAATCAGGCATGGAGCAGTTCTTTTTTCAGCGTATCGGCAACACGGAGCGCAAGGGCTGCGACGGTAAGGGTGATGTTCCCGGTCCCGACCGTGGAGAACACGGACGAACTTGCGATGAACAGGTTCTCATGGTCATGCGTCCGGCAATGGCCGTCCACCACGGAATCCTTGGGGTCCACACCCATGATGGTGCTGCCCGAGGGATGATCCTGCGGGAAATAACCCGGCGTCCACTGCTCGTCCGTGCCGTGCATCAGGCCGATGAGGTTCTTGAACAGCCCGCGCGTATGCTCGCAACTGCGGACCGTATATTCCGGCAGCTTGTAATAGACATCCGGATGCGGAATCCCGAGCGCATCCTTGTGCGTCTTGCTCAGCGTCAGGCGGTTGTCCGGATCGGGCAGGGCCTCGTTATGGCTGAACAGGCGGACCGTATGGGAGGCCAGATAGCGGATCTGCTCTTCCAGATCCTTACCGACATAACCCTTTGAAATTGCAAGCTGTGTCGCAAAATCGACCTGATTGTCATCGACCATGTGAACAAGATACGCGCCGCGATCGCCACGCCAGTCGCCATCACGGAAATTGTCGATCACGTTGGTCTCGAGCGGACCGCGTCCCGGCCACAGGGCCTTGTCGCCGCTGATGAACGTCACCTGCACGCCGGTATGATCCATCATGTTCCGGCCGACATGGCCCGAACTGTTGGCAATACCATCTGGGCTCTGTTCATCGGCCGAAACCAGCAGCAACTTGGCCGTCTCGATGCAATGTGCCGCGATGACGAAATACTTGCCCGTCACGCGATGCGATCCCTTGTCCGGATCGTAATAGTGAACGGCCGTCACCTTCTTGTTCGCGCTGTCACGCTCGATCTTGTAGACGACCGCATTCGGGACGAACTTCGCACCGGCTGCCTCGGCGTGATAGACGGAATATCCGCCGTTATACATCGCTCCGATGGGGCAGATCGGCATGCAGTTATTGTGCCCTTCGCAGGTCGGACGGCCGTCATAGGGCTTCGTGTTCCGGGCCTGCGGCTCATGCACGACGCGGTAGGGAGTCTTTTCATTGATGAGCTTGCGGAACTGCTGGGCCGCATAGGAAATCGGCAGCGCTTCCATGGGATAGGGCTGCTTGCGCGGCGACCCCAGATCCTCGACCTTCGGGTCCGGACCACACACACCCATCATGACTTCGGCCTGATAATAGAACGGCTCAAGGTCGTCGTATTTCAGCGCCCAGTCACGGCCCTGACCATAACGGGTCTTGAGTTCGAAATCGGATGGAAGATAGCGCCAGGCACAACCGGCCCAGTGCCAGGTCGTGCCACCCATCATCCGCAGATAGACCTGCTGATACGCTTCGGCGTTCGGGCCGCTCGTATGGAGATATTTGTTCGGCGTGATCTGGTTGGGCGGATGCTCGGCCCAGGGCGTGGACGGGAAGGGGCCCTGATACGAGGGCTTGTTTTCCAGATTGCGGAAATTATCGACGAAATGCTGCCGGTCCACCCGCGGTCCGGCTTCCAGCACGATGACGGAAATGCCGGCGCGGGCCAGTTCGTTCGCAATGGAACTGCCCGCGACACCGGATCCGACGATCACGACATCGGCGGAGAGATTTTGATCAGAAGACATAGGAGATGCTGTTCCCGCTCTCAGGTAGGTTCCACGTCGAACTTGGACGGCGACAGCGCAGGGGCGCCGGTCGGCTTGTCGACATCAGGCGGCTGCGTCGTCCAGTAGAACGGGCCGCCTGCGGCATAGGTCTTGGGATAGATGGCGTCCTTGGTGACGTCGAACATCAGCGCGGAGCGATAGACCACGACTTTCCCGTCCGCGACGCCGCGATACCAGCCGGTCATGATGTCATGGATGACGTCCTTGAACGCCGGATCGGCCTGTTCGGCAGCCCTGGCGAACGCGGAGGCGTTTTCGTAAGTGCCGCCTTCCAGGAGTGTCGCCAGCTTCGAAAGCTGGGCCTTGCGCTCCGGTCCGGACTGGAGAAGGCGCTCGTAAAGCGCCTGCCCGATCCGCGGGTCCAGGGAGGGGCGGTCCGTCAGGCGCGTGGAGACCTTCATGAAGCGTTCAAGTTCAGGGTCAGAGCCGGTTGCAGGCTCCGCCGCCACGACATTCCCAGCCGCCAGAACACCCATGCCGGCCATGCCCGTCATGAGTGTATCGCGACGCGACATCCGCATCAGCCGGTTCAGACGCATGGCATTGGGGGAGGAAACATGGAGGTCAACAAGAGGGCAGTGACGATCTTTCGTCATGTAAAATCACTCTTCGCATACACTCGAGACTGATGACACGACCGTGATTCATGTCACCTTCAATGGGCCGCAGCCTACAGCGACAGGCTGATCATGCAACCGTGAACGGCCAATTATCAGGAAATAACCCTGTAAAAAATACAGCCCACTGGGTGTCCACGAAAAGGATAACATACGGAAACGTACGTTGTCTTATTACGGTTCCCCGGCAGTTATCAGGGACTCTGGAAGTAATCTGCTCTTCCTATCCTTCATGGATGGAACGGATTCGTCAGATCAGCTTTTTTGAGAGCCGATTCTATATTGAGAACGCCTCGCAATACGGTTCTCGAGAGATGAATAGGGTACTCTTCCGGTCTGAAAAAGAAACGGGGCACAGGTGTGACCCTGCGCCCCGCGGCTACTGCGTTCCGGATGGGAAGAATTATGTTCCCACCCCCATGAAGACCAGCGCCGTTGTCATCAATCCGACCAGGATTGCCAGAACGATACTGCATTTCAGTGTGAACTGGAGCAGTGCGCCTTCCTGTCCCACCAGCCCAACGGCTGCCGAGGCCACGGCGATGGACTGCGGAGAAATCATCTTTCCCACAGCGCCACCAACCGTATTGGCCGCAACCAGAAGTTCTCCACTCACTCCGATCTGGCGTCCGGTTGCGGCCTGAAGGCCGCCAAACAGCGCGTTGGAGGAGGTGTCCGAGCCTGTCAGAAACACACCGAGCCAGCCCAGCAGCGGCGCGAAGAAGGTGAATGCTCCCTTGGTCATGGCCAGCACCAGGGCAAGTGTTGTGGACAGTCCGGAGTAATTCGCCAGAAATGCAAAGGCCAGCACCATGCCGATGGCATAGATCGGCGTCTTCAGTTCCCGCAGCGTATCCCCGAAGGTCGTGAGGGCATCTTTGGGACGCATTTTCAGGAACAGGACAGACATCACCCCTGCCAGCAGAATGGCCGTGCCGACCGAAGATATGAAATCCAGCTTGAAGACGGCGGCATAAGGTGTCGGGCTGGGGACGATCGGTGCTGCTTTCAGGACCAGATTGTGCAGTCCGGGGAACCTGATGACGAGGACCGTCCAGTTCAGCGGTCCGCCTGCTTCAAAGAGCGCCTTGAAGGGTTTGATGCTCCAGACAGCCACGAAAACCGTGAGGACGATGAAGGGAGACCAGGCGCGGAAGATCTGTGATGCCGTATAGGACGTTTTTTCGATAGCGACATTGGCGGCCGTCTCGCCGGTCTCGAAGCGGAAAATCCGGCGCGGCTTCCAGAACCGCAGAAAGACCGGGATCGTGACCATCGTGATCAGCGGAGCAATGATGTCCGGCAGTTCCGGCCCAATCAACAGGGCTGTCAGGGTCTGGGTCAGGGCAAATGTCACGCCGGTGACGAGCACCACAGGCCAGGTCTCACGAAGCCCCCGCATTCCGTCCACCACGGCGACCAGCCAGAACGGGATGATGATGCCGATCACGATCAACTGCATTACGACCAGTCGGGCGACCGCGTAGGGCTCCGCCCCGATCACCTGGGCGCCTACGATCACCGGAATGCCCATCGCGCCAAAAGCTCCGGGCGCCGCATTGGCGATCAGGCACAGCCCGGCAGCATAGATCGGAGGGAAACCAAGACCGACAAGGAGAGCGGTCGTGATGGCGACTGGGGCGCCAAAACCCGCAGCGCCTTCCAGAAAGGCCCCAAAAGCAAACGCAACCAGAAGGAGCTGGATGCGCTGGTCTTCCGAGACCGTGGAAATGGAATGACGGATGATGTCGAACTGGCCGGTCCGGACGGAAACCTTGTAGAGAAAAACCGCCCCGATGATGATCCACGAAATGGGCCATAACCCATAGGCAAATCCATACAGACAGGCCGCCACGGCCATGAAGACCGGCATGCCGTAAAAAGCGACCGCAAGGGCGAAAGTAATACCGACAGTAATCGTACAGGCAATATGTCCCTTCATTTTCAGATACAGAAGGGCGAAGAAGAAAAACAGAATTGGAATGAGAGCGATCGCGCCGGAAATCCAGATATTTCCTATTGGATCGTAAACCTGTGTCCAGGATGACATCCAGAAAGCCTCCAAAGTAAAAATTAAGTGATAATAAGAAATTGATCTCTTTTTCTCGTCTTCTTCGGTGGATCGTATTTTTTGAAAACAATAAGTGCAATAAGCGTAGAATGTACTTTTCGGTAAACTTTATGACATACTGTTTTGGTTAGTTGGTTTGTATGTCCTATTATTTTGTAAAAATCCGGATTGTGATGGGCCTCAGTGTGTAAATCCGATTTTACCGTGGGGTAAATTTTCTGAAGAGGCTTATCTGTGGAGAGGAAAAACTGGTGGGATCTGCTGCGTGGGTGTGCGTGTCTACCGGGATATTTGATACGAAATATGAGAGTGCTTTTAACAGTACTTCGATTTGAGAATAAAAACCGGATTACTCAGGCTTCACTTCTGAATTGGCCGCCACCTTTCAAAAAAAACACCTTCCTTATGGCTTTGTCATGGAGGCCGGGATTGTGCTCGGAACACGAAAAGATGTGCCGCCACGGTTCTGTCACCACCGGTGCGGAATGCCTTGTCGTGCTCTCGAAAGGATGATAAACAGGAAGCAGCGTCACTTTCAGAGATGGACTGTCAGGTCTTCATGCATTTTCGTCTTTTATGTACGGCCCTGATCGGGGCCGGCACGATTGCCTTTTCGTCCAGCGCATTTGCCTGGGGTCCGTATGGTCACGCGATCGTTGCTGACATTGCGCAGGAACGACTGACGCCGCAGGCCCAGAAGGCCGCGACCGCACTGCTGGCGCTGGAGAACCACCAGACACTCGATCAGGTCGCATCCTGGCCTGACACGATCGGTCATGTGCCCAAGAAGAAGGGCGGTCTGCCGGAGACGCTGAAATGGCATTATGTCGATATCGATGTGTCCCACCCGGCCTATGAGCAGGCGCGGGACTGCCCGGACCGGGCCTGCGTCGTCGAGAAGCTGCCCGAGGAAATCAAAATCCTCGCTGATACGCATGCCTCCTCGCAGGAGCGTCTGGTCGCACTGAAATGGGTTGTTCACCTGATCGGCGATATCCACCAGCCCCTGCATGCCGCCGAGCGTAACAATGACAAGGGCGGCAATGCCATCCGCCTGACCTATTTCGGCAACAACGCCAACGGCCACATGAACCTGCATTCCCTGTGGGATGAGGGTGTAATCGACCATGAGGCGGACCTGCATGTCGGACCATTTTACAGCATTGATGCGTCGCGTGCGAAGAAGGAAGCCGATCGTCTCCGTGCCCTGATTACGGCAGACGAGACGAAGTACTGGGTGCAGGATCTTGATGGCGGGGACGTTTACGGCGCCACTGTCAACTGGGCCGATGAGAGTCATTCGCTGGCCCGCAGCGTGGCTTACGGCGCACTGCCAGCCAACAAGGGTGCGGATATCGGCAAGGACTATACCGCACTTTCCTGGCCGATCATGGAACTGCGCCTGGAGCAGGCCGGTGTGCGTCTGGCAGCCGTCCTCAACACTGCCTTGAACGGCGGCTGAGAACGGTTCCAGTGGGGATGGACGTCAGGATTTCTGCGTCCATCCTCCGCCTAGCGCCCTGTACAGGTGGGCTACCGAAACCGACACGCCCGCGTTGGACTCTGCCAGCGCACTCCGGCTCGCCAGAAGAGCATTCTGCGTCGTTAGCACGTTGAGGAAGTCCCCCGCACCCTGACTGTACTGAAGCTGCGCAATATGGACGGCGGTTTCGTCTTCTGAAACCGTTTCTTCCAGCCGGTTCCGACGCTCCTGCGCGGCACTCAGGTCCGCCATGGAGTCATCAACCTCTTCCCAGGCTTTCAGAAGCGTGCGCTGTAACGCAATCGCCGCTTCCTTCTGCTGGGCCCGGCGCAGATGAAGCTGCCCGGTCAAACGGCCGCCTTCGAACAGCGGTAACGTCATGGTCGGGCCGAACCCATATTGACGGGACGCCCATGAGCCTAGCCCACTGAACTGCAACGCCTGAATATCCAGACTGCCCGAGAGCGTCACACGCGGGAAAAAGTCCGCGACGGCCACACCGATGCTCGCTGTTGCGGCATGAAGATGATCTTCGGCCGCCCGCACATCCGGACGACGCTCCGCCAGTTCGGAGGGCAGGCCAACCGGAATATCCGCGGGAACGAGGGGGATCGTCCGGAATGATCCAAGCCGGTCTTTCAACGCGCCGGGTTCCCGCGCAGTGAGAAAGCTCAGCGCATTCACGAGATGCACTTCCTGACTTTTCAGGACCGGAAGACGCGCCTCAAAGCCATGCATCTGCCCGCGGGAATAGGCGACATCGAGCTTCGTCGCCGTGCCCTGTGCAAAGCGCAACTCCGTGAGCTTCACACTGTGCTGCGCAATGGCGATGCTCTGCTGCGTGATGCCGATCTGCGTCTGGATATTGCGCAGGTTCAGATAATCCTGCGCCGTCTCGGCCATGAGCGAGACCAGAACATCACGGCGCAGTTCGTCCGTTTCATGCATGGCCGCCGTAGCCGCTTCGACCTGCCGCCGGACATGCCCCCAGAAATCGACTTCCCAGGACGCGCTCAGCCCGTATTGCGGCAGATTGAACGACGGATTGCCTTTTGCTCCATTCGCAGCCGCAGGGCCGAAACCCTGCTGCCCACTGGCGATCTCACCCGGCCCAGCCTGCTGCATGGTCCCCAGGAGGCCAAGAATACCGTTCGTGCTGGCCCGCTCGCGGGCATAGGACGCCGCACCTTCCATATGCGGCATCTGCGCCGCACTGGCGATCTTCCGTTCAGCCTGACTTTCGGTGAAGTGCAGGGCGGCCTCGCGCAGATCGAGGTTGTTGCGCGCCACATCCTCTTCCAGCGCCGTCAGCGTCGGATCGTGATAGATCCGCCACCATTGTGCATCGATGGTAGATGTTTCCTGCGGATGACTCGCAGCAGGTACAAGGCTCTGATGCCAGTGCGTCGGCGCATGCGGATCGGGACGGTGATAGTCCGGACCCACCGTGCAGGCGGACAGCGCGGTCAGTGCCAGAAGAAGGCAGCGGGAGGGCTGGAACAGGGAAGGGCTCATTTCCAGAGATACCGCTCGTCATGGGAATGGATGCCCGCAGGCGTGGAGGACGTGTCGATCCGCGCTTCGACCGACATGCCGACGCGCACCTTCTCGGCCAGAGGCTGGCCGGGATCGAAGGTCAGCTTGACCGGGACACGCTGGACGACCTTCGTAAAGTTACCCGTCGCATTGTCCGGCTGAATGGCTGCGAAAGCCACGCCCGTTGCCGGGGCCAGACTGTCCACATGCGCCTTGAGCGGATGGCCGGGGAAAGTATCGACCCAGACCGTCGCACTCTGTCCCGTCTGGACTTTCGTCAGTTGTGTTTCCTGAAAATTCGCCAGCACATAGGCCTTGCGGACCGGCACGACCGCCAGCAGACCCGTACCCGGATGCACATATGCACCGACGCGGACACCACGCTCGCCGACGACACCGTCCACGGGGGCGGGGATGGTGCAGTAGGACAGGTTCAATTCGGCCTGATGCTCCGCGCTCTGGGCTTTCAGAAGCGCACCCTGAGCCTTTTCAAGCTGGGCCTTCAACACCGTGATCTGCTGTTCAGCCGTGCTGGTTCCCGCCTTGTCGCGGGCGAGGGCGGCGAGGGCCTCAAGCTGCCGGGCTTCCGCGCTCTGCTGCTGCTCGATGGTGCTCGCACCGCCTGCCGAGAGATTGCGGTACCGGGCCGCGTTCTGCCGTGCAAAGACCAGCGCGGCCTCGTCGGACTGCACGGTATATTTTGCCGCATCGACGATGGAGCCCTGACGGTCCAGCAGGGCCTGAAGATTGTCCACATCGCCCTGCGCTGCGGCGGTATCACCATGGGCGGCTCCCAAAGCAGCACGGTAATCGTCGTCCTCGATATGGGCGAGTTCTTCTCCCGCATGGACGTATTCATTGTCCTCCGCCAGCACCCGGTCGATACGCCCCGAAACTTTCGGAGCCACGGTCGTGAAATCGGCCGTGACATAGGCGTCATTGGTCTCCTGACGGATACCGTCGCCCACAAAGAAGCGGTCAGCCGTCCAGGCCAGACCGGTCAGGACAATGACCGCACATCCGGCCAGAAGAAGGGGTTTTCCGTAAATCATGTTCGAGGCAGGTCCGTCAGTGTGCGGTGGCGGGAATAGAGGAGGGGGCCGGTTCGGGGTCCGGTTCGCGGGCGACGGCAGGCATGGCCGGAGCAGGCCCCTTGCCGGGCGGATAGACCCGTTTCGGCAGCACGGCGGTCAGCGCGACGTAGAAGATGCAGATGCACATCACGATGAAATAGATGTCCACCAGCGCCAGCGTGATCGACTGCTCGTGCAGGTAGGTGTGGAAGATCTGAAGCGTATTGCGCGCCACATGATCGCCGTCAGGCGAGGTGTTGCTGATTGCCGCGTGGATCGGATCGCCCATGCCCGACAGGGACGTGGCGTTGTTGCCCGCCCGGTCCAGCAGCATCGTGGAATGATACTGCTCCCGGCGACGCAGCAGGATTTCGAAAATGGCAGCGGCGAACGCATTGGCCATGCCCTTGAGCATGTTGACCATACCCGAGATGAACGGCCCGTCTGCCGGGCCAAGGGACATGGTGGCCAGCATCAGCACCGGGATCACGACCATTGGCTGGCCGAGGATCTGAAGTGCCTGGAGGACGTAAAAATTGTCCCGCACCCAGTCCGGCGTGAGCCAGGTTCCAAGGAACGCCGCCAGCGCCAGACAGGACATACCAAACGCCAGCACATAGCGGCAGTCCACCCGTGCGGAGTTGCAGAGCGCAGCCGTTAGCGGAAGCATGATGAGCTGGGGCAGGGCGACCGTCAGCGCAACCGGAGCCGCCTGAATTGGCCGGTAACCGCGCACCGCTTCGAGATACGTCATCGGCACTTCCATCATTAGTCCGCAGATGATGAGCACCGCCACGAGCGTCAGAAGCGACATCGTGATGTTGCGGTTCTTCCAGTACTGAAGCCGGAAGAACGGGCTGTGATGATGCCATTCATGGAACAGGAACCCCACGAACAGCGCACCGCCCCAGAATGTCAGATGGGAGATAATTGGCGAGCGGAACCAGTCCAGCCGGTCCCCCTGATACAGCACCGTTACGACGCACAGGATGGACGGCACGCCAATGAAGAAGCCGCGCCAGTTGAAGTTTTTGAACCGTTCGAGATGCACCGGATCGCGCGGCAGCCCGTAGGCCATCATGGCGATGGCGATGATGCTGAAGGGAATGACCTCCCAGTACAGCCAGCGCCAGCCGACATGTTCGAACCACATTGCCTCAAGCGGCCCACCCAGATTGGGGCCGAAAGTGGCGCTCATCGCATAGCCGCCAATGCCGAACACCTTGATGGGGGGCGGCAGGTATTTGAGCATAACCGTCATCAGGACGGGCGGCAGACAGCCCGCACTCAGCCCCTGTGCCGCGCGCAGGAAACACAGCGAGATCATGTCCGGCATGAAGGGCAGGGGGATCGACAGCATTGCAAGCACGGCCGTCATGAAGATCGAGAAGCGGTAGATCGAGAACGTCATGTAGAACCAGGGCGTGAACGCCATGGCCGCGATGTTGAAAGCCTCGTAGATCGAGGTGAACCACGTCCCTTCATCATGCCCGATATGCATCGCGCCCCGGATGTCGGCGAGCCCGATTTCCGTGATGTGCTCGTTAAATCCGGCGACGTGCACGGCCAGCAGCATTCCCAGACAGCCGATAATGGTCCGCATGCCGAAAGGCGGGATATAGGAGGGCTGCGCGGGGGGCGCCCCCGCCGGTGGCGAAGCTGCTGGTTGCATGGGGTCTCTTCCGTTTCCCCTCAGCCACTATCCGGAGTGTGTTGGTCCGAAAACCCACGTTTGCGGCAAGTGACGTTTCCACTTTTTGCAAGGGTTCAGGAAATCCTTTCCATTTTCACACGAAGGCGTGAAAATGGACCTGAAAGCCGCAGGAAACGGAGAAAGCGATGGCGAAACGCACCGACAGCCAGAGACGCTACGATCTTGATCTCCTGCGGTATCTTCAGGTTCTCGTGGAGGAAGAAAGCGTCTCGCAGGCCGCGCGTCGCATGAAGGTGAGTGACGCGGCCATGAGCCGCCATCTCGCAACGCTGCGGACCGTTTTCGGAGACCCGATCCTGGTGCTGTCAGGCCGGCGCATGATGGCCACGACCTTTGCCAGCCGTATCCGCGATCGTGTCCAGAATATCGTGCGGGACGCGGATGCGCTCGTGAATGACAGCGAAACGCTGAACCTGAGGCACCTTTCGCCCCGTTTCACGATCCGCGCCAATGATCTGATCGTGGGGGCATTCGGAAATGCCATCCTGATGGCCCTCAAGCAGGACTGCCCGGAGTGCAGCATCGTGTTCTCGCCCGAGACGGAGGAACCGGCCAGCGAAGCCCTGCGCAACAGCCGGATCGACCTCTATGTCGGTGCCACGGACGACCTTCGCCCGGAAATCATGCGCCAGACCCTGTTCCTGACGTCATTTCGCGCCATGGTCCGCGAAGGACACCCCATTTTCGGACGCGGCATCACGCCGCAGACGCTCGTCGATTACGACCATATCAGCGTCTCCCGCAAAGGCCGTCCCTATGGCCCGATCGACGCTATCCTCAAGGAGCGCTACGGGCTGACGCGCCCCATCGCGATGGTCGTGCCGACCTATCATTCCATGATCGAGACCATGCGCGAGACGGACATGATCCTTCCGCTGCCCGATATTGTGATCGATCGCCTGCCGCTCTCACAGATCCAGCTTGAGGCCTTCGACTTTCCGTTCGACCTGCCGCCCGTCACCTCGTTTCAGGCCTGGCATCCGCGGGTGGATACCGATGCCATCCATCGCTGGCTGCGGGATACGGTCTTTCAGGTCATCCGCCGCGAACTCATCCGTTTTCGGGGAGAGGGGCATGGTCCGGTCCTGGCAGGGGACTGAACACGGATCTGGGAATTGCATTCATAGATTTCCCCGGAGCGGCTCAAGATACGCCTGTAAGCGTGGGACGACGAAGTCCAGAAACACCCGAATGCGCTGGGGCACCTGTTTGCCGCCCTGATAGAGCGCATGGATGTCCTCCTCGTCCCGCGTCCCGCTTTCCGACAGAACTTCCGCAAGTCGCCCCGCTGCCAGATCCTCACGGACATGATATTCCGCCAGCCGCGCCAGTCCGGCCCCACGGATCGCGGCCCGACGGACGGTCTCGCCATTATTGGCGAGCAGGGGCCCCCGCACGATCCGGTCCACGATCCGGCCGCGTTCCTGCAAGGGCCAGACCGGTGCCGCCCGGCGGAAATTGAACCCCAGACAACGGTGATGCTCCAGATCGTCCACGGCTCCGGGGTGGCCGAACCGCGCCAGATAGGCCGGCGACCCGACGATAAGCCGGGGCACGGTTCCCAGATGCCGGGCGGTCAGGCTGGAATCCTGAAGTTTTCCCACCCGGAACGCGATATCGGTCCGGTCCAGATACAGATCCGCCATTTCATCGGAGAGCGACAGATCGACCAGAATATCGGGATATTCTTCCCAGAATGCCGGCAGCAGCGGCTCCAGCGCCAGTGTTCCAAACGCCACGGAGGCGTTGATCCGCACTGTCCCCTTGGGCTGAACGGTCTTTTTGGACAAAAAACCTTCCATGTCATCCAGCTCGGCAATCAGAGCCTGGGCCCGGTCGTAATAGGCCAGACCTTCGGGCGTCACGGACAACCTCCGCGTCGAGCGCTCCACAAGGCGCACGCCCAAGCGGCTCTCCACCCGCCCGATCAGCTTGCTGACCGTGGAAGGGGTGGTCATGGAAAGACGGGCTGCCTCGGAAAAGCTGCCGCTCTCCACGACACGGAGAAAGATTTTCATCTCGCCTAAACGGTTATCCATCGGTTTTCCGATCTGTGAAACTGATTCACAGGTTTTGTGGAGCCTGAAACAATTATCAAGAGGCCTTTATCGGTTCATGATGCATTACAGCAGACTCACATCCCCGATGCCTGACAGAATGGATATGCGATTATGACAAAAATTCTTCTTCTCAATGGCGGCAAGGTCTTCGCCCATTCACACGGACGGCTGAACGACACGCTTCAGGCTCTTGCGGCGGACGTGCTGACCAAGGGTGGCCATGACATCCGCCAGACGAAAATCGACGATGGCTATGATGTGGAGCAGGAAGTCGGAAACTTCCTGTGGGCGGATCTGGTCATCTACCAGTGCCCCGGCTGGTGGATGGGCGTGCCCTGGATTGTCAAGAAATACATGGACGAGGTTATGACGGCCGGGCATGGAAAGCTCTATGCCAATGATGGCCGCAGCCGGGCCCATCCGGAACGCAAATATGGCTCGGGCGGTCTGCGTCAGGGCAAGCGGTACATGCTGTCCGCGACCTGGAACGCACCGGCAGAAGCCTTCACCGACCCCGGTCAGTTCTTCGAGGGGCGTGGTATCGACGGGGTCTATTTTCCGTTTCACAAGGCCCACGAGTTCCTGGGCATGTCCGCCCTGCCGACCTTTCTGGCAACAGATGTCATGAAAGCGCCTGACGTGGACGCCACGCTTGCGGCTTACCGCCAGCATCTCGAGACCGTCCTCGGAACGCTCTCCTGAAAAACGCGGGGACGACATGACCCGTCCCCGAAACATGATCAGAGGCTGAGTTCAAGGACGCGGCGGCTGACCTCGGGGGTCACGTCGGCATGTTCGCCCAGCGCCGTCATGTCGTGCTTTTCGAGTTGGCCGATCAGCGGCTCGATGGCCTCCGCACCGATATCGTAAGCCGAAAGACGGGTCGGAATCCCCAGACTTTCGAAAAACTCTTCCGTTCGCACGATCGCCGCTTCGATGCGTTCGTCTTCTGTGCCTTCATGCAGGTTCCAGACGCGCGCCGCATACTGAAGCAGCTTGTCACGCTTGGCTTCCCTGCGGATGCGCAGCATGGAGGGCAGGACAATGGCAAGTGTCCGGGCATGGTCGATGTCGTAACGCGCCGTCAGTTCATGACCGATGCTGTGGGTCGACCAGTCTTCCGGCATGCCAACACCGATGATCCCGTTGAGCGCCAGTGTTGCGATCCACATGAAATTGGCGCGAAGCGAGTAGTTTTGCGGCTCTTTCAGGACTTTCGGCCCGATTTCGATCAGGCTGAGCAGCAGTCCCTCGGCAAAGCGGTCCTGTGCCAGACCATCAGCCGGATAGGTCAGATACTGTTCCATGACATGCACGAAGGAATCCACGACGCCGTTCGCAACCTGCCGGACGGGCAGGGAATAGGTGCGTGTCGGGTCCAGGACCGAGAAGCGCGGGAAGACATGCGGGCTGCCAAACGCCAGCTTCTCGCGCGTGGACTGGCGGGTGATGACGCTGAAGCTGTTCATTTCCGAACCCGTTGCCGGCAGAGTCAGCACAGTGCCCAGCGGCATGGCGGCTTTGACGTTCGCGCCATGCGTCGTGAGGATGCTCCACGGATCGCCTTCGAAATCCACGGCCGCTGCGACGAACTTGGTGCCGTCGATGACGGAGCCACCGCCCACGGCCAGCAGGAAATCCAGCTTTTCCGTACGGATGAGATCAACGGCCTTCATCAGGGTCTCATAGGTCGGATTGGCTTCAATCCCACCAAATTCTCTCGTGTAACGCCCTTCAAGCGCCTTGCGGACTTCCGGGAGCGTGCCGTTACGCTCCGCGCTCGATCCACCGAACAGGATCAGGACCCGGGCTTCGGCCGGGATCTGTTCCGCGAGTTTTGGGATCGTGTTCTCGCCGAAAATGATGCGCGTGGGATTGTAGAATTCAAAATTCTGCATGGTTCTGCTTTCAGATGGATCTTCTGAGTGTGCTGCTGTGGATCATATGGTCTGACAGGAATGAGCATCCTGCCCTGTTGCGGGCATCCTACCGGTTTTCCGTCGAACGTCCCAGTCAGCAGACCCGGTCGGAAAGTCATGCCCGGCGCCCGGGTCTTGTGCGCGACGATCCGCAGATCCATTTCAAATGGACGGGCATTGCCGGACACAAACCGTACCATGCCCGCCTGTTACATTTGCCCGCAGGAACACAGCCTGCGAGGCGAAAGAGGAGGACGCTCCGATGTATATTGCCATGAACCGTTTCAGGGTGCGGCCAGACAGCGAAGAGGCCTTTCGCAGAAAATGGCTGGACCGTGATGTTCTTCTGAAAACCGTCCCCGGTTTTGTCAGTTTCCAGTTCCTGCGCGGGCCGGCGATGGAAGACTACATTCTTTATGCCTCCCATACCGTCTGGGCCTCCTATGATGCTTTCATCGGCTGGACCCGCTCTGAAGAGTTCCGGAGTGCTCATGCCGGTGCCGGACAGGGGCCGGTTCTGACGCTCGGACCACCCGTTTTTGAAGGATTCCAGGTTCTTCAGGATATCGAGGCCTGAACTTTCCCGTGTTTTCTTCACGCTGTTTTGCGGTCAGTGTCTTCTCATCTTGACGAACGCGTTCTGACGGTTTGTGGATGTAAAGGGCGCAGGATCGGATCTGTGCTCCCCGTTCCGTGATGGATCATTTCCGGGACGCGTTGAGCAGTTTTTGCAGATCTGGACGTATCCTGCGTCCGGCATGAGACCCAAGACAGGAAAAACAATGACGGCATCCCTCCGCTCCGAAGTGAAAACGCTCCTCGACAGTCTTGGTGTCGCGCCTGATCTTTATACGGATGGCAGCCTGACGGTGAGGTCTCCGCTGACGGGCGAGGGGATTGCCGAAGTTGCGGAAATCAGCGCGAAAGAGGCGAACGCGACGATCGCCCGTTCGGTTGAGGCGTTTACGGCCTGGCGCAGGATTCCGGCGCCCCGCCGTGGCGAACTCGTGCGTCTGCTGGGTGAGGAGCTCCGGGCGAACAAGGAGGCGCTCGGGCGTCTCGTGACGCTGGAAGTGGGTAAGGTGCCGTCCGAAGGTCTGGGCGAGGTACAGGAAATGATCGACATCTGCGATTTCGCGGTCGGTCTGTCCCGCCAGCTTTACGGCCTGACGATCCAGTCCGAGCGCCCCGATCATCGCTTGACGGAGCAGTGGCATCCCATCGGGCCGGTAGGCATCATTTCGGCGTTCAATTTCCCGGTTGCCGTCTGGTCCTGGAATGCCGCGCTGGCGCTGGTCTGCGGTGACAGCGTGATCTGGAAGCCTTCGGAAAAGACCCCGCTGACCGCCCTGGCGACGCAGGCCCTGTTCCTGAAGGCTGCGGCCCGGTTCGGCAGTGATGCTCCAGCCGCGCTCAGCACCCTGCTGGTCGGTGGTCGTGACATCGGCGAACTGATGGTGGAAGACCGCCGTGTTCCCGTTATTTCCGCGACCGGTTCGACCCGGATGGGCCGCGATGTCGGAGAGCGCGTGGCGCGTCGTTTCGGCCGTTCCATTCTGGAACTGGGCGGTAACAATGCCTCCATCGTCACGCCCTCCGCCGATCTGGAGCTGACGCTGCGGGCCGTTGCTTTTGGCGCCATGGGGACTGCCGGGCAGCGCTGTACGACGCTGCGTCGCCTGTTCATCCATTCCAGCGTCTATGACACGCTCGTGCCGAAGCTGGCCAATGTCTACAGGGCGATTTCGGTCGGCAACCCGATTGAGGGCGACGCGCTGGTTGGCCCGCTGATCGACGCGGCATCTTTCGGGATGATGCAGGACAGCCTCAAGGCTGCGGCAGCTTCGGGCGGTACGGTCCACGGTGGGACGCGTGTGGATGTGAACGGTGAGGCGTCGTTCTATGTCCGTCCGGCGATGGTGGAGATGCCGTCGCAGACCGGTCCGGTGCTGGAAGAGACGTTCGCACCGATCCTGTATGTCATGAAATATAACACGCTTGATGAGGTCATTGCGCTTCAGAACGATGTGGTGCAGGGCCTGTCGTCCTCGATCTTTGCGACCGATATTCGTGAAGTGGAGCAGTTTCTCTCCGCGCAGGGTTCTGACTGCGGTATTGCGAACGTCAATATGGGGCCGTCGGGTGCGGAAATCGGTGGTGCGTTCGGGGGTGAGAAGGAAACCGGGGGAGGGCGCGAGTCCGGATCCGATGCATGGAAGGCCTATATGCGCCGTCAGACCAATGCCATCAATTACGGCCGCACCCTGCCGCTCGCGCAGGGTGTGAAGTTCGACGTGGATGGTGGGTCGGCAGACGCCTGATCACGGATTGCCGGAGGGGCGGGGCGCAGGCTTCGTCCTTTGGTCCTGTGTGGGTGGGGCCTGCTTTTCCTCGCTGGCATGCGTGATGCTGAGCCGGTCATGGGTCGGGGACCAGGGGAGCGCCTTCTCCTCCACATGACCGGGCGGAGGCGTGTAATCCTCAAGCCAGAGCCTGCCCTTCATGGGATTGATCAGGACGTTGAAATGCTTGAGGACATCCATTCCCAGAATATTGAATTCCGCATCCGGCACGACGTCCAAAGTGATGTCATGCAGCGTATGCGAGCCAAGTTGTAGCGTGCTGAAATGATGCCTGTGCCCCAGCAGAACCTCGCCTGCGCCGACGCGGATCTCGTCATCCTGAGCGAGCATGCGCCGTGAAATGCCCATTTTCCGTGCCACCCACTGCTGGATGATGGAGCGGTTCGCGCTGGTATTGATTTGCATGTCCACCTTGTGACCGTCCAGCAGGCCCGTCACCTGATTGAGCTGTGGGGACTCATCATCGAGCGACGCGAGTGGGATGAACGGTCCGGGATTTTTCAGGAGTGTTCCGATATCCGGACAGTCTGGTGCCGTGTCATAGCTGAAGATGGCCATTTCCTGGGAGTATCGATCGATCAGGAGATGATAGTGCCCCAGAATGTCCCATCCGATATCCATCATGAGGAGCAGGCCATCCGGGGCCTTCGGAGGGCGGTCGGTAACCAGAAGCGTGGACAGATCCTTGAAGACGGAATTGCCGATCTGAAGGCTTTCGACCGTGGTTGAATAGTTTCCACCCGTGCCGGTGACGGAAACGGTTTTGATGGGGTCGCTCCGGTAAAAATCGAATCCTTTTGCGTCCCAGACGCTTGTCAGGGTGGTGAAGGTCGAGAAGAAGGCGCCGATATCATGGTCATTGACGCGGACATGAATGACGGGAGCGCCTGCAGGGTTGAGGAAAGGCAGGACTTCGCTCGTCACGACACAGTCGTGAATGGTTCTGGCCTGAGCGGAAGGTAGGAAGACGAGCAGAGCGAGAAAAGCAGACGGAATACTCCCTCTGAACCACAGTCTGCCCATCATTGATCCTTACCCAACGGTCAGGGAGTTCTGAGGAAACCTTGTCCCGTTTCCCGGTAAAAGCCAAATGATTTTACCGGGCAGCGTTTATCTGGACTTACCTTGTAAATGCTCTGACGAAGGCGTTCTGCTGTTTGACTTCGACGGGGAG